>CAZXID010000006.1:0-71958 GCA_964640325.1 uncultured Muribaculaceae bacterium | reverse complement strand
AATTTGTTTGGCTATGTACAAACCGCTTTATACTCTGCCGGGGCTTTTGATAACCTTGGCGGGTTTGCCGGTCTATTTCTTTTGGAAAAGGTCGAAGAAGTAAAAATTTAATTAATAATATTTTTATTAAAAAATTTTTTTGATGTTATTTTTTTTACTTTCTTTCGGTACTTTTTGGTGGCAAAAAGTACCACAAAAAGCCACCCCCTGCTGCTCGTTTTTAAATTTGAGTACGGCTCATTTCATTGAAAATCCTCAACTCTACCTCTCACAAAACCTGACATTTAGTCAGCTTTTGTTCGGCACAGTACTCAAACAATCGGATTTTCGGGCATTACATTCCGCCTACTCAAACTAAAAAACTCGCTAAAGGGGGAAAGGGGGTTCAGGGCACAGCCCTGACGCTTTGGCCTTTTGTTCGCGGTTTTCTCTTTCTTTTCGTCCTTTTCTTTCTCTTTTCATCGCAAAAAAGAGAAAGAAAAGGACAACATGAAAATAATAATTCTCAATCCTTGCGGGAAAATTATTAAAATTTTTCCGCAAAAAAAAGCTATGAACTTTAGGGGTGCATAGCTGTTGATTAGGGATATGTGTATCGTTGTCTCTAAGGAGTATCGATTTAATAGGTTTATATTAACAATTTATTTATTAAATTAAATCATACATTTTTATGATTTAATTGCATATAAAACCTCGTCAAATCCTCCGAGCGTAGGGGGGAGCAGTTATATGCTGTTGGGCTGAAAAGCCCAACCTACTTCTTATTCATTTCTATTTACTATTTACCATTTACTATTTACTGCTATAATAAATATATGAAAAAAACATCTTTGGCACAGTTTGTACAGAAAAAAAGAGAAGATTTGGGATTATCAGCAAAAGGGCTGGCAAAAAAATGCCACCTTGATTTGGATTTGATTGAAAAAATTGAAGCAGGAGAAGAGCTTTTTTTATCCACAACCGTAAGACAAAACCTTGCCAAAACGCTTAAATGTGAACCAATAGAAATTAAAGAACTGGAAAAAGATTTTGAAAACAAATTTGTTTCTCAAGAAATTGTTGATGAATTAAAAGAAAACATTTTAGCCGGAGAAACTAATTTGACATGCCCTAACTGCGGCTCACAACTAATAACAAGAATTGCAAAACTCTATGACTTAGAAGACAACCTCATGCTCCATCCTAAAGCAAGATGTTCAAAATGTGTTTTTCAAATTAAAAATTCTTAAGGTCTCGATAAATATATTTTAAGCTACGGCATAACGATATACAAAAGGTGCCGAGTTTTAAAAAACTCGGCACCTTTTGTTTTGTATTTTTTCACATTTTAAGCTGAAGCTTTTGCGGCTTCAACCAAAACACTAAACGCCTCTTTATCATTAACCGCCATATCGGCAAGCATTTTTCTGTTTACTATAATGTTTGCTTTTTTGCAGGCGTTGACAAATCTTGAATAGCTCATTCCCTGTTCTCTGACAGCTGCGTTAATTCTAACAATCCAGAGTCTTCTCATGTTTCTTTTCAGAACCCGTCTGTCTCTGTATTGGTATTTAAGCGCTTTCATAACCGCACAATTTGCAACTTTAAATATTCTGCTTCTTGCGCCTATGAACCCTTTTGCCAGTTTAAGTATTTTTTTATGTCTTTTACGACTAACGTTTCCGCGTTTTACTCTCATTATAGATTCTCCTTTTCTCTTTACTAACTTGTTCCGCATCGCTCGCGTTAAAAGGGTCTTCGGTTTTTGTTTTCAAAACTTCGTTTTTCCAAACAAAAGACCTTCGCCCTCTGCTCGCTCGCGCTACCTTGAATACTTCTTGTATGGTAACTGTTTTGATACCAAATCCACATGTGTTTCTGATATCTCTTCCATACCGGAAATTCTTCTTTTTCTGGTTGAACTTTTGTTTGCAAGAAGGTGACCTATACCGGCGTGTCTTCTTAAGATTTTGCCGTTAGCGGTAACTTTATAGCGTTTCGCTCCGGACTTGTGTGTTTTCATTTTTGGCATTTTCTTTTCTCCTTTATTTTAAAGTTAAGTACAAAAAAGATTATGGTAGCCAATACCATAAAACTTTCGGCTTTGCTATATTATAATATCAAATCAAAACTTATATGCAAGCATGCCTTTAAAAAACGTATTAAGATTTTTTACAATTAATTGTAAAAAGAACAATTTTTCAAATTCAGGTAATTATTATTAATATAAGGAACAAAAATGTTAGCAGTTAAACCAATAACAAGAGATAAATTTAATTTTTACGGCGAACAATTTTCAAACAAATTTCAGCCAAGCAGGGCTTTTTCAAAAAATAACCATGATGTCTTCATAAAATCAAAACCTGCGCAAACTTTAACATTTAAAGGCTCTTTTAAAAATGTTTTATCAGAACTTAACAAGATTGAAGATGAATGTATAAAAAAACTTGCTGAATCAGATAATAAAAGCTTGATTGGCTTTTTTGAATTTATTGAAAACAAAATAAATCTTCTGCAAAAAAACTTTATTTATAATTTAAGTGACCAAAAAGGTCATCTGACAACATTTAAGGATGATTTTTTACATGATATAGCCAATAAACTGGTATTTTCAAAATTGGCTGTCATTGAGCTTTCGCCTAAGGACCCAAATCTTTTACCCTCGGTAGGCGCTATCTGCTCAAAAATGTTCAAAGATTTAGGCAAAACCTACAAAACTTATGAGTTTTTTATTGATAATAATTTAGGGGCAAACGATACAACAATCGGGCTCAAAAAGCTTGTTAACCTTGTACATGAAACTTTTGCAATAGGATTAAAACATAAAAATTTAGCTCTTACAATACAAAATCCCGAATTAATTGAAGCCTACAATGAAAAAATGGTTTTAGACTACAAAAATTATACAATTCTTTCAAATTTATTAGGAAATGCAATTAAATACTCCCCTAATGGAAGTGAAATAGAATTAGGCTTTTTAGAAAAAAACAATAAATTATTTGTTTATTTAAAAGACAATGGGATAGGAATACCCCAAGATGAACATTCCCGGGTTTTGCTTGGTCAAAGAGGCTCAAATGTAGGGAAGACCAATGGCACCGGCTTTGGACTTAAAAAAATTCAAAAAATTATAGATTTTGAAAATTACGGAGAAAAAATTTCTATCACAAGCCCTCTTTACCCCGAGGCTCCAAAGTACAAAGGCACAATGATAGAAGTACCCCTATGCCAAAAAAAATGAATTAAGGATGAGGAAAAATTTTAATTTTTCCTCATCCTTATTACAAAATCCCTTTTGTAGAAGGAATAGAATTTTTATTTTTCTCATCAAAAGAACATGCTTGTCTAAGCGCTCTTGCAAAAGATTTAAAAACTGATTCTATTATGTGGTGGGTATCAAACCCTTCAAGAAGTTTTATGTGGATGGTGGATAAACTTGCCTGAGCAAAACTGTTGAAAAAATGAGGCAGCAAAACAGTTTCAAAATCAGAAGTTTTCTCGTCTTTAATTTCCATATCAACTTTAGAAAAAGCCCTTCCGCTCAAATCCACCGCAGCAAGACAAAGTGCCTCGTCCATTGGCAGCACAAAGCTTCCGTAACGAATTATCCCCTTTTTGTCGGCTAAAGCCTCCTTAAAGGCTTCACCCAAGGTAAGCGCAACATCTTCTATAACATGGTGATTATCTTTGTCGTGGGATTTAACCTCTATTTTTAAGTCAAACCCGCCATGTGCGGCAAATTGCTCGAGCATGTGGGTGAAAAATTTTATCGGTGTAGAAATTTCCATTTTACCGTTGCCGTCGATATTGAGTTCGATTTTAACTTCGGTTTCGTTTGTTTTTCTTGTTTTTAAACTTTTTCTCACTTTTTACCTCTCACTTCTCGCTTAATAAAATTGATTTATTGATAAAAGGTATTAATTGTCTTGTCTCTTCCAATACTACCACAGCTTTCTTGGATTTCAAAAGGTTTTTTAAATCCTCTGATTTATCCTGCGGAGGCAAAACCCCTATTGCCTTGACTCCTGCTTTTTGCGCACACATCATATCATCTACGGTATCACCAAGATAGTAAATTTCATCTGCAATGATTTTTTGCTTAACAATTTCAAGCCCCAAAGAGTCGGGTTTTTGATGATTAAGCCCCACATCTTGCATGGTAATTATCGTATAAAAATATTTTGTAAAACTATGTTTATCAAGCGAATAATAAGCCTCTTCAACAAGCCTGCCGGTAAAAACTGCCAAGTGATACTTTTTTGACAACTCTTCAAAAAACTCACAATCAACAAGCGGCTCCTCGACTTGCGCAAGTGCTTTATAATGCCCTTGGAAAACTTCAACTATATTATCATAGTTAATATTCAACCCTTCTTTTTTAAGCAAATGTTCGGTTAAATCCCAATCATTATTTAGCCCGCCCAATTTTTTCGCGGCAGAAATTTCTTTATGGGTAACTTCTTTTCTTGCAAAATGCTCAAAAGTTTTTTGCACAGCAACCCTATAGGATTTTGAAGCATCAATCAAAACCCCGTCCATGTCAAAAACTATTGCGGTTTTTTTTTCAAGCACAGATAGGATTTTTTTTGTATTTTCAAGTGTAGGGACGGTAATTCTCATTATATTTTCAAGCAATGGGATATTTTTAAAGTATTTGACCTTAATTTTATTATCAATAAGCTTTTTATAAACAAATTCCGCCTTTTGCCCGAAATCCACGCATAAAAAATTTGTCTCAGAGGGATAAATATATATTTTGTTATCAAGTTTCTTTAGCCCTTGAGCCAGAAGTTGCTTTGATTGTTCAATTTGTTTTTTTATCGCCTTAAAATATTCTATATCATCAAGTGCGGCAATTCCTGCTTTTACAGAAAGGTTTGAAACATTGTAAGGGCTTAAATATTTTCTCAAATTGGAAATATTTTCTTCAGATGAAATCACATAGCCCAAACGCATCCCTGCAAGCGCAAAGTCTTTGGAAAAAGAGCGCACTATAAAAATATTTTCATTTTTTCTTGCCAAATCCAAATTGGAAATGTCACAAAAATTAACGTAAGTTTCATCGATTAAAATTGCTTTCGCGCCTGCTTTTTTGACAATTTTTTCGATAACGCTTTTTTCAATAATTTCACCTGTAGGAGAATTTGGAGTTGTGAGGTGAATCAAATCTACATTGTCAATGTTTTTCAAAAATTCTTCCTGCGGAAATTCCCACTTTTTTTTGTAAGAAATTTCCCTAAAATTAAGCCCGTTAACCTTTGCGTAAATGCGTGGCATCACAAAAGAAGGCTCAACAGTCAAAACCGTTTGCCCGGTTTCCAAAAAAGTCGAAAAAACGGAACTTATAGCTTCATCGGCGCCTGCTGTCAAGATTATATTTTCAATATCAACCCCGTGAAACTCGGCAAGTTTTTGAAGCAATTTACCATAATAAGGGTAATATTTAATGTCTTGGGGTGAAATATTTCTGATCGCATCAATTACTTTAGGCGAAGGCCCGAAATCGTTTTCATTGCTGTCCAGCTTAAGAAACCCTTCTTCATCAAAAAGGTCAACCGCATAAGGCTCAATTTTTTGAACGGTTTTCTTTGCTTTCATAATTTATATTATATAATAAAATATTATTTTAATTTATAATTGTAATATGAAAAGAATTTTATTTTTGGTTTTTATTTTTTTTATGCTTGGTGCAAAAGCTTTCACGCTTGAAATTGTCTACCCGAAAAAATCACCTTGTATAATCAATGCGCCTTCGACTTTTTTTATAGGTTCGACCAACCCGCAGAATAGTGTCAAAATTAACGATGAACAAGTTAAACTTCATAAAAGTGGCTCTTTTGTCCATGTTGTACCGCTTCAAGAAGGAATTAATAACTTTAAAATAACTTCAATAAATCTTGAAGGAATTATTGAAGAAAAAACTTTTGTAGTCGAAAAGCCAAAACCTGTTCCAAATATCGTTCAAAAAATCGAATTAATCCAATACCCTGCAATGAACAACTTTTTCACAAAAGACGACAATACCCCTTTGAGGCTTACTCCCTTTGACAGCGGAATCAACCGCATGGCTCATCTTCAAAAAGAAACTCCTTTAATAATAAACGGTGAAAAAGGAGGCTTTTGGAGAGTGTTTTTAAATTCAAAAACAACAGGGTGGATTTTAAAATCCGATATAGAACAAAAAACCGACAATAACATTTTTGCAACCCCCGTAAATATAAAAAAACTTGAAATAAAAGAAAACAAAGAATTTTGTCTATATGAATTTGAAATTGAGGGCAAAACTCCTTTTGTACTTAAAGAAGAAGATAAAAACCTTAACTTAAAACTTTTCAACGTAAAATCCGAAGACAAAAATCTTTGTATTGAAGATTATACCTTGAATTTTGACATCCCTTTTAAAAAACTTTTCGGCTACGATGCCTATTTTGAAGGAAATAAGTTTATTTTAAAAGTAAGAAAACCTCCCGAAAAAAACTGTGATATGCCTCTTAAGGATTTGACCATAGCAGTTGACGCCGGACATGGCGGTGCCGAATACGGAGCGATAGGACCAAAAGGTGACAGGGAAAAAAATATTAACCTTGAAATCGCAAAAGAAGTAAATCAAGAGCTTACTTCACTTGGTGCAAAAGTTATTATGATAAGAAAAGATGACAGTGCCGTTTCACTCAAAGACAGAGTTAGAATGGCAAAAGATAAAAATTGTGCGATTTTGATAAGTATTCATGCAAACGCGCTTCCTGACGGAGCCGACCCGATAAAAAGCAGAGGAACAAGTGTCTATTACTATCATAATCAGGCAAAACCTCTTGCCGAGAATATTTTAAATTCAATCACGGCAAAATCGGGCACCCAAAATGATAGGGTGCGGCAGGGAAGTTTGGCACTTGTGCGCCCCACATCAAGTGTGAGTGTGCTTATAGAAGTTGCCTACATGATTAATCCCGACGACTGCGAACTTTTACTTGACAAAGAATTTCAAAAAAACTGCGCCAAAGCAATTACCGACGGTATAGTTGAATTTATTTCAAATTAATTTTTTTGCCTTTTTTAAATCTCTTATCATTAAATCACGCGGAGAGTTTTCTTCGGTTGAATGATTTCTTAAAAGGTATGAAGGATGAAAAATCGGCATGGCTTGGTATTTTTTGCCGCTAACCTCTATCTCAAAAACCTCTCCCCTAATTTTTGAAATTGGCGTTTTTGCCCAAAGAGTAGATTTTGAAAAAGATTTTAGTGCCGTAGCCCCGCAAAGCAGGATTATTTCAGGGTTGATAACTTCAATCTGAGAAAGCAAAAACGTCCTGCATGACTGTTTTTCCTGCTCGGTCGGGACTCTGTTTTTTGGCGGCCTGCATTTAACCGTATTTATTATATATAAATCTTTTTCTCGAAAAATGCCTGCTTTTTCAAGAAACTCATTCAAAAGCTTTCCGGCTCTTCCGACAAATGGAATCCCTTGCAAATCCTCATTTTCACCCGGAGCCTCACCTATTAAAACAATTTTTGCACTTTCAGGGTTCCCATCTGCAAAAACCACATTATTTCTTGTTTTATAAAGCTCGCAAGCCCTACATTCATTACACTTTTGCTTCAATTCCAGAAGTGATTTCTCTTTCATTGCTTTTTTCCTTAAAAATTCCTATCGAATATTTTCTGCAATATTTTTTTAACTCCTTTATGACCACGTTTGAAAGTACAAACACCGCAAACAAATTAGGAACGGCAAGAAACAGCGTAAAAGCATCTGAAACATTAATTATGCTCTTGAAATTCATTGCAGAGCCCAAAATTATAAAAACGCAGTAGATAATCTGAAAAACTTTTGTATTTTTGTCGGTTTCACCGAATAAAAAATGCCAGGCCTTAAGCCCGTAATAAGATCCGCAAAGCAAAGTTGAAGTAACAAAACAGCTTACCATAACAGTCAAAAGTAGTGGGAAAAAAGAAAATGCGCTTCCAAAGGCACGGGAAGTCAATTCAATTCCTGCAAGCCCCGATGAATTTAAGTATTCACCGGAAATTATTATAACAAGAGCTGTTGCAGAACCTACAATAACGGTGTCAACAAAAGGTTGGAGCATTGCAATAAAGGCTTGAGCTACAGGTTTGCTTGTTTTTACCGCAGAAAAGGCTATCGATGCCGTACCCAAGCCGGCCTCATTTGAAAACATTGCCCGCCTGAAACCCCACAACATAGAAACAAACATCCCGCCTGCAACCGCTTGCGGCCTAAATGCTTCTTTAAAAATTAACACAAAAGAATAAGGTATACGTTCAAAATTCATCAAACAAACAACCAGCGCCGTTAAAAGATAAAGCGAACACATAGCCGGTGTGACTTTTTCGGTGAATTTTCCTATGGATTTTATCCCGCCGATTATGGTAAACCATATTATCAAAGCCACAATCAAACCCAAAACCCAACCGTTATTGTAGAAAATACTTGAATTCCCGCCTGTAACTTCTGTAATTTGAGTTGTCATGGCGTTAATTTGAAACAAATTCCAACCACCAATCATCGCAAAAACGCAACATATCGCATAAATTTTTGCCAAATGCGGTGCGATTTTTGATAAATATTTCCCTTTAAGCCCTTTTAAAATATAATACATAGGACCACCTGCAACAGTTCCGTCAGAATTAATTTTTCTGAGTTTTAGCCCCAAAAGCACTTCTGAAAATTTAAGTGCCATAGAAAAAAGCCCTGCCAAGATCATCCAAAACAAAACTCCCGGACCTACAAGAGAGATTGCCGCTGCCGTTCCTGCTATATTTCCCATGCCTGCAGATGCCGAAATAGTTGCGGAAAGCGCCTGAATAGAAGAGACTTCGCCTTTTTTCTTGCGCTTAAAGCTGCCTTCGGGATGTTTATATTTATTTAAAATAAGATTTATAGCATGTTTAAACCCCCAAAAGCCTATAAAACGGGTCCTTATAGTAAAATAAATTGCCGCAAACATTAAAAGCGCAACCAAAAGTTGAACTTGAATTCCACCTATTGTAACATGACAAAAAATCAATGCTGAAATTTTATCGGCAACAGGGGACAAAAAATTATCTATGGCGGCATCTAAATTAAAATTCAAACTCATTTCAAACAAAATTATACTATAAAAAAGCTTGTTAAACACCTGACTGATAATTTGACAAAAAGTACAAATTCAGTTTAAAATCTTTAGTCGGAAGATAAAAAGAAAGAGGTTTATTATGGCATTATTTAACTGGGATGACAAATACAGCGTAGGCGTTAGAGAATTGGACAATCAACACAAAACACTAGTACAACTTTTAAATGAGCTTTTTGAAGCCATGCAAGAAAAAAGAAGCAATGAAGTTTTGGGGAATATCATATTTAAACTTATAAATTACACAAAAACTCATTTTGCTTCAGAAGAAAGCTATATGCAAAGATACGATTACCCGGAATTAGAAGCCCAAAAAAAAGAACACGCGGAGTTTACACAAAAAGTGCTTGCTTTTAAAAGCGATTTTGATGCCGGAAGGGTTGCTCTTTCTGTTTCAATAACTTCTTTTTTAAAAGATTGGCTTGTAAGTCATATTTCAGGCTCGGATAAAAAATATGGCCCGTTTTTAAACTCAAAAGGAGTTTCGTAAGAACATCAAAGAAGCCGCGGAGCATTCTCCTCACGTCGCTTATTCGGTTTACCGAACGAAGCTTCAACTAACGTTGAAGCTTCGATTTGTGGTTCTCATCCCCGCTTCATATACTTTTTAATTTTAGCCTAATGGCTAAAATTAAAAAGTTCGGATATTGTAGTCTCGACAGCAAAAGTCTCTGTTTATTTAAAATGTTTATTCCTAAAAGCAATACCTGAGCCTGTTTTTAAATATTTTTCAAAGTTTGTTGCTAATTCTTTTGTTTGAAATGCAAAATAGGCATGTAATCTCCATGGCATAAATTTTGATGTATGTTTTACATAGCCTTTATTATGTCTTTCCAATCTATCTTTTAAATCATTAGTGTATCCAACATAATATTGTTCAGGATAGTTTATAGATTTTAGAATATAAGCATAAAACATTATTAAAAAGATACTCCTACGCTCTTTGTTTTATTAAAATTGAAATAACAAATTCAAGAGGAGCTTCCTCTTTTGTTAAAACTTCAGAGGAGCTACGGAGCATCCTCACTTCGCTTAATTCGGTTAACCGTACGAAGCTTCAACATTAGTTGAAGCGAAGTTCGGAGAAGGGGGGATTCGAACCCCCGGTGAAGTTGCCCCCACACAAACTTTCCAAGTTTGCACCTTAAGCCGCTCGGACACCTCTCCATATAACAAAATTTTACCATGAAAAAATTTTATGTATAATAACATAAGAGGTAAATATGTTATTAATCGGTGAAAATATTCATGTAATTTCTAAATCCGTTCAAAATGCCCTGCTTGAAAGGGACGAAACTTTTATTCTGGATTTAATCAAAAAACAAGCGCATCTTGATTATATAGATTTGAACGTAGGGCCTGCAAAAAATCAAATGCAAAACGTCTTGCCTTGGCTTTGTCAATTAGTCGAGCAAAACTCAAACCTCAAAATATCTTTTGACACAACGAATTTTGATGAAATGAAAGCGGGACTTAAAACAAGTAAATCGCCTAAAAATTGCCTTTTAAACAGCACTTCTGCCGATGAAGAAAAACTTGAAAAAATGACCTCCTTAGCCGCCGATTTCGGCTCAAGTTTAATCGCACTCACCATGAACAAACAAATAGGTATCCCAAAATCCGCAGACGACAGACTGGCACTGGCTTTTGAGATTATTGAAAAAGCAGATGAAAAAGGAATCGAAAATAGAAAAATATTTTTTGACCCCCTAATTTTGCCCGTAAATGTGGCACAAGACCAAGCACAAGAGGCACTGAACACAATTCAAATGATTAAGCAGAGCTTTGAACCTGAAGTTATGACTACAATAGGACTTTCCAACATTTCAAACGGTTCACCAAATGAACTTAGGCCGATTATAAATAAAGTTTTTCTGGCACTTGCACACGGCGCAGGGCTTAACAGTGCCATAATAAACGCTCTTGATTTTGATCTTATTAACACGGTCAAAATGCTTGAAGCTTCAAACCCGAAAACGTCCTCAGATGAACTTTGCATTAAGCTTTCTGAAATGATAAAAGATTTCGGACAAATTGAAGATATAACTTTTGATAGTCAAGATTTTGAACAAGTAAAAATAATTAAAACAGCAAAAATGCTTCTAAATAAAGAAGTTTATTCTCACAGCTTTTTAAACTTTTAATTATTTAAAAACTCTGAAACCTATGGTCTTTGTATTGTAAGCAGATGATCCTGCGGCACAAAAGTATCTTTTATTCCGAAATTTGCGTTAGCAATAAAAAATTCCAGTTTTTCTCCGCTTTTTATATCAATATCGTCAAAAGGCACGCTCACATCAAAAACTTTCTCAAATGCCACCTTCATATCCTTTGAGTGTTTTGCAACCCAAACCCCTCCGAGCATTGATTTTATTAAACGAATAGAATAAAGCTTATTATTGATTATTGAAATTCTTATTTCATTATGAAATTTTTCTTTCATGATAGGAAAAATATTTTCAGTCTGATTAACAAGCCTCATTGGAGAAAGCAACTGTTTTCTGTCACCGTTTTTCATGTACAGATAAAGTTGGGATAAAAACATACTGTCTAAAAAAGTCTCCTGAAAAAATTCGTTTAAATATAATCTGAAATAAAAATTGTTCTTATCGGCACCGTAGCAAATTTTATCAAAAAGTTTATTTTCCTGTCTTGAAGGGCCATCGGGCATATTAATACATCCTGCATTTTCCCACTGGTCATTTACGTGTTCCACCCCGTCAAGTAAAGGTGTGAAAAAACATTTAGGATATCTTACCGGCTCAGAATCAATGGCAAGAAAAGGATCATCCAAGCGCTCGGGATATTCTGCATCAAAAAATTTATATACATTTTTGAGGTGTTCTCTGAACATATAATCAAAAACATGATCCTGTCCTGAATCATTAGGTTCTCCAAACCACCAAAACCAATCACTGCCCTGAGCTATCATAAGCTCTTTGTATGCCTGTTCAATATTGGGGTTTTCAGGATTAACTTTCTTTAATTTCTCAAAATCATCTTTTGTTTGCTTTAAAAATTGCCATGCAATATTTTTAACAGGCTCTGCCAACCACAATTGAAAGTTCTTGTTTATCCAAGACCCTGTACAAATTTTTTCAAGTTTTTTGTGCTGTTTTTCAGCCTCAAGATAATCACTGAGTAAAACAGTTTCAATAGAATCGTCTTTTTCAAGAAGTGAATAAATCTTTTTTAAAAAAATTATTCCGTCTTGAGGGTAATTTTCCCAGCAATTTTCCCCGTCCATTGCAATTGTCAAAAGATGATGCTCGTCAGGTGAAGATTTTAATTTATTTTGAATGACCTTTATCCTGTCGTATAAATCACTTGCCGCGAGTTTTGAATCATGATTTGAATATTCAAAACTTATCAGGTTAGGGATTACCGAATCCCTGAAAACAATTTTTATATTACTGCTTTGGGTTTTATATTGATAAGATTTCATAAGAAAATAAGGGTCTTCAAGGTATCCTTTAAAATCTCTTATAAATTCAAAATTTATTGAGTTTGACAAAATTCCCTCGTCTGAAATTGTCCAATTTATCCCTAAATCTTTGAACATCTCAAGCTCCTCCGGACTCATAGAATGTTCCGGCGGCCAAACGCCCTGAGGTCTTTTCCCAAAAATTTGTTCAACTCTGTCAAGCGCCATTTTTGTCTGATTTTTGGCGTCTTCCGCCATTCCCAAATCCGTTAAATTAATATCCGGAGTAGAAAGATTTTTTTGTGCAGACTTTACATCAAGCAAAATAGGTAAAATAGGATGATAATAAGGGCTTGTGGTAATTTCTATTTTTCCTTGCTCCAAATATTGTCTGTATGTGGGAATAATCATCTTTATGATTTTTCTGTGAAGCTCAATTATGTTAATTCTATCTTCAAGTGAATAATTTTCGCCTTTTTCCAAAAGCGATGAAAATTCAGGAAATATTTCCTTAAAAACAGGATCAATCCAGGCCAGATTAAACCATGCCATTATGTCTGAAAACTCCTGTTTAGAAAAATCATTTATACTCAAGCCCTCCGGCTTGCAACGTTTCTGATAAAGTCTATCATAAGGCTCGTTTGGGCAAATCATTGAATTATAATTTGCATCAAAAAAATTGTTTAAAATAAACTCCTTATCTTCTGCAGACAATTCTTCAATCGGAGTTACGGTAAGTCTTGAATGTATGTCATGATAATTTTTTTCACCGTATTCGATTAAAGCATCCAGCAAAGTCGGCACAAAATTAAAGTTTAATTTTAACCTTGGAAAATCTTTCATAATCAAAAGCATATCAAGATAATCTTTTACCGCGTGTAAACGAACCCAAGGCATAAGATAATCACTTTCCTCACTTAGCTGATATGGCGGCTGATGAAAGTGCCAGTAGAATGCGATTGATAATTTTTTTCCAACATTTAAACTCATTAGGTTTATTATACCAACTTTTTTAAAAAAATATATAGTTTTTTAAAATATGTTATACTTATCTCATGAAAATTTTGTTTGTAACCGACTTATATCCCTTGACCAAGGGGGAAAAGAACTGCCCCTTGACTTTACACCGTTTTGTTGCAAATTGGATACAATTTAAACACCATGTCGATGTAATAAGGCCGAATTTTCTGCTAAACAGTTTTTTAAGGGGCAAGGTTTTTCACAAAAACGGTTTTTACGAATATGAAAATGTACGGATTTTTAACGTAAATTACTTTAGCCCTTTTTTGGGTGATATTACAAAAAAACTTCCAATTGAAATTGATTTAAAAAGTTATGATATTATTGTGACGCACATGCCCTCAGGAATTATTTGGGCAAATAAAATAGCAAAAGAATATAATATTCCTCTCGTGTGCGCAGTTCACTGCTCCGATATTGAAGTTTTGACAAACCCTGTTTACAAATTTTACTTTAAGAAAAAACTGGAAGATGCTTATAAAAATTCAAAAAAAATTGCCTGCCGCTCTTTTGTTTTACAAAAGAAGTTCTGTGAACTTTACCCTGATTTAGCAGATAAAACCTTTGTCGCACCATCAGGAATAAATATTTCATTTACTTATTCACCTATTCACCTATTCACCTATTCACCTATTAAGATAATTACCTGCGCCAATTTAATCAAACGCAAAAATATTGACAAATTAATTAAAGCAGTAAACGATTTGGAAGATTTTGAACTTACCGTTATCGGAGAGGGCCCCGAACTTATAAAATTAAGAAAAATCGCCTCAAAAAACATAAAATTTGTGGGAAAAATTTCAAACGAAGAAGTTTTGGAGCAAATGAAAAATTCCCACATTTTTGTATTACCGAGTGTCAGAGAAACCTTTGGCATGGTGTATTTAGAAGCTATGGCATCGGAATGTATTACAGTTTGCACGAAAAGCGACGGGATTGACGGAATAATAAAAGACGGTGAAAACGGATTTTTATGCGAACCGACAACACAAAAAATCAAAGAAACTTTAATTAAAATTAAAAACTTTGAAGATAAAGAAAAGATTATACAAAACTCTATAAATACGGCTAAATCTTTTTGTGAACAAAATTGTGCTCTAAATTATTTAGAAAATGTCAACTAAATTATATTTTTATATTATAACTTTCCTGTTGCTATTAATTCTTTAACTGAGCGCGGCTTCCTTTTTTTCATTGTTTCTTTAAAATATCTATTTATTTTATTAACTATAGTCGGGGCTTTAGGGGTCTCTGTAGGAACTTCTGTACCCTCGTAAGTTGTATAGCATAAATGATTAAAGTCTTCAGCAAGTATAATTTTATGAGGGGCGGTTTTTCGGGGATTAAGCTTATCTTGTTTTTTCTCAAAAGCAATTTGCCTTGATATTCCCGCAATACTTAACATAATTTTCTCCGTTTTTTAACTAATTTATAACATTTTAATAAAGAATAAACATAAAAATAATTGCGTTTTTAGATTTAAAATTAATATTTCTTAATTATTTTTTTGCAACAAATTCTTAAAGAAAGGTTTTTTTGAATGTTGTTTTTGATACGATTGTTCAAGTGATTACAGAATATTGTCATGCTGAACTTGATTCAGCATCTTACCGGCATTGCGATTTACAATTGTTTTTTAATTGCCCCGTTGGTTAGATCCCGATACTATTGACAACAAAAGCTAAAGATTGGACAATTTAAATGAGCCGTAAGGACATTTTCCACGAAATCAAAGATTTCGGGAAAAGAAGTCAAACAAGTTCGGGATGACGGAAGAGGAAGCGAGATGTTGAAAAAGCTATTTTTAACCCTATTTATGTTTATGTGCAGTTTGCAAAGTGTTTTTGCGTTTAATTTGGACAAAGAAATAGACAAATATGTTACCCCTGTTTCAGAAAAAGTTTCGGGTATAATGTTTTTCCCTGTAACGCTTTTGGGAGTTGAAATCCCTGTAATTATCCTATGGATTCTTGCTGCGGGATTGTTTTTTACCTTTTATTTCCGCTGGATAGGAATTTGGGGGCTCAAGCACTCTTTTGAAATTTTAAGCAAACCGAAAGAAAATACTGCGGAAGGAGAAATTTCTCCTCTTGGGGCTTTGATGTCTGCACTTTCTGGCACTGTAGGGCTTGGCACAATAGCAGGTGTGGCCATCTCAATTTCAATCGGGGGACCTGGGGCGGCACTTTGGATAATGTTTGGGGCGGTATTGGGTATGACGCTTAAGTTTGCCGAAGTTTCGCTTTCATTAAAATACAGAAAATTTTTACCCGACGGAACCGTCGCGGGCGGCCCGATGCATTTTATAGCACATGGTCTTACAAGAAGAAAAATGCGCTGGCTCGGACAACCTTTGGCCGTTGTTTTTGCCTGGCTTTGCATAGGCGGAGCACTAACAGGCGGAAACATGATTCAGATTAATCAGACCACAAGACAGATTATAAATATTGCAGGCGGCGAAACAGGAATACTGCACGGTTATAACTGGCTTATCGGTTTAGTTTGTGCGATTTTAATGGGAATGATTATAATAGGCGGGGTTAAAGTCATAACTAAAGTTGCGATGAAAGCCGTGCCGTTTATGATTTATTTGTACCTTTTTGCCGGAATTATAATTTTAATTGCAAATTGGCACAATCTGCCATATACCTTTTATATTATGGTAAAAGAAGCATTTTTCCCTTCTTCTGTTGCAGGAGGAATCATAGGAATTATGATTATCGGGATGAGGCGTTCTGTTCAGACAAATGAAGCGGGAACGGGGTCTGCACCGATTGTTTATGCGCCCGCACAGACGGATGAGCCTATTTCGCAAGGGTTTATTGCACTTATTGAACCTTTTTTGACAGGGCTTGTTTGTTTGCTTTCGGCGGGAATTATCGTTTCTTCAGGTGTTTATAAGAATTATACGACAGGGGTTACCGGAATAGAACTTACCTCCTCCGCTTTTGAATCAATTTTCCCATGGTTTAAATACATTTTGTCTGTTATTGTAATCCTTTTTGCATTAACAACCCTTATTTCATGGGCATATTACGGGCAAAAAGCATGGAATTACATTGTGGGTGAAGGCAAAAAACGAACACTTTTTTATCAATTATGGTTTTTAACCTTTACTGTTTTGGGTGCTATTATGAACGTTAATACGGTTATTAATCTAACAGATTCAATGATGCTCGGTATGGCTGTTCCTAACTGTCTTGCAATGTATATTATGGCAAAAGAATTAAAAGAAGACTTAATAAAATATTGTCAAAAACATGAAGTAAGCTTAAAATTTAACAAAAATTGGTTCAAAAATTAAGCAGTATATACTATTTAAAGTTTAATTAAGAATTGGTCTTATTTTTCCTTAACTGCTATTATATTATTCTGGGATAAGTATAATTAAAAATAGGCTTGGAGGAAAAAAGAAAAATGAAGTCAAGTATTTTGAAAAAAATGCTTTTTGTATTGGCGGCAATGCTTTTGTTTGTACCAATGGCACACTGCGCAATAGCATTTCCAAATATTAATATAGGAATGAAAACCGCCAATACTCCCCAAGAATTTTCAAACGGAGTACAAATTCTCATTTGGATGACAATTCTAACCCTTGCGCCAAGTATTTTTATCATGACCACCTCTTTTGTAAGGATTATTATTGTACTTGCTCTTACAAGACAGGCTATCGGCGTAGGTTCACTGCCACCTACCCAGGTATTGTCCGGACTTGCTCTGATTCTGACATTTTTTATTATGTCCCCGACAATTAATAAAATTAATGACACAGCAATACAACCTTATATGAAAAATCAAATTACTCAACAGGCTGCACTTGACCGAGCAATTATTCCGGCAAGAGATTTTATGTTTAAACAAACCGATGAAAAAAACCTGGCTCTTTTTATAAAGATGGCCAAAGTCGAAAAACCAAAAACAAAAAAGGATGTACCGACTTATATTTTACTTCCATCTTTTATTTTAAGCGAATTAAATACGGCTTTTAAAATAGGTTTTGTGATTTTTCTGCCTTTTTTGGTAGTTGATATGGTTGTTTCGAGCATTTTAGTTTCAATGGGGATGCTGTTTTTACCCCCTACAATGATTGCCCTTCCGTTTAAAATCATTTTATTTGTTATGGTTGACGGATGGTATCTGATAGTAAAATCATTGGTGGAAAGTTTCGTAACCTGACAAGGATTAAAAAATGGAACAAGAAGTTATAATATCAATAATGCAAAAAACTTTTATATTAATTTTAGAACTTGCCGCACCTGTTTTAATCGTAAGTGTTGTAGTAGGGCTTATAGTGAGTATTTTTCAAACTATTACACAAATCCAAGAATCAACTCTAACATTTGTCCCCAAAATAATTGCCGGAATAGTTACTCTTATTATATTAATGCCTTGGATGATGAGTTTATTTATATCAAATATTCATGAGCTTTTTGATGCCATTCCCGGATTGCTTTAGAGGTAAAAATGCCCACAGATTTGTTAGTTTTATTATCTCCATATAACTTGATTCTGTTTATCGTGGTTTTTACAAGACTGGGAGGACTAATGGCTTCTGCGCCAATATTTTCGACCTATCCGATACCCGCACAAATAAAAGCATGGTTTGTGGCTTTGGTTGCTTTTATAATTTATCCTTTAGTTCTTGCAAAAAGCGGATTTCAACTCCCGACAAACATTCCGGAATTGACGATTATACTTTTAAAAGAATTTAGCATAGGCTATATAATAGGATTTATTTCAAATCTGGTGTTTACGGCTGTAGAAATGGCATCAGAAATAATTGCTATCCAAATGGGGCTTGCAGCAGCGCAAGCACTAAATCCGCTTACAGGAATGAGCGCACCTATTTTAGGGCAAGGCTACGTAATTTTAACTTCAATAATTTTTATAAGCCTAAATGCTCATCAATGGCTTTTTTCAGCCGTATATAAGAGCTTTGCCGTAATCCCACCGGGATATGGATTTATTTTCAACGGACAACTCACACAAGAAAGCATTTTTATGACAGGGCAAATTTTTTCCATGGCATTCGGAATTGCACTACCTATTTTCTCTGTTTTACTTATCACAGATGTGCTTTTGGGCTTCACGGCAAAAATGATGCCTCAAATGAACATTTTTATGGTGGCAATGCCCCTTAAAATATATATCGGCTTGTCGCTGATAATTATGTTTTTACTCGG
Source organism: uncultured Muribaculaceae bacterium (assembly GCA_964640325.1). GTDB lineage: Bacteria > Cyanobacteriota > Vampirovibrionia > Gastranaerophilales > Gastranaerophilaceae > DAOQAU01. Next base: position 53,221 of record CAZXID010000006.1, on the reverse strand, counting down.
AATGAGTTCTTATATACAAAGTATTATTGAAAAATTATTTACCGCAATTGCTATAATTTTCTAATACAAAAGGAAGGTCGAAAAAATAAATGGGTAATCAAGCAGCAGAAAGAACCGAAAGGGCTACCGGCCGAAAACGAGGAAAAGAAAGAGATAAAGGCAATATCTCTAAAAGTCAGGACTTAATTTCGGCCTTAATGATAACAGCCGGCGTCTCTCTTTTGAGCCTTTTTTCAGGTTATATTTTATCTAACCTGAAAATTTTATTTTATGAAACTTTTACCCATCTTAACCCTAAAGATATCAGAACAGACGATATTCTGCTAATCCTGCTGCCATTTGCGAAAACAACCGGACAAATAATTTTGCCATTTTTAATTTTTTTAGCAGTTTCAGGATTTATAATAGTTCGCTTTCAAGTAGGGCATGTTTTTGCAAAAGAAAAAATCAAAATAAAATTTAGCACTCTTTCGCCGATGAAAATGATGGAAAAAGCCAAAAAACTTTTCAGCCCCGTCGAGCCCAGAACTCTGGTAGAGTTCGTAAAATCACTTATAAAACTTGCCGTAGTAAGTATGTGTGGATTTTCGGTTGTAAACGGCAGAAAAGACGAATTATTCGGGCTGCTTGGAATGGATGTTGTAACTGCATTTGCTGTAATAGGTTCAATTTTAGGGCAAATGATTATAAATATATGCCTTGCAATGTTAGTTTTAGGGCTTTTTGACAAAAAATATCAAGACTATGAGTACGAAAAATCCATTAAAATGACCAAACAGGAAGTTAAAGATGAAATGAAGGACACAGAAGGAGATCCCAAAATCAAAGCCAAAATCCGCTCAATTCAGGTTAAAATGGCAAGACAGAGAATGTTTGCAAACATTCCGCGAGCAGATGTGGTTGTTACAAATCCTACACATTATGCCGTTGCCCTAAAATATGATAAAATTGAGTCACCGGCACCAAAAGTTATTGCCAAAGGAGTAGATTATGTGGCATTCAGAATCAGAGAAATTGCTCAACAAAATAATATTCCTATTGTGGAAAACAAACCCTTAGCACAAGCCTTATACAAGCTTGTGCCTTTAGATGGGGTAATACCGGCAGATATGTTTGTTGCCGTTGCAGAAATTTTGGCTTACGTTTACAACAAGGATAAAAATTAGTTTTGGGCAAAACAGAGGAGCAAAAAAACAAAAAATAAAGTAAAATATATATAGAGGGTTTGAAAAAATTCAAAAATAATTTTTTCACAAATAAAAGGAGAATAATTTTTAAAAAATGGACTTGGGAAAATTAGCAATACTTATGAAAAATAACGACGTTATTTTGGCAATAGGGCTTGTAACTATTGTTGCGATGATGGTATTGCCTATTCCTCCCGGACTTTTAGATTTTTTATTAACGATAAACATATCTCTTTCTATTGTAATAATGCTGGTTTGCCTTTATACAAAAGAGCCTCTGGATTATTCCACTTTCCCGACTATATTACTTATCGCAACTCTTTTCAGACTTGGTCTCAACGTAAGCTCGACAAGACTTATCCTCCTTTATGGAGAAGCAGGAAACGTTATTCAATCTTTCGGCGAATTTATAGTAGGAGGAAACTACGTAGTAGGCTCGGTAATATTTGTAATTCTGGTAATAATTAACTTTATGGTAATCACAGGCGGTGCAACAAGAGTTGCGGAAGTTTCGGCAAGATTTACATTGGATTCGATGCCCGGAAAACAAATGAGTATTGATGCTGATTTAAACTCGGGGCTTATAAGCGAAGAAGACGCCAAAACAAGAAGAAGAAAACTTGAAAGGGAAATGAATTTCTACGGAACCATGGATGGTGCTTCAAAATTCGTAAAAGGCGATGCTACAGCAGGTATTGTCATAACCGTGGTAAATATAGTCGGTGGATTAATAATCGGTATGATTCAGCTTAAAATGAATTTTTTAAACGCCGTTTCAACTTACACCCTTTTAACAGTAGGTGACGGTCTTGTTACACAAATTCCGGCACTTTTGGTATCAACCTCAACGGGTTTGATAATATCTCGTGCATCAGGTCAAGATGCTTCGTTAAGCGAAGATATAAGAAAGGAAATGTTTTCCGACCCCAGAGTATTGGGAGTTGTTGCAGGACTTTTATGTTTTATGGGTATAATCCCGGGAATGCCCACCATTCCGTTCCTAAGCATAGGTATGATCTCCGGTATACTTGCATATTATAAAATTCAAGAAAATAAAAAAACCGCAGAGACAGAACTTAAACAAAAAGAAGAGGCTCAAAAACAAGAGCGCCTTGGCAAAAGAAAGAAAAAAGCCACAAGAGAAAGTGTTTTAGAACTTCTTGCAGTTGAAACCATAGAAATAGAAGTCGGGTACAGGCTTGTTCCGTTGCTGAATATTGAACAAGGCGGCGACCTGCTTGAAAGAATTGCACAAATAAGAAGACAAACGGCCTTGGATTTGGGTATTGTTTTACCGTCCGTAAGAGTCAGAGACAATCTACAGCTTTCTCCAAATACTTACCAAATAAAACTTAAAGGCATAGCAATAGAATCCGGGGAAGTTTATCCCGAAAGAAGTCTTGCAATGAACGCTTCAGGGATGAACAATGACAGCAACATAACCGGAATAAACGCCATTGAGCCTGCCTTTGGGCTTCCTGCACTATGGATTGAAGAAAAAGACAAAGACTATGCAGAAACTTACGGCTATACAGTAGTAAGTCCCTCTGCAGTTATTTCAACACATTTAACAGAAATCATCAAGAAAAATGCTTCGGATATTCTTTCGCGCGCTGATGTTCAACAATTAATAGACAACCTCCAAAAAGAAGTCTCTGAAGATTATGTCAAAGACTTGATGAAGGATTTAACCGCAGCAGATGTTCAGCAAGTTATGCAAAATCTCCTCAAAGAGAGAGTCTCTGTAAGAGATTTAAAAACAATCTTGGAAACCATAAGCCTTCAAGCGAAGGTAAGCAAAAATTATGATTTCCTGACAGAACAAACCCGACAAGCTCTTGCAAGACAAATTTGCAAACAAAACCTGTCAGATACTGGAGAATTGTTTGCAATAACACTTGCCCCTGATGTTGAAAACACAATAGCCCAAGGCGTAAGCCCCGACGGTCAAAGCTTAACGCTTGATCCTGATTTTACAAGAAAACTTTTAGACACTCTTAATTCAGAATTAGAAAAGGCAATCTTGTCAAGCGGCAATCAACCTGTTATACTTTGTTCATCTGCTATAAGACTGGCATTCAGAAGACTTATAGAAAGAACTTATCCGCAGATTACCGTAATGTCTTACAATGAAATAAGCTCAAATGTAAAAGCAAAATCCGTAGGTATAATCAAAATAATTTCACAGGCGGTAGCCTAGAAAGGATTTAAAATGATTGCATTATTAAAAAAAGAACAGACTATAAATGTCGTGCCTCAAGACTTTAAAAACGCAGGCAGAGGAAAAATAATCAACACCGAAGAAAATTATTTTTCCGTAGAATTAAACTTTGAGCCTCAAAATATTCCAAAGGGCAAAAAAAGCGAATTTTACTCTTCCACCGACAATGGCATTCTTTACTTTGAAGCCAAAATTTTGGAAGTCGAAGGAAAAATTTTGACTGTTGAAAATCCTGTTAAACACAGATATTTGCAAAGACGGCAATTTACGAGGGTAAAATTCATTAATGAAATAGCTCTTCATTCAAAAAATAAAGTCATTAAAGCAAAATCTCTGGATCTATCCGCAGGGGGCATGAAAATTCAAAGCAAAGACAGTTTTGATATTGACACACAATACATGACAGCTATTGAGCCCTTCGGCGACAATGAAATAAGATGCCTTTTTGAACCCATCAGAATTGAAAAAAGCGATGAGGGAATGTACACCGTTTCGGGAAGGTTCAAAAATATGTCTAACGTAGCTAAAATGACCCTTGTACAACTGTGCATGAAGAAAAATTTGGAAAATACAAGTAAATAAATATGAGCAAAGAAAAGATTAAAAATAAACACAAATTAGCGGCAGTTTTTGCAAGCTGGACAATACTTATAACAGGAGCAGTGTCCCTGTTGGGAAGTATGTCCCTGGACTATTATACAGTTCTTGCGACATTAAAAAAAATTATTCCTGCAAGCTTTATAATGGGCTTTATCGGTTGGATGATGGGTTCTATTCTGGACAAACCCAGAAGAAGACGCCCGATATTCCACAATAATCTTTTTATTAAAGAGGTTATAAAAAAAGACAACGAAGATGTCTTAGATGAAGATATGCCGTCAGATTTAAGCAGCATTGAATGATTTATTTTTGGAAATAAAAATGAAAAATACCTGCAGAAAAAAACCAAATAGCGAAAAATTAAGCATAGGAACGACTTTTGCCTTAAGCATGAGTTTTTTGGTTGCGGTAGCAACAATAGGGATGGCCGTTTACGCAGTTTTTTTTGTCGACAGTATATTCAGCTTTTTTGTCCCCCAGGATTCAATGTATTCGACAATTCTAACTTTTAGAGAAAATCTCCAGAGAATTGTCATAGCCTTTTTAATTTTTGGACTTATCTTATCTTATTACATGACAAAGATAATCATAAGTCCGCTAGAAAAACTTATCAAAGGTGCCGAAGAACTTTCCGAAGGAAACCTCAGCCACAGGGTAGAATTAACCAAATATAACGAAATAAACCATCTTGTAAAAACTTACAATCAAATGGCACAAAATCTTCAATCGCTTTATAACAATTTAGAAAAAAAGGTTCAAGAAAGAACAAAAGAACTTAAGCTTGCTTATGAAGAGCTCGAAAATACCCAGATAATGATAGTTCACAGCGAAAAAATGCGCGCCCTGGGCGAACTTGTAGCAGGCATTACACATGAAATTAACAACCCTATAAATTTTATCCACGGAAATATGACTCACTTAAAGAATTACTCAAAAGGATTAATTGAACTCATCGAACTGTACCAAAGCTATGAACAAGATTTAAGTGAAGAAAAAAGAAGTGCACTTGATAAAATTAAAAAAGATATAGAATACTCGTTCATAAAAGAAGACTTGCCCATGCTTATACAAAGCTGTAAAGAAGGCACCGAAAGAACAAAAAATATTGTTCTGGATTTAAAAAACTTTTCAAGAATAGAAGAAATGGTCATAAACGAAATTGATTTAAAAAAAGAAATAGAAACTATTTTAAACATTTTAAATAACAAAATAAAATATAAAGCGGAGGTTATAAAAGAATATGACGAAAAATTCCCCACAATAGAAGGCTACGGTGGCCAATTAAACCAAGTTATAATGAACATTCTGGACAACGCCTGCTACGCCATTGAAGATAAAGGTAAAATATTTATAAGATTAAAAAATGCACAAGATAATGTTATAATAGAAATACAAGACACGGGCTCTGGCATGTCGGAAGAACAATTGCAAAAGATTTTTGATCCTTTTTATACTACAAAACCGCAAGGTGAAGGCACAGGGCTGGGAATGTCGATAAGTTATAAAGTTATACAAAATCATAACGGGCAAATAACCGCCGAGAGCAAACTCGGGGAAGGAAGTACTTTTAGAATTACACTGCCTGTTGTTGTGAAGAAAAAAAGAGAGTTAAGCCATGGAAAAAATTAAAATTTTACTTGTAGATGATGAAAAAGATAATTTATTGTTACTATATCGAACACTCAGAGGCGACTATCTGATTGAAAAAACAACCTCCCCTCTAGAGGCACTTGAAATGCTTGAAACAAAATACTTTGACATAATTGTTTCCGACCACAAAATGCCCGAAATGGACGGAGTTGAATTTTTAAGAAGAAGCTGTGAAATAAGCCCTCAAAGCGTAAGACTGCTTGTAACTGCTTATTCTGATGCAAATATATTAATTGATGCGATAAATAAAGGTAAAATTTTCAGATATATCAAAAAGCCATGGGAGCCTGCCGAATTATTAATGGTTATGCAAACAGCCGTTGATTTTTCAAAACTAAAACAAGAAAATGACAGATTAATATATGATTTAAAAAAATTATTTTCAGGAACGGTAAATGCAATTATTGAAGCCCTTGATGCAAAAGACTCTTTTACGCTCGGAAGAAGCCGCAGAGTAACAATGTTATCTATGGTTGTTGCAAAAAAGATGAACTTGCCGCCGGAAGAAACCGGCAAGCTCGAACTGGCAGGATTGCTTCATGACATAGGTATGATTGGGGTTTCAGAAGAAATTTTAAACAAGACTGAATCATTGACTCCCTATGAATATGAGATGATTAAAAAACACGTTGAATACGGTGTTAGAATTCTGGAGGATATAAAACAACTTCGGGAAGTTCTTGAAATAATAAAAACACATCACGAAAGATATGACGGAAGTGGCTATCCCTTGGGAATTAAAGGAGAAGACATACCGACAGGTGCAAGAATCATAGCGGTTGCAGATGCCTATGACAGTATGGTATCACAGCGTTCTTACAGACAAGGACTTTCCTATGAAGAAGCTGTCAAAAGAATTGAAATGGAAAAAGGAAAACAATTTGCCCCTGAAATTGTTGATGCTTTTCTTAAAGTAATCCCCGAAGCCGTTAAGTACATAGATGAAATAAAAACATAATCGAAAGCTAAATTAATGGGACTCTTAAATATTTTGAAGAAAAAAAACCTTATTGAGTGTTTTACTACACCTTCTCACTCACAAAGTTTTTTTATTTTTTCAAAGTTAAAAAATCTTTATAAGTATGATATATCGGAAACAGAATCTCAAAATCCTGAAGCTGCGTTTTTTTGCGCGCAAAAAAACGCAGCTAAAATCTATAAAACTCAATCAACACATTTTTTAACAAACGGCTCAACTTCGGGGATTATAGCCGCTGTTTTGGCTTGTGTTAAGCCCAAAGAAAAAGTTTTAATTTGGGACAAATCCCACAAATGCCATAAAAATGCCGTTTGTTTGGCAGGCGCTGAGGCTGTTTTTTATGAATACGAGTTTGATAAAAACTGGGGGATTTATACAACTCCAAAATTAAAACAAATAGAAGAAATTTTAAAAAAAGGGGGAGTCAAAGCGATTATTATAACTTCACCCACCTATGAAGGAATTGCCTGCGATGTTGGAAAAATTTCAAACCTCTGTAAAAAATATAAAACTTATTTAATTGTAGACGAAGCCCATGGCGCACTTTATCCTTTCTGCGACAAACTCCCGAAGTCTGCAATTTATCAGGGGGCCGATTTTATAATCCAGTCGTTACACAAAACCGCAGGAGGCCTAAATCCAACGGCACTTTTACACTGCAATTTAAAAAATGCCGATATTCAAAGCGCACTTTCTTTAATTTCAACCACAAGCCCTTCTTACCCTTTGCTTGCAAGCATTGAAAAAAATGTAAATTTTTTAAATTCAAAAAAAGGTAAAATAAAAATTTTGGAATTGATTGAAAGTGTTGAAAAAATGAAAGAAAATCTTTCATTTTTAGAGTTTTATCAAAATGATATTACAAAAATTTTGGTTAAACATCCAAAGTTAAACGGATTTGAATTTTCAAAAATTCTGTTTGAAAAATACAAAATTGAAGATGAAATTTCAAACCAAAAGTCTGTAATGTTTTTATGCGGACTTGGAACAAATTTAAAAAAACTTGACCGACTGGAAAAAATCTTAAAAAAAATTTAAATTAATATTTCTTAAAAAATTAGCAAAAAAAATTTTGACGATGTTTAATATTAAAGTGTATAAGTATATTTTATGAAAAGAGGATACCATGACAGCAATAAACGCCGTAGGAAAAGCAGCTAAACAAGTACTATTTGTCCCTCATGAGGGCGGAGTTACAAAAATAATACTTGATTCAATACCTGAAATCAAACCGCCTAAGATGACACCCGCTCAAGAAAAAGCTCTTTTAAAAGAGCTTTCAACACCGCTTGAAGATGTTTTTCAAAAAGTTGCAAAACCTATAATTGATGACCCAAAATCCGAAACACCGGTGCTTTTTGACACTTCCTTTAATTTTATAGAAAAACCCGTAGCAACAAACTATATCCAAAGTGAAGGCGGAATAATAGAAGATGTTATCACAAAAAGAGTTTTAGATCCAAAAGAAAATTTTATACGCCACCAATCAGAAGGAAGAATACTTAATATAAACGTATAAAAAATAATAATAAAAGGGGCGGGGTTTTTTCAAAAACCCCGCCCCTTTTTAAACTATTATTACATTAAAGATTTAACAGCCTGTTCAATATCTTTACTTTTAAAGATGTAATTCCCTGCAACAAGAGAGTTTGCGCCCAAAGAAGTGCAGATTTTTCCGGTTACGTTATTTATACCTCCATCAACTTGAATTATTAAATTTTCAGGCGCATTTTGTCTTATTTTAAGTATTTTTTGGGCACAATCATGCATAAATTCCTGTCCTCCGAATCCGGGCTCAACTGTCATTACCAAAACCATATCCAAATCTTTTAAAAACGGAATTATTTGTTTTGCATCGGTTTTAGGTTTTATGGAAAGTCCTGCTTTAATCCCGAAAGATTTTATATAATCAACCACTTCCAACACTTTATCCTCACAAGCTTCCCAGTGGAAAGTTATAATATCAGCCCCTGCATCCACAAACGGTTTAACAAATTTTTTGGGTTTTTCAATCATCAAATGAACATCCAAAGGGAGTTTTGTTATTTTTTTAATTGATTTAACAACAGGAACGCCGATTGTAATATTAGGAACAAAATGTCCGTCCATAACGTCAATATGAAGCCAATGCGCCCCTGCTTTTTCTACTGCTTTTATGCCTTGCTCAAGATTTGCAAAATCTGCTGATAATATTGATGGTGAAATTATAGTTTTCATTTCCTATTTCCTATTTACCATTTACTATTTACTTAATTACTCCGAGCTTTTTGCATGCCAAAAGGGCTGCATCTTGCTGGGCTTCTTTTTTTGTTTTGCCCGTACCTTTTGCCAAAGTTTTTTCCATATAAGATACTTCTACCACAAAAACTTTATCATGTTGAGGGCCTTTTTCTTCAACAATTTTGTAAAAAGGTGTCGTTTTATTTTGTGACTGAGTATATTCCTGTAAAATTGCTTTTGCGTTAAATTTTTCAAAATTTTCATCAATTTCTTTTATAAAAGATTTAAAAATTTTTTCTAAACTTTTTGAAATCTCTATATATTTACCGTCAAGAAAATATGCGCCCAAAACGGCTTCAAACGCACAAGCAAGAATTGAGCTTTTTTTTCTGCCGCCTGTTTTTTCTTCTCTTTTGCCCAAAATCAAGAGCTTATCCAGTTTTATTTTTTTTGCAACTTGAGCAAGAGTGTTATCCGAAACTAAAACTGAGCGAATTTTTGTCAGCTCGCCTTCTGAATATTTAGGAAATTTTTTATATAAAATTTCTGATACGCACAATTTTAAGACCGCATCGCCCAAAAATTCAAGACGCTCAAAATTTTCAAGCGAATTAATATCATTTTCTTTGGTAAAAGAACTGTGAGTCAATGCTTTTTCAAAATTTTTAAGATTTTCAGGTGTAATATTAAAAATCTTTTCCAATTTTTTTAAATTTTCACACTCCAAGTGCATGGAAAAATCCTTTTACAAAATTAATAAAATCAAACCAAATTTGATTAGAGACAACAAAATATTTCAAATAGTAAAACATAGCAGGAATAGTTAAAACATAGCTGTCTGTTCTGTCCAAAAATCCACCGTGTCCAGGCAAAGTGTTTCCGGAATCTTTGACTCCGGCGTCTCTTTTAATCAGAGATTCTGATAAATCACCTATTTGAGCAAAAAATGTACACAAAACCCCTAAAATAATTGAATGATAAAATCCCAAATGAATAAAATAACCAACGATTAATGAACCGATAATTGCACAAATGCTTCCGCCTATTGCACCTTCGATTGTTTTTTTAGGACTTATTATGGGTGCTAGTTTGTGTTTGCCGAATTTTTTCCCGAAATAATAGCCGCCGGTATCTGTTAAAAGTATTATGGTAAAAAGCAACATAACATAGCCAAGACCATCATTTTGGATATTGAGCTTCAAAAATCCATGATAATTTTCAGCATTAAGCCCCCTTATCAGCAAAAGATGCAATGGGAACCACCCGCAATAAACAAAACCTAAAATAGTGGTTGAAACATTTGCTATATAAGGCTGTCTTCCTTTAAACAAAACCCACATAAAAGCACTTATTGAACATATTGTAAAGGCTATTGCTATAAGGTCAAATCGATTAAAATAAGCCAACATGGCAAAAGTCGCAGCAGAAAAGAAAATCACTTTTATACTCGGATAAAATCCTTTATTTTCAAGTATTTTAACGTATTCTTTTGAACCTATATATACAAAAACAGAAATAAGAATTAAAAGCGCAATACCACCATAAACAAGACACCAAAGAGCAATAAGCCCTATAATTGTACCTGTAATTAATCTTGTTACATTTTTGTTTAAAGTTAAGTTCATTAAACGGTTAAGACCTCTTTTTCTTTTTCTTCAACAGTCATATCAATCATTTTTACGTATTTGTCGGTTAATTTTTGAATTTCATCCTGATTGTCTTTTGCAACATCTTCAGGAAGATTTTCAGATTTTTCAAGTTTTTTTAACTCGTCAACCATATCTCTTCTTATATTTCTTATGGCAACTTTTGAATCTTCACCGAGCTTTTTAACATCTTTTGTAATTTCTCTTCTTCTTTCTTCAGTCAAAGGAGGAAATGCAAGTCTTATGACAATTCCGTCACTGTTTGGAGGAATTCCCAATTCAGCTTTGATTATAGCCTTTTCAATTTCTTTAATTATGGTTTTATCATAAGGCGAAACAACAATAGTCGTTCCGTCTTGAACAGTCACCTGTGACATCTGTCTTAAGGGGGTCGGAGCACCGTAATAATCAACCATGACTTTGTCTAAAATCATTGGATTTGCTCTGCCTGAGCGGATTGAAGCAAACTCCTTTTTAAGCTGGTTTATAGCCTTTTCCATTTTTTCTTCGCCGAATAAAAACATTTCATCTACTGCTTCTGACATATTATCCTCCTACGTAAGTTCCTAATTTTTCACCGTGTAAAATCTTTTTGATACTGCCTTTTGCCTGAAAATCAAAAACAATAATAGGAATATTGTTTTGTTTACAAAGCGCACAAGATGCAGTATCCATAACTTTTAGACCGTTTTTTATAATATCATCGTAAGATATTTTATCAAATTTTTCAGCCTTTTTATTAACTCTTGGATCATCCGAATAAACCCCGTCAACGCCATTTTTTGCCATAAGCATAGCATCTGCGTTAATCTCAGAGGCTCTTAGCGATGCTGCCGTATCCGTTGTGAAAAAAGGATTTCCAGTACCTGCAGCAAAAATTACTACCCTGCTTTTTTCAAGGTGCCTTATTGCCTTAAAGCGGATATAAGGCTCTGCTATCTGATTCATCTGAATGGCAGATTGAACCCTGCATGAAACCCCGACTTTTTTAAGCGCACTTTGAAGAGTAAGCGCATTCATAACTGTAGCAAGCATTCCGACATAATCGCCCGAGGCTTGATCCATTCCAAGCTTGGCACTATTTTTAACGCCTCTGAAAATATTTCCGCCACCTACAACAACGCCTATTTGAGCGCCCTCATCATGAGCAAGCTTGATTTCATTGGCTATCATCTCAACCGGAACTGGGTCAATCCCAAATTCCTGCGAGCCCAAAAGCGCCTCGCCGCTGATTTTTAATAAAACTCTTTTATATTTTAAATCTTTTCCCATTAGACCCCGCGACTCTCTTTTAAATTTTAATGCACAACAGATTTTACAAGTTTAATTCTAATTTAAAAACAAATATTTGTAAAGAAAGACAAATAAAACGGGCGGCGAAATTTTTAATTTCGCCGCCCGTTTTTATTTAAAAAATTATTCTCGTACTTTTTTGAAAAATTCTTCTGAGACTATTTGAGAATATTTGCCCTTTTCATTTGCAGAAACAATTATTTTAATTTTTCCGTCCTCGCTTTCAACAGCAGAGATTATCCCTTCCAAATCACCGACAGGCAATTTGTTTGCTTTTGCCTGAAACCTTACATATCTGACGGTTTTGCCAAATGTTTTTATTTTGCCTTTTTTAGTTATTTTCAAATCTTGAATATTCACGAACTGATATTTTAACTTTTGTCTCAAATCTTCAAGTTTTTTATCAACACTTCCGTCTTCAAAATCCCCGGGAGTAAGAAGCGGTTTTTTGCCCGAATCCACCACAACAAGTTTTTGTCCCGTTGCTCTGTGTTCTGCCAAAACTCCGTTATAACCAAGAACCGATGCTGCTTTATCTATCTCGTATTCATCGGGAACTTGGGAAAAATCCCCCACTTTTTTTGCCCGCTCAAGCATAACATCTTGGGGAGGATTTGTGTATTGATTCCAGAGATTTACGACATAATCTTTTCCGCCTATGGATACAAAACCTATGGCGGCCAAAACAAGAATTATTGCTTTGAAAACATTTTTTAAACAGCCCATGTTGAATTTCTCCTGATTTCAAGTTAAAATAATGTAACTAAACCTGCCTGTCATCCTGAACTTATTTCAGGATCTATCCAACTTACTTTGCTGGTAAGATGCTGAAATAAATTCAGCATGACAAAATATATAATTTGGGAGTCTTCCCAATATTTTTCTAGGATAAGTGTATCAATGTCAAAGCAAGAAATCAATAATGTAAACAGTTTAGATGTAAATATTGAGGATGTAACACCTGTTATTGCCCAGTATCTTGAAATTAAAAGGCAACATCAGGATGTAATTTTGCTCTACCGCTTAGGCGATTTTTACGAAACCTTCTTTGAAGATGCAATTACCATGTCAAGAGAATTGGAACTTACCCTGACCGGAAAAGATGCAGGCGCAAAAATGGGAAGAATTCCGCTTGCAGGAATCCCCGCAAAAGCAGTAGAAAATTATCTTGAAAAACTAATAGAAAAAAATTACAAAGTTGCTATCTGCGAACAGTTAGAAGATCCCAAAGAGACAAAAACTTTAGTCAAAAGAGGTGTGGTAAGACTTGTTACCGCTGGAACTCTCACTGAAAGCAACTTGCTTGATAAAAATTCAAACAATTATATTTGCGCGATTATAAAAGATAAAAATAACGAATTATTCGGCTTTGCTTATGCCGATATTTCAACGGGAGAATTTAAAACCACACAAGCACCTTTGAGCATGATTTTATCCGAGCTTGCAAGGCTCCAGCCGGCTGAAATTATAGCACCGTCTGTTGCACAAAAAGTAATGCCGTTTCAGATTGTTCCCGATGAAAAAATAGATTTGCCAGATGAAATCGTAAATAATTACAACTGTTCAAAAGTCCCTTCGAGCATTTTTGAAAAAAGCTTTGCACTAAACAATTTAAAAACGGTTTTTAAGACAAATTCACTTGAAGCTTTCGGATATGAAAATTATAAAACGGGCTTTTTAACCTGCGGTGCTCTTGTTGCATACATTTGGGAGACCATGAAAGAAAATTTTCCAAAATTTGACACAATAACCCCTTATGAATTAAACGAATTTGTATTAATTGATGCCAACACAAGAAAAAATTTGGAATTGACACAAACTCTCAGAGGACAAAACAAGTATGGCTCGCTTCTTTGGGCAATTGATAAAACCAAAACCAACATGGGCGCAAGGCTTTTAAAAATCCGCATCTGCCAGCCTTTAAAAAATGTTGACGAAATAAATAAAAGGCTTGATGTTATAGAAGAATTAATCCAAAAACCCCAAATCAGAAATGAATTGGCAAACATTTTAGAAAAAATTTATGACATTCAAAGACTCTCGACAAGATTAAGCAACAATTCTGCAAACCCCAGAGATTTTCTCGGGCTAAAAGACTCTCTTTTTATGCTCCCGCAGATAATAAAAGAAATTCAGGGACTAGAAAGCGATTCTTTTGATAAATTAAACCGACATGAACAAGAATTAATAGAATTTGCAAACATAATTGAGCGAACAATCCGCGAGGATGCGCCGATTTCAGCAAAAGACGGCGGGGTAATTAAATCCGGAGTAAGCGGAGAATTAGACTACTTTAAAGATCTGCTTACAGGAGGGGAAAAATGGCTAAAAGAATTTGAAGAAAAAGAAAAAGAACGCACAGGGATGAAATTTTTAAAAGTCGGCTACAACAAAATTTTTGGCTTTTTTATTGAAATTACAAATTCAAATTTAAACCTTGTTCCCGGCAACTACATTCGCAAACAAACTCTGACAAATGCCGAAAGATTTATAACGGATGAATTAAAAAAGCACGAAGACGATGTGCTTTCTGCTCAATTCAAAGCACTGGAGATTGAAAATAAATTATTTAACGATTTAAAAAATTATTCAAAAGAATATGTAACAAAAATAAGAGAAGTTGCCGATTGCATTGCAAATATTGACGTTTTGACCTCGCTTGCTTTTGTGGCATTAGAAAACAACTACACACGACCTATAATAGATGAAAGTTCAGATTTTCTTGTGAAAAACGGTCGCCATGCCGTTTTGGAAAAAGTTTTACCGCTGGGCGCTTACGTTGCAAACGATTTGGAGCTTGCGTATCAACAGGGAGCAGGAAATGGGGAACACAAAACAGATTTGTCATTGCGAGAAGTGAGCGAAGCGAACGACGAAGCAATCCAAAAATACCCCTCACCCGAATTTCAAGCAAATGACAAAAATAAAAACCATTCAGCTTTTCAGCCATTCAGCCATTCAGCCGCAACGCCACAATTTATGATTTTGACCGGACCTAATATGGCGGGTAAATCTACTTTTATGCGCCAAAATGCGCTGATAGCCATTTTGGCGCAAATGGGCTCATTTGTTCCGGCAGATTATGTCAAATTGGGAGTTGTAGATAAAATTTTCACCCGTGTGGGCGCATCGGATGACTTAACACTGGGACAATCCACCTTTATGGTAGAAATGATTGAAACAGGCTACATCTTGAATTCGGCAAGTGAAAAAAGTCTGATTCTATTAGATGAAATAGGGCGCGGTACAAGCACTTACGACGGAGTGGCTATTGCTTGGGCGGTTGCAGAATTTATAGCCACAAAAATTAAGGCAAGATGCATTTTTGCAACCCACTACCATGAATTGAATGTTATGACAAACACTTACCCACAAATTAAAAATTACAGAATTACCGTAAGCGAAGAAAACGGTGAAATTGAATTTTTAAGAAAAATAGTTCAAGGCGGGGCGAGCAAAAGTTACGGGATTCAGGTGGCAAAAATGGCTGGGCTTCCGCAGAGCGTTATCAACCGTTCGCAAGAATTAATGACAAAAATGCAGCGTGATTTTTCAAACGATTTGTCCACGCGCAAACGCTCAAACAAGAATGAACAAAACCAGCTTCAAATCCAAGCTCCGCAGCTGAATTTGTTTTAAATAACACCAGCCGAAAATTAAAAATAAACAATAAAAAAATTATCCGCTAAAATTCTTTTCAATGATTGCCAAAAACTTATCCTGATCAAACTCGTTTTTGTTTAAATATTCATTTGCGCCGCATTCTTTGGCTTTTTTTCTTTCACTTTCTTTTGACAAAGAACTTAACATAATCACAGGTATTTTAGAATATTTTTTTTCGGATTTTAATTTACATAAAAATTCAAAACCATCCATCTCAGGCATTTCAATATCACTTATTATCAAGCTGAATTTTTCTTTTGAAAGTTTTTCAAACGCTTCTATCGGATTAAGTGCAACTTCAACATTGTAGCCTGCTCTGGTTAAAATATTTTTTTCAAGAGTTCTTGTTGTTATAGAATCATCAACCAGCAGTATTTTATTTTCTCTAAGCGCAATTTTTTCATAAACTTGGCTTTGTTCGACAAAATTTATTTTGCTGACATTTTTTAAAAGTTCGGAAATATTTAATATAAAACACAAATCTCCCGATGCCAAAGTGGTAACTCCTGAAATATTTTTTAACTTATAAAGCGGGGCTGAAAGTTTTTTGTGCAGAATTTCCTGATCCCCCAATAACTTATCAACTTCCAGTCCTATTATTTTGTTATCACTTTCAAGCGTCAAAATTGTTTTTTTTGCCGCACTTTTTTTATATAAAGGCAAATTTAAAATTACCGACAAACTATAAATCGGTATGGTTTTGCCCTCTATGATAATACTTTTGTGCCCTTCGTCAACAAATATTTCATCGGCATTTTTTAACATTACAGAATTTATAATATTCATTGGAATGGCAAATACTTGCTCCGATGCTTTTACCAAAAACGACTTAAGCGTTGACATTGTTGTAGGAAGCTCTATTATAACACTGCAGCCTTTATTTAACTCGGATAAAACTTTAACTTTGCCGTTTAACTGTGATATTTTTGTATGCACAACATCAAGGCCGATTCCTCTTCCCGAAATACTTGTAATTTCATCTCCGGTCGAAAATCCAGGGGCAAAAATAAGATTTGTTATTTGCTCATCAGACATGGAATCTGCTTCCTCTTGTTTCAAATAACCCTTTTTTAAAGCCTTTTCTCTTATTTTTGCAACATCTATGCCCCGCCCGTCATCGTGTATTTCTATTTTAACCCTATTGTCTGTTTGCGAGGCTTTCAATATAATATTTCCGACAGGCTCTTTCCCCAGTGCCATTCGCTCATCGGGTGTTTCAATTCCATGGTCAATGGCATTTCTTATTATATGAATAAGAGGTGATTTAATTTCTTCTATTATTTTTTTATCAGTGCTTGTTTCACTGCCGAATATTTCAAAATTTATCTGTTTGCCTTTTTCTTGCGCAATATCCCTGACCATTCTGCCAAAAATATGAAAAACCGTGGCAAAAGGCAAAACCCTTATATTTTTAACCATATTTTCCAAGTCATCTATTATCAAGCCCATTTTTAGGTCATCTTCCTGAATTATCCTGCGAAGATTTGAAATTTCCTTAATCGTATCAGAAAAATTTCTGCAGTTGTTATCCAAAATTGTCAAAAGCTGATTTATAAAATAAAATGTTTTAGAATCTTCAGTTTGATTTTTGGCGTATCTTTTTTCAAAATATCTCAGATGATTCAATACTTTTGTGCAATTTTTCTGCCAATCATCCATTGAATTATTTATTTCATCGAGCCCCCGCAGGTGTTTTTTTGATTTAATTTTAGCAATCATTAACTCCCCGACCTGATTTACCATAGAATCAAGCTTGGCAGAATCAACCCTCAAAGTCTTTATCTCCCCTGTATCAAAAACAGCATTCAACTCAGAACTTTTCTTAATTAAATCCGTATGCTTTCTTGTTAAATTATTCTCTTCGGGTTCTTTATTAAGCTCAAGAACCTGCTGCACCACCTCAAGCCGCTGCATAATAAGCTCGCTGTCTGTAGCCTCTTGGCGATTATCTAACTTTGCCAAACAATAGTCAACACCCTGCTCCATTGCAGAGATTATATCTTCCCCCAGCTTTATTTGATTTTGTATTGAAAAGTCTATTATTTTTAAAACATTTTTTACTATGGAATTGATAGTCTCATCTTGCACTACATTGTTAAAATCTATAAGCTTTTGTCTTATATCCCCCAGTAAATTGTAATTTAAAGACAGTGACGAAAACATTGTCCTTATACTTAAAAGATTTTCGGATTCAAATGTTTCATCTTGCTCGATTTTTTCAAATTCAATTTTTTCTTGTTTTTTTTGCTCAATTTCTAATTTTTCAAAAGTTTCGTGTTTTTTATCTAAATCTTTCTGCGGCTGCGAATCCTGTTTTTGCAGGGGTGCTTTATCCTGTTTTTGAGAAAAAATATCAAAAGCCAAAGAGTAATAATCAGGAATTTTTATGCCATGTATTTCGCACACGGACGCCAAATTTAAAATAATTATGTCTATATTTTTTTGAAAATCATCTATTTCTTTTAAGGTAAAATTACCGGATGTTTTTATAACAAAGTCTAATTTAACTTTCATATCCTCAAGGGCTTTTTTAATGTCATATGCCTTTATTTTGGACAAAATTTCAAAAAGTTTATTTATTTTAATGGAAAATCTTTTTATCACCTCTTGATTTTGTTGACTTGAAGCCACCATGAGATCAAAAAGCCCCTCTGAAATTAAAGAATTTATCTCATCGATATTGCTTCTAAGCTCTGCAATATTAATCTCATCGTCTTTTTCTTCCTCTTTTGCCTCATTCTGTTGAAGCTTTGCACATATTGTATCCAAATTATCTATTTGAACGCTGAGCGCCTCGTCATAGAGCTCCGTTTTTTGTTTGATAGATTTTTCTATAATCTCTGATAAAAAATCAATACTCTTATATAAAGCGTTTATTATTTCAGAACTGATAATTATTTGACTGTCTTTTGCCATTCCCAAAACATCTTCAATTTTGTGTGCCAAAGTCTGAATATTATTAAAACCAATCATTCTTGCAGCACCCTTTAAACTATGGGCATCTCTAAACAGCACAAAGATAATATCTTTATTTTTCGGATCCTTTTCAAGATCATGAACATTGGCATTAAGTCTTGAGATAATTTCCTCAGACTCAATTTGAAAAATTCTTAAAATCTCATTAAATTCTTCTTCCTGAAAATCCATCTAAAAATCCTGTTCATCGGTAAAGTTTTCCTTAAAAGAAACTGAAATAACATTTAGCGCTTTTATTTTTTGAATATTTTCTTCCAAAGAATTCAAAGACTCTTTTAACCCGTCACCTATACTTTGAACGGAACTTTCGGCTTTTTCCGAATAAGTCGTCTGAACCTGCGAATTGGAACAAATTTCTTCGGCCGATAAATTAACCTCGCTTATCAAACTAATCAATGAATCTATATTTTTATTTATATTATCAGCAAGCTTGACGCCGGATTCAATTTCTTTTGAACCGTCTTCTGTGACCATTACAGTTGAGTTTGTCGCCTGTTGAATATCTTGTATTAAATTGGTTATTTTTGCTGTTGCCTGTTTGGATTCATCCGCAAGTTTTCTTATTTCACCTGCGACAACAGCAAATCCTTTACCATGCTCTCCGGCCCTTGCAGCTTCAACAGCAGCATTTAAAGCGAGCATGTTTGTCTGCTCGACAATGTCTTCGACTATTCCCACAATACTTCCTATTTGCTGGGTATGTTCGGAAAGCTCTAAAATTAATTCTGCTATCACCTGAATTTTTTGTCTTAACACTATCATCTTTTCAATATTTTCTTTAACGGCTTCTTGTTCTTTTTGAGAAAATCCCAGAGATTTTTCAGCCTTTGTCAAAACTTGTGTTGAACTTTGCTTAGATTTTTCCGAATTTACCTTAAGTTCGTTTATATTTTCCAACGCCTGTTTTGTCATAATTAAATATTCCTGCAGGGACTCTTTTTGTTTTTGAGCAGACTCAAAAATTTCCTCAACTACAGCCTTGGACTGATTTATTTGTTTTTTTACACTTTTTCTTAATTCTTTGTTAATCCAATTTTGACTCAATGAATACTGTATAATGTAGAAAATAATTATCACAGAAAACACAATCGCATCGTATATGCCTATTTGCCTTGAAAACCCTAAAATTAGTAAAGCTGCAGCGGTTAACAAAAGAAGGGTAATGTCTATTATATTCTTTATTTTAATTCTTTGCCCCAAATTAAATTTTGTCTCTGTTTTCATACGAACTCCTTTTTATTTTATATTTTGTATTCTTTATTATAAATGTAAAATTTATTTTAATAATCATTAATTTGTTGTATAATTATTCCATTATAAATACGAAAGACACTTTATGGCAAATAAAATTTTATTAATAGACGACAGTACTACCCAACTTGAATCTTTAAAAATCAAATTTACAAAGGCGGGGTTTGATGTTCAAACCGCACAAGACGGTGCCGAAGGATATAAAAAAGTTTTTGAGATTGCCCCTGATATAATTTTATCCGATGTAATAATGCCGAATCTTAACGGCTACCAACTTTGCAGACTTCTTAAAAACACCTCTGCAACAAAAAAAATACCTATAATTTTATTCACCGTCTTAGACAAAAAAGTAGATGAATTTTGGGCAGGAAAATCCGGTGCAGACGCCTTCATGTCGAAAAGCGAAAATTTTGAAGAACTGCATTTAAAAGTTTGTGAACTTATTGAACAAAAAAAAGTTTCCGAAGATTATAAAAAATTTATATTAAGCCAACAAATTCGTGAAGAAAGTGTACAAAACCAAATAAACGATGTTCTTGACGAATTGCTTATGAACTCAACTTTCTTAAACGAATTTAGAGATTTGGGAGAATATTTAACGCACGAAAAAGTTTTGATTGAAAAAACATTTGAACTGTTGAGCATGTTCATCGATTACAATGTCGCAGGGATATTTTTTAAATCTCTTGATAAAAACGACAAAAATATTCTTCATTTAGATATAAACAAGTCTTTTGTATCAAACTTTGTTATAGAAAAAATTAAGCGTGATTTTTTTGCCCAAATGCCTGATATGCCTGAATTTACCATAAGAGATTTCGGACATGATATCGTAAGGGAAAATGTTAACGAAGAAGAAAAAATTGTATCCTTTGACGATATTAAATCTTTCCATGTTTTTCCGATAAATTTTGAAGATAAATTGTTGGGCGGAGTGTGTTTTTTCAGCAATAATCAAATAAACTATTCTGATTTTAAATTTTATGACACAATGGTAAACGAACTTTTACTGCTGTTTAAAATGAGATTTTTATATTCCGAAACAGAATACCTTTCGGTCACAGACGGACTTACCGGACTTTACAACAGAAGACACTTTGAATACAACCTTGAAAGGGAGTTCTCGAGGGTAATGCGCTACAACGGCGATTTGAGTTTGGCAATAATTGACATCGATTTCTTTAAAAAGGTTAACGACACCTACGGCCACCAATACGGGGACTACGTTCTGAAAGAAATATCAGACTTATTATCCGCATCTTTCAGAAAAACCGATATGATTTACCGCTATGGCGGAGAAGAAATGGCAATAATACTCACAGAAACAACCATTGAAAACGCTCTTATCCCAATTGAAAGACTGAGAGAAAAAATCTCACAGTATAAATTCTGCTATAATGATATTGAAACAAATATTACCGTTAGTATAGGATTAAGCACTAATTTTGAAACAATAGAAACGGAAAAAGACTTTGTTGAAAGCGCGGACAAAGCACTTTATAAAGCTAAGCAGGACGGAAGAAACAGGGTTATAACCTACTCTTATGAACAATTTGCAGAAATTTCAAAATAACCAAATAGTCGACAACGACGAAACGCAATATCTTTATTTTTCACTCGGAAAGAAGAAATATGCCATTGAAGTATCTCAAGTAGTGGAAATAATGAAGCTTCCTTATTTGGAATATCCGCAAAAACTCAAAAACAACATTATAGGCCTGCTTAATTATAATAATTTTACCCTCAACGTTCTTGACATAAGGTTCTATCTTAATATACAAGTTACGCCCTACTGCCTTTCAAACCAGCTTTTAGTTGTAAAAACAGACGAATCAATGTTTGGGCTGATAATTGATAAAGTCGAAGATATTATTTTTATCGAACAGTCAAAAACGGATTATGCCGCTCAAGTAAAAAAAGAAAAAATTATAGATTTTTCTTACCGAGAAAAAAATGAAATAATTTCCGTAATTAACCTTAATACTTTAGAAAACATTTTAAAAAAAGGGGTTAAAGACGAAAATATTAATATCCCTTCACTTTTTCCAAATGACGATAATTCGCGATATAAATTAATGCAAAGAAACACGGAACTGTCGGAAAAATCAAAACACGGATTGGCTAAAAATATTTTTTCCCAAGACGAATTCATTTCTTTCCTGCTGGGTCAAAATATATACTGCATAACCTTGGAATATGTAAAAGAATTTCTGAAAGATGTTTCTGTCACCCCCGTCCCGTGCACTCCTGATTATGTGGCGGGAATAATGACACTGAGGGGCGATTTTATAACAGTGGTTGATATTAAAAAATTCCTTGGAATTTCTCAGCCAAAATCCATAAAAGAAAAAAACAGTATTATAATTGTTGAAACAGTTGATTTTAAAATAGGACTGCTCACTGATGAAATATTTGACATAATAAACATAGCAGAAGAGTTGATAATTCAAAATTCTTATAACAGAATGAACAAATATATCCTCAGCGAAGTAGTTATAGAAGATAAACTTTATAAAATTTTGAATATGAAAAACATTCTCTCGGATGAAAGATTTTTTATTGAAGAATAAATAACACGGTATTTGATTTAAAAAAGGGGCACAATTGCATTTTGCAATTGCGCCCCTTTTTTGATTATTATCATTTATTAACAATTACAGTAATGAAACATCGGGTTGAGGAACAATTTCCTTTTTGATGCTTTCAATAAACTGTTTTGCCTCGGGTGATGCTGTAGCCCAGTTTACTGCACATATTGCCCTTTGTACCCATACAAGCTCTTTAAAGAAAACGTATTGAGAATTCATTGCTTTTTCTTTAGAGTTCAAGTAAGTGGTTTCAGCATCGATTAATTGGTCAATAGGCGCTTTGCCCATCAAATATTTTTCTTTTACTTTAGTATAATTTTCTTGAGAAGCATACATTGCTTTGTAGTTTTTCTCAATGCTGAAGTATGCGGCAACCGCTCTGTTTATTGTTTGTCTTACATGCTCTTCTATGGCTGTCTTGACTTCATCTTGATAGCGTTGAAGCTCTTGTCTTTCGGCGTTGATTCTTGCGATTTCTGCAATTTTTGTACCGCCTTCGATTGGTCTCCACTGAGCAAATATTCCCAACTGAGAGTTTGTTGCACCGGGGCGCAGAGCAGTTAATGGCAATATTGTTGATGCGGGGGTATATGCTTGAATTGACGGCAAAGCCCCCGCAAATTGTCTGTCCATCAGTGATGTATAGGTATAAGTCAATTTCGCATCCGGCAGAATGAATTTTTGATAATACATAGCAGCTTCTGCGTTTTTCATCTCGATTGCCGTTTTTAATTTTGCCAATTCAGGGGCAACCCTAAAGGCTTCTGCTATAAGCATTTGAGTGAATTTTTCAAGTTTTTCGGGCGTTGTCACATAATTAATTACGTGAATATCTTTTGTATAAAAAGCCGGATCTTTAGTGGTCAGTGCGGCCAATTCAAACTGTTCCTTTTGATCTTTAAATAATATTTTATTTATTTCAATTTTTAAGTTTTTAAGTTCTTCTCTCATATCAAGAAGATGTTGTTCTTTGATGTTAAGCTGTGCTGCCCATCTCATTGTTTCTTCGTTTCCGCACACGCCCATTTTTTCTCTTACGCGTGCTATTGCAAGGTTTTCTCTTGCTTCTTTGACGTATTCTTTTTGTATTTTAATCATATTTTCGAGCATGTTTGTTTCAATATACAAAAGGGCAATATCAATTCCCATATTTTGCTCAACCATAAACTGTTCATGTTTTGCAAAATTAAGCCCTTTTTTCTTGATGATTATGTTTGTAACTAACGCAGGAGAATAGAGAACCTGTTCTAACCCTATTTGAAAAACACCAGTTTTTTCAGGCTGCATAAGTTTTACAGTATTTGCATAATCTTCGTTATACTGTTGATACCCGAGGTTAATAACGGCAGAAGGCAAGTATCTTAATGCAGCTGCGGCTGTTGCTCTTCTTGCCGCTTTAACAAGTAATTTCTTACGTTGAATATCTAAGTTTTGTGTTTCTAACAGATTAAAAACAGTTGATAAATCATACACAACAGGTTTTTTATTTGAAATAACTTCTGCGTTATATAAAACCCTCAAATGAGGCTGATAACCTATTAAATCTGCAGTATCTCTGTTCATATAAAGAATTTCATCTTCATAGAAATTAACTTTACCCGCCATTTTTGTCTGACCGTCAAGCACCCCTTTAATATTAAAAGAGGTCATTTCTGCAACTTTTCTGTCTAAATCGTATGCGCCTGTGCCGAGCAAAACGCCCATTTCAACATCTTCTTTACCTAATGTTGAGTATGTGGGGATTTTTTTTGCGTTAAGTTGAGAAATAAGATTTTTTCTTTGTTCGACAGAAAGGTTAAATAAAGGGGTTAACACAACAGCATCACAGTCGTTTGGAATGCTTGCAACTGTAGCTGCAACATCTGTGGTAGCAGGTATAACGGCAAAATTTATGTTAGGGATTTTGTCTCCCGCAAATTTAGCCCAGTCTTTTTGGGTTTTATAATAATTTTCATTCATCAAAATTGCGGCTTTTTTAAAGCTAAGCAAAGTTTTGAAGTTTTTGATACCGTTTACGGATTGTTGAACAGGGTTAAAAAAGCCCTCGCCTATATCTCTGAGCCCGTATTGATCAATTGTAACAACAAATTTATTTTTACCCTTTTTATCTGCAAGATAATTGCTTGACAAATATCCGAGCGAAACAACCATTGTAGCATTTGAAACTAAAGCCTTATCACTTGCGGCTTTAACTCCACTCTGCGACCAGTTTCCCACAAAAACCAAATTTTTTGGAAACTCGGCTTTGTAATCAGGTGCGGTTGTTGCCGTTATGGCTTTTTGAAACTGCTTAAGAACAGCCTCGTTTTTATCCGAAGGTCCGTCAAACACAAATGCATAATTTATACTTCTTGCGTTGGGTTTGTACTTAATAGCTTTCGCATTTGCCGCTGCAGCACCTGAAAGCACTACAGGAGCAGCCAAAGCGGGTAATAACATGCTTGTGCAAAACACTCCAAGCAACAAAAATGTTAAAAGTCTCTTCATTGAAATACTCCTAATTCCAAAATCTAATAATACTTCCTAAAGAAAAACGACAAAAATTTCACAAATTATATATTTTTGAATTTATCGCATCCTCTTTTTTAAATCGTATTCAAATATTTATCATTTTTAAAACAAAAACTCCATATAACTTTTATTTGTCCGTGAACATCAATTTCTAAAGGTATTTTCAGGTTTACATTTGTTTATAATCAAGCAATATTTGGTCAGTCGACCGATTTATTTTTAAGCAAACGACCTAACAAAAGGCTGCTTTTCTTTTTCTTTGGTTTGATTTCTATATTTTTTTGTTTTAGCATTAAAAAATGACTGGAGTAAAAAAAGTACAAAATTTATCAAGAAAAAAGATTGTAAATTCGGCAATAATCTTGTTTGCAAGCAAGGGGTTTGACTCTACAAGCACAAGAGAAATCTGCAAACATGCCGGAGTTAATTTAAGCCTGATTTCTTATTATTTTAAAACCAAAGAAGGGCTTTACATAAGCATAATTGAATCCGTACTAAATTACGGGCTTAAATTTATACAGGAAGAAATCGAAAAATCCAATGACATAATCAAAATGACGCACGAAGAAAAAGTCAAACTGCTTTTTGAACTTCTTGATAAATATACAACCTTTCTTTATTCAGAAAGTGTCCCCAACAATTTTGTTATCCTGATGATAAAAGAACAAACCAGCTCCAATTCAAAATTCAGCAATCTGTATAATGAAAAAATTCAAATATTTTATAAGGCTTTCAGAAAAATTCTCGCCTCTATCTTAGGAAGAACAGAAAATGATAAAAAAATTATTTTCCAAACCTCTGCCATTATTGCAGAAATACTTTCTTTTAAGTTCATGACAAGAGCAATTCTTACCCCATTGAAACAGTCCTCATATACAAAAGAGGACCTTAAACTTATTCGAAAAATTATTTCCGAAAACGTAAAAATGAGCCTCGAAAAACTCGGCGTAAAACCTGTTTAATTTTACTTTATAGCTTTATTTATTCTGTTTAATATTTTTTTCTTGCCTAAAATCCAAAGTACTGCACAAATATCAGCCCCTTTTGTTCTGCCTGTAACTGCTGCTCGTATTGCCCACATTGTTTCTTTGGGCTTAACTCCGCGCTCTTTGAAAGAATTTCTCAATTCTTCAAGGGTATGATGAAGTGCTTCTTCATCTTCAAAATTCCAATTTTGTGCAAGTCCTGCAACTTCTTTTAATACTGTTTGAGAAATCTCAGTATTTAAAACTTCATTTTGTACTTCCAAGTCAATATTTACCTTTTCTCCGAAGAAATAAGGTACGGCATCTGTTATATCAGACAAAATTACAAGCGGTTCGCTTGTGATTTCAACCATTCTGGTGAGTTTTTCTTCGCTGAGTTCTGATAAATCATAATCTTTTAAAAACGGAAGCAATTTTTCTTTTAATTCATTTATTTCAAGTTTTTTTATGTATTGCGAGTTCATCCAGTTTAATTTATCGTATTCAAAAATCGAATTTGAAGAAGAAACCTCGTGAATCCTGAAATCCTGTGCGATTTCATCTACGGTTTTAATTTCAACCCCATCAGAGGGCGACCAGCCCAAAAGCGCAACAAAATTAACCAGAGCCTCTGTCAGATAACCTTTTTCAATAAATTCGCTCACCGCAGTTGCACCATGACGCTTAGAAAGTTTACTCCTATCGGGCGCTAAAATCATTCCCAAGTGCCCGAATTGAGGAACTTGTGCCCCGAGTGCTTCATAAATCAAAATTTGCTTGGGCGTATTTGAAATATGGTCTTCGCCTCTTATGATGTGAGAAATTTTCATCAGCATATCATCGATTACAACCGCAAAATTGTAAGTCGGCGAACCGTTTGATTTCATAATTACAAAATCGCCTACAAGCCCTGTATCAAGTTTTAATTCGCCCTTAACAAGGTCGTTAAAAATCAACTCTCTTGCTTCAACAGAAAACCTTATGGCGGGTTTTCTGCCCTCTTTTCTTAATTCTTCTTTTTGCGAGTCGGTTAAATTTTTACACTTACCAGAATAAATGTGAGCTATTTTTTGCTCTTGAGAAATTCTTTTTTCTTCATCCAATTCTTCGGGAGTGCAAAAACATTCATACGCATAACCTTTATCCATTAAGATTTGTGCGTATTTTTGATAAGTTTCAAATCTTTGGGATTGGCTGTAAGGACCATAATCTCCACCAACATCGGGACCTTCGTCCCACTGCAAGCCAAGTGCTTTTAAGCTGTCAAAAATATTTTTGATGTATTCATCGCTTGAACGCTCTAGGTCAGTATCTTCAATTCTTAATACAAATTTTCCGTTATGCTTGTTTGCAAAAAGGTAATTAAACAGGGCTGTTCTTGCTGTTCCGATGTGTAAATTTCCGCTTGGCGAAGGTGCTATCCGTACTCTGATTTGTTCCATTTTTATTTCTCTTTCTATTTCACGCTTATGTTCATTATACTGCGAACAAAAATGAATAACTAGGCGGGATTTTTCTTAAAAGAAAAATCCCGCCTGGTTATATTTTTGGCTTTATTTTTATTTACAGCTGCAGCCGCATCCGCAAGTACAGCCTAAAGCTTCTTTTGCTTCTGCCATTCTTACTTTAATCCGTCCGTCAACTGCTATTCCTTCTCCTGTTTTTTCTGAAATAAGAAGAGGATTGATGTCAAGCTCGTCAATAAATTTGAAGTCATTAACCAGTTGAGATAATCTCAACAAAGTTTCTTCGATTTGTTCAATCTGGGCAGGTTTTGTTCCCCTTGCACCTTCTAACAGATGGAACGCCTTAACCGAACGAACCATTTCTGAGGCGTCAACATCAGTCAAAGGTGCGATTCTGAAAGTTACGTCTTTCATAACTTCAATGAATACCCCGCCAAGCCCGAACATAAGCATCGGTCCGTATTGAGGATCTGTTGCAACACCGCAGACCATTTCACGGTTACCTTTTACCATCTCTTGAATAATCACTCCTTCAAGCCCTTCAAGTAATCCTTTTTCTTCCAGTTTTGCCATAAGGTCTTGATATTCGGCTCTCAGTTGGTCTTCTGATTGGATGTTAACTCTGACCCCGCCCACATCTGTTTTGTGAGAAGTTGTTTTTGAAGTCATTTTCATTACAACCGGATAGCCGATTTCGTTTCCTAAGTTTACAACCTGTTGTTCGTTTGTCGCAAGCCCGTATTTGCATGCTCTTATTCCGTAAGCATCAAGAACATCAATACTTTCTAAAGTTGTAAGCTGTTCTCTACCTTCATTAATTGATTGAGCGATAATTTTTTCTGCTTTTGCCTTGTCAACATCAAAGCAAGGCATTTTGCCTTCTTTTCTTTCAAGCCATTTTCTGTATTGGTCAAGTCTGTGGAACCCGTCTGCGGCTTCTTCCGCGTACATGAAAAACGGCATGTTAGGGTTTAAGTCAGCCACTTTTGCAAAAAATTCCTGTTTTGTTATAAATACGCCGATAATCGGTTTTTGAGGATATTTTTCTTTAATTTCCATAATCGCTTTTGCAGCATCAATATCTTTTTGACCGATAAGCGGAAGGAAAATAACCATAATCATATCAACATTTTCGTCTTCAATAACGGCAGTAAGCGTTTTTTGGTAGTGTTCTGCGGGAGCTGATGCTATCATGTCAATCGG
The DNA here is from genome assembly GCA_964640325.1 of uncultured Muribaculaceae bacterium. Classification (GTDB taxonomy): domain Bacteria; phylum Cyanobacteriota; class Vampirovibrionia; order Gastranaerophilales; family Gastranaerophilaceae; genus DAOQAU01. The sequence goes on along the minus strand of CAZXID010000006.1, from coordinate 24,802 downwards.
GTTTTTAACGCTTGCAACATCGGGAAGAAAACTTCTCAAATAATCTTTCGTTTCTTCTTTAATTTTTGCAATTTCAAGCCCGTATTCGCAAACCGCATCGGTTGCCATAATCCCCGGACCGCCTGAGTTTGTGATAATTGCAACTCTGTTTCCTTTAGGAAGCGGGCAATTTGAAAAAACTTTTGCCGTATCAAAAAAGTTTTTCAAAGAGTATTCTCTGATAACACCAGACTGCTGCAAAAGTGCGTTCGCAGCTTTATCGGCACCTGCCAGAGACCCTGTGTGAGAAGATGCCGCAGAAGCACCTGCTGCTGAACGTCCTGATTTTAGTGCGATAATCGGTTTTTTCTTTGAAATTCTCGTTGCAAGTTTTCTGAAATTTGCAGGATTGGCAATAGATTCCATGTAAAGCAAAATTTGTTTTACATCTTCATCATCTTCCCAGTATTCCATCATGGTTTCTGCGTTAATATCAGCCTGATTTCCGATTGAAACAAATTGAGAAAATCCCAAATTCAAATCTTTTAATATATTTAAAATTCCGCCGCCAAGTGCCCCTGATTGAGAAACAAAAGCGACTCCGCCTTTTTCAGGCAGTGCTTCTGCAAATGTTGCATCCAGTCTTACATTGTCGTTTGTATTTAATAACCCCAAACAGTTAGGGCCGACAAATCTCATTCCGTAGCCTTGTGCTTTTTCAAGAACCTGTCTTTCAAGTTCGGCGCCTTCAGCCCCTACTTCTTTGAAACCTGAAGATATGATACAAAGCCCTTTTATGCCTTTTTTATTACACTGGTCTAAAGTATCAAGTATGAATTGTTTTGGAATAACCACAACGGCAAAATCGATTTCGCCCGGCACATCCAAAACACTGGGATATGCTTTAAAACCTTCAATTTGGTCTGCCTTGGGGTTAATAGGATAAATATCCCCTTTAAAACCGTACTCTTTTAACCTGAGCATAATTTCAGAACCTATCGCTAAGGGTTTTGTGGATGCTCCTATTACCGCCACGGACTTGGGTTTCATAATTTTGTCTAACTGTTTTGACATTGATTTCTCACTTTCTATTTACTATTTACCATTTACTATTTACTTTTTAATAACCCTCGTCGAGCCATTGTCTGACTCTGAACTTTGCCCCTAAATCCTGCGCGATTTTTTCACAAGCTTCAAGGTCGATTTTATGATTTTTGTAGCCGTTTACAACAGTTACGGTGGTTTCAATTCCTGCTTCAACGCTCTTTTTGATAAAATCCTTGACTTCTTCAAACGGGTCTTTACAAGGTAATTTCGGCTGTGTAAGTTCTTCGTATTGTTTGCTTGTCGAAGCATTCAAGCTTATTGAAATTTCGTCAATAAGTCCTTTTAATTCGGGGATTATATTTCGCTTATAAACACAATTTGCATGTCCGTTTGTGTTTATGCGGATTTTAACATTATTATAGCTTTTTTTTATAAATTTTGCTACCTCTTTTAAAATTTCAAGTTTTAAAGTAGGCTCGCCGTAACCGCAAAAAATAATTTCACGCTCATTTTTGACAAGTTTTTTCAACTGATTTATTACATCTTGTGCATCAAATTTTTCGTTTTTTAAAAACAAATTTGCGCCGCAAACATCGTCTTTGAGGCTTTTGATACAAAAAACACAATTGGCGGTGCATTTATTTGTCAAATTAATATAAATTTTTCCGTCTAATAAATATGCTAAATTTTGTTCTTCCGCCTGTTCCATTTAAAAAACTCTCTGTATTTAAAAATTAGTCAAGTGTTTAAATATATTATGGCACAACAAGATTTCCAATCAAGTAAAAATTATATAAAGAAGGGTAATTAGTGAGGGGTGAGAGGGTGAAACAACGGCGGGGGTTTTGCAAATGCAAAAACCCCGCCGTTGTAATTAAAATTAATTATATTTATGCAACTTTATCTGTTCTTGTTTTATTAATTTTATTATCAATTATACTTCCAAGAATGATTGAAGAAGCCAATCCTATGGCCGAACCTATTGCAATTGATTTCTTAGGTATAAATGCATTTGCTTTATTTAATAAAGATATAGCTGAGCTAACCAAAGATATAGAGCCTAAAATTATTTTACCGTTGTTGGTTTTATTAAGATGCTCACCTGTTTGCGCGACTTTATCGGCATCATTGCGTCTGCATTTGTTAATAATAGCATCTACTATACTTCCCTCCGCTAACCATCCAACCAACATTCCAACTCCAATACCTGCGCCTATTATTCCTTTATATTTTTTAGTTACTGAAGAAAAATCGGCTATATCAACTTCTTTAAAAATTTCTTTTATAGCTTTTTTAATAACACGACCGTTAAAAAGCCAAGAAACTCCCGCTGTAGCCACACCTGCTACAGGAAATATTAATTTCATTGAATTTGTTTTTTCGTACTCATTTCCGTTTTTTGTTGTTGCCACCTTGCCTGTAAATGCCATTTGATTTACACTGTTTACGTTCATAATTTTTGCCTTTCATTATTTAACACTGCGACTGTATAAAATACTCTGAAAAAATAATTTGCTAATTTTCGATTATTATACCACATTTTGTTATAAATTTTCACATGGGCTTTGAACAAAATCGCAAAATTAGCATTAAAGGCAATTTAAAAAAATAGAAATCCTTTTAAAATTTTATAAAAGGAGGTTTTTATGTCAAAGGAATTGGTTAAACAAATTTGTCACATCGCAAAAAAATATAAAGTCGAAACCGTTGCGATTATGACAAACCATTTAAAAATAAAAGGGAAACTTGCAAATTGTCCGCCCGATGATGAATCCGATTGTATTCTTACCCTAAATGATGCCAAAACCTGGCTGCTTGAAGACTTATGCAAATGTTCCGATCAAAAATGCGGCCGTGAATCCCACTATATTTCACACAGCGAATGGCTTGGCATAAATGCCGACAAAATCGTATCTTTCAGTATTTATAAGTGAGTAGTGAGAGGTGAGAAGTGAGAAGAAAACTACTTGCCATCCTACCCTCTTTTAATTCTTTCAGCCTTTCACCTGTTCAGCTCTTAAGCCTTATATATTCCAGCTTCTCAAATATTCCTGCTGAAGCGGAGTTAAGGTGTCAATAGCTATGCCCATTGATTCAAGTTTGATTTTTGCAATTTCGTTATCCACTTCGATAGGAAGGGTATAGAGTTTATTTTCAAGCTTACCTTTATTTTTAACAAGAAATTCAATGCCCAAAGCCTGATTTGCAAAAGACATATCCATAACGCTTGCGGGATGTCCTTCTGCTGAAATCAAATTGACCAATCTGCCTTCTGCCAAAACATAAACCGATTTCCCGTTTTTAAGCTTATATTCTTCCAAAGTCGGTCTGATTTTTTTGATTTCGACTGTTTCATTAGCTAAATCAGGAACATTGACTTCATAATTGAAGTGCCCTGCGTTACATACAAAAGCCCCGTGTTTCATATTCAAAATGTGATGTACATCAACAACATGCTTGTTTCCTGTGACTGTTATAAAAATATCGCCTATTTTTGAAGCTTCATCGATAGGCATAACTCTATAGCCTTCCATAGCCGCTTCAAGTGCTTTTAGAGGATCAATTTCGCACACAATTACATTTGCACCCATAGCTTTTGCTCTCATCGCACAGCCTTTTCCGCACCATCCGTAGCCTGATACAACAACGGTTTTTCCTGCAATAAGAATATTTGCCGCTCTCATTATTCCGTCCATTGTGCTTTGACCGGTACCGTAGCGATTATCGTATAAGTGCTTTGTCATGCTTGTGTTGACGCCCACTGCGGGGAATTTAAGCTTTCCTTCAGCTTCAAGTGCTTGAAGCCTTTGGATTCCCGTTGTGGTTTCTTCGGTTGAACCGATTACTTTTTGTGCCGCTTCGGGGTGTTCGGCGTGAATCATAGCAACAATATCGCATCCGTCATCTATTATAATATCAGGGCTATGATTAAGTGCCTCTTTAATGTGCTCTTTATATGTTTCAACGCTTTCTCCCGCGACTGCAAAAGTGGGAATTCCGTAGTGTTTTACAAGTGCAGCTGCAACATCATCTTGAGTTGAAAGAGGATTTGACGCAACCAAAATCGCATCGGCTCCGCCTGCTTTCATCACAACACAAAGTGCTGCGGTTTCTTTTGTAACGTGAACGCATGCCGATAATTTAAGCCCTTTGAAAGGCTGTTCTTTAATAAATCTTTCTTGAATTTGATTTAGAACAGGCATATCTTTAAATGCCCATTCTATCTGATTTTTGCCTTGATCGGCAAGATTTATGTCTTTAATGTCGTATTTTTGGTCTGTCATAAGCATTTTTATCTCCTTTATTATATTAATAGTTTATCATAAACTCTCGCAGGCGACACTGATTGTTAAAATATTATTTTCAAAATTTACAACAGCCCAACGTAGCGGCTTAATGCCCATTTCAAAAAGTTTTTGTTCAATAAAATCATTGTCGAACACTTCAGGAACTTCTATTTCTATTAATTTTGAAATTATTTGTGTCATTCCACCGTTACCGATTTAGCTAGGTTTCGCGGCTGGTCAACGTCTTTTCCTAAAAATTCTGCGATATAATATGCCAAAAGCTGCAGCGGAACCATTGCAATTACAGGGGAAAATACCTCGTTAACCTCCGGAACTCTCAAAATAAAGTCAAAAAGCTCGCTCAGTTTTTCGTCTTTTGAATTGGTAAGCGCGATAAGCCTTGCGTTTCTTGCTTTTGCTTCTTCGGCGTTTGAAAGAATTTTTTCATAAACTTTTCCTTGCATCAAAATCGACAAAACAGGCATGGTCTCATCAAGCATAGCAATCGGTCCGTGTTTAAGTTCTCCTGCCGGATAGCCGGTTGCATTTATATAGCTTATTTCTTTTAATTTCAGCGCACCTTCAAGTGCTGTGGGAAAATTTATTCCCCTTGCAATATAGATAAAATCTCTTGTGGCAGAAAATGCCTTGGCACATTTTTGGATTTCTTCTTTGTGAGATAAAATCATCTCTACCTTTTGAGGAAGAATAATAAGTTCTCTTTTTAACTCGGTTAAAAAATCATTATCAAGTGTTCCCTTAATTTCAGCCATATAAAGTGCCAACAGATAAAAAGAAATCAACTGTGCGGTGTAAGATTTTGTCGCCGCAACAGAAACCTCAATCCCTGCATTAATAGGAACCAAACTGTCAGCTTCTCTTGCCATGGTTGAATCGGGGCGATTTGTAATAATCAAAATATGCGAGCCTTTTTCCTTAGATTGTTTAATGGCAGTAATCGTGTCTGCCGTTTCGCCCGATTGAGAAACCCCTATTACAAGAGTTTTGCTGTCTGTGACGGTTTTTCTGTAAATATATTCACTTGAAGGCTCAACGTCAACTGCAATATTGCAAAAATCTTCAATCAAATATTTTCCCACCATAGCAGCATGCAAAGAAGTTCCGCAGGCAATAATTTGTATTCTGTTTAAATTTTTAAGCGTTTGTCTGTCAAGCTGAACTTCTTTTAATGAAATCGGCTCATCAATATTATATAATTTACCGCTTAAAACGTTTCTTATGACATCGGGCTGTTCGTGAATTTCTTTTAGCATAAAGTGTTTGAATCCCATTTTGCTAAGCGCCACAGGCTCCCATGGCAGAACTTCGATTTTTTGTTTTAGTTCATTGCCTTGAGTGTCTGACAAAATCATTTTGTCTTTTATTATGGTTACAATCTCATCGTCATTGAGATAAAGTGCCCTGTTGGTGTGCTCAATTATTGCAGGAACATCTGAGGCAACAAAAAATTCGCCCTCGCCCAAGCCCACAAGCAGCGGGGCGTTTCTTTTTGTCGCAACAATCGTATCGGGCAAATCCTGATGCATTATTACAAGTGCATAAGCACCGTTAAGCCTTTTTGTTGCCTGATTAACCGCTTTTGTCAAATCTTTTGTCTTATGAAATTCCTGTGCTACAAGGTGAGCCACCGTTTCTGTATCTGTTTGAGAGCAGAATTTGCAGCCGCTTTTGATTAATTCTTCTCTTAATTCTTTGAAATTTTCTATAATTCCGTTATGAACAAGAACAAGTTTTCCGCAAGTGCAGGTATGAGGGTGTGCATTAATTTCATTTGGTGCCCCGTGTGTTGCCCAGCGGATATGTCCTATTCCCATTTTGGCACTTTTGGTTTCACCCGTGACTTTTGCCAAAACGTCTTTTAAATTCTGCAATTTGCCTTCTGCTTTATATATTTTAATCTTTCCGTCTGCATGCAAGGCAATGCCGGAGGAATCATATCCTCTGTATTCCAAACTTGTCAACCCGTTGACTAAAATGTCAACAACCGGTTTATCCCCTATATATCCTACTATTCCGCACATGAAATATCCTCTTTATTTATTTTATCCAAAAAATATTGTCATGCTGAATTTACAAATCCTCTTGTTTCCGAAGCTAAGCGAGAATTACAAGGGAGGGTGTCGCTTGCGACGTATTCAGCATCTTGCCAACTTACAATGTCGGATAGATCCTGAAACAAGTTCAGAATGACAGATACTTTATATAATTCTATCATCAACATTTTATATTCAAATTAAATTTTTATTAAAATTTACACAAAGATTATCTGCCCAAGACTTTATTTAAAACCAAAAACTTCAACATATTAAGTTTTTCATTCGCAGGGGTTTTATCTCGGTATTGTTGAACAAGGTGAATATCTTGTGAGGGGAGTTTAAAAATAGGTGAAAAATCTTTTAATCTGGGATTATGCACATAATTTTTTAAAAAATCCATCATAAAATTAATTTCTTCCATACTTGAAGGCTTGCACGATTCCATTAAATCTTGCAGAGAGACGAATTTTACATTAGGTAAATTATAACCTATTTTTTTATTTCTTAACAGTTCTTCAAATATTCTTAAGCTTCTTCCTGTTGATGAATAATCTACAAAGATGTACTGCTTACCGCTATTTTTCATTTTTTCTGGATCAAGTCCCATTTTTTTAAGATAGTCAAAATATTTTGAAAGCTGAGGATTTTTTAAAATAGACCCTGCTCCGCCCAAATTTGTAAGATTTGAAATCGGACAGAATGCCGTTTTAACCCCCATTGTGCTCAAAGCTTCTCCAAATACCGCCGGAGATTGACCGATTGAAACAAAAACATAATTTTTGTTAAATTTATTGTCCAAGCCTCTTTTTAAAATTTGAGAAAACCGTGTAACATCACCTACAAGTTGCTCATCAATTTTAGATTTTGCAACACTGGTCAAATGCTGCATTTCCGCCTTTGACAGTTTTGCCACTGCTTCTTTGGTTACAGCGCCGACTTCAGAAAAAATCTTTGGCCAACCTTCAAAAGAAATTTCTTTTTTTGAAGTTGTGCGCTCAAATGTATCCTGACCTAAAGGTTTTAAAGGCTTATAGTGCGGAATTGTTGTTCCGCAAAAATTAATCTTATAGACAGAATTTAAATTATCTACACACAAATTGTTCATATATTATTAAAAACAAATATGTTGAAATTATTTACTTTTCTTTCTTTGAAAAATTAAAAAATGTAAATTTTTGTTTTTTCTCTTATCGGCTAATAGTTTTAAAAAAATCAGCATATAAAATTGAAGTATAATAATTTAGGAGGATTTTATGAAAAAGTTTTTGTTAATTTTGGGGCTGTTATTGGCGGGGTTAACTGTTCAAGCAGATTTTGTCGAATCAAGTTCCGGCGTTACTATGGAAAATTTTTGGGAGAAAAACGGAAAGGAACAACAAAAAATTCTTGAAGTCGGAGCAAGAATTATAAACGCAAATCAGCTTGATAAGCGTATTCCGATTAATCTTGACAAAACTCCAAAAATAATAAATGCTCATGCATCGCTAACCAATAAAACCATTACAATTTCTTCCGGGATTTTGCCTTATATAGATAACGACGATGAACTTGCATTTATAATGGCTCACGAAACAGCTCATTCACTTGATTCCTACAAGGGCGGTTTTGAAATTGTAATGATGAAGTTAAACACCAGAGAATACGAATACAGGGCAGACTTAAAAGGAATAGATTTGATGACAAAAGCCGGCTACAATCCTATTGCGGCTATTTGTGTTTCAAATAAATTTATGCCCGAAGAGTCATGGGATTTTTTTACTACACACCCTATAACTTCAAAAAGGCTGCTTACAATGTATAAACATATTTATAAAAATTATCCTTGGGCACTGAAAACAGATATGACTCAAAATATTAATTTCAAAAATTTTTCTAAAGCAGCAGAAACACAAATTTATTATTTTCAACAAAATGAAAAAAATCCGATAAAAAAACCTGAAAATAACTTATAAAAAACTACACAGTAATTAAATCAATATTGCCTAAATTTAGTGGTTTAACAAGGTTTTTTATCTCGGAAGAATTGACAAACCAATCGATGTGCCCATGCGGATATTTTGCGTAATGATACGTCGAGCACAAAATTGCCACTTTGCTGGCGTCAATTACATTAAGATGCGAGACATCCATTGACATTTCAGGGCAATCGTTTTCAAAAATGTATTTTTTCATCGACTCAACAATATCAAGCGCACAGCATGACTCATGTACGGCAGGATTGATGAAATTTCTTTCCAAGAGATTTTGCGTCATAGTCCTTCTTACATTTACTGTATATATAAATTTTTTCGGCACTTATTAGATAAAAATTTGAACTTTTGTATAAAACTAGTACATTTGTAGGAATTTATCGTATAATAAAATAGTAAAAAGTCAGAAGTGAGCAGTGAACTGTGGCAGAGTTGGATTATAACCCGCTAAAAACAGGAGAAAAAATGCAAATGACAAAAAACATAACCGATTTGGCAAAAGAAGTCCTTGATATTGAAGCAAATTCCATATTAAAACTCAAAGATAAAGTAAACGGAAATTTTGAAAAAGCTATTGAAATTTTATACGCCTGCAAAGGACGCATAATAGTCACAGGCATGGGCAAATCAGGGCTTGTGGGCAAAAAAATCGCCGCAACTCTATCATCAACCGGAACTCCATCCTACTTTCTGCACCCTGCAGAAAGCACCCACGGAGATTCAGGTATAATAACAAGAGAAGATGTCATAATAGCAATTTCAAACAGCGGGCAAACCCAAGAACTGCTTAATCTTCTACCCCTTTTAAAAAGATTTGACGTTCCTATTATCGCAATGACGGGAGTTTTAAATTCCACAATCGCAAAATCTTCAGATGTCGTGCTTGATGTTTCGGTAGAAAAAGAGGCATGCCCTTTGAACAAAGCGCCCACGGCAAGCACAACGGCAACTCTTGCAATGGGAGATGCCCTTGCGGTTTGTCTGCTTGAAAAAAGAGGGTTCTCGGAAGAAGACTTTTTGATTTATCACCCGTCAGGAAATCTTGGCAAAGGATTTTTATACAAAGTTGAAGAGCTTATGCTCTCCGGCGAAAAACTTCCTCTTGCAAGCCAGGACGACAAATTCACCGATGTAATCGAATTGATTTCAAACAAAAAACTCGGGCTTGCAATTTTGACAGACAAAAAAGGGATTATGACAGGAGTTTTGACAGACGGCGATATTAGAAGAACTTTAATTAAATACAAAAGCGTCGAAAATCTTAAAGCAAAAGAAGTTATGACTGTTAATCCGAAAACCGTTTTACCCGATGCACTTGCTGCAAAAGCACTTAATTTAATGGAAAAATATTCCATCACAGCTCTTGCAATAAGTGATGCAAAAGGGTTTCCGGTAGGGGTTATACACATTCATGATTTATTGAAAGCAGGAGTGGCATGAAAAATAATCTAGAATTAAAATCAATAGCAAACAAAATTAAACTGGTCGCATTTGACGTGGATGGGGTTATGACAGACGGAAGTCTGACCTTTGATGAAAACGGCGTTGAATACAAAACCTACAATTCTAAAGACGGGCAAGGTGTTATAATGCTCATAAGAGCAGGCATTGTCCCTGCGATTATAACCGCAAGAAACAATGGCACAGTCGTACACAGAGCAAAAATTTTAGGCATAACAGAGCTTTATCAGGGACAAAAAAATAAAATCCACGCGCTTAATGAAATAATCGAAAAATACAAACTCTCTTACGACGAAGTGGCTTATATGGGAGATGACATCCCCGATCTTTGCGTGCTTGAAAAAGTAGGGCTTTCATGCTGCCCGGCAGATGCAGTGAAAGAAGTTATTTCAGCCTGCAAATTTATTTCCGCAAAAGGTGGCGGAAAAGGTGCGGTTAGAGAACTTGCCGATTTTATCCTAAAGAGCAAATCGGTTAATCTTAAAGAAAAAGGAGGGCTCTCGGCATGTTCGAACTAAAAGTACAGATGTATTTTTCCGCGGCGCATCACCTTTTGAATTATGAAGGCGATTGCGAAAATCAACACGGGCACAACTGGCTCGTAGAAGCCTATGTTCAGGGGACTTCGCTTGATAAAAGTAATATCTTGATTGATTATAAAATTTTAAAAAAAGAATTAAAAGCTGTTTTGGATATTTTAGACCATCAGGATATTAATAAATTGCTCGAATTTGAAAGTATAAGCCCAAGCAGCGAAATTATCGCAAAATTTATCTATGACAAAATGAAAGAAAAAATAAGTATAATAAGCAAAATTTCTGTCTGGGAAACTCCGACATCTTGTGCAAGTTATTATGTGAATTAGAGGGAATCCTTGACTCCCCCTCGCCCCTAGAGGGAGAGGGTTGGGGAGAGGGGTAATAGAGGAATTATGAATATTATACAAGCAATATTAATGGGAATAGTCCAAGGCTTAAGCGAGTTTCTGCCGGTTTCAAGTTCTGCGCATCTTGTTTTTACATCAAATATCTATAAATATTTGACAGGCACACTCAATTTAATCCAATCAAGTCAAGAAGTGTTTTTTGACATTATGCTTCATTTGGGAACGCTTATCGCTGTTTTGATTTTTTTCAGGAAAGAAGTTATAAGTATCACAAAAGCCTTGGTTGACGCAATAAAAAATCGCAATTTTGTTGATTATGAGGCAAAATTAGGCTTATACATAATTTTGGGTACGTTTTTTACAATCCTTGTTGCTTATCCGCTAAAAGATATTTGCGAAAAACTCGTATTTTCACCTGCGATAGTAGGCGTTTTGCTTTTTATCACAGGAATTGTATTGCTTTTGAGCGAATTTATTTCAAAAAAATTCCCTCAAAAAACAGACAAAATCAATCTGAAAAGTTCGATTTTAATAGGTATAGCCCAAGGGCTCGCCGCATTCCCGGGCTTTTCGCGCTCGGGCTGGACTATTGCCACAGGGCTTTTTTCAGGGCTCGACAGAATAACCTGCGCCAGATACTCTTTTCTTTTGAGCATTCCCATAATAATTGGCACCTCAATGCTCTACCCGCTTTTGGAAATTGATTTTAAAGAAATAGCCTCGTTTAATTGGACATCAATTATAGCAGGGACAATAGTTTCAGCAATTGTCGGCTATTTTTGCATAAAATATTTTTTAAAATTTTTACAAAAATTCTCGCTTACCTTTTTCGGCTACTATTGCATAATAATAGGCGCGGTTATGGCGGCATTTTTTAATATATTTGGGTGAAAACATTCACAGCGTTATTCTTTGCATAAAGCTCAAAAACAAAAACCAAATGCATTTTAAAAAATCGATACAAAACTCCTACGTGCGTAGCACTTAATACCATTCGCAGGCATCACCGCTGCACAAAATACCGTTTAATTCTTTCATCGAATCTTTTCTTGTCATCTCGTAAGTAACAGGGCTTATTGAAATCTTATTATTTCTTACCGCAGCAATATCTGTAATAGCATCTTCGGGTTCATTGGTTAGTTCGCCTGCCATCCAATAATAAATCTTGCCTCTTGGATCAACTCTTTTTTCATAATTATCCGTAAACATTTTTTTACCCAGCTCTGTTATTGCAACCCCTGAAATATCCTCAGGGTCAAGTGCCGGAACATTAACATTTAATATGGTTTTTTTAGGAAAATCAAACTCTTTCAATTTTGGAAGCAAACTTGCAATAAATTTTGCGGCAAATTTAAAATCTTCAATATCAGCACGCATACTTGCCAAAGAAACCGCAATGCTTGGGTATCCGAGCATAGCACCTTCCATAGCGCAACTTACCGTGCCGGAATACAAAATATCTGCACCCAAATTGGGACCATGATTAATACCTGAAATTACCAAATCAGGCTTTTCATTTTTTTCCAAGATGGCACTTAAGCCTATTTTAACGCAATCCCCAGGAGTTCCTGTTGTTACCCAGCAGCGCTTAATCCCGTTTTTTGCCTCTAATTCTTCCACTCGCAAAGGAGTGTGCAAGGTAAGTGAATGTCCCGCAGCACTTCTTTCTCTGTCGGGTGCCACGACATAAACTTCGTGTTCTTCTGCCAATGTCTCTGATAAAACTTTTATGCCGTTTGCAACAATTCCGTCATCGTTGGAAATTAAAATTTTCATAATACTCCTTCTTCATACAATATTACGTGTATTATCTATTTTAGTCTAATTCTTTATCTATTGCCAACTTGTTAATTTATGTGCAACACTTTGTTACAATTAAAATTTTGTTGTAAAATAATAACAGCTTCATGCCGAAGTGGTGAAATGGTAGACACGCATGTTTCAGGTACATGTGAGTGAACGCTCGTGCAGGTTCAAGTCCTGTCTTCGGCAAATTCATGTTCAAGCTGCAGGTTCCGCGCATGTGATTTTGCCTTTGCTCGAATACTCGCAAGCAAAATCTACATTCCCGACCCGTTAAACTACGGCTCGTCTCTCTCGCCTTGTTTATCGTGCAAGTCCTGTCTTCGGCAAATTTATTTAGAGACTCTTCATCTGCGGCTTTATAACCCGCATCTAAAACTTATTGTTTCCCTACATCATAGCCACGAGTTACAAGAATAAAAGGAATTAATTTATCAATATAAGGAACTCCTGCAAACGCAAGCGCAATAGGCAAATCGTCAACGTGAATCAAAAAATCTTTTACTCCGAGCTTTCTTTTATATTCTTCTTGCGGACTTATAGCATTATTAACTCTGTTTGCTATTTTTGAGCCCATAACTGCACCGACAGCAACACCCCCGAAAACCGATATAAAATTACCTATATTCTTAACAATTTTATTGGATTCTTTCATCAAATTTGAACCGGCTTTTTTGAATAAACTTAAAAATAAAAGCGGGAAAGCAACATTTGACAAAAGTTGGAAATTTGCTTCTTTAAGTTTTTTCCATTTGTTTTTACCTTTATCTTCAATCATTCCACCTGTAAAGCCTCCAATAATTGATCCTAATGCAATGATAAAAATGTTTTTGGTATTTGCAAAATTTGTTTTTAAAATTCTATTTAATAAGTTTTTACCTTGCTTTGATTGAGATATAGCAAAAACAGTTGAAATGCCTGTACCAATAATACTCCCCATTAGCGACGATATTTTAATTTTGTTTTTGTGCTCGCTCGAGTTAGCACTAATGCTAACTCTCGAAATAGGAGTTATGGGTCTAAATTTATTATATACAAGTGCTGTTGTCATTTTATATTCCTACATTAGTGGTCGCAAGCATTTTGGCCAGTTACAAGCGTACCTTTTAAGTAATCTAAAACAAGTTTTTCAGGAACATCCGTTGGGCATCCTACAACAACTTTTATTCCTTGTTCTTCAAATAGCCCTTGAGCTCGTCCGCCCATTCCACCTGCAAGCACGACTGTTGCTCCCTGCTCAGCTACCCAAGGAGGAATAATTCCCGGAACATGCTCAGGAGGAGTAACTTCCTTTCTATCCATAAATTCTTGTTTATTTTCATCGACATCAATGAATGTAAAAACTTCACAGTGTCCAAAGTGTTGGCATAATTTCCCACCATTTGTCGGTATTGCAATTTTCATTCTTTTCACCATTACACGAAACCTTTGTGATTCCGTCCTTTCTTATTTTTTGTATTAACTATATAACTTAATGTTTTTGCGGACTTTGTTTAATCAATGCACTTGCTGATTATTTCGTTGCCTCTCTTTTTTTACAAAATTTGCCCGCTCGCATCTGCTTTTATCTCCTTTTTATCTGTTTGCTTGTAAATTATAATTGTACACTTATTTTACATTTTTAATATTCATATAAAACCGGAAAACAAAATTTTTTGCTACTAATTTTAAGTAAAACTTAAAATCTTTTTTTTAAAAATTCCCACATTGTTTTTATTTTGTTTGATATTTCACTCTCCGGCGAAAATTCAATCAAACTTTGTTCTTTTATCATCGCATCAGTAAAATCCTTGCTGTAAGGGATTTTGCCCACAATTTCAATATTTTCTTTTTTACAGAAATCTTCTATTTTATTTGCCATATCAGGATTTATGTCACACTTATTAATACACATACAAGCAGGGGCATTAAAGTGTTTTGCTAACTTCAAAACACGCTCTGCATCATGAAGCCCTGATAATGTAGGTTCTGTAACAACTACGACAAGGCTTGCTCCTGAAATAGAAGCGATAACAGGACAACCAATACCGGGAGAACCGTCAACAATAATTAAATCCTGACCTTCTCTGTGTGCTAAGAGTCTTGCATAATTTCTAATTTCTGAAACTAGTTTTCCCGAATTTTCTTCTGCCACGCCCAATTTTGCGTGAATAAATTTGCCAAATCTTGTGTTAGATTCAAACCATTCGCCCGATTTTGTTTTTTCAAATTTAATTGCATTTGATGGACATTGGTAAAAACAAGTTCCACATCCTTCACAGCTTATTTTATTTAAAATAAAGTCTTTTGAAATAGCCTCAAATCTGCAAACTTCAATACATTTTCCACATTTTGTACATTTATCCGACAATATTTCTGCTTTTTTGCCTGAGAAAAATTCAGTGGTTTTTAAAATCTCAGGTTTTAAAATCAAATGTAAATCAGCTGCATCGACATCGCAATCAACCATGATTTTATTTTCTGATAATGTAGCAAACGAAGAAACGATGCTGGTCTTTCCTGTTCCGCCTTTTCCGCTTATTACGACCAATTCTTTCATTTTTCACCTCGCAATACCGAAATTAAGGGTTCAAAATATTTTTTAAATTCTGGCATAGCCCTTAGAATAAGCTCACCCTTTGAATAACACTCTGCTATTTTTCTATTATCAGGAATTTTAGTTAAAATTTTGATATTTTCTTCTTTTACCCAATCTTCAATCAATTTGTCATTATCATTTGAACGATTAATTACGACACCAAAAGATAAACCTATTTTTCTAATAACATCAACGGCAAGTTTTAAGTCATAAAGCCCAAATGGAGTCGGTTCAGTTACCATAACAACAAAATCAACACCATCAACAGCCGCAATTACAGGACAAGAAGTTCCCGGTGGACAATCGAGAATTTGAAGATTGAAGCCTTGTTCATTGCCGTATTTCTTTACAGCCTTAATTAAAGGCGGCGACATCGCCTCACCGATTCTTGATTTGCCATGGATAAAATTAAATCCTTGTGCAAAACCTGCTTCTACGACTCCAACCTCGCGACCAGCTTCAGATATTGCACCAACAGGACAAATCAATTTACAGCTCCCGCAGCCATGACAAAGCTCTTCAAAAATTAAAACTTTACCTTTAACAAAAGCTAAAGCGTTATATTGACAAACTTGTACGCATTTTGCACAAGCTATACATTTTTCAGGATTAACTTCAGGTACAGGTACAAATACTTTTTGAGAATAGCTAAAATTAGGTTTCATAAATATATGGCAATTCGGTTCTTCGACATCACAATCCAACAAAGCTACATTCTTATAAATTTTTGAAAGAAAGTATGCCAAATTAGTTGATACCATACTTTTACCTGTTCCACCTTTCCCGCTTGCTACTGCTATTTTCATTAATTTTTATGCTCTAATTCACTGATTTTTTCTTTTATTATTGCTAAATCTTCTTCAAGTGCACTTGCTTGAGACTTTAAAATTGAAAGTTCATCATTTGAACTTGCATTTGTATCCCAAAATCTACGAAAGCCCCGTCTTAAACCTAAGCCTAAGCCCAACCCGACAGCAAGTCCAAGTCCGCGCTTTACCCCTGAAGAACAACGTCCCATTCCTCTTCCCGTCATTGACCCTTGCCCCATTGGCCCTGTTCCGTCACCTCTTGGCATAACAACCTCCTTTTTTGTAAATTCATATTGTTATAATTACTACATCCAATGTCCTTCAACATCAGCCGAGGCCAATTCTTGAAGTTCAACGTTTTTAAATTTTTCTATAATTTTACTTATTTTACCTTCTCCAACAGTATAAATTTTTACCCCCGAAGTTGACAAAACCCTAAACGCTTTTGGCCCGCAATGCCCTGTAATTAATGCTTCTGCATCAGCATTTACAACATTTTGCGCAGCCTGTATCCCTGCCCCCTGGGCTGCTTCTAAATTTTGAACATTGTCTATATATTCAAAAGACTCATTATCTGTTTCATAAATAATAAAACCTTTTGCCCTGCCAAATCTTAAATCAACTTGTGAATTTAAACTGTTTTCGTTTGCTGAAATTGCTATTTTCATTTTTCTACCATTACACGAAATCTTTGTAATTTCGCCCTTTCTTACATTATTAAAATCTGCTCATTCTGGTATTAGAGGGCTTACTAAATTAATGCACTCGGGGCTTACTTCGCTGTCTCTGTTTTGATTTAGCCAACCCCTTGCATCTGTTTTTCTAAAATACCTTATGCATACATTATGGACTTGACAATTCAAATTGTCAAGTCCATAATAAAATTAAATTTGCAAGTTAAAATAAATTAAATAACAATATTAATTTGACTTATTTCTATATATTTTTTAAGATAAAATATATAGAAAAAGAATGCGGAAAAATTCGAAAAATAACAATTTTCCCGCAAACTCAAAAGGGAAATATATGAATTTTGATGAAGATTTACCGGTATATTCAATAGGTATTGCTTCAAAAATTTTAGATGTACATCCGCGTACATTAAGAATTTATGAGGCAGAAGGTTTAATCTCGCCTCAAAGAAAAGGCGGAAAGCGTCTTTTTTCAAAAAATGACCTTGTGAGAATCGATTGTTTAAGAAAGCTTATACATGAGGAAAATTTAAGTATTCCGGGCATTAAAAAATTGCTTGAGTTTACACCCTGCTGGAAATTAAAAGACTGCTCGGAAGAAAAACGTAAAAAATGCAGAGAACTCTTTGGCAAAAAAAGAAAATGTTGGGAATTTTCTCAACGCACATGTGAAAAATCCTGCCAAAACTGTGAAATATTTTTAAAAGAAAATAAATAAATATTCCAATTTATTCCCGCTTTCAAAATCAAACACTTGATTAAATCAAATGTTTGATTTATAATGTGGGATATGATTTAAAAAAACGGAGGATTTATGCCAAAAAAGCCTGATTTAAGCCAAAAAACAAAAGATAAAATCCTAAATTGTGCAACAGAACTCTTTGCAAAAAAGGGGTTTGACGGCACAAGCACAAGAGATATATGCAAGGCCGCAGGCGTCAACATTAGCATGATTTCTTACTATTTTGGCGGAAAGGAAGAGCTTTATGCCAAAGTCGTTTCGAACATAGTCGAAAATATTATTCAGTATGTTATGAACAATCTAGGAGCCAAAGAACTCCCCCAAAGTTTTAACCATTTATCCAAAGAAGAAAAAATAGCCGCTCTGTTCAAATTTTTAGATATGATGATGGATTATTTTTATTCTGATAAAATCTCTGATTCTGCAATAATGATTATATTTAGAGAACAAATGACCTCGGGCGTTCCCTTAAATGCCGAGGGCTATAAAGTCTTAAAGCGGCTTCTTGCTTCTATTTTAGACAGAGATGAAAATGACAAAGAAATCATTTTTAGAACAATCACAATAGTGGGACAAATCCACTCGGCTAAAATTCTTAAACAATTTTCACTCAAACTAATGAACCAATCAGGCTATAGTAAACAAGATATTCAAATGTTAAAACAGATTGTAATGGGACAAG
This sequence comes from uncultured Muribaculaceae bacterium, assembly GCA_964640325.1. Lineage (GTDB taxonomy): Bacteria > Cyanobacteriota > Vampirovibrionia > Gastranaerophilales > Gastranaerophilaceae > DAOQAU01. Next base: position 6,809 of record CAZXID010000006.1, on the reverse strand, counting down.
TAAATGCAATATTAAAAGATTTGGGTGCGGTGTAAAATGCAAAAAATAAATAAAGTATTTGCCTTATTTTTAATTTTAACTCTTTTTATACAACTTCCTTGCTCTGCTTTTTGGAGCAAAAAATTCTCCCTGTGCCCGATTAACACCAAAGAAAAAATCCAATACATAAACCCTTATTGGTGGCAAAATTTTAACGACCCGATTTTAATCCAATATGTAATAAAAGCGGTAGAAAACAACCACAGCGCAAAACAGGCATCTTGGAAAGTCGAGGAATACAGACAAGCGGTCAAATACCAATTCGGGAGCGAACTTCCTTCACTTTCTGTAGGCGGCAACTACATTTTAAATCACCTTCCCGACAGCTTTGTTTCAACAAAAAACAATATTTTTGCCGTCCCTTTCCAGATGAACTATGAAGCAGACATTTTCTTAAAAAACAGGGACAAAACAAAATCTTCCAAAAAAACTTACGAGGCTTCAAAGTGGGAAGAAAAAGCTATTTACATAGCACTTGCAACAGATGTTGCGACAGTATATTTTAATTTGGTCAAAACCGACAAACAAATTCAACTTCAACAAAAATTGCTTGAAATTAAACAAGAAAAGCTAAAACGCGAGCAACAAAGATTTGACAGAGGCACCGTTTCTGCAACATCATTAAATAACGCAAAAAAAGAAGTTCAAAGCGCTAAAAATTCCCTCGACGAGCTCTTGAAAATAAGAGAAAAAACCTTAACCCAGCTTGCGGTTTTAATCGGAGAATCACCCGAAAATACAAATTTAAAAAGGATTTCATTTGATAATCTTGAATATAAATGCTCTGTTCCTGATGAAATTTCCTCAGATGTAGTTTTTTCTCGTCCTGATATTATGGCAACAGAGGCAAAACTACAAAAAGCAAAAATCGATATTCGCGTTGCAAGAAAAGAATTTTTACCAAAAATTAATCTCACGGGGCTTTATGTTTTTAACAACATCGGCTCTGCCGGATTTGGAACTTGGGGCTCAACCATCGCAGCACTTGTAGCAGGTGCAAGCTTGGATTTATTCACAGGCGGGAGAAAAATTGCCAACCTAAAAATGAGCAAAAGTCGCTATGAACAAATGTTTGAAGCTTATAGACAAAGTGATTTGAACGCACTTAAAGAAATAAACGACAGTCTTTTTATCTTGAAAAAAGACAGCCAAATTGATATAAACACCTTAAAAAATTTAAATATTCAACAGGATAATTACAATCGCTCGCTTGAAAGATTTAGGCGCGGAACAATTTCTTATCCGCAGCTTTTGAGCGAACAGGAAGCATTGATTTTATCCAAACAAAACAGGATAAATTCCAAAACAAACCGTCTTGTTGACTATTTAACCCTATACAAAGCAGTTGGAGGAAAATTATAATGAAAAAAGTAATAATCTTAGTATTTTTAATAAGCATAATAGGATTAATTTTTTATTCCATAAGTTCAAAAAAAATCGATAAGGATTTTTTGGTGCTTTACGGAAACGTGGAAATTCGTCAGGTGGATTTGGGCTTTAGAGTCGAAGGCAAAATAGCCAAAATGCTTGTTGAAGAAGGCGATGCGGTTAAAAAAGGGCAACTTCTTGCAGCTTTGGAGGATGAAAACTATAAAGCCACTTATGAAAAAAGCCTTGCCGACATTGAACTATACAGGGCATTAAGCGCAAATGCGGCTTCAAAATACGAAAGAAATATTCCGCTTTGCAAAGATTCAACCACTTCAAAGCAGGAATGCGACGACCTGCTTAACTCCAAAAATTCGACAAAAGCCTCTTTTGAAGCTGCCGTTGCCACAAGCAAAGGTGCCAGAAAGAATTTTGACGATACAAAAATTTACGCACCCGACGACGGAATTATTATGACAAGAATTCAAGAGCCGGGAGCTTCTGTAACTCCGTCCCAGCCGATTTACACTATGGCTAAAAACAAACCTGTCTGGGTAAGAGCATATATTCCGGAACCTGATTTGGCAAATGTTAAATACGGCATGGAGGCAAAAGTTTTAACTGACACAAAAAATCCCCAAACCGGAAAACAAAAAGAATATAAAGGACAAGTGGGATATATTTCGCCTGTTGCGGAATTCACTCCAAAAACAGTCCAAACAACCGATTTGAGAACCGATTTAGTTTACAGGATAAGGGTTTATATATATGACCTTGATGAGTATCTTCGTCAGGGCATGCCGGTTACGGTGAAAATAAAGCTGAATAGGTGAAAAGCTAAAAAGTTTAAATATGTCATTGCAAGGGCTATGCCCGAAGCAGTCCAAAATAACTCTTCAGCCGTTCACCCTTTCAACTGTTCAGCTAAAATAAATATTAATTTGGTCAAATAAGAAAGACAAAAATGATATCAAGCATTGAAATTAAAAATTTAACCAAAAAATTTTCCGACGGCTTTGCTGCGATTGATAATCTGAGCCTGAATATTGAAAAGGGCAAAATTACAGGGCTTATCGGCCCTGACGGTGCGGGAAAAACCACCCTGATAAGACTTATTGCAGGGCTTTTAGTTCCAACCGAGGGTGATATTTCGACTCTGGGTTTAAACCCTGAAACTCAAAAGGAACTTATTAATACAAAAATGGGCTATATGCCACAAAAATTCGGTCTTTATGAAGATTTGAGCGTTATAGAAAATCTTACTCTATATTCTGATTTGAAAGGGATTGAAAAAAAAGACAGGGCAGAAATTTTTGAAAAATTATTAACCTTTACGGATTTAAAAAACTTTCAACCAAGACTTGCAGGAGCACTCTCAGGCGGGATGAAACAAAAACTGGGGCTTGCATGCGCACTTTTGGGAACTCCCGAATTTTTGTTATTAGACGAGCCTTCTGTCGGGGTTGACCCGATTTCAAGGCGTGAACTTATGCAAATGGTAAAAGAACTCGCAGGAAGCGGGATTACAATTTTGTGGTCAACGGCGTATCTCGATGAAGCCCACAGTTTTGACAACTGCATTGTCTTAAACGAAGGCAAAATTATATATAACGGGAAACCCCAAGAACTAAGTTCAACCTCACAAGGCTTTGAAGATGAAGTAATAAAGCTTATGGGCGGATACCAAAAAAAAGAATCAAAGCTTGCAAAAAATTATATCTTAAAGGATCAAGACGGTGAATTTGTAATCGAAGCGCTTAATTTAGCCAAAAAATACGGGAATTTCTATGCGGTTAAAAATAACACCTTTCACATTGAAAAAGGTGAAATTTTCGGACTTTTAGGCCCAAACGGGGCGGGAAAATCCACTTCATTTAAAATGATGTGCGGACTTTCCACCCCCACAAAGGGTACTGCTAAAATTATGGGGCAGGATATTTTAAAAAATCCCACAAAAGCACGCTCACACCTTGGTTATATGGCACAAAAATTCTCGCTTTACGGGGGGTTAAATGTCGAGCAAAATTTAAGATTTTTCTCGGGAATTTACGGGCTGGGGTTAAGAGAGCGAAAAGAAAAAATAGATGAAATAATAGATATATTTCACTTTGAAAAATATCTAAAAAGCAAAGCCTCGGAGCTTCCGCTTGGCTATAAACAAAGGCTTTCTCTGGCATGTGCGGTTATGCACTCTCCGCCTGTTTTATTTCTTGACGAACCCACTTCAGGCGTTGATCCGATTTCAAGAAAAGAGTTTTGGAATCACATAACCTCGCTTGCTCAAAAAGGAGTAACAATAATGGTTACAACCCATTTTATGGATGAGGCCGAATACTGCGACAGAATAAGCCTTTTTTATCGCGGTGAAACTATTGCACTTGGAACCCCGACAGAGCTTAAAAACATGGCAGGTGCAAAAAATATGGAAGAAGCTTTTGTAACTCTTATTGAAAGGAGTGAAAATAAGCAATGAAGATTCTTTGGGCGTTAATTAAAAAAGAATTTAACCAAATTTTCAGAGACCCCAGCAGTATTCTGATAGCTTTTGTGCTGCCGCTTATTCTTTTGATAATTTACCGATACGGGGTAAATCTTGATACCGTAAAAATTCACATGGGAATAAAAATCGATGACACTTCACAACAAGTTATGACACTTGTTGATTCTTTCAAAGGAAGCAAGTATATTTATCCGATATTTTATCAGGATAAAAACAAAATGTATGATGACATAACAGGCTCAAGAATACGCGGAATTATGGTTATACCCAACGACTTTTCGACAAAATTGGATAGAGGCGAAACAGCATCAGCGCAAGTTATCACAGACGGCTCAGAAGTTAACCTTGCCAATTATGCCCAAAATTATACCAAATCCATTCTTCAGCAGTGGCTTACTTATTCGAGCAAATATTCAAAAAAAATTCCGCCGCCTTTGATTAACGTTCAAACAAGATTTTGGTATAACCAAAAAATAGACAGCCATTATTTTGTCCTGCCGGGCTCCCTGTCCGTTACAATGACACTTATAGGAATGCTTTTGACCGCCCTTGTAATTGCAAGAGAATGGGAAAGAGGCACTATGGAAGCGCTTCTTGCGACAAGGGTGAGAAAAATAGATATAGTGCTTGCAAAATATATCTCCTATTTTATTTTAGGAATGTCTTCGATGTCTTTTTGCGTATTTTTATGCATAAGCGTTTTTCAAATCCCGTTCAGAGGAAGCTTTCTCGTTCTTTTTCTTTTTTCCGGATTATTTTTATTAACCGCAATGGGGCAGGGGCTTTTGATTTCTACTGTACTAAAAGACCAGTATAATGCAAGCCAAGCTGCCCTTGTAGCAGGATTTTTACCGGCTTTAATGCTTTCAGGACTTGTTTATCCGATAAATTCAATGCCGCTTGCGCTTCAGTGGCTAAGCTTTTTTATGCCGGCAAGGTATATGGTGTCATCCATTCAAAATGAATTTATGGCAGGCACGGTCTGGGGAATAATTTTGCCAAACTGCCTGTTTTTAGCCACATTGAGTGTAATTTTATTTATTGCGGTCTACAAAAAAACAGCGATAAGGCTTGAGGATTAAAAATGTTCAGAAGAATTTTATCACTGATAAAAAAAGAGTTTATAGCAATTTGGACTGACCCAAGAAGCCGTATTCTCATTGTTTTGCCGCCTCTTTTACAGCTTTTTATCTTTGCGCACGCCGCAACCATGGAAGTCAGAAATCTTCATGTGGCGGTTCTTGATAAAAGCAACACTCTTCAATCAAGAGAGCTGACCGCAGATTTTGCAAATTCAAAGTGGTTTAAAAAAATAATTTATGTAAAAGACGAAAACGAACTTGCAAATCTTATCCGCCAACAAAAAGTTCAAATGGGACTTTCCTTTAACACAGATTTTGCAACAAGGCTTCTTGCACAAAAAACAGCAGATGTGCAGATTATAGTTGACGGAAGACAAACCAATGTTGCAGCCATAACAAACGGTTACGCCTCAGAAATAATCGCCCAATACGAAGCCAAAAGTTTTCCCAAAAGGTATAAATCAGTACCCAGAATTAGTCTTGAAGTGCGAAACTGGTATAACCCAAATCTTATTTTTCTTTGGTACACTGTAATTTCTCTTATCTCAATTCTTGCAACCACAATAGCGCTTGTTTTAACCGCTTTATCTATTGCAAGAGAAAGAGAATTGGGCACTTTTGACCAACTTATTGTTTCGCCCCTGTCTTCGCTTGAAATTCTTGCCGGAAAAACCATTCCACCGCTGATTATATCAATAGTTCTTTCTTCGATAATGAGTCTTGCGGCAACTTTTATATTCAAAATACCTTTTACAGGCTCGATTTGGCTTTTTTGGACGGGAATGTTTTTTTATCTGTTGTCTATTTTGGGTGTGGGATTATTTATTTCATCAATCTGCAAAACACAGCAACAGGCAATTTTAGGGGCTTTTACCTTCCAGATGCCTGCAATTTTGCTTTCAGGATTTATTTCTCCAGTAGAAGAAATGCCGATATTTTTTCAATATTTTACTTACGTAAATCCTATCAGATTTTTTCTTGTAATAATGAAAGGGCTTTTTCTAAAAGCAATGCCAATGCATGACGTAGTACAAAACATCATACCGCTTATTTTTATAGCGGCTTTAACCCTTTGTGTAGCGACATGGACTTTTAAACGAAATCTGGATTAAGACGATATGTATAAGGTCTTGTATTCCCGTTATAAGCTTGTGCTTCTACAATTTCGCCGTATTTATTATATACAATATTCCTGCTTATTTTCCCGTCAATATGAGAATAAGCCGTTTTTTGTCTTAACCATAGCTTACCATAATCGGGTGATAAAGTATCAGTTATCCTTTTATATAAAAATTTTAAAATTCTTTTTCCTGCTGCGTTAAGCTCATCGATTATCACTTCGTTATTTTGGTTTACAACTTTGTATTCTTGCGCCCTTTGTGTTATATCCAATAAATCCAAATTATTTAACTTAAACGCAGGAAGAGCTTTTTGAAAAGCAACTTTACTATTGCTAAAATTCAAAGATACAGGTCTGATGTCCATTTCCACCCCTAAATAAAATATAAACACAATTCTGCTACAATAGTAGCATAAATGAATGGATTTTTCAATCCTTCACAGTCTAAAATTTTACCAAAATTAATACATAAAGGCAAATTGTTTATTTTTTGTTAATAATTTGGTATAATGACTTAATGCACGCTAAAAAGAAAATTTTAATAGTAGACGATTCAAGGGGTTGGATTGAACATCATAAACAAACTATACAAAAGCTTTTCGGGGCGCAATTTGCCCTTGAATAGGCAAATTGCGCCCGAGGGGGGTATGACATGGTTTATAACAACCTCAATATTCCTTATTCGCTTATAATCTCTGAT
>CAZXID010000005.1:0-76658 GCA_964640325.1 uncultured Muribaculaceae bacterium | reverse complement strand
AATTAAATAAACACGCAAGGGGCGGCACTTGAGAAGTGCCGCCCCTTGCGTGTTTGATAATGTTTTTATTTTTTAATTTAAACGCTTTTGCAATAAAGCTCTATGTCCTCATCGGAGTTCATTTCAGTCACTGCAATTAAGATTCTTTTTTCATCAAGCTTCAGTCCGCCGATTATACCGTTTTCTCTAAGTTTTGACAGAAATTTATCAGAATTTTCAACTTCAATTACAAATTCGTTGTAAAAATTTTCATTTATAGTCTTAATTCCCTTTTGAGAAAGCTTTTCCGATAGTTTATGGGCATTTTGCGCTGATAAAATTCCCGCCTGCTTAAAGCCTTTTTCTCCCAAAAGAGTCAGATACAAAGTACCACAAAGTGCTATTAGTGCCTGATTTGAACAAATATTGCTTGTGGCTTTTTCTCTTTTTATATGCTGTTCTCTGGTTTGAATGGTAAGCGTAAATGCCTGATTACCTTCAGCATCGAGCGTTCTGCCTGCAATTCTTCCGGGCAACTGGCGCATGAATTTTTCACGGCATGCCATAAATCCTGCATGCGGGCCTCCGAATGACATCGGAATCCCAAGCGGCTGTATATCTCCTACAACAATGTCGGCACCGTATTCAGAAGGTGCTTTTAAAATTGCCAAAGACGAAACATCTACGCAAACTGTAAACAAAGTATTTGAATTTTCCAATTCAGTTTGAAAATCAAATTCAACAATTTCACCATAGAAATTTGGTGTTTGGATCAAAACGCAGGCAAATTCGCCTGTATTAATTTTTTCTTTTGTAATTTCCCACTCAATTTCGATTCCTATGGCATTGCAGTAAGTTTTTATAACCTCTTTATATTCCTGGTTAATATTTTCATCAATTAAAACTTTTTCGCGCTTTGTAATTCTAGATGCCATCAAAATTGCTTCGGCACAAGCCGTCGCCCCGTCATATACTGAGGCATTTGCAACATCCATGCCTGTCAGATTACAAATCATCGACTGAAATTCGTACATAACCTGAAGTGTTCCTTGAGAAATCTCGGGCTGATAGGGAGTATAAGCGGTCAAAAATTCAAACCTTTGGGCAATCTGTAAAACACATGCCGGAATAAATTTATTATAAACACCCGCCCCCAAAAAACTAATCCAATCAATATTATTTTTTTTTGCAAGAGATTTAATCTGCTTTTGGGTTTGCATTTCGCTTAAAGCTTCAGGTAAATTAAAATCAACACAGCAAGCTTTTTGAGGAATAACCTTAAAAAGGTCATCAATTGATGACCCGGAGATTACTTTTAGCATTTGTTCTCTTGTTTCATCCGTATGCGCCAAAAAATTTTTCACTATGCCACTTCTTCCTTATAGTCGTTATACTCAAGCAAATCAACAGACTCTTGAGCTGCGCTTTGGCTTTGAATTTTAATAAGCCAGCCTTTTTCAAAAGGGCTCTCGTTTAAAATTTCGGGACTATCGACTACTTTATCGTTAATTTCAACAATTTTACCGGAAACCGGCATATAGATTTCAGATGCCGCTTTAACCGATTCAATTGTAGCAAAGACTTCGCCTTTAACAAATTCTGCTCCGACATCGGGAAGCTCCAAAAAAACTATATCCCCAAGCTGCTCAACGGCATAATCGGTAAGCCCGATTACATATTTGTCCCCCTGTTCAATAATATACTCATGGGTTTTACTGCATAAAATTCCTTCTGTTAAACTCATCTTTAATTATTCTCCTTATAACTAAATCTTATTCTTCTTTAAAATAAAAGGTCTTTTGACCACTTCAGCATTGTATAGCTTTTCTCTTATCATAACCTGAAGAATGGTACCTGTGCAAATTTCTGTAATATTTTTAACATAAGCAAGCGCGATGTTCTCATTTAATACCGGTGAAACCCCTCCACTGGTTATAATTCCCACCTTTTCACTTTTGTAAAAAACATCATAGCCATGGCGTGCGATTGCCTTATCCAACATTTTTAGTCCGACAAGTTTTTTTTCTCCACCTGTTCGAAGATGTTTTTGGATTGTTTCTTTTCCGTTATAATCCTGTGTTTTTGTCTTAGAAACAGACCAAGTTAAATTCGCCTCAACAGGAGAAGTTTGCTCATCCATATCATTTCCGTACAAATGAAGCGCAGCTTCAAGCCTGAGCGTGTCACGAGCACCCAGTCCGATAGGTTTTAAGCCGAATTCTTTTCCATACTCAATTATATAATTCCACAAAAGTTCGGAAAATTCGTTTTTAACAAGTATTTCAAAACCGTCTTCGCCCGTATAACCTGTCCTTGAAACAAAAAGGTTTATGTTAAAAATCTCTGCCCTTTTTATAGTAAAAAATTCAGGCTGGTTGTCTTTTTTAAGCCCCATTTTATTCATTAAATCCGAAGCTTTAGGCCCTTGTATCGCCAAAAGCGAATAATTATGGGATTGATTATCTATATTAACGCTAAATCCGAGAGAATTTCTGACCATCCAGTTTAAATCTTCGTCTATTCTTGAAGCGTTAACTATCAAAAGATAGTCATTTTCTTCAAGTTTATAAATAATCAAATCATCAATAATGCCGCCTTCTTTGTTTAAAAGCTGGCAATATACCGCTTTTGAATTTGTCAATTTTGAAACATCCTGCGGCACAAGTTTATTCAGAAAAGACAGAGCATCTTTCCCCTTGATAAAAACTTCACCCATATGCGAAACATCAAAAAGTCCGACATTTTCCCTGACTGTTTTGTGCTCATCAATAATCGAAGAATAAGAAACAGGCATCATCCAACCTGCAAATTCAATCATTTTTGCCCCCAATTTAACCTGCTCATCGTGTAAAAAAGTCTTTTTAGTCATTTTTTCTCTCTTTCCCAATGTCTCATTTTAAATTTTGCTCTTAACCAGAAATTATGTCAAGTAGCATGTCTGATTTTATTGCCATTTTGTACAAAAAATGTTATTATAATAAAAAATTCGGGTGGAGGATTAAAAATTGGAGAAATTTAACATAAACGATTTTCTTAAAAAAGCTGTTTTGATGGGCGCATCTGACGTCCACTTAAAAGTGGACGAATACCCCATAATAAGAAAAGACGGAAGAATAATAAAAATAGACATGCCAAAACTTAAAGAAGAAGATTTAGAAAGTATTATTAATACTCTTGCGCCCAAAACAGTTAAAAATAAATTAAACAATGTTTTTGATTTGGACTTTTCTTATGAAATTCAGGGGGTTTCAAGATTTAGGGTTAATTTAAGCCAACAATTGGGCAAAAGTGCGCTTGTAATAAGAAACGTACCCTACAAAGTCAAAAGCCTTGAAGAATTAAACTTACCCATTGCAATGGAACAATTTGCACAATTTAACAACGGGCTCATAATAATAACAGGCCCCACAGGCTGCGGAAAATCAACCACTCTGGCATGCCTGATAGACTACATAAACGCTAACTACCCTAAACATATTGTCACAATAGAAGATCCGGTTGAGTTCATATTTACAAATAAAAAATCAATAGTATCTCAAAGACAAGTAGGAGTAGATACAACGTCCTTCCATGAAGGTGTAAAATATGCGCTTCGTCAAGACCCTGATGTAATTCTAATCGGAGAAATAAGAGACAGAGAAACAATAGAAAGTGCTCTTAAAGCTTCAGAAACAGGTCATTTGGTTTTTGCCACCCTGCACACAAATGATGCCATTCAAACAATAAACAGAATAGTAAACATGTTTGAACCAAAAGACAGACAATATATAAGAAATCAGATAGCCTCAACGCTCAGAGGGACCATTGCCCAAAAGCTTATTAACAAAAAAAGCGGCGACGGAAGAATTCCCGCCCTTGAAATTTTGGTTTCTACGCCCACAGTAAAAGATTTTATAGAAAAAGATGAACTGGAACAAATATACGCTCTTGTAAAAAAAGGTTCTTTCAACGAAATGATTACAATGAACATGTCCCTGCTTAAACTTGTTCAAAACGATATAATTACAAAAGATGATGCAATTAATTCTTCGGAAAATAAAATTGAACTTCAACAAATGCTCCGAGGCGTTTACCACGGTACAGCCGAAGACAGCGGAGTTTAGTTAATGAACAACTTTGTAACAGATGCAATCAACTTAAAAACCTATAATTTAAGCGATAATGACAAGATTGTTTTAATGTATTCAAAAGAAAAGGGATTAATAAAAGGGGTTGCAAAAGGGTGCAAAAAACCTAAAAGTAAACTCGGCGCCAGAATGGATTGTCTTATCGCAAACACGCTTATGCTTTATAAAGGTAAAAATCTTGATACAATATGTGAAGCACAGGCAATTAACACCTTTAAACAATCAAGAACCGACTTGGATAAACTTTTTAATTCGGTTTATATCTCCGAAATTGTAGGAAATTTCGGACTGGAAAACGATCCTGCATCGGAAGAAATTTATAATTTACTCTATAAAGCTCTGGAAAAAATTTCAAACGCAAAAGATAAAAAAGAAATTTTAATCGGCGTTATAAAATTCCAGCTAAAATTTATGCAAATTTCAGGTTTTGGAATAGAACTTGATACTTGCCTTTGCTGCTCGAAACCAATTTTAAACGAAGATATGTCATTTTCGCCTCAAAGAGGAGGCGTTATTTGTAAAAACTGTAATAAAAGCGGAATTAAGCTGCACTATAAATTAAGAGATTTTCTCACAGCAATGCTTCAATTTGATTTCAATTATGAGAGTGATTATGATAAAAAAGCAACAGAAAAAATTTGCACCGTGTGTTTTGAATTATTAAAAGACTATATTCAACTCCATTGCGTAAAAAAGTTTAAAACCGTCAAACTTATGCAAGAAGTGGGTTAGAGGTCATATTTATTTTCTAATATGAAAATAATTGTTAATTTTTATAAAAAAATAGCAAAAACTGCTCGTCACATGATTTATAATATATATATCGGGTGTTTATTCAGTAGTGTGATAAGGTTACGAAATCTTGAATCAAAACAAGCAGGCACAAGGCGACAAAAAAGCCTTATATAGCGGCACTAGTGGCAGCTCTAATCCCATTAAAGATGGGGGGATTTTGGCGCGCATAAACACCCTAAATACAAGAACAAACCTAAATAAGATTAATGGAGGATATAATAATTACTTATATAATGCCTCGGCAAGTGTTGACTATGCGGATGTCCTTCAATCACTAAATGAAATGATACAAAATAAAAACACCCTCAATGATGTTTTTTATGCGATTCACAGCATTCTTGTAAATAAAATGAACTGCTTTTTTACCGCATACGGGATTTACCAAAATCAATCAAATTACGTCAACCTCAAGCTTATTGACAGAATAGGCGGAACCTACACCTCAAAAATCTTTTCGACAGAAGAAAATCACCCGATAATAACAAGTTATAAAAACAGATCTTTGGAACTCAAACCTGATTCAAATTTTTTAAACATCCCTTACCTCAAAAATTCTCCTGTGGCCGTTTTGCCTCTAATTTCAGTTAACAATTGCATAGGAGTAATGCTAATAGGAGACAATAATCCTCAAACAAATATGGATTTTTATTCCCTGCTTGCAAGCCACTTTGCACTTTTTGCCCATAATACCGATTTGATTGAAAAAGTAACCGAAACCGCAAACACCGACTCTCTTACGCTTTTGAAAAACCACAGCGGCTTTCAAGAGACTTTTGCCTGTGAGCTTAAAAAAGCCCAAGAAATCGGTACAAACTTATCTGTAATATTAATGGACATAAACAACATTACAAAAATAAACCGTGAATTAGGACATGCAAAAGGTGATGAAATCATAAAACTTGTTGCAGAAAAAGTCAAACAAAACATCAGAAACACAGATATAGCAGGCAGATACGGCGGAGATGAAATAGCTGTTATTCTTCCGGATACAGACACATCTGAGGCAAAATATATAGCAGAATTTTTAACCTACAGTTTGTCCTGTTGTTTCATTGATGATGTCGGGCCAATAAAGGTCTCTGTTGGAATTTCAACATATCCGAGTTGCTCCAGAGAACAGGAAAAACTTTTGATTCTGGCAGAACAAGCAATGTTTATCTCGCAATCAAAAGGCTATAAAGACGGAATGTCTGCCATAGTAAGTTCTAAAGATTATAATCTATGGGACGATGCGGCTTTGAGTTCATTTGCAGAAGTTTTTACAAAACGTCATGCACAAATAGGAATAAATTTTGAAGAAGAACTTATAAATAAATTTAACAACGAAAATATTATTTCCAAAAATCACCTGATAGAAATGGTAACCTCCCTTGCAAGCGCTATTGATGCCAAAGACACTTACACAAAAGGTCATTCGACATCAGTTTCACGCTATGCCGAAGCACTTGCCAGAGCTATAGATTTGCCCGAAAAAGAAGTCGAAAGAATTGCCCTTGGCGCCCTTTTACACGATATAGGCAAAATTGGAATCCCCGAAGATGTTCTTAGAAAACCCGACAGACTTTCTGATAACGAATGGAGTATTATGAAACAGCACCCTGTTATAGGAGCCGAGAAGGTTCTTATGCCAAATGAGTCTTTGAGAGACTTAATTCCAATGGTAAAATATCACCACGAGCATTGGGACGGCACAGGCTACCCTGAAAAACTTCAAGGTGAAGATATTCCGCTTGCGGCAAGAATTGTATCAATTGCAGATGCCTATCATGCACTTATAAGCAGTCGTCCTTACAGAAAAGGGCTGACAGTTACAAAAGCCTGTGAAATATTAAACATGGGTGCCGGTATCCAATGGGACAGAAATCTTATACGACATTTTATCCAAATTGCTCCGTCACTTTCAACAAAAGTATAAAAATTTACACTTAGAAAACCCTGTTAATACTTAAATTTCATTCTTTTGCATGAGTTTTAAGGGTTGAATTTAGCACGAACAATGGTATAATGTAAGAATAGTGCCGTCAAGAAGTTGAAAGAGGATTTTTATGTCTATAACAATATCAGGACTAGGTTCAGGCTTGCCTATCGACACATGGATAGAAAAGCTTATTGCCATAAAACAAACAAAAATCGATGAAATAACACAAGAAAAGACATCAGTCGGATATTCAAGCTCGGCTTTAAGCACCGTAAAAAGCTCTTTTAACACGCTTTTGGCATCACTCCAAAAAGTTACAGATTCGAGATTTGGTGCAACAAGCGACCTTTTTGCACAAAAAACCGCAACATCTTCTGACACGAATATATTAACTGCATCTGCAACCGCAATCGCCTCAAAACAATCAGTAAGTGTTTCCGTATCACAATTGGCAAGCGCAACGATTGCAAAAAGTGTAAATTCCACATCTGCGGCAATGACCGGCACAACCTCTGTAGGCTCTCTTGCCAACGGCGGAGTTACAGCAGGCAATTTCAGCGTGTACGTTAATAACACAAAACATAATATATCTGTTGCTTCAACCGATACAATAAATGACGTTTTAGGCAGAATAAACTCTCAAACAGGAATGAACGCAACCGTTGCCGATGGTAAAATAACAATTTCCGATCCTGCCCAAACTGCAAACATAGTAGTAGGTTCTAACTCTGACACCACAAATTTTGCAAGTATCGTTGCACTTAAAAAAGATGCTCAGGGAGCATACGTCAGCAACCAGTCAATTTTGTTGGCTAATACTTGGGCAAAACTTACTGCTGCAAATTCAGGATTTGCACAACAAATCAATGCAAGTTCTTTTAAAATAGGAGATGCAACTTTTACCGTTGATGCAAATACAACGTTAAATGACATAATCGGACAAATTAATAATAGCGAAGAGTCCGGAGTAAACGCTTATTGGGATACCGGGGCAGGTAAACTGGTTCTGACATCAAAAACAACAGGCGCTTCAAATATAAACATTCAGAATCTTTCAGGCAATTTTACCGATGTAATGGGCCTTACCACATCAACTTTCAATCCCGATGGCAGCATTGCCACAACAAGACTTGCAGACGACACCCAAGCCTTGGGAAAACTTGCTATGTTTACAATTAACGGCACATCAATGATTTCATCTTCAAACAAAATTACAAGCGACACTTCAGGGATTGCCGGATTGGTTTTGGATTTGAAATCCACAAATACAGAAGAATCACCTACAACTACAATAACTATTGGTGCCAATAATTCCAGTCTTAATTCTGCTATAGATGATTTTATAACCAATTTCAATGCGGTAATCTCAAATGTAGATGAAGCAACAGGAAGTGACGGCTACCTTAAAGGAGAAAGTGTTTTAATCTCCATCAGAAACAGTATAAGAATGACTGCAACAAACTCTGCAAATGTTGACGGAAAATATAAAAACCTTGCAAGCATTGGAATTACAACCGGCGCAATAGGTTCAGACGTCAGCGCTGACACGAATAAACTTCAACTCGACTCGGCAAAACTTTCAGCAGCACTGGCCGATGATCCTGAAGCAGTAAAAAAATTACTGATTGGTGACGGAGTTCATGATGGGGTTTTCAAAAAACTTGAAGCAATCATTGACGGTTCTATGGATACAACCTACGGGTTCTTTTCAACCAAAAATTTAACCTACACCAAAAATATATCCGATTTGGCAACCACTATTACAAAAAAGACAGAAGAACTAGAAAGTTACAAAACAGAACTTAGAGATAAATTTACCCAAATGGATCAATTGATTGCAACGCTTCAAAATCAATACAGCAAAGTACTTTCAGCGCTTAGCACTGTTACGTCAAACAATAATAGTTAAAAAAGTACTTCTAAACCTTTTACTATTTCTTCATGAGTAATATCGCTGAACAAATCTACGATTGATTTTTCTGTTGGCAAAATAAAATTTATTTTGCCATTTTCGACTTTTTTATCAGACTCCATTGTTTCAATTAATTTTGTAATGCTGAATTTAGGTATTTTTTTTATAATTTTGTAATTATCTATTAGTTCAAATGCTTTCACCTTAAAGCTTTTTCTTATAATCCGTCTTTGATGTGCAAGATTTACGGCAAATTTCATTCCCATAGAGATTGCCTCTCCGTGAGTAAATTTTTTATAATTTGTAATTTTTTCTATCGCATGCCCTAAAGTGTGCCCAAAATTAAGAATTTTTCTGAGCCCTTGTTCTTTTTCATCTCTTTTAACCACAGCTACTTTGAGCGTTAAAGACATTTTAATGATTTCTCCCAAAGTATTTATATTCCTTGAAAAAATTCTCTGAGGGTTTGCAATCAAAAAATCGAACAAATCAAAATCCTGCTCAATGCCGCAGCTTTTTTCTATAAAGGCGTATTTAATAACTTCTGCCATACCGCATTTAAGCTGCCTGTCATCAAGTGTTTCAAGAAAATTAAGATTACAAAAAACTGCTTTTGGCTGGTAGAAAGCCCCTACCATGTTCTTGCCTAAATTACTGTTAATCGCTACTTTCCCGCCCACAGAAGAATCAACACAAGCAAGAAGCGTTGTCGGAACCTGTATAAAATCTATCCCTCTGAGGTAAGTTGCTGCCGCAAAGCCTGCAATGTCACCAGCTACGCCCCCGCCTATTGCCACAATCGCATCAGTTCTTTCAAGTTTATTTTTTATTGCAAATCGAACAATTTTTTGAAAATTTTTAAAATTTTTCTGATTTTCACCGTCTTTGAGAACAAATTTAATGCTGTTTGGAATATTAAGCAAACTTCCATAAATTTTGTCGACTTTTTGACTTATTACGACAAGAATTTTATTTGCACCGGTATGGCTGAAAATCTTTTGGCCAAGATTTTCAATAGATTCGTCATCAATAAATATCGGGTATTTCTTGCCTGAAGGCAAATCAACCCAAAGCTCATTACTTAACATGTCTCTCGTATTCTTTCAGAATGCTGTCAAGAATAGTATAAGCCTGTTTTTTATTCGTGTCAATCACAAAATCCGCTTTAAGATAGCTTCTGCGCCGCTTTGAAAGAAGAGTTTTTATCGCAGCAAGAGGATTCTCAATATTAAGAAGAGGCCTTTGGGCTTCGTTTTTAATTCGGCTAAAAAGTTCGTCAGATGTCGCACTAAGATAAAAAATAACTCCGTTTTTCTTTAAATTCCGCACATTTTTAGGGTTTTGGCAAGTTCCTCCGCCGGTTGCAATTATTTGATTTTTTAATTTTGAAATTTTTTCTGTAATTTCATGCTCAAGTTTTCTGAAATAATCTTCGCCGAATTTTTCAAAAATCTCGCAAATGTTCATTTTTGCCTCTTTTTCAATTTCATCGTCAATATCAACAAAATCAAAGTGAACAAGCATTTTTGCAAGTTTTTTGCCTATGTAAGTCTTGCCGGCACCGGGCATGCCTGTTAAAACTATATTTTTATTATTTTTATCAGCGGACATAAATCTAACCTTGATAATTTTTTCTAATCTGAGAAATTGAATCCTTACCGAATTTTTCCAAAAATTCATCGGCTAAAACACAAGCTGCCATAGCTTCTGCAACCACACAGCAGGATTCAACCGCGCAGGTATCTGAACGCTCAAAATAAGATTGAATCTTAGAATTATCTTTAAAATCAATGGTTGAAAGAGGTTTTTTCATTGTAGGAATAGGCTTCATTGAAGCTTTTATCACAATATTTTCACCGTTTGAAATCCCGCCTTCTATTCCGCCTGCATTATTTGTTTTTCTGAAATATTTTCCGTTTTCAAAAAATATTTCATCTTGCATTTGACCGCCCAAAACTTCAGAGGATTTTTCACCCATTCCTATTTCGACAGATTTTATTGCGGGAATACTCATAACAGCCTGTGCCAAAAGCCCGTCAAGTTTTCTGTCCCAGTGCACATGTGAACCGAGCCCTACGGGCAAATTTTGAAAAGTAACCTCAAATTTCCCGCCCAAAGTTTGGCCCTGCTGTTTTGCCCAATCAATTTTTTCTTTAATTTTTTCTTCTTCGCTCTCGCCGGCTATATGGAGAATATTTGAAAAGCAGTTTATCTCAAATTCTTTTAAAATAAGCTTTGCAACAGCACCTACCGCAACATCAATCGCCGTTTTTCTGGCACTTGAGCGCTCCAGAACATCTCTTAAGTCTTTTAAATCGTATTTAATTGCCCCTGCAAAATCAGCATGCCCGGGGCGCGGGGCGCTGAAAGATTTTTCATTGGTAAAATCTTCTTCTTTTATGCTCATAATTTTTTGCCAATTTTGAAAATCTTTGTTTTCAATCTCTAAACAAATCGGCGCGCCTGTTGTTTTGCCAAATCTTATTCCGGATTTGATTTCAACCTTATCGGCTTCAATATTCATCCGCTCTCCTCTGCCGTAGCCTTTTTGTCGGCGACTCAACTCTGAATTAATAAACTCAATGTCAATTTTGAGCCCTGCAGGAACTCCTTCTATTATCGCATTTAAGCACTGCCCGTGGGATTCACCGGATGTCAGAAATCTAAAATTTTTCAACACTTTTCATACCTCAACAATTTTTTACCTTTTGGATTACCTCGGGGGTAAATGCATTTATTATTTTAAATGCAAAAAGCTTGCCCCTTACAATGACGTATTTCTACGACTCATTTTATTCGCCTAAAACTTCTTCACTTAACATACTTAAGAAAAATCTGCTCCTTTGTCTGCATTAATTCTTCTACAATTAACCATCTTCCATCAGACTGCTTTTGGACAACCATCGAACTTTTAAGATAATAATTGCTCAACGAAGGCTTTCTCAGAGAATCAATCCTGTAGCCGTTTGGAACTTTTGTAATTTTTATATTTGAATAGTAATTTTTATAATTTTTAAGTTTAGCAATTTTCTCGCTCAATCGCATTTGAGCTCTGTATTGGTCGGCTGTAAAATAAGCATTTGCAAGACTTCCGTCAGGTTTTACAATTTGTCTTATAATTTTTGCATTATCCGAATACATCGCAGGTACAGCTTGACTGTAACTGTTTGCGGCATTTACAAAGCTGTTAAAAAATTTCAGCGCATCTTCCTGCTCTCCTGCAAAAACAGACAAACCAAGCATCATTATTGTAAAAAGAATTAATATTTTTTTCATCGATAAAATCCTTAAGTGTATTTAAGATGTTACCATAAAAAAGATTAAAAATATCACCCGCCGTGGCTAAATATTATAGTGATAATCAGGATTAGCCCCCAGCCTTTTTTCTATTTGTTCAAAATTCAAAAAACCTGCGCTTGCTCCAAAATTTGAAACAACAGAAGCCGAATTAACTGAGGCATACATAAGCGATCTTCCTATATCAAAATTTGTTTTCGTAAGGGCAGCACAAAAAGTCGATGAAAAAGCATCTCCTGCACCCAGTGTCGAAACAACTTGCGCGGGAAATGGCGGACACTGAAAAAATGTTTTTCCATCGTAGGCATAGACTCCGTTTTTACCATCTGTAATTACTATTATTTGCCTTTCGCCGACTTTTAATTTTTTAAGCATTTCTTTAATGTCAGGATGAATGAGTTCTTTTGAAAAATTTTCATTTCTGTTATCGGGTCTTACCTGAATTTTAGTACACAAAGCGGCTTCTTCTTTATTCATAACAACAACATGAGCTGTATCAATTATTTTTTTCAAATATTCAAACCCTCTTTTAAGACTTGTTGTTCCTGCATTAAAACATACATCGACACCGTTTTCATTTGCAAAATCGACAATCGATTGTAGAACCTTGTTTGACTCTCCGCTTAGAGGGGCAATGTAAAGCAATTTGGCATTTTTTATCGCATCAAAATTTATTTCCGATTTTTTCAAAGCCGCATTTGCGCCTCTTTGGGCAAGAACAGTCCTGTCACCCTGAAAACTCAACAAAATTATAGAAAATCCCGTCGAAACAGAATTATCCTGAATTATGTTTGATAGGTCCAAAGCACTTTGTGAAAGTACTTCCAAAATTCCTTTTGAATAAATATCGTCACCGATTTTACAAATTGCACTTGTATTAAAACCTAAATTAGCAAAATTTAAAGCCGTATTGACTCCGCCTCCGCCCACGTTTGAGGCAAAAGCCGACACTTCCATTTTTGCCCCGTAAGGATAGCTCATAAACTCGGATTTTGAATTTTTTGTCGAAACCGACACTATATTAGCGTCTTCGCATTCCACAAAAACATCCATTGTTGCACTGCCTATTGTTATTATATCTGCCATTTTTACTCCTTTAATTTAGTTTATAAGATTATGAGTTTATAAGTTATTTTTTAACTTTTTACCTCTTAGCCAAAACTTTTTCTTACCTCTCACTTCCCACTTTTCACCCTTAACTTTTTCACGCCCTTGGGTGCGCCTCATCATAAACCTGTTTCATTCTCTGGGTTGAAACGTGGGTATAAATCTGCGTGTTTGAAATGCTGGCATGTCCCAAAAGTTCCTGCACCACTCTTAAGTCCGCACCGTTTTCTATCAGCCTTGTTGCAAAACTGTGTCTGAAGACGTGCGGCGTAACTTTTTTAGGCAATTCCAGAGAATTTACAACATCATTAATCACGTTTCTTATGGTCTTATTCTGAAGCCTGTAGCCTGTGTTGTTTATAAAAACAGGAACACTGTCGCTTATCGCCTCAAGCGCAAATCCTTTTGCCACAAGCGAGCGCGCGGTGTCCAAATATCTTTGCAAATAAGTTTTAGCCCTGTCTGAAACCAGCACAATTCTTTCTTTTGAACCTTTTCCAAAAACTTTTATTTCATTATTTTCCAAGTTCAAATCCCCGAAATTAAGCCCGCTTAATTCTGAAACCCTCATGCCTGTTGCCCAGAGAAGCTCTAAAATGGCTTTATTCCTGAACCCTGCGGGAGTATCTATCTTAACCCCATTTAATATTTTTTCTATTTCATCTGTGGTCAAAAATTTAGGCAAAGATTTGGGGCGCTTAGGAGGGTTGAGATTAAGCGCAGGATTGGTTTCGACCAGTCTTTCTCTATACAAAAATTTATAAAATGTTCTTATAGATGCGATTTTTCGAGCAACCGTTGTTTTTTTGTAATCAAACCGCTGGATAAAATGAAGATATTCCCTAACTTTTGAAAAATTTACGCTCAAACACGAAATATCCCCCAGCCACAAAAGATAGCTTAAAACATCAGAACAGTAAGCTTTTGAAGTGTGTTTTGAAAAATTTTTTTCAATCAAAAGATATGACTTAAAGTCTTCCAAATACTGCTTTGATTTTGCATCCAAACCCATAAACCCCCGCCTCTTTGCACTAATTATAAACTAATTATAGGGGGAAGTAAAGTACTTAATAGGTGAAGAGTGAGCTGTGAGAAGTGAAGAGGTAAATGGCTGAAAAGTTTATAAGATTATAAGATTATGAGTTTATAAATTTTTTCTCACTTCTCACCTCTCACTACATTTTCCCGCCGACTGCTTTATAAAGACTTATTTCATTTATGTAACAGTCCGTTTTGCTTGAAACCACCATTTTGTTAAGCACAAGCAAAGTTTCTTTTTGCTGGATTAAATCAAGCCCAGAAATAACCCCCTGTTCATACCTTTTTTGCATATAGCCGTAATCTTTTTCCTGCATTTGATATGCTTTTAAGTTATTGTTATATTTATCATTATCCAATTTGAGCGAACTAAGTGCATCATTAACTTCTTGAATAGCAACAAGATTTGTTTTTTGATAATTTTGCAAAATCTGTTCGTATCTGTTTTTGTAAATTTTTAAATTGGCAATTCTGGCACCACCCGTAAACAGAGGTAAAAGTGCCTGCCCGCCCATAAGCGCAAGTGCACTTTTCCAGTCAAGGGAAGCTCCCAGTGAACTTGTGTTAAAAAATAAAAGCCCTATGATATCAATTTTGGGCAAAAATTCCTTTTTTGCCACCCTAACATCAATCCCTGCTTTTTCAACCATTTTTTCTGCCGCCTGATAATCAGGCCTTTGAGTGATAACCTCAGATGAAATTTCGTTTGGAATATTCAATTTATAATTCATTTCATCGTAAGAAATTCTTTTAAATTCCTTTGTGTTATCAGGGCTGTCGCCGATTAAAACCGCAAGGTGATTTAAGACAATTTCTCTTGCCTTTTGCAAATCTGATAAATCAGTTTGTGCTAATACATAGGCTTTTTCGGCACGCATCAAATCGGCAGTAGAAGTAATTCCCTGCGCGTTTCTTATCTTCATTAATTCGTAAATTTCTTTTCTGTCGGAGATTATCTGTTGCTGAAGCTCAATGAGTTTATCCATTTTAACAAGATTAAAATAAGCCGCTCCGACTGCAGATGCCACAGAAATATATGCTGCCTTTTCATTAAATTGGGTGGCTTGGTAATATTTTTTTATCGCCTTTGTTTTATCCCTGTTTTTTAAGAAAATGTCTGCTTCATAATTTACCATTAGAGGAAATCCGTAAGAAACTTCGGTATTTGAAACTCCGTTCATTTTATAAAGTGCCGGTGCAAACCCGACAGAAGCTGTGGGCAGTTCTCTTGAAAACTGTGCTTTTACACTCTGTCTTGCTTCTTCAACTTTTAAAGTTGCGATTTTTAAATCGTAATTGTTTTTTATAGCTTTTATAATATAACTTTGTAAATATTCATCGTTATAACCCTGCCACCAGTCAAGGTTAACGTCTTTAAATTTATATTCGCTCACCTGCGATTGTATAACTTTTTTATTTTTTATTTCTTTGTTTTTTAACGCCAATACAGGTGCAGAGTTCAAAGTCAAAATTGCTATGCTTAGTGTAATTGATATTATTTTTTTCATTTTATTTCCTCAACTTTTAAATTTATCTATTTACTTTTTACTAATGGTATGCTAACATAACATTGTTGTAATTGCAACATGTAATCATTACATCATGTTGGAATTCTAACAAAAAAGGGTTTACAATAACATTATATGGCAGGTTTGGATGAAAGAAAAAGAAACAACAAATTATTTTAACAGTTCCATTTATTTAATGGAGCAGGTTGTTACCTACGCAAAAATCAAAGGGACTCAATTTTTCAAAGAATTAAAAATGGGAGTTACAATTGATCAATTTGTAGCACTTGATGCGATTTATTCAAGTAACGATATTTGCCAAAGAGATTTGTCAAAACTTATTTTAAAGGACCGTTCAAATACAGGCAGAATTTTGAATATTCTTGAATTAAACGGGTTTATAAAAAGAGTCATTGAAACAAAAAGCAAAAGGTTAGTCAAAAAGATTTACATAACCGAAAGCGGCAAAAAACTTGTGGAAGAAAGTATTCCTAAACTAAGAACTGCTTTCTTACAAGTTTTTGAAAACATTTCAGATAAAGACTTTATAATTTTAAGAGAAACACTGGAGAAAATGAAGTTCAGCCTAAGTAAAACAACAAGCATACAAATTTAAAGGAAGGAATAAAATGTCAAACGAAAAAAATAGCAAATTAATTAAAAAAAGATTTTTAATCCCATCGGCAATAATCATTGTGGCAATTTTATCGCTTATCGGAATGATAAACTCTTCAAAATATCAATCAACCGAAGATGCTTATGTCGAAACCCACACTGTTGCCATTGCACCTAAAGTTTCAGGACAAATTATGGAAATGTATGTCAATGACAACCAACATATAAATGCCGGTGATTTAGTCGCAAAAATAGATTCAGCCGATTACGGAGCAAAATTGGATGAGATTTCTGCAAAGTATGAAGCCTCTCTTTTAAAGCAAAAAAATGCAAAAGCAGTATATGAGGCGGCAAATTCTCAGATAACTTTAGCTAAAAAGAATTTAGACAGATACACAGAATTATACAAATCAGGTGCAGCATCAAAGCTGGAATTTGATAATGCAAAAACAAATTATGATAACGCTCAGGCATCTTTAACTCAAGCGCATCAAAACTTGCTTTCAAAAGAAAATAACAGAGTAGCAGATGCCGATTTAAAACAGCTTGGAGCACAAAAAAAACAATCTGAGTTGGCACTGTCTTACACAAAAATTTATGCGCCCCAATCCGGCTTTGTCTCAAACAAAACAATCGCTAAAGGTGCTATTGTGCAGGCAGGACAACCCTTGTTTACGCTTGTTCCCGATGATATCTGGATAGTTGCAAACTTTAAGGAAAGCCAGCTTGAAAATATGAAAGTCGGACAGGATGTAGAAATTAAAGTCGATGCCTATCCCCACAAAAAATTTAAAGGGAAAATCGACAGTATTCAAAGGATTTCCGGTGCAAAATCCAGTTTATTCCCGCCTGAAAATGCGGTGGGAAGTTTTGTAAAAATTGTTCAAAGAATTCCTGTTAAAATTGTTTTTGCCGAAAAAATCGACACAAGCAAATACACAATAGTCCCCGGAATGTCTGTGGAGCCGAAGGTTAGAGTAAAATAGTAAATAGTAACGGTAAATAGATTGACTGCTGTGAATAATCTTGGTCACTTAGTCACCTAATCCCTTAAAAAGGAATCAATGCCTGAAAATATAAATAACATAACAAATCAAGAATGGAAATTGCCGGAAAACCCTTGGCCGGCAACTTTTGCCGTAATGATTGCTGTATTTATGTTTGTATTGGATTCTACAATCGCAAACGTTGCACTTCCGCACATGGCAGGAAGTTTTTCTTCAAGCAACGAAGAAGCTATGTGGATTTTGACCAGTTATATGATTGCAAGCGGGATAATATTGCCTTCTGTGGCTTGGTTTAGCGGAGTTTTTGGCAGAAAAAACTTTTTTATAGGCTGTATAATTATTTTTACTGTAGCATCTTTTCTGTGTGGTTTAGCAACCTCCCTTGACCAGATTATTATTGCAAGAATTTTGCAAGGACTTGGCGGCGGTGCTATTGTGCCTGTCGCTCAGGCTATTCTTATTGAAAATTTTCCGCTTAAAAAACGCCGTATGGCAATGTCTGTTTTTGGAGTGGGAATTATTATTGCACCGATTATAGGGCCTGTTTTGGGCGGTTGGATTACCGATAATTACAATTGGCACTGGATTTTTTATATAAATATACCGATTGGTTTTCTTGCAGCCTTAATGGCAAATATGTTTGTCGAAGACCCTCCTTTTGCAAGAAAAAAAGAAGGACAAAAAATAGATTTTTGGGGCTTCAGTTTTTTAATTATCTGGCTTGTTTGCCTTCAAGTTGTCCTTGACAAGGGAAACAACGCCGATTGGTTTAATTCCCCTTGGGTTTGCTGGACATTTGCCGCATCTATGTTTTCTATGGTAGCCTTTGGGATTTCGCAGTTTGTAAACAGCAAATCCATAATCGATTTAAAAGTTTTTAAAGACAAAAATTTTACATTCGGAACAATTTTCATGGTTTTGGTTACAGCGGTGCTTTATTCTTCAATTGCAATTATGCCTTTATTTTTACAAAATCTTTTAAGATATTCGGCTTATTTAAGCGGGTTGAGCATGATGCCAAGAGGAATAGGAAGTGTTGTAGGGCTTATTATAACAGGTATTTTTGCCAAAAAAATCGACGACAGGCTCTTAATTGCAATCGGACTTGCCCTCATGGGTGTATCAAGTTTAATGTTCGGATTGTTAAACCTTCAAATATCAATGATAAATATTATAATTCCGAATTTTGTTTTCGGACTGGGAATGAGCTGCTGTATGATTGCAATAAGCACGATTTCTGTGGTTACACTAAAACCCGAACAGATGACAAATGCCACAGGGGTTCAAAACTTGTTAAAAAACATAGGCGGTGCTGTCGGTATGTCTATTGTTGCGACTTTTCTTTCACGCTTTGCGCAGGTTCATCAAAATATGATGGTGGAAAACTTAAACCCGCTTAATCCTGCTTTTCAATATAAAGTTCAAGCAATTGGTGCGGCTCTGTCAAAATATTACGCGCTTCCGCTTGCCCAACAAAAAGCGAATTATCTGATGTATGTGGAATTACTCAAACAATCAAGTTTATGGGCATTTATGGATGCATTTAGAATTTTTGGGCTAATCTGTTTTATCATAATACCTCTGCTTTTGTTTATGAAACCCCATAAATCAGAATCAACAGAAGACAGCTTTTCTGCAATGCACTAATCAAAAGCACCCTTAATAACTTTACATTTACTCCAAAATCATATACAATAATTTAATTAAGAGGGGGAAGTTTTTATGAAAAAAAATTTAGCTGTTTTGGTTTTTGCATGTGCTCTTAGTGCCTCAATCATAAATGTTTCTGCGCAAGAAGATTCTTCGGCTCCTATTCAGGTACACCCTGCAAAAACAGACATAATTAAAGAATTTCCCGAAAATCTCCCTCAAAATCCCACCGTAGGTCAAGAACAAACCCTTTCTACAAAGATTCAGTATTCAAAATTTCGCAAAGTGCAAAAAAAAGTTGTTAAAAAATACGTCAACTACGATGAAATCGATAAACTTATCGAAAACAGCTACTATGAAGATGCCGATAAAATATTAAAAACAGCAATCAATTCTAATTCAAAAAACATAAAAGCAAAAGCACTTTGGGTTGTTTCACTTGCAAAACAATACAAGCTTGACCCTGCCCAAACTCAACTGAACGAGCTTTTGAAAAAATATCCCGACAATTCCGACCTGCACTATGCACAAGGCATTATTTATTACAAAAGAACAACATCTTCAAATATGGAGCATATTAAAAATTCGCAAAAATTATTTGAAAATTCTCTAAGTGAATTTAATAAAGCCATAGAACTGGATAAAAAAGATGCCCGTTACTACAATGCAGCAGGAGTGGTTTCGCTTCAGTTGGGAAAAGACACAGATGCGAAAAAGCTTTTTGCAAAAGCTGTAGAGCTTAATCCAAAATATTCAACCGCTATAGACAATATGGGCACAATGGATTTAGTTGACGGCAAATTGGATGATGCCGAAAAAAAATTCAATCAGGCACTTTTATATAACACTCAAAACACAACTGCAATGTATCATCTGGCACAAGTCGCAACCCAAAGGCAAGAATATTCAAAAGCGCTTACATATCTAAACAACGCGCTTGCAATTAATCCCCATTCTTATGCTTTTCAAAATTTATCAGGTGAAATTTATATAAAACAAGGAAACGAAGCCGCCGCGATAAACGCATTCAGAAAAGCGGTTATGATAAAGCCGGAATTTGCGCCCGCCTACTTTAACCTTGCAGAAGTTTACGAAAAAAGAGGTGACGGAGAATTTGCTATAGAACAGCTTAAGACAGCACTTTCGATTGACCCTACATACTATGATGCAAAGCTTAAAATCGCAGACATTTCGCTTTCAAACGGAAAATACACTCAAGCGATAGAAAATTATTCGGCACTTACACAAATAGACGATTATAAAAACGAAGCGCTGAAAGGGCTTGCAAATGCTTATTTTGCAAAAGCCCAAATTTCCTCAAACAAATCTGTTTTAGGCTCTAATCAAGAACTTTACAGGGCATTTGACGAATTAAACAATGCGATAAAAGCAAATAACAATGATTTGGAACTTCATCTGGCAAAACTAAAGCTTGCAAAAGTAATAAATCAGCCTGCAATGAGCGAAAATGAACTTCAAAACATAATTAACTCAACCGACACAACACTTACCGCAACAGTAGTCAAAGGAGAAGCCTATCTTTCTTTGAATAAGCCGGCCGAAGCCAAAAAAATGTTTGAACTTGCTTCAGCCTCTGCTAAAAGCAGCGAGGATGAACTTTATTTAACAGAAATTTTTATCTACAACAAGCAATATGACAGCGCAAAAACCGTCATAGAAAATATTTTAAAAAAAGATCCGCAAAACATGCAGGCACTTGCAAACTCCGATTACATAAAAAAATGTGAAAAATATTCTCAAAACAGTCTTAAGTCGGCAGAGTATTTTCTAAAAACAAAAAATTACCCGACCGCACAGGAATATGCTACACGCGCAATAGGACTTAATCCAAATAATTTTCAAAGTTATTTGATTTTGGCAGATGCTTACGAAAAACAGCAAGACTACAATTCAGCGGTTACAAATTACAAAATTTATTTAAATATAAATCCGACTTGTGCAGATAAAAATAAAATCCAAAACAAAATCAAATATCTTGAAAACAGATTTAAGTAAAACTTCCTTAACAAAATTCTTGTAATTTATGCGCGTTTGTAATATGCTCAGAGCATTAACACTATCCTCTGTATATTTGTGCCGTCATTAAGCACAAAAATCAATTAAGAAAGGTAAATCGAAAATGGCAAATATTAAGTCAGCAAAAAAGAGAATCTTAACCGCCGAAAGAAACGCTGAAAAAAATACAGCATTCAAATCTTCAATCAAAACAGCTGTTAAAAAAGTGCTTGAACTTGCTCAAGGCAAAGATAAAAAAGCACTTGAAGAAGCAGTTTCAAAAGTTTATAAACTTTGTGACAAAGCGGTTGTAAAAGGTATCTTGCACAAAAATACAGCCGCAAGAAAAAAATCAAGATTATCTCTTGCACTCAACAAACTCAGTGCAAAAAAGTAATTAATATTTTAAATAAAAAACAGTGGTTTCAAAAAACCACTGTTTTTTAACAAAAGATAAAGGATAATTTAATGTTAACAGTATCTAAAATAAATTCTGTTCCTATATCCTTCAAAAAATTAATTCTGCCGCCTAAAAATTACAAGGTAATAGACGAATATGTTTCACGCTCTGCCCAGCCGGACAAAGAAAATTTTTTATGGTTGAAAAATCAAGGCATTACAGATGTTATTAATTTCAGGACCATGTACGAGCCAAAGATAGATTTTGACGAGTCCCAATATTTAAAACAAATAAACTTAAACTATCATCATTTACCTACAGGCACAAGAACCATAAGTGAACTTACGGTGAAAAAATTTATTGAACTAATTGAAGAAATAAGGAATCCGAACAGCAAAAGAAAAGTTCATTTGCACTGCAAAGCCGGCGCAGACAGGACAGGATTTTTTACAATGATATACAAAGGACTTTACAACATAGATTCTTTTGAAAATAATGCAAAAGAAATGCTTGAAATGGGGCACAACCAGGGACTTTTCCCAAACTTGATAAATTCTGCAAAAAAAATGATTGAATTTTTCAAAAGAATTAAAGCTTAATAATTCACAATCATAAATGATTTTAAGAGTCTTCCCGCAGAATCGTTTGTCGAAACGACTTCGATTGATTTTTTGTAATTCATTGAGGTGGAACTTCCACCATCAAATGCCATAGCTTTTTCAAACCCTAGCTGCTGACACAAATCTCTTGCCTCATAAATTGTCATCGGATTATCGTTTGTGATAATTAAAATATGAATATCCTGACCTTTAAGCCCTATAATTGTTCTTGCGGTTTTTTCCAAAACCGAAGCCGAAGTGCGGACAATTTTCCCGTCTTTTTTAAGTATAAAAAATTCTTCTTCCAATTTAAGCTCAGGCAAAAGCATAGGACCGCCCTGTGCTGAAGTTACAACCGAACAGGCAAAATCAAGATTTGTTTTATGAGGGACTATTTCATAATTAATTTTTCCGTCACAATCCACTACTCTGAATTCTGTTCTGTTTATGATTTTGTCCAAATTTTGCCTTAAAACAGGGTTCATCAGCAAATTTTCGTTAAATAAAGGGTCTGCCGAAATATTTCTGTCGGTCACTATATAAGAAATTGTTTTTTGATTTTTAGGATCAAAAAAACCTGTATTAATTGTGAGCTTTGATCGGGAGATTTCATGCGCTTCTTTATTTGTCATTAATTTTTCGCTTGCAACAAACTTAATTCCTTTTTGAAGCCTTTTGCCATCTAGCTTAATGTGATAAATGCCGTTTTGATAATCAATTTGAACTGGTTCGGAAACACAAAATCCACAAACCAAAAAGGAAACAATAAATAACCCCAATAAAATTATTTTCTGATTTTTCATTCCCTCTTGCCCTCCTATCATTTTTTAAACCATTCCGCTTTTCAGCCAATTTCTTTTGATTTATAAAATGCCCAAATTGCGCAAGTAAAAGCAATAAGCGGGAAAGATGCTGTTATAAAAGGATGCAAAACTCCCTTTTCTGCTAACAAATCAAAAAACGGAAGTGTTATGTAGTAAAGAAAAATACAGCCGATTGCTATAGTAAATCCCACCAAGCGTTGCTCTCTGGGCTTGCTAAAGCCCAATAAACATCCTAAAATTGCCAACAAAACACATACAAACGGATGGAAAAATCTTTGAAAATATTTATTAAGCATAAATCTGTATTCTTCCTGTAAATCCTCTTGTTTAAGCAATTTTATATATCTTCTTAAATCTCCGTTTCCGATTTCTCTGTCGCGCTTAAGCGAATAAATCATCAAATCATAAGCATTTTGTGCGGCTTTGCCTTGCAAAATTTCTAAATTATTTAAGTGTTTTATTTCTTCAAAAATACCGTCATTTGAAATTCTATACTCGATAACATCTTTTAAAATCCACTTGTCAAGGTAATGGTCGGCATTTTTTGCCACAAAAATATGAGAAAGAGCATGCAAATCGGTATAAGTTTTTTCCGAAAAATCGAGCACAATAACATTTGCGATGTTACTGTAATTAAATCTTGAAACTATAACCCCCAAAGTTGGTCTGTTTTTATCGTCTTTTTGAGTGTAAATATACTGCGAAGGGCTGTATTCGCGCTTAATACCTACAAGCTTATTTGCCGAAAACGGAATTAATTTATCATAAGTCACAAAGCAAAAAGCTGTAACCATAAGACTTAAAACCAACACAGGGGCAAGAATTCTCCAAAAAGAAAGCCCCGCAACTCTAAAAATGGTAAGCTCAAAATCTTTGCTCAATTTATCAAATGTAAAAAGTGCGCCCAACAAAAGTCCTACAGGCAAAGCTTTGCCCAAAATATTTGGAAGCTCATAAAACAACACTAAAATAGCTGTTTTGGTTGTATATTCACCCTCAAGAGTTTTTCTTATTGTGTTCAAAAGCATCTCCGGCGCAATCCAGATAACGGTAAAAAGCAGAATTGATACCATTGTCGCCCAAAAAACCTGAGAAAAAATGTATTTATCATATAATTTTATTTTTGAAAGCAATTTCATTAAAGTTCAAAATCCTTTCCTAAATAAAATTCTTTTGCAACAGGGTCATTGGCAACATCTTGGCTTTTGCCTTCAATTTTGATTTTTCCGTCAAAAATAACATAGGCCCTGTCTGTAATCGAAAGTGTCGCTTTGGGGTTATGGTCTGTGATTAAAACCCCAAGCCCTTTATCATCAGATAATTTGCGGATATTTTCTTTGATTTCGCCTATTGCAATAGGATCAATTCCTGTAAACGGCTCATCCAGAAGTATAAAATCTGGACTTGCGGCAAGCGCCCTTGCAAGCTCGACTCTTCTTCTTTCGCCACCGGATAAAGAAACCGCCGATTCTCCGCGAAGTTTTATAATACCAAACTCTGTAAGCAGTTCTTCCAGTTTTCGTTTTTTCTCATCAACGGTAAGTTTTTCGTTCATTTCCAGAACGAGTTTAATATTATCTTCAACGCTTAATTTTCTAAAAATTGAAGCCTCCTGAGGCAGGTAGCCGACCCCTGCTTTTGCACGAACATTCATCGGCCATGCGGAAATATCCTGATCGTTGATGTAGACATGTCCTTTGTTAGGCTTCACAAGTCCAACGACCATATAAAATGTTGTTGTTTTACCAGCTCCGTTAGGACCCAAAAGACAAACTACTTCTCCTTTATTAATTTCAAAAGAAACATCATTTACAACGCTTCTGTCCCCATATATTTTTACAAGATTTTTTGCCGTAATTTTCATATTTTCCTCACCCTTCTTATGACAATTTTATGTCAAAAACAATCTCAATGCAAGAAATAGTAAATGGTAAATAGTAAATGGTAAATAGAAGTTAATAGCTGAAATTCGGGCATCCTATACAATCCGCACAGAAGGTCTGCCCGCGCAGCACATTAATGTTTTATAAAGACTGTGGATTAAATATCTTGAGCGAGTATAATTTTAGTGTCAAGACCAAAAGGGGAAGAAATGCCAAAAGTTTTGGATAAGTATAAAAAACAAAGCAACGAAATAAGAAGAATCACTTCTGTAGACTTTAACTGCGATTTGGCACAAGGGTTTGGCATTTACAAAAACGAAAATGAATTCGACATGCTCGATTGGGTAAGTTCTGTAAATATTTCAACAGGCTTTCATGCCGGCGATCCGCTTAGCATCAAAAATGCGATTTTAAAAGCAAAAGAAAAAAACCTTGTAATAGGTGCTCATATAGGCTTCAGAGATATTGAAGGTTTCGGGCATCGGCTTATGAATCTTTCCGAAGAAGAAATTGAGGCAACGGTTGTTTATCAAATCGGCGCGATTATGTCCTTTGCAAAGGCTTACGGACTTGAAATTGAACATGTAAGACCCCATGGCGCAATGTACAAACTTGCCGGTGAAAATTTTTCATTCGCATGTTCAATTGCAAAAGCCATCAAAAAATGTTCTCAATGGCTTGTTTACTACGGGCCTTCGGGCGATATAACCGAAAAAACCGGAGAATTCGTAAAACTTCCGATTGCACACGAAGTCAGATTAGACAGAAATTACAATACTGACGGATCTGTGGATTATTCAACCAATGGAATTATAAACACCGAATTTTCTCTAAGAAGACTTCAAAATCTTCTTAGGGCTTCTCAAATTGACAATAATTCAAACGGACAAACAGTTGTAAAAGTTGATACAATACACTTTTCAAGCAGGGTCGCAAATTCAATTGACCTTGCAAAAAGAGCAAATGAAATTATCAAGCCTATACCTGTAAATTACAACAAAGTTAAGGACTCGGGCTGGGTATAGAATACAGTCTAAAAAAGGTTAAAGGTGCAAAGTGAAAAATTTTTTATCAAAAGATATTAAAGATATAAAAATGCCAAAAGATGCCGTATGGCTTTTACCTGGATTACAGGTCAAAAGATGGTTTGCAATGATATTTTTCGGCTCACTTTTGATTATTTTAGGTACGTTAATTGTCTTTAATATGCGTCCTGTATTTTATACAATGGAATTTGTAAGAAAAATTGCAATGAATATTAATTCGGCTTTAGTCGGTATTGCAGTAGCGGCAATAGGAGTTTTTGTCTTTTTCAAAGGCTGGCAAAAGACGAATTTGTCAATTCTGGATTTACATAACGGAAAAGAAAAAGGAACAATTCTTGAAGCGCTTTATCGAAGAAGAAAGCTTAATCGCGGGCCGAAAATTGTTGCGGTGGGCGGCGGCACAGGACTTTCCATGCTGCTTAAGGGTGTTAAAAGAATAACAAATAACGTAACAGCGATAGTTACGGTGGGTGATGACGGAGGAAGCTCGGGAAGATTAAGGGAAGAAATGGGTGTCTTGCCCCCGGGCGATATAAGAAACTGTATTGCAGCACTTGCAGATGATGAGGATTTAGTTACAAAGCTTTTTCAATACAGATTTAAAACAGGCGAAGGGCTTGAAGGACACAGCTTCGGCAACCTGTTTTTAACAGCGCTTTGCTCAATTACAGGCGACATGGTAAGAGCGGTAAAAGAATCATCGAATGTTCTTTCAATAAGAGGCAGGGTTCTTCCCTCAACTCTTGATGATATGAAACTTGTAGCAGAAATGGAAGACGG
The DNA here is from genome assembly GCA_964640325.1 of uncultured Muribaculaceae bacterium. Taxonomy (GTDB): domain Bacteria; phylum Cyanobacteriota; class Vampirovibrionia; order Gastranaerophilales; family Gastranaerophilaceae; genus DAOQAU01. The sequence goes on along the minus strand of CAZXID010000005.1, from coordinate 50,157 downwards.
AAGGATTATAAGAGGCGAATCCAATATCCCCGAAGCCAATGGCAAAATAAAAAGACTTTTTACCGATCCCGAAAATTGCAGGGCACTTGAAGATGCAATTTTAGCAATAAAACAAGCTGATTTAATAATATTAGGGCCCGGAAGCCTTTATACAAGTGTGATTCCTAATCTGCTTATAAAAGAAATAGCTCAAGAAATAGCACTTTCAAATGCAAAAAAAATATACGTATGCAACATTATGACCCAACCAGGGGAAACCGATGAATATAATGTTTCCACCCATTTAAACGCAATAATAAACCATGCCGGTGATAAAAAAATTATGGATGCGGTTTTAGTAAATGACAGTTTGCCTCAAAATCTTGCGGGGAAATATGAGGCGGCAAATTCCTTCCCTGTTAAATTAGATGTAGAAAACACTAAAAAAATAGGGGTTAAAATTGTTTCAAAACGGCTTATAGAAGAAAACAAAGAAGGGCTGGTAAGACACAGTTCTTACAGGGTGGCAAGGGCAATTTATCACTGGTACCGCAAGCAGCAAAAAAACGAAAAAGGCTCTTTGTTTAGCCATAATAAAGAAGTTCAAAACGTATGAAAAAAATAAACGTAAACACAGTTAAAAACTTAAAAAAAGACGGTCAAAAGATAACAGCTTTGACCGCCTACGATTATTCAACCGCCAAATATTTGGACGAAAGCGGAATAGATATAATTATGGTCGGCGATTCACTTGCGATGGTTGCCTTGGGATATGAAACAACGCATTCAATCGGCATGGAAGAAATGCTTATATTTACAAAAGCCGTTGCAAAAGGCTCAAAAAGAGCTATGGTAATAGCAGATATGCCTTTTATGAGTTATCATACAGATATTTCAAATGCAATCAAAAACGCCGGAGAATTTATCCGTGCAGGTGCCAGAGCAGTTAAAATCGAAGGCGGGGGTAAGTATATATCAGAAGTTATTGAACGCTGTGTGCAGTCAGGGATTCCAGTTATGGGACATCTGGGCTTTACTCCACAATTTTTGAACACAATCGGCGGGTATAACATTCAGGGCAAAACTTTTGACAAGACTCTGGAAATTCTAGAACAGGCAAAACAACTTGAAAAAGCGGGAGTTTTCGCAATCGTATTGGAAATGGTGCCGGAAGAAAGCGCAAAATACATAACCGACAATCTGAATGTTCCTACAATAGGAATAGGTGCCGGAAGATATTGCTCGGGGCAAATTTTGGTATCCGACGATATTTTTGGAAAGTTTTGCGATTTTACTCCAAAATTTGCCCGCAAATACGGTGATTTAAGCCTTTTGATAAAAAACTGTGCCGCACAATATATCACAGATGTTCAAAACGGAAGTTTTCCTTCCGAAGAAGAAGTTTTTAAACTGTCGGAAGAAGAACTGAAACAACTTGAAATTAATTCGGGAACTTGTAAATGCTAGAAAAAGAAATTTCTCAGATCAGACAAAAAATTTCAAAATGGAAAAAAGAAGGTCTAAAAGTAGGGTTTGTGCCGACTATGGGTGCGCTGCACGAAGGGCATTTAAGTCTGATTAAAAAAAGCACAGAAACCTGTGACAAAACGGTTGTTTCGATTTTTGTAAATCCTGCTCAATTCGGACCTTCAGAAGATTTGGATAAATACCCCAAAACCCTGATGGAAGATTTGGAATTGTGCAAAAAAGCTCATGTGGATTTAGTTTTTGCCCCGAGTGTCGAAGAAATGTATCCACAAGAAAATAAAATTTCAAACGATTTTTTCACTTATGTTGTTCCGCCTTATTTTTATGTCGACAAATTATGCGGAAAAACCCGTACGGGACATTTTGACGGAGTTTGTACCATAGTTACAAAACTTTTCAACATTATTCAGCCTGATTTTGCATTTTTCGGGCAAAAAGATTTTCAGCAGCTTGCCATAATTAAAAAAACGGTTGAAGATTTAAATATCCCGATTAAAATCGTATCCTGCCCGATAATCAGAGATGAAAAAGGGCTTGCCTTAAGCTCACGCAATAAATACTTATCTGAAGAAAACAAAAATCAAGCCCTTGCCTTAAGCAAAATCTTAAATAACATCAGAGCATGTTATAATAAGGGAATAAAAGATGTTAAAGCTCTTTCAGAAACAGCTTTTGAGTTTTTGAGCGAACATCATGAGCTTGAATATCTTGAATTCGTCGATAAAGAAACTCTTGAAGAAAAAGAAACGGCCGATGAAAACACGGTTGTATTGATTGCAATAAAAGTTGATAATGTGAGGTTAATAGACAATTGTTTTATAATTTAGGGAAAAAATTTTTCGAAATATTTATTAACTTGATACAATCTGTCAGGGTGTTTTTAGTTTTTTGGTGCTTTTTTATAATCCTGTATTGGATTTTACAGATTGCAAATGTGCCGTTTATTCAAAATGTTGCCGTGCTTTTTGAACCGATAAAAGATGTTGTCCATATTTTTTACAACAAAGATGTAGTTATTAACCAAATAAGTGTTGATTTTTCTTTTCTTTATGCGACGTTTTTCATTCTTCTTTTTGCTTGGGGATTGAAATTTTTTGCCGAATTCATAGAAAATACCGGTGAAAAATATGAAGAAATACACGACTTTATCAAAGAAAAAACTGAAACCGTACTAAATATGCAACTTGATGTTGAAAATAAACTTTCAGAATCAAAGAAAAAAAAATTCATTATTCTTGCTTCTTTTTACGCAAAAAATCTTAAAAAAGACAGCTTTTTCGACAGAAATACTGATGAAGGAACTGAACAAAAAGAGCAGCTGGCAATCAATTTATTTTGTTCAAACCTTGCCAAATCGGTAAATTTTCAGCAAAGAACGGCAAATAATAATATTTTAATGTATTTTAATAATTTTAATACCATCGACAAGGTTTTTATCAACTTTGAAAAAACTTTTGAAAAATTAAAGTCGGACTTCAAAGAACAAGGCTGGTCAATAGATTTTACCGCGAGTGTAGAAACGTATTTTGAACAAGGTGAAATTAAAGAAAAAATAAGCCTTATGGAAAAATTGATAAAACTCGACATAAAAAATGAGATTCTTTGCTTAAGCAGTTTTAAACAAAGATATTTGATTATAGATAAACCTGAATATGAACTTTCCTGTAAAGGCATATATAACATCGATGGGCAACAAGAAGTATTTTGCTTGATAAATAAAGGTAAAATTAAAAGACTTTAAAATTATATTCAGAATTAGGAAAAAAACTGAAATTATATTATAATTAAGAAAAGAGCGGGAGAAAACATGCAAAAACAAAAAATAGCGGTAATCGGATGCGGACTTTGGGGAAGAAACATTGTAAGAAATTTTTATAACCTAAATGTTTTGGATACTGTCTGCGATATTGATGAGGAAAATTTGAATAAAGTTAAACAGGATTATCCTGAAGTTAAGGTTAGCCGTGACTTAAACGAAATTTTAAAAAATCCTGAAATAACGGCCGTGGCCGTCGTAACACCCAGCCACACCCATTACAAAATAGTCAGACAACTTCTCCTTGCGGGAAAACATGTCTACGTAGAAAAGCCCATTTCTACTGTCGCACAAGAAGCCATAGAACTTTCAAAACTTGCAAACGAAAGAGAATTGGTATTAATGGTCGGACATTTGCTTTTGTACCACCCTGCGGTAAACAGGCTTAAAATGCTTGTCGAAGAAGGCGTTTTGGGAGAAATTGTCTATGCACAAAGCGACAGATTAAATGTAAATTATTTTAAAAACGACAGAAGCGTAATGTGGGATTTGGCGCCCCATGATGTTTCAATGATAAGCTATGTTATAGGAAAAGAACCTTTAAAAGTACTTTCTGCCGTTGGTTGTTCATCTGACAGAAATGAAATTATGGACATAACACATTTGGGAATCGAGTTTGAAGGCGGAGCAATAGCGCACATTTCAGACAGTTGGATTACACCGAAAAAACACGTGACACTTTTAGTAAGAGGCACAAAGGCAACCGCTATCTTGGACGACACAGTAGCTGAAAACAAACTTCAGATATTTGATAATCTTGCAGCAGGCGCATCAAAAGATGTTCATTTAGATTATCTTGAAATAGAGCCGCTTAAACTTGAATGTCAACATTTTGTTCAATGCTGCGAAACAGGCAAAAAAGCACGCTCTGACGGTGAAAATGGCGTCAGCGTAGTAAAAATTCTTGAAGAAGCAGAAAAAGTCATGCTGGGAGAAAAAGTCGAAAAGCTTAATGAATTTGATTTTGCGATTTCAAGATTAAAGAAATAACGCGGTCCTAAGGCTCGCAATTACAGAAAAAAGGAGGTATCATGGCAAATTTTATAAGTATTTTCAGAATATTTTTGGTCTTTTTGGCAATATATCTGCTTTTTCAATATGATTTTTACGGTTATATATGGGCGCTTTTACTTACCATTATTGCCTTTATATTAGACGGCGTTGACGGCTGGGTGGCAAGAAAATTTAACGAAACATCCAAATTAGGTGCGGTTTTGGATATTATGGGAGATAGAATCGCAGAAAATGCTTTTTGGGTTTCTTTTGCGGTTTTGGGTTGGCTGCCGATAACTTTTCCTTTAATAGCACTTACAAGAGGTTTTGTAACGGATAGCCTTCGAAGTGTCGCTTTGGAACAGGGTTACACAGCCTTTGGTGAATGCAGTATGCAATCAAGCAAATTCGGACATTTTATTTGCAGCTCAAAATTTTCGAGAATCTCTTATGCCGTTGCAAAAGTACTTGCTTTTATTCTTTTGATTGCGGCAAATATCCCGTATCTAAAGCTTGAATATGCTATAAAAATAGAGATTATTGCTTTAATATCGGCTTTTATAGCAATAGAATTCTGCGTTTTAAGAGGATTGCCCGTGGTATTCGAAAGCCAAAAGTTTTTCAAGCAAGAAATTGAAACTGAAAATGAAAAAGTTTAACATTGTTTTACTTGAGCCCGAAATTCCACAAAATACAGGAAACATTGCAAGGTTATGCGCTTGCACCGGAGCAGAGCTTTTTTTGGTAGGAAAGTTAGGCTTTTCACTTTCCGACAAATATACAAAACGAGCTGGACTTGATTATTGGGAAAATGTAATTTTATACAAATTCGATACTTTAGAGCAATTGAAAGAAAAATACAATAATGCTAATTTTTATTATCTGACAACGAAAAGTAAAAAGTCATTTTTTGATGCAAAATTCAAAGAAGGTGATTTTCTTGTATTCGGCCCTGAAACAAGGGGGCTGCCAAAAGAAATTTTAGAAAAAAACAGTAAAGCTTCCCTTACAATACCGATGATTGAAGGGCAAAGAAGCCTGAATCTGTCAAACTCGGTTTCAATAGTTTTATACGAGGCTATAAGACAAAATGGATTATGAAGAAAAAGATATTCAATACCTGCTTCCGCAAAGACCTCAAAACTCCAACAAAGGAACTTTCGGACATGTGCTAAATATTGCAGGCTCTTTTAACTATCGGGGAGCGGCTTATTTTTCAAGCCTGGCACCACTAAAAGTGGGCTGCGGACTTGTTAGTCTTGCAAGCATAGAGCCTGTTATAAATTCTGTTGCGGCACTTACGCCCGATGTAATCTTTTTTCCGCTTGAAGGAGAAAAATTTATCCAAAATTTTTCTAGAATTTTAGAAAAATCTTTGAATAAATATCAGGTAATATCTATAGGCTGCGGGCTTTCAACTAACAAAAATACAATTAAATTTTTTGAAAAACTGCTTAAAGTTTTGATAAAAACTGATATTCCCATAGTAATCGATGCCGACGGAATAAATATCTTGTCACTGCTTAAAATACATCCGCCAATTAAAAATTTAATTTTAACCCCTCATCCCAAAGAACTGGCAAGGCTTTTAGGAATAAATACCGAAGCGATAATTTCAACGCCTGATTTTTTTGCAAGAAAATGCTCAGAAGAATACAACTGCACAACAATTTTAAAACTCCACGAAACAATTATTTCAAATAAGCAGGGTAAAATCCACGTTAACAAAACAGGAAACTCCGCCCTTTCCCACGGCGGAAGCGGCGATGTTTTAACCGGCATGATTTCTGGGTTTCTGGCTCAAGGACTAACACCTTACGAAGCAAGCATTTTGGCGGTTTATCTTCATGGAAAAACAGCAGAAATTGCGAGCAAAAAACTCGGAGAATATTCCTGTCTTGCTTCTAATCTTATTGATTATATCCATTTAGCAATAAGTGATTTTCCCTAAAACTACCCTCTTTTTAGCCCCTGTACAAGATGGCAGATTATTCGGAATTGAATAATAAGTGCAATAACCCAAAACCGCAAATGCCATAACTTCCTTAAAATTGTTGGAAATTCCATAATCTTCGTGCGTTTTAAGCTCAATGTGCTTTGGCAAATACTTTCTTAAAAACTTCATCAAAGTTAAATTGTAAGCCCCGCCGCCTCCTATTATCACTTCTTTTATATCCACATCAGAATATACAAATCTTGCATAAGACTCTGCGATTGATTTTGCGGTTAATGCCGTAAGGGTGGCAATAATATCTTCGTGTTTTTCTGGTGCAAATTTAAGCGCATTTTCTATATACAAAGGCGAAAAATACTCTCTCCCCGTTGTTTTAGGAGGGGGACAAATGTAGTATTCATCTTCCAGTAAACAATTCAGCCAGCTTTCACAAACCACACCGCTTGATGCGATTTGACCGTCTTTATCATAGGGAAGATTAAAGAATTTGTTTGCACAGTAATCTATCATAAGGTTTCCGACAGCATTATCAAAGCCGAAGGTTTGCCGGCTGTCAGATACCACCGTAACATTAGAAATTCCGCCTATATTCTGTATGGCAACATTCTTTTTCAGCAGCCTTGCCCATTTTTCATCAAAAAAACAAACCAACGGCGCGCCGTTTCCGCCTTGTGCTATATCTGCTTCTCTAAAATTTGATATTGTCATACAACCTGTTTTTTGTGCTATAACAGAAGATTCGCCTATCTGTAGCGTACTTTTCAAGTTTATTCCTTCAATTTTTTCATCAAAAGGACAATGAAAAATTGTCTGTCCGTGAGAAGAAATAAAATCAGGCTTTCCGTATTTTTTTATTAATTCATTAGCACCGTCTGCAAAACATTGTCCAACTGCGAAATTCATTTGACAAATATCTTTTAAATCACATTCGTTTCTGAAAATTTTAAAAATATTTTCTCTTATCTGCTCGGGATACTTAAAATTAATTCCCTCAATTAATTTGCAGGTTAAATCAGGCATGACTTGGCACAATCCCACATCAATCGAATCACATGAAGTCCCCGACATCAAAGCTATAACCTTTTTTGAAACCAATTCTTTCATAAGTTGATTATATCGCAAAAACAAATAATCCTTCGCTTATGTTTACGTGCGTAGCAACGTCTTGGATTATTGCGCATTTTGGCATTATACACACCCGCGCATTATCAAAAAGCCAAAAAACATTAATCAAAAGCATTTTCATTAATCTACACAGTGTGTCTACGTGCGTAGCACCAAAAAAAACTTGCCATGAGGCAAGTTAATCTACAACTATCAGATTTTTATAAACTCCTAATTATTCAGTACTAGCCTACCTACAAGCCGACTTTTTTAATCTTTTTCATCACTTCATTTAACTTTGCTTGTTAAAAACTTTTTTTAATTTCCCTAAAATTAAACTCAATACCCAAATCCAGTAACCTTTTTTACGGAGCAATAATCCCTTCATCTCTCAGATTTGTTATTTCCCCCGTTCCTCGCAAAGCCTAGTTAGCCATCACCCCTTTTCTAATTCATTCTTCCTTGCTCTAATACATACCCCGAAACCAACATGTTCAAAGCTATCCACCTTTTCTTCGGTCCCTTTATTATTATGTTAATCCTTCAACAATCATGTACAAGTAACAAATTTTTGAATAATTTTTACAATTGACCATGCCCCTTACCCCTATTGAATAAAAAAAGTTTTTACAATCTTAATGAAGAAAATTTAATGAATTTAAGTAAAAAAATAGGGGAATTTTTGTTGACAACAAAAATTCCCCGTACAAAAAATAAAATATTTAATAATCGAGCATGCCTATTTTTTGAACCGCAAAAAATCTCGTATTATCTTTATATTTGTTATTAACATCCTTGACATACAAAGAATACTTCCGACCTTCAGAAATTAATTCCAGTCTGGAATTAATTTTACCCGCAAAATTTGCATCCTGCATGCTTTTATTTTTGATAATTACAAAAGTCGGTGCGCTTTTAAATTTAAGTTTTTCATCAAGTAAATCAAAATCGGAATCTGTAATAAAATGGACTTTGTTACCGTACTCGGTCATAATGCTGGGTTTAACAGCAAAATCAAAAGTGACCAACTGCGACACCCCGTCTTGAGCCGTTGAAGCATAGGTAACGAGCTCATTCTGCCCGAATTGATAAACAAAGTTAAAAATACACGAAACCCCTAAAGATATCATAAATAACATAAGGAAAATATAACCTGAAAATATCGACAAAGAACGCTTTGTATCAAGCCTTAAAAGCAAAAATATACTTAAAAGAAAAGTACCGTTTACCGCAATTGATTTAAAGTGCTCAGTCATAACTTTGATATCTGGAGGAAGGAACAAATACCCTATACTCAAGACCAAAGCTGTAATGATAAATACTGCCGCAATAATTTTAGTACAAAATCCTATTGCTTTTTCATCTTCAAATTTTTCATCATTTTTCCACCAAAAATGCCCCGTAATAAGTGCGGCAGCGGGAAAAACAGGTAAAATATAAGTAGGCAATTTTGTGCTTGATAATGAGAAGAATAAAAAGCCCAATATAAAATAAAGCCAAGCAAACAAAAGCAATTTTTGTTCGTTTGTTTCAACCTCAAACAAACAAGCAAGCTTAGTTTTTAAATTACCCTGCAAAGACTCAAACTTATCGGCAAGCTTATTAAATCCGCGAACAGCAGCTGCAATAAAAACGAGAGTCCAAGGCAAGAAACCTAACAAGAAAACCGGAATAAAATACCAAAAAGGCCTTTCTCTGCCTATATTTGCAGAGTCAATAAACCTTGCAAAGTGGTGAAGAAGAAAATATTCTTTTACAAAAACATTTCCGTACTCAAGGTACATAATTATATGCCAGGGCAACACCGCTGCGAAAAAAACTATAACTCCGGGCAAAATATGCATAGGCCTAAACATTTCCTTAACATCTTTTAGCGCCAATTTATAAACAAATATTATAAGAAGCGGAAGTACAAATGCAAGAACCCCTTTTGCCAAAACTCCAAACCCCATAAAAAGATAAAAATAAAACCAATAATATTTTTTAAACTTAGGCTCACAAAAATCTGTCAACACACCACAATAAAGAGCGCTTGCGACAAAAACCGTTAAAACTATATCTAATATTGCGACATGCGAAAGAATTAAGAAGAAAATACTTGTCAAAAGAACCAATGCGCTAATTATTCCAAATTTTCTTGATATAACTTTTTTCCCAAAAAAGTATGTAAAGAAAGTCAAAAATGAGGCTAAAATTGCCATCGGGAATCTTACGGCAAAAGCGCTCATCCCCCCAAATATTTTTATAGATAAAGCAACAAGCCAAAAATATAAGGGCGGCTTTTCTAAAAACGGTTCGTAGTTAAGCATAAGACTATTCCAATCCCTTGAACCTATAAGATTTTTGGCAATAACAGCATATCTTGTCTCATCAACGTCAATCAAAGGATAAAAATTCAATCCGAAAAACAAAAAGAGCAGACACATAAAAAACAAAAACAAAACCGTAAACATCTCGGGATGATTACTTATCATGTTTTTCAAGAATACCTTTGATTTATTCAAGGCACTATTATCGGAATTTCCGAAAACATTTTGCAAAATTTCTTTCATATACTCTCCTTTTGTTAAAAAAGACCTTTTTATGTTACAATTACGAAGGAAGTTTAACATAATAAGAGGATTTTTGCAAATATTATGAAGAAATTAATGTCTTTATTTTCTATTGTTTTTGTTTTTTTTATTGTTTTTGGTAATTGTTCGTTTGCACAAAATATAAAATTCATCCAGATAACAGATTCCCACTTTTCTAAAAATTCAACCCAATATACCCAAAGAGATGTTGAAGGTTCTGAAAAATATATTAACAAAACAATTTATGATATAAACACAATCAAAAACGTTGATTTTGTTGTGTTTACCGGCGACAACATTGATTCTGCAAACAAACTCGATCTTAAAGCCTTTTTACAGGAAGCAAACAAACTTAAAATTCCTTACTACGTCGTAATAGGCAATCATGAAGTTTTTAAATCTCAAAATCTTACAAAAAAAGATTATATGAAAATTGTTCGCAGATATTCCCGTTGGTGCAAACCATGGAGTGCAAATTATATTTTCAAAAAAAACGGATTTGTATTTATCGTTGTTGACGGAGCAAAAGAAGTGATACCTGGGCCTTCCGGTTACTATAAAAAGGAAACCTTGAGCTGGCTTGATAAAAAATTAACGCAGTACAGAAATAAAAGTATCATCATTTTGCAACATTTTCCGATTGAAGCCCCTTATTACAACCGCACACACTCAACTTATAAAGCAGAAGACTATAAAGAACTTCTTAAAAAACACAACAATGTCATAGCAATAATTTCAGGTCACTATCACGCAAACGGAGAAATTAAAAAAGACGGAATTTACCACATAAGCACACCTTCACTTGTTGAAGAACCTCATAATTATAAAATTATTGAAATTATTCAAAAAAACAAAAAAGACTTTCAAATATACACCCAACTCAGACATGCACAGTAAAATATACAACAAACAGTTGATGTGTGATTTGCCTTAAAGCATTATCCTAGTCTTGGGGAGAAGTATGGCTTAAAGCCTACATAAACAGGGCGGGGATGCTTTTTTGATGAACAGTACTTATACGGATACCAAATTAACCGATAAAAATGAATTGTACAACCAATATAATTGGTTTTCTTCTGCTTTCTTGCCAAAAATCCAAGACTCAAGTAACAATTTTTTCTCTGAAATCTTCGATTATAAGCTCATTTCCGTAAGCAAAAACCTTAATATTCTTTTTAAAGGCGAAGATTATTTTGTAACTAAAATACGTTTTAATAAACAAAACGAAGTTTTCTTAAGAATTTCAGAAAATGGCGTAAAAAGCGTTTTAAACAATATTTTAGGCCCAAACGAACAGGCCTTTTCAATGACTTCGCTGACTGAACTTGAAGCAAAAATAATCACCGCATTTAACGAATTTATCTATAAAAACATCTCCGAGACACTTTCTTCCAAAACCCATTCGAACCAATCTTCGCAGGATATAATACACTTGACTTTCTTTTTCAAAAGTAAGGAAAATAAGGATTTTGGCAAATATATTATTTCTATCCCCCAAACTCTTTTAGCTCCGGAAGAAATTTTATTTCTTAATGAAAAATACGACATTTCAGATTTTTCTAAAAGCCCTGTAGAAGTAGACATAAAAGTTGGAACCACAAAATTTCACTTAAAAGATTTAAAAAACCTTGAAAAAGAAGATTTGGTAATCTTTGAAGACAGTAATATTCAAGAGATGCAGCTTATTTACAAAGATTACCGCAAAGATTTCAGAATCACCCCAAATCCGGGATTAATAACATCTTTAGAAAATATCAACGGAGGACATAATATGAACGAAAGCACTTTATCTCAAAACCTTTGGGATAATATTCAGGTAGAAATGGATGCCAAGTTTGACTCGGTAAAAATAACACTGGGAGAGCTTAAAAGCATTGAACAAGGACTTGTTGTAGATATAAGCTCGGTTTATGACAACAAAATTACGCTTAAAGTGGAGGATAAAACCATCGCAAGCGGCGAACTTGTCATAATTAATGACAGATACGGAGTCAAAATCGATGAGGTTTTTGCGTCGCAAAAAGCTCAGGCGCAGGAAATTTCACAAGCAAACGCAGAAATTATAGGCGACGGTGAAGAGCCTGTTGCCCAAATTCAAGAACAAGCAACCGCCGAAGAAGAGGAAGAGTTTGATTACAGTGATTTTGAACTTGATGAACAGGATATATAGACTGAAAAGCTGAGTAAGTGAAATTTTTAAAAAAAGCAAGGTCTTGACTAAACAATAAAAAACAGTAAATAATAAGCGGAAAACAAAAGCAAAAAAGTGAAGGATTAGTAGTAAATGACAGGATATTTAGTTAATTTTTCTATATACACAATGGCAATGATAGGAGTAATTTTCATTGCACTGTTTGTGTTCAAATTCGTCTCAAATACGGGGTCTTTTTCAAAAAAATCAAATTTTTTAAAAATTGAAGATTCTCTTAACCTATCTGCAAGAAAAACTCTTTTTGTTATAAAAGCAGGTGAACAAAGATTTTTAGTGGCTTCTGATATAGACAGAACCTCTTTAATCTCGCATTTGGAAGAAAGACCTTTAATAAGTGCGCCCGAAACAAGACAGGACAGAAGCCATGAACTTCCCACCTTTGACGGAGTCGAAAGCATAAGAGATATGGCTTCAATAATTGATTTTAAAAAAGCCAGAAAAAGCAAAGGTCCAGTTATGAAAGAATTGGCCGAAAAATTGAAAGCAATGCAAGGAAGTAATTAATGGATACAGTTTTAAAAGATATGAACCCTGTTATACAAATGCTTATAGTAATGACTGTTTTTTCGTTACTGCCTTTTGTATTCAGCTGCATGACAAGCTTTTTGAGATTTACCATTGTTTTTTCAATGCTCAAAACCGCACTGGGCACCCAGCAAGTTCCTCCAGGCATTGTAATAATAGGGCTTTCCATGATTTTGACTTTTTATACAATGGGGCCCGTTTTCCAAAAAATGTATGAATTAGGAAGTGTTCCCTATAACAAAAACGGAAATATTGTTCTTGCTATAGAACAGGGATCAAAACCTTTAAAAGAATTTATGATGAAGCAGACCAGAGAATCGGATTTGGAGTTTTTTGTTTCTCTTTCCCAAAAGAACCCGCCAAAATCTCCCGAAGAACTCACAGTCTGGCAAGTAGCGCCTGCTTTTATCATAAGCGAACTAAAGACGGCATTTGAAATCGGATTTATAATATTTGTGCCGTTTATCGTACTTGACTTGGTGGTTGCAAACATTCTGCTTGCTCTGGGGATGTTCATGCTATCACCGACAATCATATCACTACCGTTCAAACTCCTTATATTTATCGCGGTCGATGGCTGGGCGTTGATAGTACAAGGGCTGGTGAACAGTTACAATTGACGAGGCTCTTAGCGAGGAACGAGCTTTAGAGCCTCGTCATCCTGAACTTGTTTCAGGATCTCAGTGAAAACTAACTGGAAAGCTTAACAGGTGAAAAGGTGAAAAGTTTATTAAGGTGAATAATTAAATAGGGTAATAAATTCAATTTGTTACTTCGTAACGAAAAAAAACTATTCAACCGTTCAGCCATTCACCCATTCAGCCAAAATTACCTAACAACAAAGGACTTAAAAAATGGAACTATTAATCGAATACATGGCAAGAGGTTTTGTAATAATGCTTTTGATTTCGATGCCCTGTGTACTTGTGGCAGCGGGAATAGGTCTTGTTGTGGGAATTTTACAGGCAGTAACTCAAGTTCAAGAACAGACAATCGCCGCTGCTCCAAAAATTTTGGGTGTTTTTCTTGTAATAATAATCGGCGGAATAGGATTTGTAAGACTTTTGACAAATTTTTTTACCGAAGGAGTTTCTGTTGCATTCAATGTTGTTCCCAAAGCTGACAGCTATGTTTTACCTTCCGATTATTACAAATATACAAGGCCGTTTGCAGGTGAGATGAACGATACAATCAAAGACAATCCCGACATTCAGGATTTAATCAATAAATCAGGCAAATCACAATTTGAAAACCGTCAGGAAAAATTCAAATATTCTCCTGCTCCAAAATCGGCTCAACCCAGACCTAACTTTGTGGAAACAAAAAAAATCCTCGGCAGATAAGGGGAAATAGTAAATAGTGAATGGTGAATGGTGAATGGTAAAAAAGATAATTTTATTAACAATATTTTTATTATTTGGCACAAACTGTTTTGCGCTTGAGAGTTTTGAAATTCATCTTGGGAAAAATTATATTTTAAGCACCCAAAGTATTGTGGAAAGTCTTGCGGTTTCTGATTCTGAAATTATTAACGTAAGCCCTTTTTTTACAATTTTTAACGAAAAAAACGTTATACTTGTTCAACCTTTAAAAATCGGCAAATCAAATCTTACCATTTTTACCGACAAAGGAGATGTAAAATTTGAAATAGCGGTAAAGCCTTCTGTTGAACATGAAGAATTACCCCTGATTGAAAATGAAATTTTTGAATTGCTTTTGTTAGATTCACCGCCTGTTATAGATGAAATTAAACTTGACCAATACCCCATAAAATTTGAAAGGAGTGAGTAATGGAGCTTATTTTAAGCCAATTTGCAAAATTATTCCCTGCTTTTAATACTGCTATAGCGGCAGGAATTATAGTGTTTGCAAGAATGATGGGATTTATAAGATTTTGTCCGGTTTTTAACAGAAAAGAAATTCCCACGCTTGTAAAAATCGCACTCGCACTTTTATTGACTATAATGATGACCATAGTTTTAAAACCCTCTGCTGTGCCTGCAAGTAACTCTCTTTTTCTTTCTATCGTTTTAAATATCGCGGTAGGTGCTATGATAGGTTATATGGCTCAGCTTATTTTGATTGCGGTTCAAGCAGGTGCCGATATGATAAATATGCAGATGGGGCTTTCTTCTGCTATGGTTTTAGACCCTACGACACAGAGTCAGGTTTCAATTTTAGACAAACTTTTTTCTATTTTGGGGCTGTTAATTTTTATTCAGCTTGGCGGGATTTATTGGCTTTTTCAAGCATTTATGAGAAGCTTTGAACTTTTTCCGATTTATGCAACACAAATTCCGCTTGCAAAAATAGTAAACATGGATTACCTTTCGCAAATGACCTCAAATGTTTTATATATGGGGCTTCAAATCGCTTCCCCCGTACTTTTGGCAACATTAGGGCAGGATATAATTTTGGGGATAATCTCAAAAACCGCACCGCAGGTAAACGTTTTCCAACTGAGCTTCCTGTTTAAGCCCGTTTTGGGTGCTGCGATTCTGGTTTGGATTTTGCCCATGCTTGTTACGATTATAAGCGACTATTTCTTGTCATTTTCTCATATAATTTAATTTGAGACATTAACCAACGAAACAACATAATCCTGATTAAAGTATTTGTTTGCGACTTCAACAATATCAGAAGCACTTACGCTGTTTATAAGGTTTTCATACTTGTCTTTGAATTCAAATCCTCTGCCTGAAGCTTCAAACCAGCCTATATTCGATGCTTTTTCCAAATTTGTTTCAAGAGAAAGAAGGTAATTTCCTATGAGTTTTTCTTTTGCCTCGCTCAATTCTTTATCACCTACAAATTGAGTTTTAAGTTTGTTGGTTTCGGCAAGAAGCATTTTTTGTGAAAGTGCAAGGGTTTTTGGGTTTGTTCCGATAAACATGGTAAAGGTTCCTCTCAGCACATTGGGCGAATAAGAAGAGCCCAGCTGGTAGGCAAGCCCTTCTTGCTCTCTGAGGTTTTTAAAGAGTCTTGAGCTCATGCCCGAGCCTAAAATGGCATCTATAACCTGAAGTGTTGCATAATCTTTTTGATTTTGAAGCCCGCTTGTCTGCCAGCCTATCACAAGCCATGAGGTTTGCAAGTCTTTAATGTTTTTGGTTGAAATTTTCATTCCTGAGATAGGCGGAGTTTTTGAGGCATAACTATCATAACTGAATTTCTCACCGCTTTTTGGCGCAAAAATATCCCCCAGTTGATTTGCGACATCTTTTGCTTCAATTTTACCGTTAACCGAAATCACAATGTTTTTAGGGTTAAAAACCTGGCTGTAATATTGCAAAATATCTTCTCTTTGAATTTTAGAAATATTTTTTTCAAGAATTTTAGGGCTTGTACTGTAAGGTGAATTTTCGTAAATCAAAGTTTTATATTCTTCCAATGCAACATTAAAGGGAACATCTCTAGATTGTTTAATTGAATTAAGTTTTGCATTTTTTGTTTTTTCAATTTCATACTCATCAAAAGTTGCCCTGTTTACAATCTCATCAAGAATTTCCAATGTTTTTTGAAGCTTTGGTTTTGTAGTCAAAACATTTATTGTAAAAGAATCTGTGGTAGGATTCGGTTGGATTTTAATACCGTTTTCTTCCATAATTTTTGCAAGCTCGAGCGAAGAATAATTTTTTGTACCTTTGAGCATTACACTGCCTGTCATAAAAGAAGTACCTTTGATTTTTTCAATAAATCCTCCGCCTTTGCAGTAAATGCTTATGGCGACAATATCATTTAAATCGTTAGGCGTAATTAAAAGAATAGCTCCTGTATCTATTTCGTATTTTTGAACTCCCGACGATTGGTTTATTAATTTAGTGTTGTGTTCAGGTTTTACTGTTTGAACATTTTCCTGTCCCTCTTGTTCAGGAAGAACTATTGAAACGGCGCATTGATTTTCCACCAAATAAGTGTTTGCAACTCTTTTTATATCGGCAAGGCTCACTTTTTTTATATTTTCCAAATATTCTTCATAATATTTGGGGTTATCGGTTAAAACCGTTGTATAACCTATTGAAGAAGCAATATTAGAAATGGATTCTCTTGTATAATAAGTTTCTACTTCAAGTGCGCTTTTTGCTTTTGAAAGTTCTTCGGGTGTAACTCCGTTTTTTTGGATTTTTAAAATTTCATCAAATATAGATTTTTGGAGTTTGTCACAATTATCGGGGGTAAAATTTGCGCTTATCATAAAAATTCCGTCTTCCCTGAATGTGGAATTTTGAGCAGAAATCGAATAAGCAAGCTGCTTTTGTTCTTTTATTGTCTGATATAAAATACTTGAGCGCCCTTCGCCCAAAATTACTCCAAGCAAATCAAGTGCGTATGAATCAGGATTCACAGCATCAACAGCCCTATATCCTATAAGCATATAGCCGCTTTGTACCGGTTGATAATCGATTTTAACTGTTTTTTGGATTAACTGTTTTTCTTTTTTATTTGAAATCTTTAAAGACTTTTTAACTTCATTTTGCCTAAAATCTTCACTAATCTTTTTCAATACATGTTCAGGTTCGACATCACCTATGACCATAGTCACCATATTTTGAGGGTAATAATGCTGTTTATAATAATTCAGGATTTCTTCCCTTGTAATTTTACCTATAACATCGCGGGTGCCCAATACTTTTCTTTTATAAGGATGAGTGGTATAAAGCATATTTATAAGATTTTCATAGACCTTGTTTGAAGGGTCATTTTCATCTTTGGCAATTTCTTCCAATACGACTTTTCGCTCTTTTTCAAGCTCTTTTCTGGGCACAAGAGGATTTAAAAGCATGTCTGAGTGCAAATCCAAAGCAAGATCAAAATATTTTGAAGGAATTGTGATGTAATAGTGGGTAAAATCCTTGCTGGTGGCAGCATTTTGAACCGCCCCTTTTGATTCTAAAAGTTTGTCCATCTCCCCTGCAGGATGACTTTTTGTTCCTTTAAAGAAAAGGTGTTCAAGAAAGTGTGAAACTCCGCTATTTTTATCAATTTCATTTATTGACCCTGTTTTTATCCAGGTATCAACAACCACAATAGGATTGCTTTTAACTTGTTTTATTATAACAGTCTGTCCGCTTTCCATTTTATAAATTTGGTAATCCTGAGCAAAAGCACTTATACCTGAACAAAAAACAAACAGTAATACTAAAAATTTTTTCATCCCAAACCCCTTTATCTGACTTTTTACATAATAACACAACTAATTATCAATAAAAAATAAACCAATCGGGCATTAAAAAGGTTAAGCAAACTTTCTCATCAAGCCTCTGAAAATCTTTTCAATTTTAGGATGTCTGTGCCTGTTCCAGAAAAACATGTGCTTCCTGAAACCTTTTTTTTGAAAAGATTTTGATATGTCAGACAAAAATTGTTTCTCGTTTTTATTTTGACGTCTTCCGACAAGGCTTGTTGTATGCATTCTCCAACGGGTAAGCCTTTGGTTTATATAATAAATTTTGTTCTCATATGCCAAATGTGCCCAGATCCAATGATCCAAAAAAGCTTCTACGGTAGGGTTAAAGTCTGCTTTTTTAAGTGTTTGAGCTTCAACCATAGCACATGAAAACGTCGGAATAACATTTTGAAAACTGAAAGCGCTAAAAAGATTAGCCGGATATTTTTTTGAAGACAAAATTCTATCATTAAGTTCAAAATACCTTGCGTAATCTTCTATTATTTCCTCATTGCCAAAAAGATCAACATCGCTGAAAATTATTTTTGCCTCAGGATATTGCTGTGCAATTTTAATCTTTTCTTCAAGACAATTCGGCTCCCAAATGTCATCGCTTTCCAAAAAAGCAATATAATCGCCTGAAGCTTTTTCGATTCCAAGCAGCATTGTTTCTTTAAGCCCCCTGTTTTCACCCTCAAGGTGTCTAAAAAATTTTATGCGCTCATCTCTTGCGCAAAATTCTTTAATAACTTCAACAGAATTATCCGAAGACCCGTCGTCTACAACAATCAGCTCCCAGTTTGTATAAGTCTGGGAGATAACACTTTCGATCGCCTCTTTTAGGAAGTCCGCATAATTGTAACTTGCGGTGATAACAGAAACATTTTTGTTCATACTATAATAATATTTAAAAATAAAAAGTAAGTCAATTATGTGTTTTTGTAATATAGTATTTATATGGAAGATTTTAAAATAAAAGTTTCAGTTACAATACCCACCTATAATAATTTAGAAAGCTTTAAGAGAACTCTCAATTCTGTCTTAAGCCAAACCTTCTGTAATTTTGAAATCATTATAACCGATGATTCGGACAACGATGATATAAAAATATACGCAGCGCTTTTAAATGATGAGAGGATAAAATATTTTAAGAACCCGCAAAAACTCGGTGCCCCGAAAAATTGGAACGAAGGAATTAAAAAAGCGCAAGGCGAATATATAAAAATTCTCCATCATGATGACTGGTTTGCGGATGAAAATTCTCTGCAAAAATTTATAGAATTAATGGACAAGAACCCCCAATGCGACTTCGGTTATGCAAAAAGTGTCAATTTTGATATTGAAACAAAAAAAATTAAGACCAGACGGGCGGAAAAATATGTTTCAATAATAGAAAAAAATCCTTTTGAACTTTATATGTGTAACAGAATCGGTTCGCCAAGCGTGGTTATTTTCAAAAACAAAAACAATTTACTCTTTGACGAAAATCTAAAATGGCTCGTTGACATAGATTTTTATATAAAAGTTCTCACAAAAAACAACAAAATTGCTTTTTTAAACGAAGTTTTAATTAACGTAGGAATTTCTCAGGCACAAATAACAAATTTCTGCCAAAACAATAAAAATGTTGAAATATATGAACTTTTCTACCTTTTTAATAAATATAAAGATAATCTCAATTGCGAAAAATACTATTCCAAACTTACAGAGGCTCTCAAAAGATTTAAAATCTGTTGTATGGAAAAACTAAAAGAAATTATTCCACAAGAATTTGAAATTCCGGAAAAAATAATTAATATACTATCTAAAAGGAAAAAATGTTTAAAAGACTTACTGCGCTTATAATTATTTTAACTGCATTTACTGCACAAATTGCAGTTGCCGACCGGTCTTACACGCTAAAAACAGGAATTTCTGTCATTGACAGAGTGCCCGACATGCTCTACGGGACTTGGCGGGTAAGCTCAACCAGAGTTCTGACAAACAGTCAGGAAACATTCAAACCTTCTACAATTGATTTATGGAACTTATCAAGAGAAGGTAACGTCTTAACCTTAGAAAACCCTTTTTCGGGAGCAAAAGCATCGATAGAGATTAATGAGGTAAACGATAAATTAATAAAATTTAAAAAAATCGGCGATTTTGATGGTAAAAAGTTGACGGATATAGTAGAATTAAACTTGGGTAAAGACAGCTTTGAAGGAGTTAATACCCTTTTGTTGGAAACAATTTCAGATATTGACAAATCAGTTATAAAAAGCGAAAGAGCAACTTACAAGCTGGTTGGTGAAAAAATCGCAGGTTCAAGCGTAAAATAAGCGGTGAGAAGTGAGAGGAAAAAAGATGAAAACTTATGAATTTGATACGGTAATATTAGGAGGCGGGCCTGCAGGACTTTCCGCGGCGATTTATGCTGCAAGAGGAGCATCTTCTACTGCTATTATAGATACAAGCATGCTGGGCGGACAACCTACAAATTATCTTGAACTAGAAAATTATCCGGGATTCGGACTTATAGACGGATTTGACTTGATGGAAAATTTTGAAAAACACGTTGACAGATTTGATGTAAAAAAATTCCCTATGCAGGAAATAGATAAAATAGACCTGACGGCACAAGTTAAAATAATTCAAACCAAAGAAGCAAATTTTAAAGCAAAAACAGTAATTCTTGCGACAGGCGCAAAATCAAAAAAACTTGGAATCAGCGGCGAAAAAGAATTTTTAGGAAGAGGCGTCAGCTACTGCGCGGTTTGCGACGGGGCATTTTATAAAGATAAAAAAGTTGCAGTCATAGGCGGCGGCAACGCAGCAGTCGAAGAAGGAATGTATTTAACAAAATTTGCCCAAAAGGTTTATATAGTCCACAGGCGCGATACGCTCAGAGCGGACAAAATTATTCAAGAAAGAGCCTTAAAAAATGATAAAATCGAATTTATTTTTGATGCTATTCCTTTGGAAATTTTAGGAGATAATCTTGTAAACACGCTTGTTTTAAAAAATGTAAAAACAAACAAAACTACAAACCTTGAAGTAAGCGGAGTATTCCCTTATATAGGATTCAGCCCTAATGTTGAAGGTTTTGAAGGTCAAATCAAACAGGACGAAAACGGATTTATCATAACAGATGAAAGAATGCAAACTTCTGTTGCAGGTGTTTTTGCAGTCGGAGATATAAGACAAACCCCTCTCAGGCAGGTAATCACAGCGGCTTCAGACGGAGCGGTGGGCGCAGTTTTTGCAACAAAATACCTGGAAACCCTTTCTGAAATTATGGTTTAAATTTTTTCCAATATTTTCAAAAGCAACTGTTTAAATTTACTTTTAACGACATTTGCCGTTTCAATGACCTCATTATGAGAAAGCTTTGAATCACTAACACCTGCCGCGTAATTGGTAATGCAGCTTATGCCCAAAACATCTATCCCGCAATAATTTGCAACAATTGCCTCAGGCACAGTTGACATCCCAACAGCATCAGCACCTAACTTTGCCCACATTCTAACCTCTGCAGGTGTTTCATAGCTGGGGCCAGAACTTGCCACATAAACTCCTTTTTTGATTTTAATTTTAACTTCTTTTGCTGCGATTTGGGCTATATCAATAAGTTTTTTCTTATAAATTTGGCTCATATCAGGAAATCTTTCGCCAAGTGTTTCGTCATTTTGCCCGATAAGCGGATTTGTACCCAAGTTATTTATATGATCAGTTATCAGCATAAATTCGCCGGGCTTAAGCTTTTTATGCGCGGCACCTGAGGCATTAGTCACAATTAGAGTTTTAACACCCAGTTTTTTCATCACTTTTATGGGAAAAGTGATTTTTTGCATAGGATGTCCTTCATAAAAATGGGATCTTCCCTGCATCATAACAACTTTTTTACCGCAAATTCGGGCAAAAACAAGCTGACCTTTATGCCCTTGCACGGTGGAAGATTCAAAATCGGGAATTTCCGAATACGGAATATTTATACTTTCCAATCCAGAAGCAAAATCGCCCAACCCTGAACCTAAAATAATACCTATTTCAGGCTGAAAATTATTTGTTTTTTCGTTAATAAAATCAAGAGTTTTTTGCATAAAATCATTATAGCAATAAATGACAAATAAAGGAATAGGGAATAGTAAATAGAAGATGAGATAGCAATAAATCAAGAAAGCAGATTGTTTTTTGGGTTGCTTCGCTCACTTTATTCGCTAGCAATGACGTGATTTCCTATAACTTTTCACCTTTTCAGCTGTTAACCTATTCAGCCAATTATCCGACCAGTCTGTTGTCATCTGCCTCGGATGCTTTTACCATAATAGCATGCTCTACGGGGTTTTCTTTTTTATAAGAACTTTCGTAATATTCGTCAAAACCGAACTCTTCACGTGTTTTTTTTGCCTGAGTTTCATCAACCAATTTTTTTGCAAGCTCTGCAATTTCATAAACCAATTGATACCTGTTTTCTGTATTTTCGTTTAAATCCCACGCTACTTTGATTATTTGTTCCATTTTTAAATCCTTTATTTTCCTTGCTACATAAATAATACAATACAAAAATTTATTAGTCAATGTTACATATTTTCACTATTTATGTAACTGTTATATAATAAAAATATGAAAAAACGACTTGTTTGGATAGCAGAGCTTTTTATCTGGCTGCTTGTTCTTTTTGTAATAGCAGGCTCAATAATGTTTGCAAAATACAATTACCGCAAGCACTTTAACACTTATCAAATATTTTTGCCCGATGTTGACGGATTGATTGTCGGCTCTCCGGTCAGGTTAATGGGGATTCAAGTCGGATACATAAACCAGATAAACATTGTGGGCGAAGATGTTTATGTAAAATTTGTAATCACCGAAAAAAATATGAAAATACCTCAAGGCTCTAATGCAACGGTTGAATTTACGGGGCTGGGCGGCTCAAAATCTCTGGAATTGTATGCCCCAAAAACAGAAAATAAATTTTTATCCGAAAAATTTATAGTCCCAATGCCTCCAAAAAGAATTCATGATTCTTTAGGCTTGCTAAACGATATGTTTGACAAGATTATCGGAATAACTTATACTATCTCTAATTTTATGGATCAGGTAGGAATTATAAAATATAACAATGAAAAAATTGAAAATAAAGGACTTACGATAAACCAAATATTAATTTTATCCGGCAAATGGATTGATAATGCCACAGAAAAATGTGAAAAATGCAAAATAAAGGATATAAACAATGAATACGGAAAAAATAAGAATAATAAATAACCCTGTAATTCTTCAAAATTTATGCACAATGCGGGATAAAAATACAGATTGTCAGGGAGTAAGAATAGCGACAAGAAAAATTACGCGGGTTCTTTTATATGAAGCGGCAAAAGGACTTCCGCTGATAGAAAAAACCATTGCAACACCTTTAACCTCATTTAAGGCACAAACCATTGACCCTGATATAAATATAATCATTTCACCGATTTTAAGAGCGGGATTAATTTTTACCGATGAAGCCATTGACATTTTACCCCAAGCCTGCATAAGACACATAGGAATGTATCGCGACGAAAAAACCTTAAAGCCGGTATGGTATTACAACAAAGTGCCGATGAGGGTTAAAGATGCCCACAAATTTCATATTTTCATAACAGATCCGATGCTGGCAACAGGAAACTCGCTTCTTGAGGCTATTAAGCTCTATGCGGACAAAAAAATCCCAATAGAAAATATAAAAATTATAAGTATAATTGCAGCGCCCGAAGGACTTGAAAATATTCATTCAAAGTATCCCGAAATTGAAATCATAACCGCAGCAATAGATTCACACCTCAACGAACACGGATACATAGTTCCGGGTATGGGAGATGCGGGAGATAGGATTTTTAACACATAAATTTTTTAGCGCAGAGTATCTTCAATATCTGTTTTTGCATCGAAGATTTCTTTAACTCCATAAACTTCTTTTATTGTATTAAAAAGAGTCGGATTAATTACATTTGCCGAACACTTGCTCATATAAATATTTTTTATTCCCAGATGACTTAAATAAAGCAAATTGGAAATTGTATGCTTATCACATCTGGTTAAAAATATACTCAAAGGTACTTTATCCAAAGGAATTTTATCTTTAATTTCCTTTAAAATTTTATAAAATAAAACATAATCGTTAATCGTATCAAGATGATAAACATTGTCTCTGTTTTTATTATAACTGAGTGAAATAGCGTAACAGTCACTTGGCAAAAATTCAAAAAACGATTCAAAATACTGCTTTTGCAAAACAGGATAATTCAAAAGCCCCACAATATAAATGTGTGTTATTTCTTTGTTTAAAATTTTATCGGTTATTTCAGCCATTTTCTTTTCTACTTCATCATAAGAAAACCCGACCTTAATCGGAGGTTTATTTATAAGCTTATTAAAACCTCTTGATTCGAGTGCGGCTTTAATCAAAGGTTCAAAATCCCCGTCAACAATTTTAATAATCCCCGGTGGTGCGACCGGATCCATAGTAAAAAGACGCCCTCTGTATAAATATTCGGATTTTTCTAAATTAATCCTTGTCATCAAAATTGCCCCCGGAAACGATGCAAAATCCATCATATAACTGTCAAAACCAGAGCCAAAATGTCCTTTAAGGTTCGGGTGCGACTGCAATTTTGGAAATGCATGGGCAAACAGCATTTCAACCCCATGAGTGTATACCCATATTTCTTTGCCTTCACAGGCTTTTAAAACTCTTTCAAGTTTATTAAAATCAGAGCCTGAAACCAAAATCGCTTTACCGAGTTGTGCGCTGAATGCTACTTCGGTCTGTCTTATTGGACCGTAAAGCTCATTTTGAGTATAAAAAATTGTTCTGAGAATATCATAATAAGTATCTAAAACATCATCTATAGCCTTTTTTGTTTGCTCCTGTGAAAAATTTGTCACATTAATTGAGGATAACAAAAATAAAATTGCATAATATCCCTGTTCGTGATCTTTGCCCAGCCTTCTTAACTCCATCAACTTTATACTCATGCTTTTTATTAAAAAAACCATAATGTCAAAAAGAGATTTTTGGTTCGGAGTTAATAATTCTGTTTTTTTGAGAAAATATTTTTCGCCACGCTTTATCGCATCATTAAGATAAATATTTTTATGATGTTTAAAGTAAGTTTTTATTGACTCTATATCCATACTGTTTTTTTCACAAAAATTCTTATAAATGGTTTTTGATTCCACGACATAATCATTTAATTTATTCGTAAGTTCCATGAACTGCTGTTGATTGTATTCCACAGACAGAGCCAAATTCCCGAGCGCATAAATAACGGTTTCTTTAATCTGCTCATTTTTTACACCAAATTCTTTTAACTTAATAAGATAAAATGAAAGTTCTTTTAAATACAACAAAATTACTTCCTGCAAAGAAGACAGAATTGGACTATCTGAACAAATCCCTCTACTGAGACATTCGCTGCACTCGTTATTTGTTTTTTGGAAGTTATACATAAATGCACCTCAATAAACATTCTACAAATAACTTTAGCAAAATAAATTACACGTTATGTTAATCTTTTGGATAATTAAAGTAAAGAGCACAGAAAAATTGCTTTTTGCTTCAAATTATTATAAAATTCCTTTATGAAAAAAGTTTTTATAATATCACCAAAAAGCATTGCAGGAGAGCTAATTATTGAAGGTTTTGCCTGTGCTTTTAAAAATGCGGGCTATCGGGTGCTTTTAAAAAAAATTGATGAAGTGATATTAAACGAATTAGAAAAATTTAATCCTGATATGATTTTTGGCTATGATTACTCTTACCTTACTGACGAAAACTGCAAAAAAATACTCCAAAAAATACAATGTAAAAATCACATTTTTTATTTTGGAGATGAGCCCAGAAGCAAATTTTCTTTAGGTGAAAAAGGTGAACTTTACGATGAACTTTCAAAACTAGAAGCAACGGTCTTTGTATGGGACAAAGATTTTAAAAATGAATTTAAAAATTGCTTTTATCTTCCTCTGGCCGTAAACCCGTTAAAATATTCCGTAGAATTTTCAAATTACAAATATCAAATAACTTTTGTCGGAAGACCGCTTACGGATAAAAGACAAAAAATTCTCTGTTCGCTTATAAAAAATTTTGGCAGCCACTTAAGCATTTTTTGTTTTGAAAAACATTTTGAAAAAAGCATTGAAGAAATTAAATCAAAAAACCTTCTTGAAGAACATGAACTTGAAATTTACAAAAAATGCTACAAAGGATTTATCAAAGAAGAAAAACAACTTGCCAAAATATACAATTCTTCCAAAATAAATTTAAATATAACCGAACAGGGCAAATCCTCTCTAAATTACAGGGTTTTTGAAGTTTTAGCTTCAGGCGGATTTTTACTGACAGATGAAAAAATCGATGTTAAAAAGTATTTTGTCCCGTCAAAACAGCTTGAAACTTATAGAGATGAAATAGATTTAATTGATAAAACAAATTTTTATCTGAAAAATTTGAATATTGCCCAAAAAATAGCTCAATTAGGAAGATATGAATGTTTAAAAAATCACTCTTTTGATAAACGTGTTAAAGTAATTCTTGAAAAAACCCTCTAAACCTCTACTTTTGAGACACAAGCAGAAATTGCATCTATAAGCCTTTTTACCTTAACAATTTCAATTCCTTCAATATCTTCAAAATCTCTATTTGAAAAAGGGATAATCACTTTTTTAAATCCGAGTTTTTTTGATTCCTTAACTCTTTTTTCAATTCCACTGACAGCTCTAACTTCTCCTGAAAGCCCGATTTCGCCGATTATTACAGTATGAGAATCAACAACAACATCCCGCGCGCAAGTAGCAACGGCAAGTGCAATTCCCAAATCCGCAGCAGGCTCTGAAATTTCTATTCCGCCGATTACGTTAATATAAACGTCTTGCTTGGAAAGATTTAACCCGACTCTTTTTTCAAGGACTGCAAGAATTTGCAAAACACGTCCAAAATCAACTCCATTTGCAACTCTTCTGGGCGAAGGATAAGAAGTTGTGCCCACCAGTGCCTGAATTTCTACCAAAAGCGGCCTTGTTCCTTCATTTGCAGCAATTATAACACTCCCCGGAGTTATGCCCTCGCTGTGCTCGTTTATAAAAATACCGCTGGGATTCATAATTTCTCTGAGCCCCTGCTCGCCCATTTCAAAAATACCGACTTCTGAGGTATTTCCGAAACGATTTTTTACACAACGCAAAATCCTGTAAGATTTATATCTGTCCCCCTCAAAATAAACCACCGTATCAACCATATGCTCAAGGACTTTAGGCCCCGCAATATTTCCGTCTTTTGTGACATGCCCTATGATAATCATTGTTGTGTTTTGAGTTTTTGCAATTTGGATTAAAAAATTGCAGCACTCTCTTATTTGAGAAACACTCCCCGCCGATGAAGAAATCTCCTGAGAGTAAATCGCTTGAATACTGTCTACAATAACAAAATCAGGCTTAATATTTTCTATTTCCTTTTTTATCAATTCAAAATTTGTCTGGGGATAAATATATAAATTATCAGAATTAACGCTCAGTCGCTGTGCCCTTAACTTTATTTGATTAGCTGATTCTTCGGCAGAAATATATAAAACTTTTTTGCCTTGATTGCAAAGAAAGCCGCAGGATTGAAGCACCAAAGTTGACTTACCGATTCCGGGATCGCCCGCAAGAAGCACCGCGGAACCCGAAACAAACCCTCCGCCCAAAACCCTGTCAAGCTCTTGTATGCTACTCTGGGTTCTTATTTGATTATCAATTTCTATGTCATTAATTAATGACGGCTTGCTACCAAAAAACTCTGATTGCAAAACAGTGGGCGAAAAACTTTGCTGAATTTCTTCAACCAAACTCCCCCAAGCAGAACACTCGGGACATTTTCCCAAATAACCTGCGCTTTCATACCCGCACTCTTGACATACCCATTTTGTTTTAACTTTAGCCATGCAATGATTATACAATAAAAACTTAATAGTGTCTTGAAGTCACAAGTTTAGGGCTTGCAATAAAGGTCTTATCGGGTATTATAACTATAGGCTCAGGCTTGTCAAGTCTTGGAATAGAAGCTTTCATAATAACTGTTTTATGAAAAAATTCTATTTGCGTTATTATTCCTTTTTCAAATGGATTTCTGCAATCTACCCAAGCCGTAATTTGGGGCTTTCCATCCACCTGTGTATTTGAAGTTATTTTATAAAGCGCAAAAGGCTCAAAGCCCTGAGCCTGTCCTTCAATTACCTCAACAGAATGAGTATATGTGGGATTATTTAAAGTAATTGAAGAATCCTTTTTTTCTAAAATATTTTGGGCAACATCTACTGCAGGACAAACAGTAGTACCGGGGCTTAAATTACTTAAATCAATAAGCGCAGCATTTGCACTTATTTCGTTATTAAGCGCATAAACAGCATTTACATCCTGCCAATAAAGCGCCAATTCAAATATTGCAAGGGTAAATATCACCAAAATCGGAATTATAAAAACTGCCTCAACTACGTTTTGTCCGGCTTTTTTTGAGCCTTTTAAACATTTAAGAATCTGCATAATTTTTTTAAGATACCTTTCATACTTTCAGAACGAGGAGTAGAAATTCCCTCATAATATTTTTCATACTCTTTAATAATATTATAAGGTAAAATTTCACCTTTTTGAAGAGTTTGAGCTATAAATTCCAAATAATCATCCTGCTCTTGTCTGTAAAGCAAATCCCTTCTTCTCAAATCTTCATCCGCCTCAAGATGAACAAGCGCATGATAGGCTGTTTTTAATGAAGCATCGTTAACATCTTTCGGAAATTTTAAAATTGCCTCCCGAACAGACAATGACTCGGTCAAAACTCTATAAATAAGCCTCGAAACCAACCTTCTGTCATCTTCAACACCCACAGACTGCTCCCTAAACTAAAACAGCTGAAAGTTCTTTCTCTATAAATTTAACCATTTCAACACAATCTCCGTTGAAAAATTGCATAGAGACTTCATTAACAGCGTTTTTTGCCGCTTCTTCCTTATCCAAAGTGCTTCTGTAAAAAAACTTTTTGCCACTCTTGTATCTTGCAAGCAATCCTTTTGCACTTAATCTGTCCATAACAGTTTTAATTGTTGTATAAGCTCTTTTTACATTATTTGTATCCAAAAAATTTACAACATCCGAAACAGAAATGTTAGCATCTTCATCCTGTTTCTGCAAAAACCAAACGCAATTCATAATCTCAATTTCTAAAATTCCGCCTATCATAATAACCCCTTGTTTTTGACCACTACTAACAGTATAGTAATACAAAAAAAACTTTTTTCAAGGGGGGGGGGGTAAATGTCTTCCGGATTAATGACTTAATATCCGAACAATTTTCAAGGGGTAATGAGGAAATAGTAAATGGTAAATAGTAAATAGTAAATAAGCGCAATTAAAATAAATTCAACTTTTCCACTATTCAACTATTTCAAATTTGAAAATTCAAAACTGACATCTCTGGGTCCAAAGTCAACCGCGGTGGAAGAATCACTTTCGGATGAACCCAAATAGACAATCTTATTGTTTTGATTGTTCTTGTTTTTGTACTTGCTAAAGGCATGACCGGGCATAGAATCGGTATTTACCCAACCCTTTTGAGCCGCCGACTTGCAGCCAACGGACATAAGACCTACGGATAATAATAATGCGGAAATAATAACAAGAACTTTTACTTTGGAAGAAATCATTTTTCTATCCCTCTTGTTACTATAATTATAACATATGTTACAAAAAATTACTAGCCATGCATTGAAAAACTAGGCTATTTCTTCTTCTTTTTCAATTTTCTTCTTTGTAGGAAGCTTAATTAATTCAGCTTTGTTCCTGTTCTTAACCATATCCGCGGTTATAATAAATTTGTCTATATGGTCTTTAGACGGAACATCGTACATAATATCAAGCATAATTTCTTCAACTATAGAACGAAGCGCTCTTGCGCCTGTTTTTCTTTTAATTGCATCAGCGGCGATTAAATCTATAGCTTCAGATTCAAATTCAAGTTCAACGCCATCCATATCCAAAAGGCATTTATACTGTTTCAATATAGCATTTTTAGGCTCTGTCAAAATCATTTTCAAAGTTTTTTCATCCAAAGCATCCAAAACCGCATAAACCGGCACTCTGCCTATAAATTCAGGAATAAGCCCGAATTTAAGCAAATCTTCAGGTTGAAGTTTTTTAAGCATTTTTGCTGCCTGAGCTTCTTTTTCTGCTTTTGAAGCTGCCGCTTTTGCGCCAAATCCTATCGAACTTCCATCATCAGCACGTTTTTCTACAATTTTTTCCAATCCTACAAAAGCACCGCCTACTATAAACAAAATGTTGCTTGTATCAATCTGAATAAACTCCTGATGAGGATGTTTTCTGCCCCCTTGAGGCGGAACATTTGCAACAGTTCCTTCAATCATTTTCAAAAGTGCCTGTTGTACCCCTTCACCTGACACATCTCTTGTAATTGAAGTATTTTCGGATTTTCTGGCAATTTTATCAATTTCGTCAATATAAATTATTCCACGCTCGGCTTTTGATGCATCATATTCTGCATTTTGAAGCAATCTGAGCAAAATATTCTCAACATCATCGCCCACGTAACCGGCTTCTGTCAAAGTTGTGGCATCAGCCACCGCAAAAGGCACATCAAGCATCTTGGCAAGAGTTTGGGCTAACAAAGTTTTTCCGCTTCCTGTCGGTCCTACAAGCAAAATATTTGATTTTTGAATTTCAATTCCGCCTTCTTTGCCCTTTGATTTATTATGCCTTAACCTTTTATAATGATTGTAAACCGCAACGGACAAAACCTTTTTTGCATCTTCCTGTCCTACAATGTGTTCATCCAGATAAGACTTTATTTCTGCAGGCTTGGGAATCGGCTTTTCTTCTGATTCTTTCCCTTTTTCGCCGGTTGCATCTTTATCCTTGCCTTCAAAAAATTCTTCATCAAGAATTTCATTACAAAGTTCGACACACTCGTCGCATATATAGACTTCAGGACCTGCTATTAATTTTTTTACCTGATCTTGGGTTTTACCGCAAAACGAACATTTCAATCTGCTATCGTCATGTTTCGACATAGGTTTCTCCTAGTTAGACTCCTTTAGAACTTCTTTTGAAACAATTTTGTCAATCATACCGTATTCTAAAGCTTCTTCGGGGGTCATAATGTAATCTCTATCTGTATCCTTCTCTATTTTTTTAATTGACTGACCTGTATTTGTGGCCAAAATTTCATTTAATGATTTTTTAATTCTGACGATTTCTGCCGCCTGAATTTCAATATCGGTTGCCTGACCTTGAGCGCCGCCCAAAGGTTGGTGGATAAGAACACGTGAATGAGGCAAAGCCATTCTTTTGCCTTTTGTTCCTGCGGCCAAAAGAAATGCGCCCATACTTGCTGCCTGACCTAAACAAATAGTGCTTACATCTGAGCGAATATGCTGCATGGTATCATATATGGCAAATCCCGCAGTAACACTTCCGCCCGGACTGTTTATGTACAGCATAATATCTTTTTCGGGGTTTTCACTGTCTAAAAGCAACATTTGAGCAACAATTAAATTTGCCACCATATCGTCAATCGGTGTTCCCAAAAATATAATTCTTTCTCTCAACAACCTTGAAAAAATATCAAAAGAACGCTCACCTCTGCTTGACTGCTCTATTACTACAGGTACAAAACTCATCTTCTTTTCCTTTCTTTATCCAAATATATTATAACACATTTTAGCCATAAATCTACGCCTTAGCTTATTTTAATCGGCGGATTTTGCTTTTTTCTCTTTTACTGTCTTTAATTCAACCGTATTATTTTCATCCAAGAACTTGGCTACTTTTTCATTGAGTGCTTGCTGCGACAAAGAACTGAATACTTGAGGATTTTGGCTCAACTGCTTCATAAGCTCAGCCCTTGGCATTTTGTAAACCTCTTCAATTTCTTTCAATTTTTTATCTAAATCATCGGGACCTACTTTTATATTTTCGGCCTTTGCAATCTCATCGATAATCAAAGAATTTTTAATCCTCAGTAAAGCTTCTTCTCTCAGGCTTTTTAATATATTTTCTTCACCTTGCGATTCGACAGCTTTTTGCCATTCTATCCCCTGCATCATAAGCCTTTGTTTATACTCCTCAAGCAAAGATTGGGTTTCTCTTTCTATCATTGAATTTTGGACTTCCATCTTAACATTTGCCAAAACTTTTTCGAAAATCGTGTTGCTTATAATTTTAGCATCTTCATTTTTCTTTGTTGAATCAAGATACTTTTGAATATCGGCTTTTAAATCTTCAACTGTTTTAAAAGTCCCGAGTTTTTGGGCAAATTCATCTGTTAACTCAGGTAAAATTTTCTCTTTAATTTCTTTAATTTTTATTTTAAATATCGCAGGCTGCCCCGCAAGTTTTGCCTCATGATACGTTTCAGGAAATTTTACTTCAATTTCAAATTCTTCTCCCAAATTTTTTCCTATTAACTTCTCGGCAAACCCGGGAATAAAATTAGAATTTGCCAAATCAAGCGGATAATTTTCTGCCGCACCGCCCTTAATTTTTTCACCGTTTACAGAACCGTCAAAGTCAATTACTACAATATCTGTGTCCTGTGTAGGTCTGTTTACTACCAATTCGTACTTAACATGTTGCTGTAAAAAACCGTCCAAAGCTTTGTCAAAAGCATCTTCCGGAATTGTATATCCTTGAGCTTCAAGCTTCATGCCCTTGTACTCACCGAGTGTTACCTCAGGACGAAGTTCAACTTTTGCAACTATTTTTAAATCCTCTCCCAAATTAAAATCGTAAGATTCTACATAAGGTTGAGAAACAATATCCAAATCATTTTTTGTAACAGCATCTCTAAAAATACCCGGCAGCATATGCTCCAGTGCTTCCTGCTGAATTCTTTCCACTCCGACATGTTTTTCAACAATATTTCTAGGAGCTTTGCCTTTCCTAAATCCGGGAATATTCACATATTCCGAAACCTTCCTTACAGCTTTATTATATTCATTTGCCGCATCTTTAGCAGGAATTTGAATATCCAATATTACCACATTGTCTTTTTCTTTTTTTAAATCAACTTTCATTTCTACGCCCTTTTCTCTTGTCCGGCTTTCATCCTTGCCGCCGGCTATCCCGCAGCCGGCAAGGATTTAGCACTTCTAAGGTCGGATTTGAAAAATTGCGAAAAATTGTCATTTTTCGAATTTTTCCGAACCCTCTTATATCATAACAATTATACACCAAAAAAAATTATAATTGCAAATAAAAAGGCCTGATTATAAAAGTTCCCAAAAACAAAGCGGCGGGTTTAAAAAAACCCGCCGCTTTGTTAAATTTTTATTACTTACCGCCACCGCCGTAATAGGAGAATGAATTTTTAACATTTGAATCGAACATTGCATCACAACTTTGCAACTCTGTCATAACCATTTTTAACTTTTGTTGATATTCATTCATCTGCATATCAAGTTTTTTCTCAAGCAAATTAAGTCTTTCCTTACGTTGCTCAAGCTGTTTTATAACAGGATTATCCGGATCCATATCCGTGCCGACATTTAACAAATCATTGGAAGATTGGGATAAAGCTATCTTAGCTTGAGTAATTAACTGAATTTTGTATTCCAACTCATTTTGATATGCTATTAAATATTGCTTTCTTAAGCTGGCTATTAATAAACCCATTGTCTTTTCCTTTATCTGATTTCGTTGATTTTATTTCCCCTTAGGAAAATATGTTGATTATTTTCTGCTATCAGAGACTCCATTCTGTTAAGTTGATGCCTGTGATAACTTAACCTATAGCGAGCCAGTTTGAGTTTCTTATTCATTGTCAAAAAACCCCTTAAGGCTTCGGCTAAACTGTTTGCGAAGGTCTTTATCGGATTTCTTCTAAGAAAAAATGACTTTGTAAATCCCAAAAAGTTCATAAATCTTTTGAAGTTTGTCTGTAAAGTTTCTTGATACACTTTGATACCCTTTACTGGACCTTCATAATAATAAAAACATTTAAGAGTAAATTATTGCCTTATGTAAACACAACACTTAACATGTCTTAATTATTTACAGTCCACCTTATCACCAGTAACACTTTGAAAAAACAACATATGTTCTTTTTCCATTTTATTAATCGGTAATTTTTGTTCAAACTTTATATTTTTATTAGGATTAAACCATACTTCGCAATAAAAGTTTACAATTTTACCCAAAAATCTCACAATAAAATTTTGGACAAAAAATTTATTGAAAAGTGTGCGTATGTATGTTCGAATTAACATTTAAAACCCTGAATTTTCTATAAGTTTTGAATAGCTTTACTATCTGAATCAATACTTTCTTTGAGCATTTTTCTAACGACATCGCCTTGAGTGTCAAGCATTTTACAAACCGTTTCAATATTCCTTACTTTGTTCGTAAGTATTGAATCCGCATTGGACAGTATTCTACCCGAAACGTTTTGATAAGCAGCTAATGCGGCAGATGTTGTACCTTGCATTAAATTACCCATTACAATAGCCGGAAGCCCGTATTCGCCAAGATATGGAGCTGCTGCCTGCATAATACCGCCCCAGCCTGAAATAACCCCTGCTATGGGAAGAACGACATTTGTTCCGAAACCGTAACCGCTGCCCATGCCTGCTCCATAAGAAGCTGCGCTTGCTATATCTGCTATACCGCCTATGCTTGAAGCAAAACCTGTCGCTGATCCTCCCATAGAACCAAAACCTGACAAAATTGAAGAAGCACCGCCGGTATAATCCCCGAGCCCCCAATTAACATTTGCAGCCCCGCTTGGAAACCCGGAATAATTTCCTAATCCGCCTATACCAAAAGCCGAATATCCGCCATTGACTACTGAATTACCTCCACTTACAGGTGACCAGTAAGAAGTTCCCGGAATATTCATCGCAGAAGTTCCGCCCATTGTCGTCATAAATGATGAGGGTGAAAACAAACTGGCAACCTGATATAAAAATCCGCCTGCCTGTTCAAACCCTGTGCCCGTAGCTGCAGATCCTGAAACCGTCAAATCTCTGAGTCTGTCATAAGTTTCAAAAAGCTGCGCTTTGGCATCAGAACCTGCGGAACTGAATTTGTTTGCTATTACGAGGTAACTATCGTATCTGTAAGACATTTTTCCTTTCCGGTGGGTAAATTTTAAATCTTAATTTTCGGCTAATTACCCGCCAAATGTTTTGAAAGTTGTTTCGACGTTTTTATCGATAACTTTTTTCACCGCATCCATTTCGGTCTGAAGCGCTTTTTGTTCCGTATCAAGCTGCTTCAGTCGCAATTCAAGAGTTCTGTCTTGTTCTTGTATAATCCGTGTTTTTGCATTTATATCTTCTACTTGTTGTTGATATTTAAGAGTATTGTAATTATACTGGTTCATTGCGTCATTATAAGCATTTTCATCCGTTGTAGTATTCGAATTAAGCGTAAATGTAGGGGATGAATTTTGTAATTTTACGGATACAAATCGCCCTGATTGGTCTTGCTGTAAAAATGCCTTTTCCGTTGTTTCTATTTTGGTATTTAAATAAGCCGCATTATATCTGTTAAGAGCTATTTGACCGTCTATTGCCTGACCGTTGCTGTCATAACTTGCCTGCAAATCGGTTTCACAAGCGTAATAAGTTACCCCGCCAAGCTGGTAAGAATAAATGTCTGCTCCCGAACCAATGTCATCGGCAAATTGCGATGAAGGATTATCTGCTATAATTTGTTTAATGGCCGCCCAGTTTGTTGTATCGCCGCTGACATAATTAGTCAAAGCCGCCTGAACACCTCCACCGTTATATGCAGTATCTAAGTCAGCCTTGCAAACAAAGTGTACAACACCGCTGCCGTCAGTGTACTTAAATATTTCTGAGGTAGGGGCATTATCAATCGGAGACCCCGGATGAAGTGTTTTAAATTGATCTAAGGCTGTTGCATCGGTACTCGCACTATAAGCAGATAAAGTATATCCGCTTACGCTTGTATAATCACTGCCTGTTTTAACAACGTTAGGAGTAGCAAGCGATTGTTCTTCGGCAATACTTATTTTAGAAAGCGCCGAATTTCCTATATAAGTAAAATTAACACCGCTTTTTCTAACCTGCGGATTAACCTGTTTTGTCTCTATACCGGTATAAACATCTGAATTGTGATAGTGAGTCACCGTATAATTATAATTAGGGTCATTCGCCAAAGGTGAAAATTTGGTTATGGTTTCATTATTAACACCATCGGTATAAGCATAACTGACTGTAGTAAAATCCTGAGTGCTCGGGGGCGTAGGGACTTGTAAAGAAAGCATTTGATTAAACAACCCTGCGCTTTGATTTGCCAACGCCATCCTTTGTTGATTTATCTGTTGACCTTCATACTCGGTATTGGTTTTTCTTGCGGTAAGACCTAAGTACCTTGCCTGTGATGCTGCCATACCCATAAGTTTATTCTCCTATCTAATTAATTTGTATATAACCTTATTAATGATTCTTTTCAAAAAGTCAAGAATCTTCATAAAACATTTATTTAACTACTAATAATTATACGACACTTTATGCCTAAAACTTCCTCTTGTAAGCGAAAAATCATACATTCGGAGGAGTTTTTGCGCAAAGAATTTAAGCCGCAAAACAAGTGCTTTATGAAGAAAATGTTTTAAAGGTCATTTCGATATTTTTATCGATGACTTTTTTCACCGCATCCATTTCGGTCTGAAGTGCTTTTTGTTCGGTATCAAGCTGCTTCAGTCGCAATTCAAGGGTTCTGTCTTCCTCTTGTATAATTTTAGTTTTTGCATTTATATCTTCAATTTCTTTTTGGTATCTTATAGTATTGTAATTGTACTGATTCATCGCATCACCGTACGCTAAATCGTCTGTATTAGTATTTGTGCTTAAGCTGAATGTCGGAGATGAATTTTGTAATTTTACCGAAATAAATCTTCCTGAAGAATCTTGCTGCAAAAATGCCTTTTCCGTTGTTTCCACTCTTGTATCAAGATAAGCTGCATTATATCTGTTTAAAGCGCTTTGACCTTCAAATGCACCGTTTGGAACTATGCTGTCAAAACTTGTTATTAAATCGTTTTTACAAACAAAATAATCAACACCCCCTAGCTTATAAGTATAAATATCTCCATCCGCAGCCGATGCAAACACCGATCCTGGATTATTTGTTTTAATTTGCTCAACTGCGGCTTTTTGCTCCCCATTGCTTGAGTTATAAAGCGTTAAAGGAGAATTTCCTACCTGTGTAAAGGTGTACAAATAGTCCGGCGGCGGCGTGGGATTTGCCGTCTTTGTTCCATGAATTTGAGGGTTAACCTGTTTTGTTTCTATACCAGTATACACCTGAGAATTGTGATAATGGGTCACTGTATAATTATAATTCGGATCATTTTCCAAAGGAGTAAAATTAGTTATTGTTTCTTTATTAACTCCGTCACTGTAAGTATAGCTGACTTTCGTAAAATCCTGCGTGCTCGGGGGCGTAGGGACTTCCAATGCCAGCATTCTGCTAAACAATCCGGCGCTTTGATTTGCCAAAGCTGTACGCTGTTGGTTTATTTGCTGCCCTTCATATTCAGTATTGGTTTTTCTTGCGGTAAGACCCAAATACCTTGCCTGTGATGCTGCCATACCCATAGTTTTATTCTCCTTTGCTTACAGGTTTTATTAATGACTTATTTAAAAAAGTCAATTTTAAATACTATATGACCAATGATACGACATTTTTTCAAAAAAATTTCTCTATTTTTGCCAAAAATCATACATCTGAAGTATCAAAAATATATTTAAAAAAATATATATAAATTACTTGACATCAGGGCACTTTATTTATAGGATTAAATAATAGATGGTCTTTTAGTGTTGGAATGGGGGCTGTTGGAGGATTTAATGAAATATAAAAAAAGTAATATTCTTCTTTTATTGGAAGAAAAAACCGATGTTTATAATGACAGGGTTGCATTGGGAATTAAAACCGCTTTGGGGTGGAAAGAATTTACCTTTAAAGGAATAGGGCTTTTATCAAGAAAACTTGCTTCTTATCTTATAAACGATATTCAAGTCAAAAAAGGCGAAAAACTGGCTATTTTGTCAGAGTCAAAACCTGAATACGGAGCCTGTGTTTTTGCCTCTGTAATGTCAGGCATGGTAACCGTTCCTTTAGATGTAAAACTTACCAAATATGAATTAAAATCTATCCTTTTAGATTGTCAGCCAACTATTTTATTGACCTCACAGGAAAATATAGATAAAGCGATTGATCTTCAAAAAGAAGTTAAATCAATTAAACATGTAATTTTAATTGACGAGCCGTCTTATAACCTTCAAATGCCTTGTCTTTACACGTTGCCTAACAATTATGATTGCAAGTGGCGGCACAGAAGTTCAAAATCAACAGCTTTTATAATTTACACATCTGGAACAACAGGTGCTCCAAAGGGCGTTGAAATAACTTTTAGAAACATGCTTGCTCAGTTAAATGATATGAGCAAAGTTTATTATCACTTTTTTGACAAAAACGAGGGGATTTCAGTACTTTCAATTTTGCCTATGAACCATTTATTTGAACTTACGGTAGGATTTTCGACATTCCTTTACTGGGGGTTGTCGGTTTATTACACCCAAAGTCTTAAGCCGAAAGATATTTTAAGCATAATGAGAGAAAAAGGAATTAACTTTATGATAGTTGTCCCGGCATTCTTGAAATTGCTTAAATCAGGGATTGAAACAGAAATCGCAAATTCGCCCAAGTCGGTCCAAATAGGCTTTAAAATAATGTATAACATCGCAAAAAGAATTCCTTCTTATGCAGTGAGAAAAATGATGTTCAAAAAAATTCATGACAAATTCGGCGGCAATTTTAACGGATGCATAGCAGGCGGTGCACCGCTTGACATATCGGTCGGAGAATTTTTTGAAACAATAGGAATAAAGGTTTATCAAGGCTACGGGCTTTCAGAGACCAGTCCTGTTGTTTCGGTAAACTATGATAAACGCTGGATGTTGGCTTCTGTTGGCAGGCCGCTGGAGAGTTTTGAATCAAAAATTGACCCTAAAACAGGCGAAATTCTCTTAAGAGGCCCTTCGGTTATGAAAGGATACCACAATCAACCCGAATTAACCGCCGAGGTAATAGATGCCGACGGCTGGCTTCATACAGGAGATATAGGAAGAATAGATGAAGACGGACATATTTTCATCACCGGAAGAATTAAGAACATGATTGTTTTAAGCGGCGGCAAAAAAGTATTCCCCGAAGAAGTCGAGTCCGTTTTAGAAAAAAGCCAATACTTTGCAGAAGTTTGCGTTTTGGGCGCCTCAAGGGCAGGCGGTTCAAAAGACGGAACAGAAGACATTGTAGCTGTTGTAGTACCCAAAGAAGACTTGATTAATAAAGTCAAAGAAGAAAAAGAAATCAACAGAATAGTAAGAGAAGAAGTAAAATATCTTTCAAATCAGCTTGCTTCTTACAAAAGGCCCATAAACATAATTGTTCACAACGAACCTTTGCCAAAAACAACAACAAGAAAAGTTAAAAGAAAAGATGTAAAAGAACTTTTAAAAATTTAATTAAAGATTAATAACTTTTTATGTTGTTATCCCTTACCTCTTTACTTTTTAGCTTGGTTATGTTAAAAATATTCTGTTGCCGAAAAATCGCGGAGGAGTGCCAGAGCGGTTTATAGGAGCGGTCTTGAAAACCGTCGTACGTGACGAGCGTACCGTGGGTTCGAATCCCACCTCCTCCTGTTTTAAGTCCATTGTTCTCAGAACGATGGACTTTTTAAATGTAAAACGCCCGCAAACAGCGGGACTTTTCCGATTAAAAAATTAAAAGAGAATTTTTAAATTTAAATTTCTCTCAACTTTTTGCCTAAAAATTGAAAAATTCTCTTTCTCACTTTTCCCTGGTGGCTCTTTGATTACGTCATGCTGAACTTGTTTCAGCATCTTACAAGTGAAGATGCCGGCTTTGGTTGCAAAAAGAATTAATAATCTTAAAAATTTAAGATTTCTCTTTGTTTATTCCAATCAAGCGTTTTTACATTAAATAACTGCTGTACGGTTAAATCTCTGGGGTGTATCCCGTTAAGAATAGATTCTATTATCTTTGGAGATAAAAACTTTAAATTTATAACCTTTTTAACATAACTGTTTCTCGAAAAATATTTTTCGGTATCACCTGATAAAATCTGTTTGTTCCACAAATAACTTTTCGCTATGGCTTTTACAAGTTGAGGGTTAATTTCAGGTTGCTTCATATCCGAATCGGTCAATATCAAAACGCTTCCGTTTTTTGACGTTGCTGTGATTTTAATATTTTTTGTTAAAATAATCGGAGTTTTAGTTTCACTTTTTAATTCTTCAGGAAAATCTGTTTTATTATAAATTGCTTCAAATATTTTCAAAAGCTGATTTTTGTAAATCGTAATCTCAACTTTTTCTTTGTGAATAACAACCTTACTTAAAATCGTTCTGATAAATTGAGTATCGATTTTGCCTGCAATATTATTCAACAGAGTTTTTTGTTTGTGAATATTAGAATCTTGAAGCATAGGTTGAATATTATTTTGATTTGAAACAAATTCTTTAATTTCTTGTGTAACAACTTTTTCAATCTCGCCTGCAGGGATTTTTGAAATTGTTCCGGCATCCTGTCTTCTGTGCTGAATTACTGCCTGGCTTACATAGTATCTGTATTTTCTGTTTCGTGTGTTGCTGTGGCTTGGACTCATGTAATTGTTTTTGTCGTCAAAAAGTTTTCCGGCTAAAAGTGAAGAGCTTTTCTTACCGATAGAACTGCTTTGGCTGACCTTGTTTGTCGAAAGAATTTTTTGTACATT
Organism: uncultured Muribaculaceae bacterium; assembly: GCA_964640325.1. Lineage (GTDB taxonomy): Bacteria > Cyanobacteriota > Vampirovibrionia > Gastranaerophilales > Gastranaerophilaceae > DAOQAU01. The sequence continues at coordinate 9,509 of CAZXID010000005.1, read as the reverse complement.
GTTAAAAACTTCCTCGTCAACAATCCCCTCATGCAACCCGTCGTAAACCTTTTCCTTATGGGTAATTTTGCCGATATATGTTTTGTTAGAAAGGATTCTGTACAAATGTCCCTTGTAAAAATTCTTATTAGATTTGGTTTTAATATTATTTTCTTCCAAATAAATTTTCAGCTGATTTATGTTTTTCAACTCCAAAAATTTTTCAAAGATTAATTTTATTTTTTCCGCGTTTTCTTCATCAATTTTAAGAGTCCTGTTTTCATTAACATAGCCAAGTGGACCTGTGCCGTTCATCCACATACCTTTTTTCTTGGATGCCGCCATTTTGTCTCTGATTCGCTCTCCCGTAACTTCCCTTTCAAATTGGGCAAATGAAAGCAGAATATTTAAGGTTAATCTACCCATAGAAGTTGTTGTATTAAAATGCTGGGTTATTGAAACAAAACTTGCATTTTGCTTATCAAAAAGTTCAACAATTTTCGAAAAATCCATAAGCGAACGGGTTAATCTATCTACCTTGTAAACAACTACGATATCGACTTTGCCCGTTTCAATATCAGTCAATAACTTTTTCAGTGCAGGACGTTCGAGAGTTCCGCCTGAAAAACCTCCGTCATTATACTGTTTTTCGACTAACACCCAACCTTCGTGTTGTTGCGATTTTATATACGCTTCGCAGGCTTCTCTTTGAGCATCAAGCGAATTGAAATCCTGTTCTAAACCTTCTTCGGAAGATTTTCGTGTATAAATAGCGCATTTTAATGTTTTACTTTTTAATTCCAAAAAACACCTTCCCATTCCATCTTGTGCCGGTAACTTCGTTCGCGATTGCAGAAAGGCTTTTGTAGGTTTTTTGATTGTATTTAAAGCCTTTATCAAGGACTAAAACTTCATGGTTTATCCCTTGATATTCGCGTATCAACTTTGTGCCTGCTTTGATTGTTAAAATATTAGATTTTAATTTAATATTTTCGGCTTTAATATCTTTATTTTGTTCTAAATCTTTTGCCAGTGCTTCAAGCTTCTTCTCAGTCTGTGGGGTGTATCCACCTTGCGATTGAACTTGGATTTCCCATGCGAGGTGCTTAATTAAAAACTCCCTACGCAAAAACCGTGAAGGAGTTTTTTTAAATGTTTCCTGCCATTTCTTAATTAATTGGCACCTTGAGAGTGATTTCAATTCTTTAATTACATTCTCGATCATTCTGTAACCCTTTCTATGATTTATATTACAGTACATTAATCACTCTCTAGAGTAGATTAATCAAGGATTATAAGGGGTCTAGACACAATTTGTATCTTTATATATAGACAATTTAAACAATAAATTTTACTTAAATTTTATTGTTCTTGTGTCTATCAATCACTTCTTGTGGTAGATTAGTCAAAAGTTTTTTTGATTGTTTTCTTTTATATCTCCAAGAAATATAAGGACGAATTTTTACTCTTCTATTGTCTGTTAGTTCTTCTAAAATTTTTTCTTTTACCTCGTATACAAGGACTTTATCTCCATCTTGGCAAATAACTGCTTTAGCTTTATTAATATCAAATCTACTTGAATCATATATCTTTTCTATGCTTAATCTGCCACTTCCCTTATGATATTTTTCTCTAGAGAGTTTAACAAAATCAGGAAGATTAAAATGTTCCTCTGATTTGAAATCCAAAAAATTTATAAGCATAGATAAAAGTCTTTTTTCCGTTTTTGTATAATATTCAGGTTCTTTAATAAATGTCGTTCCACATTCGGTACATTTAAATCTTTGCTTGTCAGCACTAGTTTTTCCATATTTAATAATAATTTCTGAGCCACACTCACAACGCATTTTAAATCCCTTGTTGAATAATAATTTTAATTTTAACATAAATTAAAATTCGCAACATAGAATTGTCTATATCGTGTTGTTTATTAAAGAAATCTACCTGAAAAGTCTTTCTGGCAAAGAGTTTTAATGTGTTTTCAAAAGACCAGTATATATATATTGCAGAAATGCCAAGGAGGCATTTGAAAATAAGGAGGCAAATATGCCAGAAAATCAAATAAACTCTTTAAACTCCAAGAGTCAAAACAAAGGATTAAACATTGAATACATTGATATTGCGCTTTTGCGAAATTACAAGCACAATGCAAAAATTCATTCGGACAAGCAAGTAGCCAAAATTGCTCAAAGTATGCATACTTTTGGAGTAGTAACGCCGATTTTGGTTGACAAGAACTATGAAATTATTGCCGGACATGGACGAATTGAAGCCTTAAAGGGCTTGGGGTATCAAGTGGCTCCTGTGATTATGCTTGAACATCTAACTGAAGCTCAAGTTAAAGCTTACCGTCTAGCTGATAATAGATTAGCAGAAGAGGCCGAGTACGACAAAGATATACTTAAAATTGAACTTCAAGAATTAAGTTTGTCAACTGAGTTTACGATTACAGATACCGGTTTTGATATTGCAGAAATTGATGAAATTATAATAGATAATTATGGTGTTGAAAAAGAAACTCAGGATGAAGCTGACGGTGTAGATAATATTAACGAAATTACAGAAAGAGTTAAACTCGGAGATATTTGGGGGCTTGACAAACTTGTTTCAGGATCTAGCCCACGAGCACACATTGGTTAGATGCTGAAATAAATTCAGCATGACAAAATGGTGGGACTATTGAGTTTACGTTGGGGTAGAAACCCCAATCTACAAAATTATATTTTTAGGTTTCACCATTTTTTTCGGTTATTTCTATTATTTCATATACTGAATAACAATTTGATTTTGACAGTTCTTCTACATTTTTGTATATGGCATGTATATTCTCACCTTTAGAAAAAATAAGCGGATAAACTTTTTGGTAAAAATCTCTATTATTGGGATTCTCACAATCTACAGTTATTATTATTTGATAAACTTTACTGTTTTTTGTAAATTCAAAATAATTCTTCTTTTTCTTGTAGTTACAAAAATATTTTACAGGTGGTAATCCTGAAAATTCAAAAATAACATTGCTATCTTGTCTCGTTGATTTAAAATAATCCAAGTAATTATCACTCATACTGGCAATCAAATCTAATAAATCATCTTCATTAGTTGTAAAAGAACACTCATTTATATTTTTCATTATTTTCTCCTTTATTTTTAATAACTAATTTTTGGAAATTCAAATTCTTCAAATTTGAATGTATCATCATCAAAAATTATTAAATTTGTAACTATTCTTGCTTTAATATATGGGTTTTGTCCACATCCAGCTTCAATTATACCCGAGTTTGGCACACCATCATAAGCCCCATATTTTATTTGTATTGCAGAGTGTTTCTTATTTTTTATATACTTTGCCATGGCTTCTACGTCAAGTATATGTGAAATATAATAATATTCAATAAATTCAAAAATCTTTTTATCACTTGTTCTTGCATCTCTTATTCCGATTACTTCTTTATTATTTGGGATTTTTTTCCATCCTCCTATTTTCTCCCAAGTAATCAACCAAGCTCTTCCCTTTTTACAAACTATTTTCTTTGTCATTTTATTCTCCTTTTTAAATAATAACGTAAATATAAAAATAAACATGCCAATAAAATCAACTACTATCCATAGTAAAATTTCCTATTAATTTATCATTAGCAGAAGGAGGGTTAAAAAATAAAAATCCGAACAAGATTTATCCCCTTCTATTTATTATATACTTATTTTTTTAATTTTTGTCAACCAACGGACAAATTTTTAAGTCTGTAATCTATAGGGTGCGTCATTTTGACGCACCAATCATGTTACGCCTAATGACGGTGCGGTTAAAACCACATCCTACAACTCTCTCAACATTTTGCCGAATTTTTAAAAAATTCTCTTTCTCAACTTTACCTAGTCCGATTTGTGCAAAAAATATTTACTTATTCAAACGTTTTTCTAAATTTTTATTTAATTGATATTTACGTGATTTTTTAGATGCGTCAACCATAATCAAAAATCCTTCATCAACCCAATTTTGAGCAAGTTGTCTTGCGGTTCTTGGAGCAAAATTAAAGAAAATAGCTATATCATTAGATGTAATTATTTTTTGGTTTTCAAAAAGTTCTAATATTTTTCTTTGCTTCGCATCAAGTTCTCTTAAAATAGGTAATAAATCTTTTTGCTTGCTTTGTGAAGCAGCTTTGTTATAAACATTTTCAAAAGCTTCTTTCATACCGAAAATGAAATATTCTATCCATTTTGTAATATCCGCTTCGACTCTTCCCATATAATAATTATGAGAAGGTCCTATTGTTACTGCATCATAATAACCTTTTAAATCTTTTGCATAATATTCTTCCAATGAATAAATTCCTTTTAAATCATAACCGTTTTTATGTAAAATCAAAGTTGTCAAAAGTCTTGCACTTCTGCCGTTACCGTCATAATAGGGGTGAATAGTTACAAATTGGTAATGAACGATTGCGGCCTTTATAGGTATTGGAGTGCCTTCATCACAATTTATCCAGTTAATAAAATCTTTCATTAGGTTTTCCACATCGCTTGCTTCCGGTGGCATGTAAACTATATTACCTGTTAAGCTATCTTTAATAACGTTTTGTCCATCTCTATAGGGGGTTGGTTTGTTGTTATTTTCAACAAGAGAATGGATTGTCTTAATTTCATTTTCTGATATGAAGGCTTTTTTTTGAGCCAGTTTTTCGGCATATTCAATTGCTTTATAATACCCCTTTATTTCTTTTTCATCTCTTTGTCTTTGGGGAATAACTTTATTATTCTTTATAACATCAACTACCTGTTCTTGAGTTAACCTATTCCCCTCAATTTGAGTTGAATAGTGGGTTGTCATTAATTTGGCACTTTCTCTTAAAGATGCCATTAATTGAGGCGTCACCGGTAAACTCTTAATCTGTTCTTTAATCTGCTCTATCCTTAAGATATTATTTGCAATATTTTTTGTAATAACATAATTAGGATTGAATTTAATTTGTTTGCCTGACATTTCCACTCCATTATTTAGTCATGAACATACCATTATTATGCCATTAAATTGCCATTAAGTCAAGTTATTATTGTGTCAAAAAGATGTTAAAAGCCAAATAGGACTTGACTTGTGTGAACAAGACAGCGCAAACAATTTGTAACGCTGTTTAATGTAACCAAGTAAATATCCAGAGACTTTTGCTGTCAAAACTACACTTTCCTCCATTAAAAAAGCCCCCTAAAAGGGGCTTTTTTAATGGAGGAAAGTGAGTGAGATGAGAAGCCGCACAAGCCGAAGGCTTGTCAGTGGGTGAGGACGGGAGCGAGCAGAGGGCGAAGGTCTTTTCTTTGGAGCAAGTAAAGCTTGTGAAAAGAAAAACCACTCTGCCGAAAAAAACGATTAAGTATCGTTTTTTGAGAGGAACCTGTTTAACGCGAGCGACCAAGACAATGCCAGGCTTCCCTTTGACGGGCTAAAGCAATTTTACTTCTATGTTTGATAATTTTATTAATTTACCAACATCTTCATGTCTTCTGGATAGCTCATCAAATGTTCCTATATCAATTATACTGCCTTCATTTAAATATATTAATTTATCACAACTTTTTAATGTTGATAATCTATGTGCTATTGCTATTATTGTTGTTTTCATTTTGAATTCATCTAGAGTTTCTGTTATCTTTTTTTCTGTGTGTAAATCCAAAGAAGATGTAGCTTCGTCTAAGATTAATAACTCAGGTTCTCTATATAATGCCCTTGCTAATGCAATTCTCTGCTTTTGACCTTGTGAAAACTTTCTAATAGCATATATTCCATCTTCTGATTTTGATATCTCATCTTCCATCATTACTATTTTTAAGATTTTCTTTATCTTTTGATCATCTATATCCTCTTTATTTACACCCCAAGCAATATTTTCTCTTATCGGTCGGTCTAATAAATTTATTTCTTGTGGCACATAACCTACTAACGTCCTCATATCTTCAATATTATTGGTTATATCCTCCCCGTCTAGAATAATTTTGCCGCCGTCTATTGGTAATAATCCCATTATTATATCTATTAATGTCGTTTTACCTGCTCCTGATTTTCCTATTATACCTATAAACTCACCCTTCTTTATTTCTAAATTTATATTTTTTAAGATTAGGGTGTTTTCTTCGTAACCGAAGTTTACTTTTCTTAATTCTAATAAGCTGTTGAACTTTATTTTTTTTATTTTTCTATACTTTATATTATAAAAATTATTATCTTCATATATTTTAATCATTTCTTTTGCTAAACTACGATTAGAATTCATTGAATTAATACAATTTTGTACTTTATTTAATGCCGGAGCCAATCTGAATATAGCTGCTGCAACTAAAGCGGATGAGGCCACTATGCTTGATGCATTATCTATATTTTGTATTGATATCATTCCTGCTACTATTAATAATGTTATCACAATGAATATTTCTACCACATATGGCGGTACCGAATTTAATACCGTTGACAATAAATCTAAATGATTTTTTTCTTCCATTACTTTTTCATACGAATTATAAAAATAGTCTTCGGCTAAAAAAACTTTTAATTCTTTTAAGTTTGATAATGAATCGACCCTTATCTTAGTAACTTTTTTTAATAAGGGCAATATCTTTTCTGATACGTTTACCAATTTATCTTTTAACAATTTATTATTTAAGGTCATTGATATCACAATGAATGTACCAGCCAATATTGCGGGGATAAAACTTTTTATTAATATTAGTATTAATATCGCTGTAACTGTCACTGTTTGTGTAAATAAATTTATTCCTCTTAATACAAAATTGTTTAGTGTCGAATTTATTAATGAACCGATATTATATAATTTTGTTGCCGGAGTTATATTATTTATTTCTTTGTACGGCGCGTATAAATAGTATTTTAATAACATTTTTTCTATATGAAAATTCCAATTCTTTATAAAATGTAATTGTAAATATGTATTTAAAATCATAAAAAGATTTTTTATAATGAATATTACTATTATTAAAGCGCCTAGGCTAAATGCTAAATATGTAATATTAGTTTCAGATGTTGTGTGAAAAATCATTTGAAAATATCTGTTATCAATCATCTTTTCGGGATTTATTAATAAAAGAGTAAAGGGATAAACCATAGCTATTCCAATAAATTCCATTCCGCCTGATATTAAAGAAAGGAATACAAAACCGGCTAGTTTTAACATCCTCCCCTTTGCATAATATTTTATAAATTTATTGAAATTTTCTAAAAACATTATACGATTCTAGCATAAAATGATTCGTGTAAAAAACCATTTTAATGCTTTTTATACTTTTGTTATTAATTAAAGAATTCAACCTGTAAATTTTTTTGTTGAACTTATAAAATTCGCCTTTGCTTTATTTCTTAATTCTGTTAAAAGTATTTTTTCTTTGCTCTCACATTTACTTAAAATATTAAATAATCCTTCAAAGTCCTTATTCAAAAAATATTTCGGTAAACTTTGATTATAGCTTGAAATGTTTTTTAATAAATCTTTTTTATATTTACTTTTATCATAAAAATCTAAAATAGCATTAAATGTGATTTTTTTACTTTCAATAGATTTATTTCTAAACATTATATTTAATGTTGCGATAAAAAAATTTTTGTAAATAAACTTGTAAGCTTCTTCATTTAGCATTTTTGGGTCACAACAGTTTATATTATCTATAATCATTTCATAGGCTTTTAAATTTGATTTTACTTTTTTTAAACTAAGCATTTTTGAATCGCCACTATTTTTTCTACGATAGTAATAATAAAATACGTCATCTACTATTGTAAGTTTATTCGAGGCGATTAAAGCTTTATTTAAAAAAACCACATCACCTCCAAGAATTAATGCTTCAGGAAAAATTAAATTGTTATTTTCAATTAAAGCCCTTCTGTATATTGCAGTCCACCAATTAAAGATGAAATACATTTTATCATCCTTTTCTTGAATTAATTCATTAAGACTTTTAGTTTCTATTTTTTTACCATTAAAATCATACGTGCAAATATTGCCTTTTGAAATGTCTGCATTTTCTCTTTTTGCCTGTTTGTACAATTTTTCGCAGAAATTTAAATCGATACGGTCATCATTATCTAAAAATGCGATATATTCGCCAGAAGCTCTTTTTAATCCGTTATTCCTCGCAGTTGATTCACCCTGATTTTTTTCATGGTTGACAATTTTAAGACGTTTATCTTTTTTTTCAAACTCTTTTAAAATAGCAAATGAATTATCAGAAGAAGCATCATTTACACAAATTATCTCAATATCTTTTAAGGTTTGGCCGCAAGCACTTTCAAGACATTGCTCTAAATATTTTTCCGAATTATATACAGGTATTATTATGGAAACTTTATACATTCGATAAATCCTTTTTGATTATTTCCCTTATTTTTGGTAATTGATTTTTATACTTTAATTTTTTCTTTTCTAAAAAATATAAGTTTAGAAAATCATTTTTATATTTGCACTTTTTAAATATTTCAATAAGTCCATTAATGGCTTTTTTGGTTAATATATCCTCAACATCTGTTCTTCCACACCAAATTAAAACTTGTGTCATTACAAAATTAAAAACAATAATGTAGTGAAGTTTTTCTACGTTATTTTTATTTAACATATCAACTATCATATTAGCACTTGTAACCAAGGAATGAACATGTGTTTTTGTTGGAATTTTACGGCTGGTTGAGCTGGGATTGTCTATGTAATAATAACAGGCATCTTCTACAATTTCTATTTTTTTATAGTATAATCCGGCTTTTATCGTAAAGAAAGGGTCTTCAAAATGTATTATCCCTTTTGGGAAAAATATTTTATTTGTTTTAATAAAATTGGTTTTATAAATTGCAGTAGTAAACGTATAATAGAAATAAGCTTTATTTTTTTTAATTTCATTGTTTAAGTCATGTTCCGGTAAAATTTGAATTGAGCCGTTTTTGTGATAAAAGCATTTCAAAGTACCTTTGACTACATCGGCATTTTTGCTTTTTGCTTTGGAGTAAAGTTTTTCATAAAAATCAAGGTCAACAGTATCATCAGAGTCAACAAATCCTAAATATTCGCCTCTTGCAATTTCAAGTCCTGAGTTTCTTGCTACAGAAGCTCCTTCATTTTTATCCAAATTAATTATTTTTATTCTATTATCTCTTTTTTCAAACTCTTTTAAAAGTGCAAGTGAATTGTCAGAAGATGAATCATTTACACAAATTATCTCAATGTCTTTTAAGGTCTGGCTGCATACACTCTCAAGACATCTTTTCAGATATTGTTCCGTGTTATATACAGGTATTATTATTGATATTTTAGGCATTCGTTAAACTTTCTTCTTTCAAAGTTTTTTTTAAATTATCACGTAGATATTTTGTTATAAAATGTTTAGAGGATAAGGTTTTTGTAAGTTCTTGTGCTAAATCTTCAATATTATTTTTTTCAAAGTATTCCACAAAATTTTTGTAATTATTGGTTAAAAATCTTTCATTTAGCATTTTCCTATCTTTACACTTGTTATAATTTTTTATTAAACATTTCGCACAG
>CAZXID010000004.1:44798-80685 GCA_964640325.1 uncultured Muribaculaceae bacterium | reverse complement strand
GGGGCGGATTTTTCTTCGAAAAATCCGCCCCAAAATTTACCAACAAAAAAATCATTCCTTAATATTCGACAACCTAACCAAATTATCAAAATCAGGGAATTTTTTTGATAATTCGGAAAAACTTCCTGTGGCAACAACTTCTCCATTTTTAAGATAAACCAATCTATCGCAGCTTTTTAGCGTTGAAAGTCTATGTGCTATTGCTATAATGGTTTTTTCGCCTTTTAAGTCATTGAGCATTTTTGTTATTTCGTGTTCGGTTTCAACATCAAGTGCAGAAGTTGCCTCATCAAAAATAAGCACTTGCGGGTTTCTATAAATCGCCCTTGCGATTGCAAGTCTTTGTTTTTGACCTTGCGACATTCCTCTTAGTCCTGCAGTAATTTTTGAATCAATTCCGTTTTCAAACTCGCCCAACAGATCAATTAATTTTGCCTTATCAAGAACCTCTAAAACCCTTTTATCATTAATTTGATAATCTTCAATCCCCCATGCTACATTTTGTTTAAAAGTTCCGTCTAAAATATTTATTTGTTGAGGAACATAGCCGATAATTTTCCTTAAAGAAGTAAAATTATCAGAATTAAGCAAAATTCCGTCAATTTTTATTTCCCCGCTATCTATCGGCAAAAGCCCCATTATAATATCAGCGAGCGTACTTTTGCCTACCCCTGAAAGCCCTATAACTCCTATAAACTCACCTTTTTTAATTTCAATACTTAAATTTTTAATAACTTTTCTGTTTTCGCTGTAAGAAAAATTTACGTCTTTAAGTTCAATTTTGTCTTTAAAATCAATTTTTAAATCTGATTTTTTTTCAACGGAAGAAAAATCGCAATGCTCATATTCCAAAATCAAACCTCTTACCACCTCTCTTGAAGCATTTATGGCATTTATGGATGTCTGAATTTTATTAAGCGCAGGGGCAATCCTAAAAATCGCCGCAACCGTAATTGCATAAGAGGCAATCATTACCGAAGAATTTTGAGCAGTCTGTATAGAGATTATTCCTGCCAAAATCAAAAGTGAAAAAACAACTAAAATTTCTACTATATAAGGTGGAATTGAGGCAAGAAAATTACTTTGGAAAATCGCCCTGTTAAATTCGCTTTGAATTTTAACATATTTTTCATAAAAATATTTTTCCGAAGATAAAATTTTCAATTCTTTTAAATTATTTATGCTGTCTATAAGTTGTGTGTTACTCTCCAAAGAAACATCAAGAAGTTTTTTGGAAAGTTTTTTTGTGAGCGCTTTAAAAAAACTGCTTTGAATAAAAAGGCTCGTAATCACAAACACTGTAGTAATTCCTGCGGCGACAGGAAATTTAATAAATAACAGAAATAAAATCATTGCCACAATAACAAAATTAGTAGCAAAATTCACCGCCCTAAAAACAAATCCGTCTAAAGACTGCGGAATCAGGAAATTCAAAGTATAAAGTTTTTGTGACGGCGGAGTCTTAAGCGCCATTTTGTACGGAGCAAAAAGGTAATATTCCATAAATTTTCGGCTTATATCAAACTTCCAATTATTGGCAAATTTATTTTGAAGATACATAATACAAATCATAAAGATATTCTTAAGAATAAACAACAAAACGACAAAAAGCCCTATAATAAAAGAACCAATCAAAGCGTCTTTGATTTGAAAAAACTGACTGAATTTTATGTAATAATTCGAATTAATAATGCTTTGAGGACTTATTATCAGCAACACAAAGGGATAAACAAGTGCTATTCCTATAAATTCAAGCAAACCGGCGAACACGGACAAAACAAAAAAGCCAAAAAACCTTGTTTTTCTTCCTTTGCCAAAATATCCGATAAATTTTCTTAAGTTGCCTATAAACATAAAACAAATTTATCATAAAAATCATAATTGTTGTATAATATAGTGAATGGTAAATAGACAGGACAAGAAGGCAAGCAAAAACTATTCACCTATTCAACCAATAAAGGAGGGCGATATGACAAATCCGGTATTTAACCAAAGCGCAATCGAAAAAGAACGTGTGCTTGATTCCGAACCTATGACGGTAAACGGAGCTATAAACAAAACTTTTATATTATTTTGCCTGCTGCTTCTGTCAAGCCTTGTGGTCTGGGGCATGTTTTTTAAAGGATATGCAGACAAGGTCGCTATGCTTACTATGGTTGGCTTTGTTTCAAGCATAATAGCATTTATAGTAATAATGTTTAACAGAAATGCACTTCCTATTGCAGCGCCTGTTTATGCCGTTTCAGAAGGCCTACTTTTGGGCGGAATTTCAGCCTACATAGAAAAAGCCTACCCCGGGATTGCAATTCAAGCTGTGGGCTTAACTCTTATGGCACTTTTTTCAATGCTTGCGCTGTATAGAGTGGGTGCAATTCGTTGCACGGATAAATTCAGAAGCGTTTTATTTATTTCGACCTTGTCGATTGCGGGAATTTATTTGATAAACTTTATCGGTTCGTTTTTCGGAATGCAAATTCCGCAAATATTTACTTCAAGCAACCTTGGCATAGGCTTTAGCCTAATTGTTGTGGCGATTGCTTCTTTGAATCTGATAATCGATTTTGATTTTATTGAGCAGGGCGCAGCCAATCTTTTGAGCAAAAATTTTGAATGGTACGGCGCTTTCGGGCTTATGGTTACGCTCGTTTGGCTTTATATAGAAATCTTAAATCTATTAGCTAAACTCCGCGACAGATAAATAATATTGTTACTTCTTTCTTTTTTATATCGACGAAAAAAGAAAGAAGTAACCAAGAAAGAAAAATCACTCTTTTCCCTGTGGGGCACAGCGTCGGCTTTGCCGACGCATAAAGCACTGTTCAATTGATGAGCAAACTCATCAATTGAATAAAATTACCCCCTTTAGTGAGTTCTTTTAGTTTGAGTAGGCGAAATGAAATGCCTGAAAATTTCACTGTCTGAACGAAGTAAGTTTGAAATTTTCAATGAAATGAGCCGTACTCAAATTTAAAAACGAGTAGCAGGGGTGGCTTTTTGTGGTACTTTTTGCCATCAAAAAGTACCTAAAGAAAATTATATAAAAAAGAAGAAAGTAACAAGAAAAATCTTATTTCACCACAATATTAACCAATTTCTTGGGAACGACAATCACTTTTACAATCTCTTTGTCTTGGGTAAATTCTTTTGCCTTTTGGCAATTTAGTGCAATTTGCTGCATTTCTTCCTGCGATAAGTCTTGTGCCACTTCAACTTTGTCTCTAACCTTGCCGTTTACCTGAACAACAAGCGTAATTGAACTTGTTTTGGCTAAATTTTCATCCCAAGCGCACCATTTTTCATCATGGATAGAGGTTTTAGCGCCCAATGAGGTCCAAATTTCTTCGGTTAAGTGCACTGCAACAGGCGACATAAGTTTCATCAATGTCAAAACCGCGAAGCTGAATACGTTTTTGTCTTCTTCTAAAAAATCTTTTTTCCTGCCTAAATAATCATATATTGCATTTGTAAGCTCACGGTATTTAGAAATTACAGTATTAAATTGAAACTCGTTTTGAATATCGTTTGTAATACCTTTAATCATAATATGCGTAAATCTTACCAAATCATCGTTTTCTTTTGATAAATTTTCACTTAATTTATAATCAAAAATAATTTTATCCTGATTGGTTGAAACTAATCGCCAAACGCGGTTTAAAAATTTATAACAGCCTTCGACACCGGCATCTGACCAGTCAAAATCTCTTGCGGGAGGCGAATCCGAAAGTATAAAAAGTCTTGCCGTATCAGCCCCGTAATTTTCAAAAATCTCATCGGGATCAACCGTGTTTCCTTTTGATTTGGACATTTTTGAGCCGTCTTTTAACACCATACCTTGAGTTAAAAGATTTTTGAAAGGCTCGTCAAAGCTCAAAAGTCCCATATCACGCATTGCTTTTGTGAAAAATCTTGAATATAAAAGGTGCAAGATGGCATGCTCAATTCCACCGACATACTGATCAACGGGAAGCCACGAATCCACAATGTTTTTGTCAAAACATTTATTAATGTTTTTGGGGTCAGCGTAGCGCAGATAATACCAGCTTGAGCAAACAAAAGTGTCCATGGTGTCTGTTTCGCGCTTGGCAGCTCCGCCGCAGCAAGGGCATTTTGTATCAATAAACGTTTTTGAAGTCAGTATGGGCGATTTGCCAGTAACGCTGAAATCCACATCTTCAGGCAATAAAACGGGCAAATCGCCCTCATTTATAGCTTGAACTCCGCACTTATCACAATATACAACAGGAATAGGCGCACCCCAGTAACGTTGACGCGAAATCAGCCAATCTCTTAAGCGGTATTGGGTTTTAAATTCGCCAAACCCACCTTCAACGGCTTTTTGGGTAATTATTTTTTTAAATTCTTCGTTTTGCAGCCCATCATATTCGCCACAGTTTACCATTATACCAGATTCGGTGTATGCTTGGGTTAACCCCTCACCCGGGCTTCGCCCACCCTCTACCTCAAGGGGCGAGGGTATAATAACTTCTTTAATCGACAAATTGTATTTTTTTGCAAATTCAAAGTCGCGTTCGTCATGCGCAGGAACCGCCATTACCGCTCCTGTACCATATTCGGCAAGCGCATAATCCGCAGTCCACAGCGGGAATTTTTCGCCCGTAAAAGGATTTATACAGTGAGTCCCCAAGGCAACGCCTGTTTTAATTCTTTCTGTAGAAAGCCTTTCTATTTCCGTCATTTTACGAGCATTTTCGCGGTATTTTTCAACTTCTGCCTTGTATTCAGGCATGGTTAGTGCTTCGATGTCTTTGTATTCGGGGGCTACTACAAGATAAGTTATGCCCAAAGCCGTATCTGGACGTGTTGTATAGACAGGAATTTCCATATCATATTCTACGACTTTGAATTTTAAAATCGCACCTGTTGATTTGCCAATCCAGTTTGACTGCATGGTTTTGACGTTTTCGCCCCAGCCGTCGAGTTTATCTAAATCAGTTAAAAGCTGCTCTGCGTAGTCTGTAATTTTTAAAAACCACTGGGATAAATTTTTCTTGGTGACAACTTCATCACAACGCCAGCATTTGCCGTCTATTACCTGTTCGTTTGCAAGCACTGTTGCACATTTCTCGCACCAGTTGACTGCGGCTTCTTTTTTATAAGCCAATCCGTGTTTAAAAAATTGTAAGAACAGCCACTGAGTCCACTTGTAATAATCGGGTTTGCAAGTGGTGACTTCTCTGTCCCAATCGTAAGAAAGCCCGAGCATTTTAAGCTGTTTTGTCATATATTCAATATTTTCATCGGTCCATTGTGCGGGGTTTGCGCCTTTTTGCATAGCGGCGTTTTCTGCGGGAAGCCCGAAACTGTCCCATCCGATAGGGTGCAGGACATTGAATCCTTGAGCTTTTTTAAAGCGAGCAATTACATCTGTTATGGTATAATTTCTGACATGCCCCATGTGAAGCCTGCCTGAAGGATACGGAAACATCGAAAGGGCATAATATTTAGGCTTGTCACTAGCTGTAGGAGTTGCAAAACATTTACCCTCGTCCCATTTCTGTTGTAATTTTTTTTCTATTTCCTGCGGGAAATAACTTTCCTTCATCTTTACTCTCCTCAAATATTCTTATCTTTATACTAAATTTTAGCATAAAAAATTTTATGCTAAAATGTAAGAAAAGAGGATTTAAGATATGGGCATAAAACCTTGGATAGAATATTTTTTGGATTTGGCAAAAACCTGCGCGTCACGTTCAAACTGCATAAGAGCGCAAGTTGGTGCTGTAATTGTAGGTGATGACAAAAAAATAAAAGCAACCGGCTATAATGGAACACCCTCAAAAGTTGAATCCTGCTTGGAAAGAGGTGAATGTTTCAGAATTAAAAACAATATTCCTTCAGGAACTCGCTATGAAACCTGCCGTTCAATCCATGCAGAGCAAAATGCCATAATTCAGGCAGGACAAGATCGATGCATGGGTTCCACAATGTATATCTGGGGACATGATTTCATCTGCATTCTTTGCAAAAGATTTATCGTTCAATCAGGAATTAAAGAAGTTTATCTCAGAAAAGACGAAAATTCACCGATACTAAAGGTTTCAGTCGAAGATATAAGAAAAGAACTTGAAGCTGAGCCGCAATTGGTTTAAATTTTTTAATTCCGTATTTTTCTTTGGTCAAAAACCTCGTTTGGCACTCTTTTGCCAAGAACAAAAACTTCATCATCAGCAGAAACGCTTATATGCCTAAAACTGTTTAAAATTTCATCTAATGTGAGCACATTTTGATATTGGCGGCTTTTAATATCTCTTTTAATGACATTGACAAAACATGTATCTTTTGATTTATCATAAAAAAATGCGCTTCTTGATGTTATTGCATTATCCTCTTGAGATAAAAATACAGTAAAATTTTCTTCTTTACCTTTAAACGGTTTTGCCAATAATTTTATAAGCCTTTTGCTGAATTGATTATCCGCTTCCCCGCCAATTAAAAATCCCTTTGAGTCTGAAGTCTTTGAAAATTTTTTAAGTGCTGCTTCCAGATTTTTAGTTAAATAGTAATTTTCGTATGAAAAAATTTCATGAGGGAAAAAATGGAAAATATAGCTGATTTTTTCGTTTAAATCCGTGCATATTCCTGCAACGCAAGACATAATTGTATCTGTAGCCGCCCTTTGACTTATTTTTTTAACTTCATGAACCCCGCTCATTTCTTTAACAACAAGAGTTTCAGCCGAATGCACCAGCCTTTTGTAAGTATTGTGGGGTACAAAAACAAACCTCGATTTAAAACTTATATTTGAAACATTATTTCTCATGTTTATATAAAAAACGGGCACAAAAAAATTTGCGCCCGTTTTAGGTAAATTTTACCAACAACCACCGATAGAGCCTTCTGCGCAGACTTTACCGTCAATCCAGGTCGCATATTCAAGCTCGGCTTTTTTAAAGTTTGCACCTGTAATTTTAGCCCCTTTTAAGACAGCGCCTTCAAGGTCAGCCTCGATGAAAGAAACATTAGTTAAATTCGCTCCTGCAAAAGATGCTTCTTCAAGATCGGCACCGTTAAAAATACTTCCCGTTAAATTTGCGCCTTCAAAATTGGCTTTTTCTAAATCTGCCCTGCTAAAATTAATACCTTGCAAATTCATTTCTTTAAAATTTGCCCTTTCAAGCTGCGCACCGATAAGACTTTTTTCTCCTTTGATAACTTTATCATAATCTGCCTGACAAAAGTCGGAAGTCTTTTTTGCAAGCACCATACCCGCAAAAACAACCGATAAAATAACCGATACAATAACTAAAATAATTTTACGCATTTATAAACCCTCCTTTTTTTGTAAAAAGTCTTTTATTGATAAAAATTTTGATATAGAAACATTAAAAGCCACCCTGTCTTCATCTCTCGGGAAAATTAAAACAGCACTGTTTATTGATAAAGTGGGAATCGGTCTGTACTTTAAACCCGTTGCAAAAACAGACATTGTTTCATCGCCTGAAATATAATCAACTGCAAGCCTTAATTTATTTGGTACAATTACCTGATCTAGCCCCAACAAAACCCCTGTTTTTGAAGGAGTAATTTCTTGCCTGCTTCCAACATACATCCCTGCTGTGAGAGTGGTTTTGGTTTTTTTAATCCTGTGCGAAAAATGCGAAAATATAAAACTATCAGGCTCTGAACTTTGATTAAAATAAGGGCTTACTCTTGCACCTACGGTAAAACGGGTTGCACCTTTGATAATAAAAACTTTTTTAAGCGCAATATCGCCTCTGACTACTGTTTCATCACCCAAAGTTGTTCCCACGCCCGTTGCAAGTTCAAATCCCTTCCCCAAACCAAAAATAACAGTAGGAGTGAGCCTTACGAAATCATCGGGCATTACTCTGGTTGATTCTTTTAAAATAATATCGCCAAAAGGCAAAACTTCTGATGAAGGCACGTTAATTATTGTTTGCTGGGCAAATACACCCGCTGTAGGGCAAGAAAAAAGTATAAATGTTGCAATCAGCAAACATATTTTTCTTGTCTTTGGCATTATAAAATCTCTTGAGTTACAAGAACATTTTAGCATAAAACAACAATTTGAGCAAATTTTCCTAAATCAAAAATCGCCGAAATCGTGTCACATAAACACTTTTAGCTATGTTGTTTTTATAAAGATATGTAACAATTACTCCTTTATTCATATTACAAGAGGAGTTAATAATTTGAAAAAGTGGTATAATGTTAGTAGAATAATTGTACAAGTGACAAATCGATAGATTTAAGCAGCCCTTAAGCGAAAGGTTGGCTAATATATGACAGACGTGCAATTTCACAATGATCTGGATAGATTAATTGAAATTCTGCCTAAAAAAATAACAAAGCACATAACTTATGAAAACATGGATGATGTAATAGAAATAGTGCTGGACATAAGCCGTTTACCGGAAGTCCGACACTCGGGGGGAAGGATTGAGTCTCTTGGCGTTGAGCCGATAACGGATGAGGACATTAATTATATAACTCAAAGGGTACAGGAATTTACTTCCGATAATCGTTCAGGAATCCCCGGAACACTCCACAGGATAAGCGCAATAAGAAACCGTCAGGGAAAAATAATCGGTCTTACTTGCAGGATAGGCAGAGTAGTAACGGGGACAATTTCATGTATAAAGGATTTTGTAACTCAAGGAAAAAGTATTTTATTCCTCGGGCGACCAGGCGTTGGAAAAACCACCAAATTAAGAGAAATTTCACGCCTTATGGCAGATGAAATAGGCAAAAGGGTTATAGTTGTCGATACTTCAAACGAGATTGCAGGCGATGGCGATTACCCACACCCTGCAATAGGAAAAGCACGCAGAATGCAGGTCAGACAACCCGAATTCCAAAAAGATATTATGATTGAAGCGGTGGAAAACCACACCCCTGAAGTTATAGTAGTTGACGAGATAGGAACAGAAGCAGAGGCACAAGCTGCAAGAACAATTGCAGAGCGCGGAGTTATGCTGATTGCAACGGCTCACGGAAACAGCTTGGAGAACCTTATCAAAAACCCGACATTATCGGATTTGGTAGGTTCAATCCAATCGGTTACATTGGGAGATGATGAGGCAAAACGCAGAGGAAGCCAAAAAACGGTTCTTGAAAGAGAAAAACAGCCCACTTTTGATATAGTAATCGAAATTATTGACAGAAATACTCTTGCGGTTTATAAAGATGCTTCTGAGGCGGTTGATTATATACTTAGAGGCTGGCCGATAAGACCTGAAATAAGAAAAGTTGATCAAAATTACAGCGAAAAATCTTCTGAAACGATTTCAAATAAAATTTCTCAACTTGAAGAGAAAACTTTGCCTCATGCTGAAGACAGTTTGAAATTTAGCTTTTCAAGACAAAATTATGTAAAAGAGGTTAAAAATTTCAAGAAAATTTATATCTATGCGGTTTCAAGAAGTATAGTAGAAAAAGTTATCGAAAGACTTGACCTTAACGCGGAAATTACAAGAAACGTAGAAGATGCAGATATTGTGCTTGCCCATAAAAATTTTGCCAAAGGCGGAGCCAAAGTCTTAAGCACAGCAAATGATTACAGAATACAGGTCTTTTACGTAAAAACAAATTCTATGGCACAAATTCAAAAAGTAATAAAAGAGGCTTTAGGAATTCATCAGGAAACCACCACTGAAACACTTCAAGGCTATTATGACGAGGCCGAAAGGGCACTTGATGAAGCAAAAGCAGCCATTGCAAAAATTCTTGAAGGTGCAGAACACATAGAACTTACGCCCCAAAATCAGCAAATAAGAAAACTCCAGCACGAGCTTGTAGAACAACACAACCTTGCAAGCCAAAGCATAGGTGAAGGTGAACAAAGACATTTAAAAATAGTGGGCGGAAAAGATTTTGACAAAAAAAATGTAAGTTAAAAATAATCAGTGTGTAGGTACGTATTGTGTGCGGCGAGGGATTAAAATCCCTCGCCGCTTTATATATTTACGCTTTATTCTTTTTAAATATAAAACGAGATTACGCCGGCTCTTTTTAAAGAGCCGGCGCGGAGAGAATCTCGACCTATAGTCTTTTTATTATTGTAGAAGTTTAAGAGCAATTGAAGGAAGTTGGTTAGCCTGTGTCAGGATACTTGCTGATGTTTGCTGCAGTATCTGGTACTTGACTAAGTCCGAACTTGAAGATGCTATATCTGCATCTAATATCCTTGAATTTGTTTCTGACAAGTTTTGGTTCATAACCGTCAAGTTACTTGAAGTTGCCTGTAATCTGTTACCATAAGCCCCTAAGAGCGCCCTATTTGATGAAAGAGTTGTTATAGCCTGATCTAATCTTTTCATATAAGCTCTAATTTGAGTGGTAGACCAATTTGCACCTGTAGTTTCAATCGGAGGAGTCTGGTTTGGATCATCCAACATAATTCCCTTTAAATCAGAACCGTCAGGAATAATAGGTTCGCCTATAACCGAAATATGAACATTTGTCAACGCAGGGCCTATATCCAAAGAGTTAGTCGCTACGTCAGAATTTGCACCGATTTGCAATGACAAAGATGTTTTTGTACCGTCTAAAAGTTTAACACCATTAAATGTAGTGGAATCAGCTATGTTGTTAATATCTTTTAGCCTTTGTTTAATTTCTTGCAATATATTATCTTTATCTGATGCTGTATAAGTTTCGTTTGCTGCCTGAACACACAGTTCACGAATCCTTTGAAGGTGATTTGTAACCGTAATTTCTCCGCCTTCTGCTACGTTTAGAAGGTTTTGACCGTTTGCAATGTTAGAAATCGCTTTTTGGTTGCCGTTAAGCTGTGTTTTAATACTTTCAGAAATTGATAAACCTGCCGCATCATCGCTTGCACGGTTAATTCTCAATCCCGAAGAAACTTGTTCCATTGCTTTTTGATAAGCTTCCGTATTTTTCGACAAGTTGCTCTGAGCAACTAATGAAGATACGTTAGTGTTAATTGTAACTGCCATAATTTTTCTCTCCTATAATTTTTCCACACTTCAAATATCGATTTTACACAAACCAAACTTTAGTATAGTTTTTAATATTTTTTTAAACAAAAATTGCCAAAAAGTCTTGCTATATAAAGTTTTTAAGTGTATTATACTAAAGTATAAAATATCCACCGTTTAAAGTAGAAAGGTTTAAATTTTGCCGCACTTTTTTATTACTTCAAACTCAATAGAAAATGACACTTTAACGATTTTTGACGAGAATAATTATAACCACATTGCAAAGTCGCTCAGGGCAAAAATCGGCGAAAAGCTTTTGTTTATTGACGAAAATCAAATTCAATACGAAGGATTAATCCAAAAAATAACTTCAAAATTAATTGAAGTTAAAATATTAACTAGCGCAAAATCCAATCGCAAATTGGATTTTGCGCTTTACCTCGCGCAAAGCCCTCTTCGAAGCGATGCTCAAAATTTACTCATTGAAAAAGCAACAGAGCTTGGAGTAAGCGGCATATATCCGATTTTAACCGATAATTGTGCTTTGAACAAAGAGACAATAAATAAAAAAATTCCCAAATGGCAAAAAATCGCCTGTGAGGCTTCAAAGCAGTGCGAAAGGGCAGATATTCCGACATGTTTTGAACTTAAAAATCTTCAAAACTTGCTTAAAGAAATAGAATTTGAAAGAATTTTAGCCTTTGTCGAAAGAAAAGAAGAATACAATTTAAAAGAATATTTTAAAAAAAATCCTATTAAAAAAGGTGAAAAAATTCTTGTTATAATAGGACCTGAAGGCGGCTTTTCGCAAAGTGAGTTTGAATTTTTTAAACAAAACAAAATCCCTATGCTTTCTTTGGGAAATATGATTTTAAAAGCAGAAACCGCCACCACTGTGGCACTTGGAAACATAATTTATGAATACCAAACACCAACGTCATGCTGAACTCGATTCAGGGGGTAAATGAAATAGTAGGTTGGGTTTTCTAACCCAACATCATGAAGGCGAACGACCATGCGACCCTGAAACAAGTTCAGGGTGACGTAAAAAGGGTAAAAATATGAATACAGTAATTGAAAAAATTAAAAAAGACGAAATTATAAAAAAAATCAAAGCCTATTCTAAAGATGTGCAAATTTACCTTGTAGGAGGCACTATAAGGGATTTTTATCTGGGGCTGAAAAACTTTGATAAAGACATTGTCGTAGATAAAATTCACGCAAAAGATTTTGCGCAAAATCTTGCAAGAAATATTGACGCGACTTTTGTTCCACTGGATGAAGAAAATAGAATTTACAGGCTTGTCTTAAAAGACAAAATTAATTATATTGATATAGCAAATCCCATTGGAAACTCTATAGAAGATGATTTAAAACGCAGGGATTTGACGATAAATTCTGTCGCGATAAATTTAAAAACTCTTGAAATAATAGATATAACAGGCGGGATTAAAGATTTAGAAAACAAAAAAATTAAACACATATCAGAGCAAAATTTTGTGGACGACCCTTTAAGACTGCTTCGCGCTTATAGGTTTGGAGCTATTTTAGGATTTGAAATCGATGACGGGCTTCAAAAAATTATCACTTGCCATGCTGCCAAAATACAACAACCTGCCGTTGAGCGCATAAATTACGAGCTTCTGCGCTTATTTGAAGGAAGATTCAGCAGTCAAATTCTTATTAAAATGGACAAATCAGAACTTTTGGAAGAAATTTTACCTATAATAAAAGATTTAAAGAAAGTCCCGCCCAATTCGCACCACCATTTGAACCTTTTTGATCATTCGATTGAAATAGTAAGACAAATTCAAAAAATCTATGAAGAAAGTTCAAATGAAGTTAAGTCGCACCTCGAGAAACATGATTTTGGCGGGTCTTCAAGGCTTGCGCATTTAAAATTTGCAGGGTTTTTACACGACATAGGAAAATTCCAAACTTGGACAATTGAAGAAAACACTGGCAGACACAGATTTATCAAACACGACGATTTGGGCGCTAAAATGGCGGCCGAATTTTTGAAAAAAAATAAATTTTCCAAAAAACAAATCGAATACATTTCAAGGATGATTAAACTTCATATTTACCCATCACATGTGGTTAAAAACCCTGAAATAAACGAAAAACTTTATATGCGATTTGTCAGAAAAATGAAAGATGATGCGATTG
This sequence comes from uncultured Muribaculaceae bacterium, assembly GCA_964640325.1. GTDB lineage: Bacteria > Cyanobacteriota > Vampirovibrionia > Gastranaerophilales > Gastranaerophilaceae > DAOQAU01. Next base: position 67,591 of record CAZXID010000004.1, on the reverse strand, counting down.
ATATTATTATTCTTGCAATGGCAGATAGGTATTCCGCAAGGGGAATTGAGATTACAGATGAAATAGTAAACAAAAACATCTCGGATTTGAACTTGCTTTTAGAGTTTTACCTCAAAATAAAAGGTGAGCTTAAACCATTGCCAAAATTGCTCTCAGGTGATGAGATAATGGAAATTTTAAACATAAAACCTTCAAAAGAACTGGGCGAAATAATCAAAAAGCTTCACGAAGCCCAGCTTTCAGGCGAAATTCAAACACAAGAAGAAGCTGTTAAATTTGTTGAGAGGATAAAGAATTAAATAGCAAGTAGGACAGATTGCCACGGGGTTTTCAACCCCTCGCAACGACGCAAGTGACTTTAGCAAATATCAAGAATACATTTACCCCCTCGCAACGACGGGGTTAATAATCCATTTTCCAGTTGTCATTTAGAATTTTAGCAAAACACCCAATAGCGCTGTAACTATTTCCTAAACAACCTGGTTGCCCTCCTCTGCCATTATTGAAATATTCTTCTCTTGCTTCGTGCGCATTAGATCCAAAGTTGGAACAGAGCCCACTTGCATTAGCAATTCCTTTTCTGCATTCGGGAGTAATACTTTCATCTAAAGACCCGTCATAGTAATATGAAAAACTGAAAAAATCACGGCCTACTATATTTGGAGGTTTTGGTCCGTTTATATCAACAACAAAGCCCCCTGCGCGGTATTTTTCTGATATATTGAATAGACAAATACTTGCACCGCTTGCAATAATAACACTACAGTCACATGAGGCTGAACTTTCGGTGCTACCGTCAATAGATTTATATTTATCCGCAAAGCATGTTGATGGTTTTTCTGCTCCGCAATCTTTTATAACTTTAAAATATTTTTTTAAAAAATCATTTCTTAATCTTTGAATTGCTTCATTATAATCACATCCTGCACTAGTATCACAATATAAAATATCGGAATCTGTTAACTTATTCACGCCTTCATCTGCCATCATAAGTTTTATTGCCTGAGAAATTTCTGTGTAGACCTTTTTTAATTGCGTTACATACTGCTGTTTTTGATAACTGGCAATCAAATTTGGTATGGTCAAAGCCGCCACAACCCCTATAATTGTAAGAGTTATCAAAACCTCTGCAAGCGTAAAACCTTTAACTTTTTTCATGATTTGCTCTTTCTTTTCTCTCTTCTTTTTTTATTATAGCATTATTTATAAATTTTGAAAAATCTTTTGCCGCTTTTTGAGGCGATTTGGAGCTTACGATTGCCCTCACAACGGCTACTCTTTTTGCGCCCGATTTCAAAACTTCACCGACATTTTCCTTATCAATTCCTCCGATTGCAAAAAAGGGGATTTCAATATTTTCAGCCGCCCATTTCACATATTCAAGCCCGACTGCTTTTCTGCCTTGCTTTGTAGGGGTTTCAAAAATAGGTCCGACACCGATATAATCCGCACCATCTTCCACCGCCTTTAGAGCCTGTTCGGGTGCGTGCGTAGAAACACCTATAATCATTGATTCCCCGACAAGCGCTCTTGCTGATTTTATATCCAAATCGTCTTGCCCCAAATGAACCCCTTCAGCTTGCAAAAGCATTGCTATATCAACCCTGTCGTTTACTATAAAAATTGCTCCGTATTGCGCACAAAGCTGTTTGACTTTTTTGCCCAGCTCAATTATTTTTTTTGCACTCATTATTTTTTCTCTCAGCTGGACAATCTCAACCCCGCCTTCAAGTGCTGAAGCTATCGCATCCAAAAATTCGTCTTGCGTTTCAAATTTGTCCGAATTTGTAACCAAATATAATTTTTTATCCGCCAGCTTAATAAAATTAAACTTCTCTTTTAATTTTTCCCACATAATTTTTTCTAAAGTGTAGGAATTGTATCTTAATTTTTCAAAAACTTTTACAATTTCAGGGCTTTGTCCTGAATACTCCGCCAAAGTCCTCAGTGCCTGCTGAAGCCTTTTGATGTTTGCCTTGAAAATATCTTCAACATCAGCTCTTTTTGTAGGATTTAAAATATCAACGCCGACGTCATTTTGAGTGTCTCTTGATTTAAGGCATTTATCATAATCTTCCTGCTGGAAAGCGCAGATTTTATGTCTTATATTTTTTAATTTTTCTACCAAAGCTTCATCATCAAGCAAAAACCGTGCAATTTCTTCTAAAATTCTTGCTGCTTCCGCGGCTCTGTTTAAATTGGCGTCGATTATTCTCTTCAATATAATCTTCCTTTCGAGTTTACGGAAAAAGAGACCTTTTTCCTGTAAACTCTGATGTCTTGGATTATTCGGGGTGTGGCGAAAGCGTGGTTTCGCCACACCTGACGAGTTTCGTTTCACTCACTCTACCGAAAATCCGCTGTCCGGTTTCAAACCCTGCCGCCGGCTGTCCCGCAGCTGGCAAGGTTTTTACACTTCTAAGGTCGCATGCGGGAAAGTCTCGATTTTCGGAAAATCAGACTTTTCCGCATGCTCTTTGATAAATCCCCTAACTGATTATATAACAAAGAGTAAGCAAATTTCCATAAGAATTAATTAAAATCTTAAACAGTGGTCTTCAAATGTTTTAAGGAGAAAAAAAAGTGATGCTTGGGAAATTACCGTATAAAAAAATTCCTTTGGAAGAACTTATACTGCTTTCCCAAAAAAGTGATTATAAAGCGCTTGAAGAACTCATTAAAAGAGAACAGAAAAATATTTTTGCGGCGTTTTCTTACCTGAGCAGAAAACGTGAGAATATAGCCGATTTGACCCAAGAAGCGCTTTTGAGAATGGCAAGAGGACTTGCTAATCTCAAGAATCCAAAGACATTCAAAAGTTGGCTAAATCAAATTATAACAAATCTTTTTTACGATGACCTACGAAAATCAACCCGCAGGCCCGAAACAATTTCAATAGACGGGGAAGAAAGCGAAAACTTTTATCACACACAAATACCCGACACAAAAAGCCGGCCTATGGAAAAAATCATGTCCTCGGAATTAGACAGGCTTATAAAAGAAGAAATCCAAAATCTGCCCGATCATTTTAGAATTGCAATTATATTGAGAGAACTCCAGGGCTTAAGTTATGAAGAAATTGCAAATGCCACAAACACAAATGTAGGAACTGTTAAATCAAGAATAGCAAGGGCAAGAGAAAAACTTCAAGACGGACTTAAACACTATATATAAAGGAGAAAATTATGACAATAAATCTCACTTGCACACAAGTAAGCGCCCTTTTATCCTTTTATCTTGATGACAGGCTAAATCAACAGCTAAAGCAATTTGTCAAGGCTCATCTTGATATTTGTCCTACATGCAGAGCAAAATTTGAAACACTTAAAAAAATGGTCGAAAGTCTTAAGGAAGTGCACGAAAAAGTTGCCACAGTGGAAATTCCCGATAAAGAATCTTCCGAAACTCCCCATTACAGTGAATTTAAAGCTAATCTCTCCGCTTACATCGATAATGAACTCTCCGATGAAGAAAATATTAAAATTAAAAAATATGTAATTTCTAACCCGAAAGCAAGGCAAGAAATAGAAAAACTTTACGAATTCGAAAAAACGCTGCATAATTCTTTTGAAAGAATAAAAAACAATTCAAAAACAGATTTTTCCAAGCAAATTTTGAAACGAATAGATATTCAAGAAGAAATCAGCACTCCGGATTCTTTTGCAAAAATAGTGGCAATTTTCATAATTCTTTTTGCCGTATGTACTCTGGGAATGCTTTTTATTTACTGGATTTGACTACAAAAGCATTTCTTCAAAATTTACCGTATCATTGTAACTGAACATATGAATAAAAGTATAAAGCGCCTCTGCGGAAAACTTTCTTGTGCCCAGTTGAAGCATTATTCTAAGAGCCTCTTTAATATTTTTAATATTAAATTCAGTTCGGTTTGAAGTTATATTGTCAAAACAGTTACAAACATTTATTATTTGAGTTTCGACATTTATCGTTTCTCCTGACTTCCCTGCGGGGTATCCCGAACCGTCATTATTTTCATGATGCTCAAGTGCTGCGCGTGCAATATTTTCAGGCAAATCCATTTCATGCCTGATTATCTTATAACCTATCCTCGTATGATTTTGAATAGCTTTTTGCTCATAACTTGAAAGATTACTTTTTAAAAGCAAATCTTGCGGAACCTTTGTCTTTCCTATGTCATGCAACAACCCTGCAAGAACAACATCATTTATCAAATCTTCGCTAAGCCCCATTTTCTTTGCAACGGCACCGGACAAAATTGCTGTATTAAGAGCATGGCACTTTTTGTATTCACCGAGTAATTTAAGCTGGGAAAATAGAAATACATCGTTATTTTCAAATATAATATCCTGAATTATTTTATCGCGGACATTTGCAAACATCCCAAGCATTTCAATCGGCGGTTTTTCTTCCATCATTTCAAGAATATTGTTATAAAATGCCTTAATCTTAATTTGAGTTTGGGGATCGATTTTGGCCCTTTTGTTAACAGGCCCTTTGTAGCTCATAATATCTATATCATCAACAGAAAGTTTTGTTTTTGTAATCTTGCTTGAAGGATTCATGTCAAAAACTTCAACAACAACTTTGGGTTTTTCAGGCTTAACTTCTTTTTCAACAGGCTTTGCCTCAACAACTCTGGCTTCGGTCGGTATTTCCTTAATCTCATCATCCCTGTAAAGAACTGTCATATGACGAAGCTGCAAAAGCTTTCCCGGCGTCAAAACCTCTCCTGCGGAAAAAAGTTTTTCGCCAAACTCCGAATAAATATTGAACGGCAATATTTTATAATTTATTATCTCTTCTGTCGAAACCAGTTTCATATTTCATCCTTTTCAAACATTATCACAGATTTTTAACACAAAAAACTATACGTTTGGATGAAATTTAATTGTTTTGCGCAAGCTTATCTTGACGGATAAATTCGCAAACTTCCTCAAGCTTTTTGTCTTCCATTGCCTTGATTAAATCATCAACTGATTTTATTGTTTTAAGTTCAAATCCTAGTTCCGCATAAAGTACGCAGTCGTTACAAAGCCTGTAATCACCGTATTGAATTGAACCCGCAAGACATTTAAACTTTCCGCAACAATCGCAATCAAAAAAATCATTTACTATATCAGGATTTTCTTCAATATCGTCAAGTCGCATTTGCTCGACTACTAGCTGCATTTCTTTTACTATTTTTTCTTTAGATTTCATTTATTTAACCAACTCTTTCATTTCTTTTACCGCTTTTTCTAAACCTACATAAACTGCCCTTGAAATGATGCTGTGTCCTATATTGAGCTCAACAAGATTTGGTATTTCTTTCATCCTGTGGACGTTTTTGTAATTAAGTCCGTGTCCGGCATTTACTTTTAGCCCCAAAGATTGGGCCAATTGGGCGGAATTTTTAAGTTTTAAAAATTCCGCCGCTTCATTGTTGCCGCCAAAGGCCTCCGAGTAAGCCCCCGTATGGAGTTCAATAAACTCTGCTCCTGTTTCAAAAGCAGCCCTTACCTGTTTTTCATCAGGATTGATAAAAAGACTTACGATAATTCCCACATCGTTAAGCGGTTTTACGAATTTTCTTGCACGCTCAAGTTGAGAAAAAACGTCCAAACCGCCTTCTGTTGTAACCTCCTGTCTTTTTTCCGGCACAATGCAGCAGGCTGAAGGTCTTAATTCAAGCGCGATTTTTTGCATTTCTTCTGTCATCGCCATTTCAAGATTCATGCGGGTTTTTAAAACCTTTTTCAATGCCCAAACATCTTCATCTTTTATATGTCTGCGATCTTCTCTTAAATGCGTTGTAATACCGTCAACTCCAACTTTTTCACAGATAAGCGCACATTCGATTAAGTCAGGCTCAACTCCACCCCTTGCGTTTCTCAATGTTGCTATATGATCTATGTTTATTCCTAAAAGCATTATTTTACCTCTACTTTATCTAATTCCTGCTTAACCGCTTTTGGCGAAAACGAAAGCGTTTTATACTGCTTAAGAGCATGTTTGAGCCCCTTAAGATACCCTTGATTATTCCCCTGAAGTTTATATATTTGAGCTAAAACGTAGTATAAATCGGCCTTATCAGGATTTTCCACTATTGCTCTTTCAATCATTTTTTGCGCTTTTTCTATTTCCCCGAGCTTGATGAGAATTTTTGAATAAATTTTGTAGGCTTCAACATCTGAAGGGTTCAAGTCAAGAGTTTTTTGCAAATTTTCTATCGCCAAATCAATTTCACCTTCTTCGAAAGCAATAGAAGCGATGTTAAAGTACGCCCAACTGTATTCAGGGCAAATTTCAATTACTTTATAATACTTGTGCTTTGCTTCTTCGGTTTCGCCCTTTTGTTTGTAGATGTAACCCAAATAAAAATAAGCAAAAACATCATAAGGGTTATATTCTATTGCCTTGTTGAAACACTTTGCGGCAGGCTCTTCTTTCCCCTGTTTTACAAAACAAAGTCCCAGATTAAAATAACTGTTTGAATCGTCTTTGTCTTTTGTCAGAACTTTTTTGAAACAGTCTATTGCCTTATCGTATTCCTGTTTGTCAATATAAACAAGCCCCAAATTATAGTAAAAATCGGTTTCCTCGGGCGAAATTTCTATCGCTTTTTTATAGTAATGTATTGCATTATCAAGTTTTTTTAATTTTTCAAAAACAATTCCCAAATTGTAAAAAAGTCCGGCATCTGTCGGGAAAACCCCTGACAAAAACAAAAACTGTTTAAGCGCTTCTTCGTTAAAGCCACTATCAAGAAGTAAAACGGCAAGCCTTCGCCTTGCCTGATAGTTTGACGAATCAGACTTTAAAATTTCCCGTAATTCTTCTATTTCTTCAATAGCAGACATATTTCCCCAAAAAATCAATGCAACAAGTTAAGTATAACATGTTTTTAAAACCGTGTCATTTTATTTGCAAAACTAAGGTTTTAAGGTAAAATATCTTTATGAAAAAGGTTAAACCGACTATTTTTTATCTGATTTTTTTCTTGTTCATTCTTGCCTATTGCACAGGCGCAGGAGGCTACGATTATGATCTTTGGGCAAGACTTATTGCAGGTATGGGTGTTATACAAGGAGGGCATGTCTTAAAACAGGATTTTTTGTCTTATACCCCGACTCATACATGGTTTGATCATGAATGGGGAAGCGGAGTTATTTTTTACCTGATTCGAAACTTTTTCCCGACGGCAGGGCTTGTTGTTTTAAATGCCTTTTTAATCTTTTTAACGTTTTTTATAATAACAAAGATAATTAATTTAAAAGGGACTAAAACCACATCTGCCTACAATTTAACTTTTTACATATTCGCTTTTCTTGCAATAGCCATAAACGTTGTAGAGCCGGTAAGATGTCAGCTGTTTTCGTTTTTATTTTTCGCCCTTTTTATCTATATCCTTGAACTTGCCAGAAAGGGCGAAAACAAACCGCTTTGGGCGCTGCCTTTTATCATGATAATCTGGAATAACCTGCACGGGGGATGTGTTTCAGGCATCGGGCTTATTTTTCTCTATGCTTTGGGTGAATTTTTAAATAAAAAAGAGTGTAAAAAATATTTTTTTACACTTATTCCGACAATTTTGGTTTTGATAATAAATCCTTGGGGCTTTTCTTATCTTAGTTTTTTAATCGATGCTGTTACAATGCAAAGACCAAATATTATGGAATGGTGGGGGCTTTTTCACAGAATCCACATAAACAATTTTTTTATTTTCAAACTGTTTTCTCTCACCTTAATTTTGACTTATATTACTGCACTTTTTAAAAATTTTTCTTACAAAAATATCGATAAGACAAAATTTTTGATACTTGGCATAACTTTTTATCAGGCAATAATTCATATAAAAATGATTCCGTTTTTTGTAATTGCGTGCACTTGTTTTTTGTATGATGATTTTTATACTATCGTGGACGATATTATTAACCTTATAAGACAAAAGTTTAAAACTTCTTCAGATTTTTTAGGCGAAAAATTTGCCGCAAAAAAAGAATTTGCCATTTACGCTTTAATAATAATTTGCTCGGTTGCGACAATAAACACAAACCGTTTTGGAATAATTTTAAAAAACGACAAATTTGCTTACAAAGAAATTGAATTTTTAAAAATAAACGATATAAAAGGGAATTTATTTTTAAATTTCGGACAAGGAAGCTACGCTTCTTACAAGCTTTATCCGAACATAAAAATCTTTATGGACGGGCGCTATGAAGAGGTTTATTACGACTATATGCTTCCTGTTATGGAAGAATTTTATTACTCAAAAGTCAACAACACAAAACTGATGGAAAAATTTGCCCCCGATGTTATGATAATAGACAAATTTTATCCTGTTTATAAAAATCTTTTAGAACATAAAAATTGGAAACTTGTCTATGAAGGAAGGTATTTCGGAGTATTTTTGAAGAAAAAAGATTTAAAGAAAAATTATAAACTTCCTTCAAATGATAGAAAACATTATAAAAAAACGCTTTTTGATACAGAAATAAGCTTTAAAAAATAACTTTTGGGCGGCGGATTTAAAAAATCCGCCGCCCAAAGTAAAAAAACTTATTTTATGGTAAAATCAGATTATGAGCAGAGAGAATAATTCTTTAAAATACACTTGTATCTTTGGCGGCGGCGCTATAAGAGGCGTTTCTTATGTAGGCACAATCAAGGCTTTAGAGGAAATAGGAATTTGTGCCGATACAATCGCCGGCTCCTCCGTAGGGGCTATTTTTGCGGGGCTTTGGGCGGTAGGATACAAGGCAGAAGAACTTAAAGAAATTTTCATGCAAACAAACTACGAACTTTTTAAGGATATTCACTTTGGATTTGGAAAAGATTTTGCAATAAGCAAAGGTGAAATTTTTCTCGACTGGCTTCGTGATTTAATTGAACAAAAATTCTACGACGACAGATATAAAAAAGGCGAAAACCCTCCGGTTACGTTTAAAGATTTAGACAAAAATGTTGTTATAATAACCACCGATTTGACCAATTTCAAGTATAAAGAGTTTTCAAAATTTGAAACACCTGATGCCGAAATTGCTTATGCGATAAGAATTTCCTCTACCATGCCCGGGTTAATGAAGCCTATTGTATACGAAAACAGTCTTTTGGTTGACGGCGACCTCCAAAAAAGCTGGCCTTTGTGGAGATTATCAAAAAACCTTTGCCCCGACGACCAAAGAGTTTTGGAATTTAGACTGGAAGGCGATTATGAAGGAAAAGGCAATAATGCGATAAATTTTATCAACACAATTTACAGTTGCGTGACGGCACTTGCGACAGATTTTATAATTGACACCTACGGGAACAGGGATAAGTTTGATTACATAAAAGTAAACACCGGTGCTGTTGTAGTCGTTGATTTCAACCAGCCCAAAGAAAAGCGCCAAGAACTTATGTACATAGGCTACAAACAAACTGTTGATTATTTTGAGATTGAACTGAGAAAGAAAAAAAGAGAAATTTTAAAACAGTACGAAAGAATCTTAAAACACGTAAAAAAAATCAAAAATAATATTGAGTCAAACAAGATTAAACAAGCACAAAGCGAGCTTGGACTCTTGTACATGGATTTAGGTTCAATTAAAAAAGTTATAGATTTAAAGTATATTAATTTGATTGATGATTTTAAAGATTGTTTTATGTCAAATATAAATCCGGCTTCACTTTTTGGGATATTTTCGCTTAATAATTCAAAACTTATAAAATCAAAAATTAATGCAATAAATTTTGAGCTTGAAGAAAAAGTATCAGAGCTTGAAGGATACGTTTTTAAGATATAGGGGATTAAGATGCAGGAATTAAAAATATACAAAGACAAAGACATTGACGAAAAATTTATAAAAGACAAAAAAATAGCAATTATCGGCTACGGCTCGCAAGGCTACGGCCAATCGCAAAATTTAAGAGATTTCGGCTGTAATGTTGTTTTGGGATTAAGAAAAGACGGGGTTTCCTATAAAAAAGCGCTTGCCGAAAAATTTGAAATAATGGAAGTTGAAGACGCCGTAAAATGGGCGGATATAATACAAATTCTTGTACCCGATGAAATTCAGGCAAAACTCTATAAAGAAAAAATCGCACCTCATCTAAAAAAGGGTCAATATTTAATGTTTTCGCACGGATTCAACGTTCATTTCGAAAAAATTGTTGCGCCAAAAGATGTAAATGTAATTATGGTTGCGCCAAAAAGCCCGGGGCACGCACTTAGAAGCGAATTTTTGAAAGAAAAAGGCGTTCCCGCTTTAGTTGCTGTTTATCAGGATTATTCGGGCGATTCAATAAAAGTAGCACTGGCTTACGCTAAAGCCATAGGCTCGGGCAGAACAGGAATAATTGAAACCACTTTCAGAGAAGAAACCGAAACAGACCTTTTCGGTGAACAGGCGGTTTTATGCGGGGGGTGCTCAGCACTTATCAAAGCAGGATTTGAAACACTTGTCGAAGCGGGTTATTCGCCTTATATGGCTTATTTTGAAGTGTTGCACGAACTTAAACTTATTGTTGATTTGATTAATCAGGGCGGCTTGACAGATATGCACTATTCTATTTCAAACACAGCAGAATACGGTGATCTGACAAGAGGTCCCAGAGTAATCAACGACAATACAAAAGCCGAGATGAAAAAAATTCTCAAAGAAATCCAAAACGGAACTTTTGCAAAAGAATTTATTGAAGAAGTCGATTCTGGTTGCAAAAATTTCGATAATTTGAGAAAACAAATCGAAAAACACCAGATAGAACAGGTCGGAAAAACAATCCGCACAAATTTTTCGTGGGGCAGCGAAAACAAAATTATTGACAGAAACAAGAATTGACATAGTTCTTGGCGAGGCAAAGCCGAGCCTTAGAAATATGTCATTGCGAGGAGCGAAGAATGAGCGACGCGGCAATCCAACAAGAAAGAAGGCAAATTATGTTTGACAATGAAGCGATATATGAAGTAGTAATATTTTCAATCGGGGACACAAAATCCGGCACTAAAATGGGTAAGCTTCAGCTCAAAAACACCCAAAATGAGGCACTTTTAAACTGTATCTTGTGGGAAGAAACTCTTAATCGCATGGATTCTAAGCTTTTCAGAACAGGGAATTTGCTAAAAATTGTCTCTGCCACATATAACGAAAAATTCAATAACTGCCTTGTATCGGCGCTCGAGCTTATAAAAGAAGCAAAACTGGGAATTGACGAAAGCGAAAGAAATTCCCTTTACAATGAAATTTTAGGATATATAAACAAAATTTCAGATGAAAAGCTTAAAGAATTTATACTTGATTATTTTAAGCAATACGAAAAGGAAATTAAAATAGCGCCTGCGGCAAAACTTATGCACCACAACTACATGGGCGGATTGCTTGTTCACATAGTTGAATGTCTTAAGTTTGCCGATGCTAATATGGAACTGTTTAAAATCAAAATCGATAAAGACAAAATTTATGCGGCTTGCATTTTACACGATATAGGAAAAATCTTTGAATATAAAATCGATGCCGAAACGGGAATTATAGACTACGATGAAAATTTCAGAAAAGAATGGATAACCCACTCTCAATACGGGTTTTCAATTTGTATGACACAAGGATTCAAAGATGTTGCAAGGATGATTGCAGCGCATCACGCAAGAAGCGATTGGGGCGCGATTATAGATCTTGACCAAAAAGATTTGGAGTCGTGGGTTTATTTAATGCACCACATTGACGACCTTTCCGCTAAATACGGCAAGATAAGCGTTTCGCTTTTAAGCTGAAAAAGCTAATAAACAGTTGACAATTTGCTGAAAATAATTTATTCTAAGAAAGTAGCCAAGAAAAGGTGAAGTTATGCATAAAAGGTGGTACGATGCCGACCCCACAGTGAGTTTGGCAATAAGTTTATTAAGAAACACAAATGAAAAAACGCAACTTAAATGTGCCGATTTTATAATAGATTATGCAAAACAAAGAAACGTTGCCCGATCCGCAAATGCCCTCAATGATGCCTTTAACTACATTTTGAGACGCTGGTATGATAAAGATAAAAAAATTGCCGAAGCCTTTGAATACTTTGAAGCAGCACAGCCGGACATACAAAAAGAGATTTCAATCGAAATAATCAACTTTTTGCAGTTTTCTGAATTATATTAAGCCTTATCACCTTTTTTGATTAAATATTTTATATAAAAATTTGTGAAAATCTTTCTGATTTTACCGTAAAGTCTTACATTGCTCATTTTTAGCAATTTCCCGTCGCCGCACAAAACTGATATTTGGCTGTTTTTTGGGGTTTTTTCCACAATTGAACCCACTTGGTTAAAATTTGTATTATTTTCTAAAATCTTCAAACAGTAAGGGTTTGGTACAAAAAACTGATTTTTATACTCGTAATAACATTTGTGCCATGGGTGAAATGCCCTTATTTGTGCGCTTAATTCTTTTGCAGACTTGGAAAAATCAAGCATAACTTCATCTTCGGTAATAACGGAAAAATAACTTGCTTTTTTCTCATCTTGAACAACAGGAATAATTATTTCTTCGCCTAATTCCTTAACCAACTCTGTCACCGCATGCCTTGTTGCTGTTGCAACTTTGTCTTTGAGCTCTTTTCCCGTGTCTTTGTCTGTTATTTCAACTGTTTTTTGAAGCAAAATCGGACCTGTGTCAAAATCTTCATCCATTAAGTGAAACGTGACGCCGGATTGCTGCTCAAGATGTTTTATCGCTTGCAGATAAGGATTCGGCCCTCTGTATTTTGGCAAAAGCGAAGGATGGACATTAATTGTAGCAATTTTTGGCAAGTCGATAATGCTTTTTTTTAACTTTTCGCCCCATGTGGCAACAAAGACAATATCAGGGTTGAGTTTTAAAATTTCTTTCTTAAATTCGACACTGTTTGCGCTTTTTGCTTTAATCTCATATAAATTTAAGCTTTTTATATAACTAAGCTCTCTTGATTGATTAAAAACATCCAAAATAAGCCCGTCTAAACCCTTGTGGCGAACTTTGTCGTATCTGAAAACACCGACCACATCGCAGTGCGCATCCAAGCACCCTGCAATAAGGTTCATAAACATTTCTCCGTAACCTAGAATAACGACCTTTGGCATAGAAAGATTATAACATAAGGGGCGCAAAAATTTATAAATTTTTGCGCCCCTTAATACAAATATTCAATCAAACCTCTGTAACGACTTTTTGCAAGCCCTTTGGTTTATCAACATTGCGTCCTAATTTTTGAGCTATTTTGAGAGCAAGAAGCTGTATCATAACTGCCATTGAAAATATTTTTAAGTTTTCATCATCAACTTCCAAATCAACGTTAAAAGCCGAATTAATCCTGTCACTTGATGTTCCTATGACACAAATCGGCGGATTGTAATCTCTTTTTATTTTTTCCATATTTTTAATCGTAGAATAAGAAATCGGTTTATTGGAAACGTAAACCAACACACATTTGTTGTTCAAAACCGCAACATGACCGTGCATAAATTCACCCAAAATGTGAGACATCACATTAACATAAGAAGTTTCTTTAATTTTTAAACAAGCTTCTTTTGCAAGCGCATAGGAAATTCCGTCTGCAGTTATTAAAATATTACCGTATTTTGACAAAAACCTTGCAAGTGCTTTTATTTGAGGGCTCAATTCCAAAGTTTGCTCTAAAATTTCAGGCAATGTCTGAACCTTCTGCAACTGCTCGGTTATATCAACTTCCTGAATTTGAGCATATTTAAGCGCTAAAAGATAAAGGCAGAGCATTTGGGCTGTCAGGGATTTTGTTGAAGCAATGCTTTTTTCCTCACCTGCATAACAATTAATCCTGTAATCTGCCGTCTGCCATGCGGTGGAATTTTCTTTGTTGGTAATGCACATGGTCTTTACACCCAGCTGTTTTGCTTTATTTAAAGCGCTTAATGTATCTGTTGTTTCGCCTGATTGAGAAATAAAAATGTATAAAATATCTTTATCATGCGGAACAATTTTTTTGAGCAAAAATTCGCTTGAATAAATAGCTCTTGCTTCTATTTCAGCAATTTCACCGAACATTTCTGCAGCAAGCCTTGCGCAATGATAAGAAGTCCCACTTGCAACGAGAACTATTTTAGTAATTTTTGTAGGTATATTTAAAATAATATAACCGTTTGGGGCAATATATTTCTCCAAAATTTTACGTAAAATTTCGGGCTGTTCAAAAATTTCGGCTTCCATACTGGTGTCAAATTTTTGCTGTTTTAAATCTGCCATTTGCATCTCCCTCACTATTTGTGAAATTAAAGCTAAACTCAATTAATAAATAATTTGACGGACCTATCGGTATTCAATCATAAAAGTTTAATAAATTTAGCCAAATATTGCAAATTGTTAACTTTCAAGAAAATTTTTAATTAGTTCGTTAACCGTTTTGGGGTTAGCCCTGCCTTGAGTTTCTTTCATAACCTGCCCAACGAAAAAGCCCAGCAATTGAACCTTTCCCGCCCTATATGCACTTACTTGCTCAGGGTTTTCCTCTATTATTTTTCTAACTATTTCTTTAATGGCTCCTTCATCTGAAATTTGGCTTAGCCCTTGTTTCTCAACTATTTCAGAAGCTTTTATACCCTCTTTTAACATTTGAGGAATAATTTGTTTTCCTATGTTATTTGAAATTGTGCCTTTTTCAATTAAATTAACCAATTGGGCAAGGTTTTGCGGTGTAAGTTTTGTTTCATTAATATTAATTTTTTCTTCTTTAAGCAATGCTGCAATGTCGCCCATTAAAAAGTTTAGGGCAATTTTAACATTCACGCCTGATTTTATGACCTCATCAAAGAAAAGTGCTGTTTCCATTTCTTCAACAATAACTTTTGAATCGTATTCACTTAGTCCGAGGTTCATATAGCGTTCTATTTTGGCACTTGGGAGTTCGGGCATTTTTGCTCTTATTTCTTCAACCCATTGTTTTGAAATTTCAAGAGGCATCAAGTCAGGTTCGGGAAAATACCTGTAATCATGTGCGTCTTCTTTGCCTCTCATCGACTTTGTTTCACCTGTGTTGTCATTCCAAAGCCTTGTTTCCTGAACGACTTTTTCGCCGCTTTCTACTATATCTATTTGTCTTTCTATTTCAAATTCAATCGCCCGCTGAAGTGCTCTGAAGCTGTTAACGTTTTTGATTTCGGCTCTTGTGCCGAACTCTTTTGAACCTTTTGGCATAACAGAAATGTTTGCATCGCAGCGCATGGAGCCTTCTTCCAAGTTTCCGTCACAAACACCGATGTATCGTAAAATATTTCTTAAATGTTCGACATAAGCCTTTGCCTCATCGCTTGATCGCATATCAGGCTCTGAAACTATTTCCAAAAGAGGAGTTCCGGCTCTGTTTAAGTCCACAAGAGAATAGCTTGAACCGTGAATTCCGTCTGCTCCGGCATGTACAAGTTTTCCTGCATCTTCTTCAAGGTGAGCTCTTGTTATGCCTATTTTTTTGCCATCGATTTCAACAGAGCCGTTTATACAAATAGGTTCATCGTATTGGGATATCTGGTAACCTTTTGGCAAATCCGGATAAAAATACTGTTTTCTATCAAATTTACAACGTTTAGGAATTTCGCAATTAAGCGCAAGTCCGGTTAAAATCGCCATATTAACAACCTCTTTGTTAAGAACGGGTAAAACCCCCGGCATGCCTAAAGTTATAGGGCTTATCTGGGTATTTTGTTCATTTCCGAACTCTGTTGCATCAGGTGCGAAAATCTTTGACTTGGTTTTAAGCTGTGCGTGCACTTCTAAACCAATTACAACCTCATATTTATCTTTTAATTCCTGCTCCATTTATAAATCCCTTCTTAGATTATTTTTCTCACAAGCTCCGCTGTCCGGCTTGCACCCTTACCGCAGGCTATCCCGCAGCCGGTACGGGTTTAGCACTTCTAAGGTCAAATTTTAAAAATTACAAAAAATTGTCATTTTTTGAATTTTCCCGCATCCTCTATATTAATTTTATCACAAAATAATTTATTCATTTATTTTCCTGATATAATAATCCTATGATTGAAGTTAAAAAAATAAAACTTAAAAATTTCGAGATAGGCGGGGGTAAATGTATTGACATATCCTCCTCAAATAAAACGTCAAATGACCAGAAGAATAAACTGACGATTATCGCAGGTCCTTGCGTTATCGAATCTCAGGATATTTTAAACAAAACCGCAGAAGGTCTAAAAAAAATTACAGAAATTTTGGATATTAATTTTGTTTTTAAATCTTCTTTTGACAAGGCAAACCGTTCTTCAATAAACTCTTTCAGAGGTCCCGGGCTTGAAAAAGGGCTTGGAATGCTTGCCAAAATTAAAAAAGAATTTGACCTGCCCATTGTTACAGATGTTCACACAGAGGCGGAAGCTAAAATTGCAGCCGAAGTAGCTGATATAATCCAAATTCCGGCTTTTCTTTGCCGCCAAACGGATTTGCTTATAGCAGCAGCCAAAACAGGCAAAATCGTAAACATAAAAAAAGGTCAATTCTTAGCACCCGAACAAATGAAGTCTTTGATTAAAAAAGTTACGGATTCGGGAAATTCCAATGTTTTGCTCACTGAGCGCGGAACAACTTTCGGCTACAACAACCTTGTGTCTGATTTTCGCTCAATTCCTATTATGCAAGAATTCGGTTATCCTGTAATTTTTGATGCAACTCACAGTGTGCAGCTTCCGGGGGCACAAGAAGAATGCTCGGGCGGCGACAGAAAATTTGTTCCCGTACTTGCAAAAGCAGCCGTTGCGGCGGGGGCTGACGGACTATTTTTTGAAGTTCATCCCGACCCTGACAAAGCGCTTTGTGACGGTCCTAATATGATTGCGCTTAAAGATGCACAAAAACTTTTCAAAACCTGCAGGGATATTTTTGAGATAGTGAAATAATGATTTTAAAACATTTTACAGTCGGCTTTTTAGAAGTAAACAATTATCTGCTTTTTGATGAAAATTCAAAAGAAGCAGTTTTAATAGACTGTACCGATAAAAACCCTCAAATTGAAGAAACAATCAAAGAGCTGGGAGCAAAATTGAAATACATTTTACTCACCCACGGACACTTTGACCATGTTTTGGGGGTAAATGAATTTAAAAAATTATACGAATGCGAAGTTTTAATACACAAAAACGATGAAATCATGCTCCATAACGTGGCAGAATTTTCTTCAAGTTTTGGCTTTGGCAAAGCTGAAGCACAAAAAGCAGACGGCAATGTTGAAGACAATCAAATTATAACCTTCAGCGGGAATGAAATCAAAGTCATTCACACACCCGGACACTCCCAAGGCAGTGTTTGCTACCTTATTGACGATTTACTTTTTTCGGGGGATACTTTATTTAAAGAATGTGTAGGAAGAACAGACCTTTACGGCGGAAATTTTGACCAACTAAAGGCAAATATTGAAAACAAACTTTTCACCCTTGAAGGGCATACAAAAGTCTTTCCCGGCCACGGTGAATTCAGCACAATAGAACATGAACGGGTAAATAACGAATTTTTATAAGGAATAAGCAAAAAATGAAAAATCAACTCGATACAATTTTAAAAAATGCAAAATCAGATATACAAAAGGCCTCAAGGTCTCAAGATATTGAAGAAATCAAAAACAAATATCTGAGTAGAAAAGGTGAGCTTAATTCGATTAAAAAAAATTTAAAAGACTTATCCAATGATGATAAAAGAATTATAGGTGCCTTGGCAAACGACATCGCTCAAGACCTCGAAAGCAGTTTGGAAGAAAAATTTGACTTAATTTATAGAAAAGAACTTGAACAACAGCTTAAAAAAGAGCAAATCGATATAACTTTACCCGGTAACTTTACCCCTCAAGGCAAAGTTCATCCGCTGACTTCAACCACAAACGAAATTGTTTCAATATTACAAACCTTAGGGTTTTCCCTTGTTCAAAGCGAAAATTCACCTGAGGTCGAAACAGAATATTATAATTTTGATATGCTTAATTTTCCTGCTGACCACCCTGCAAGAGATATGCAAGACACTTTTTACACAAAAGTCGCTTCAAATATTATTTTAAGAAGCCAAACTTCAAACGCTCAAGTAAGAGAAATGGCAGTAAAAAAACCGCCATTAAGAGTAATTTCTCCGGGGCGGGTTTATAGAAGCGAGGCGGTAAACGCCAGAAAAAACAACCTTTTTCACCAGATAGAAGGGCTTTATGTAGATAAAGATATAACTTTTGCCGACTTAAAAGGGGTATTAAACGAATTTATAAGACTTTACTTCGGTTCAAGCAGGGTAACAAGATTCAGAAGCAGTTTTTTTCCTTTCACAGAGCCTAGTGCAGAAATCGACGTTCAATGTATAATCTGCCAAGGCAAAGGCTGCAAAACTTGCTCCAATACGGGATGGCTTGAAATTTTGGGTGCAGGAATGGTTGATGTAAACGTACTTAAAAATGTTGGTATTAATCCTGAAATTTACACCGGATTTGCTTTTGGTATGGGTGTTGAAAGACTTGCAATGCTTAAATACGCCATTGATGATATAAGACTGTTTTTCAATAACGATGAAAGGTTTCTAAAGCAGTTTTAACAGTGTTCTTGCCTTAAACCGGTTTTTATGATATAATTTTTACGTAAGAAATAGAGAGGGTTTATATGGCTTCAATTATTGACTCATTTAGAGAAACATTTACCGACAATATGTCATTTTTTAAACTATTGACTTTTGCGGTACCGCTTTACTTTGCACACGATTTATACTTAAAAAATCCGCAGCAACCTACAGGTGCGCTTTGGCTTGCAGGAATAACGATATTCTTTTTATTCGGATTTTTAATAAAAGTCACAAGCGAAGTTCTAAACGAGGGAGATTCCGTATTACCGTTCCTAAACCCTCTAAAATTAGCCTTTGCCTCAATTAAAGGGATTATAGCGGTCGGACCGATAACTTGGATTGCTGTTTCAATTGCCAACTATGTTATTCCGAAGGTTAATGTTATAGATTGGTTTAACATAACCTTTCAAGTTATTATTTGGCTAATCGTAATAGGGATGGCTCTCACTTCATTTTTGATGTTTGTCAAAAACGAAAAAATAGCAGATTCATATAATTTTAAGGTTTTATTCAATAAATCTGCAGATTTAAGTATTGCAATAATCTTTTTTATTTTACAAATTATACTTATGAATCTCCCTACAACAGTATTTATAGGATATATTCTTCTTGTACTTTTTGGATTTGGCCCTCTGTTCTATTTCTTTGCCGCTTATGCGATTGTATTTAATGTCGCAGTCACAGGCCATTACATGGCACAATTACAATATGAAGTTTTAGGATTAGACAAGGATGATCTTAACCTTTAAGCATTTCCCGAAGCTTTTTTAATTGGTCGCGAATTTGTGCTGCCCTTTCAAAATCTAGAATTTTAGCGGCTTTGTGCATGTCTTTTTCAAGCTTTTCAATAAGCTTTGGCAGTCCTTTTTTATCTATACCAAGTTCCACCATTTCTTCTGCAACAAAATCCTCCAAATTTCTATAACTTGCCACAAGCGACAGCAAATTGTTTTCAATAGGCTTTTTAATTGTTTGAGGTATTATTCCGTACTTTTTATTGTATTCAAGCTGAATTTGCCTTCTTCTATTTGTTTCATCTATCGCTTTTTTCATTGAATCCGTGACTTTATCCGCATACATTATAACAGCACCGCATGAATTTCTTGCAGCGCGCCCGATTGTTTGAATAAGACTTGTTTCTGAACGTAAAAAACCCTCTTTGTCAGCATCCATTATCACAACAAGTGAAGCTTCAGGTATATCAAGCCCTTCTCTTAGTAAATTTACCCCTATTAATACATCAAATTCACCAAGACGTAAATCCCTTAAAATTTCAACCCGCTCCAACGATTGAATTTCACTGTGCAAGTACCTTACCTTAACCCCCTGCTGAATAAAATAATCACATAAATCTTCCGCCATTTTTTTTGTAAGAGTTGTAATTAAAACCCTTTCGTTTTTTTGCTCTCTTACTGAAATTTCTTTAATCAAATCATCAATCTGAGTCTCAATAGGGCGAACCGAAATTTTAGGATCAACAAGTCCTGTGGGTCTTATTATCTGTTCAACAAGCTGAGATGAAGTTTGTTTTTCAAATTCTGCAGGAGTTGCCGACACATAAATTTTTTGATGAACTTTGTCAAAAAATTCTTTTTCCTTTAAAGGCCTGTTATCTTTAGCGCAAGGCAATCTGAAACCGTATTCCACAAGGGTTTCTTTTCTCGACAAATCACCTCGGTACATCCCTTTAAGCTGAGGAAGAGTAACATGCGATTCATCAATTACCGTCAAAAAATCGCCCCTAAAGTAATCTAAAAGTGTTGAGGGCGCCGACCCTACAGGTCGGCGCTCTATTATTCTTGAATAATTTTCAATGCCCGAGCAGTAGCCCATTTCTTTTATCATTTCAATATCGTAATTAACCCTTTGTTCAAGTCTTTGTGCTTCGATTAATTTATTTTGCGCGCTTAGCACTGCTAAGCGCGCCTTTAATTCTTCTTTAATAAGTTTTATGGTTTCATCCACATTTTCATCATAAGAAAGGTAGTGAACGGCAGGATATATAACGGTTTTTTGGGGTATTTCGAGAATTTCGCCTGTAACAGAATCTATTTTAACTATTTTTTCTACTTCGTCCCCGAAAAAATAAATTCTTGTAACAATTTTTTCATAAGAAGGCATAATCTCTACAATATCACCACGTGCCCTAAAAGTAGAACGCTCCAAGGCCAAATCATTTCTTGTATATCTGACGCTTACCAAATGATGCAAAAAATCTTCTCTTGAAATTTCTTTACCGACAGAAATTTCAATTGAGCCTTTAAAATAATTTTCGGGCAATCCAAGCCCGTAAATACAACTTACGGAAGCCACGATTATAACGTCATTTCTTTCATACAGGCTTCTTGTGGTATTGTGGCGCAGACGGTCGATTTCTTCGTTTATGCTTGAAGACTTTTCTATGTAAGTATCAGTGCGCGGTATATAAGCTTCGGGTTGATAGTAATCATAATAACTTATAAAATATTCAACCGCATTATCGGGGAAAAGTGCTTTAAATTCATTGTAAAGTTGTGCCGCAAGAGTTTTGTTATGAGCAATTACAAGAGTCGGTTTTTGGACCTGCTCAATAACATTTGCTATGGTAAAAGTTTTACCCGAGCCCGTAATCCCCAACAAAGTCTGAGAATCATAGCCACGATTAAGCCCATTGGTCAATTTTTCAATGGCTTGCGGCTGGTCTCCAGAGGGTTTGTATTTTGAACTTATTTTAAACTTATTTTCCATAAGTATATTTTAGCCCAAAAATCATTTTAATTTAATTTTGAAAAGATCCCGCAATTCACTTCGTTCATGCGGGATAACAAGTTATCATCTGTAATTTTGGAACTGCAGAGGATAATCGTATTTTTCCTCATTTTCTCTCAAGATTTTTATGACTGCCTGCAAGTCATCTTTATCCTTACCCGAAACCCTGACCTGATCTCCTTGGATAGATGCCTGAACTTTAATTTTTGAATCCTTAATATCAGAAACGATTTTTTTGGCAAGTTCCTGTGTTAACCCCTTTTTTAACTTATAAACCTGTCTTACATTTCCGCCCAGAGCATTTTCCATGGGCTGTGGGTCAAGAATTTTTATACTCAGGTTTCTTTTAACCAATTTTGATTGTAAAATATCAAGAATATTTCTCAATTTCATATCGTCACAAGTGGTTATGGTAATCGCCTTATCCGCTTCAAGCTCAACTTTCGAATTGGAATTTTTTAAATCAAACCTTGAAATAATATCTCTTTCAACCTGATCAACAGCATTCACCAATTCCTGCTTATCAAATTCCGAAACCACATCAAAACTGCATTCTTTTGCCATACAACCCTCCTTTATTTTTTAATGGAAAAATTATATCACAAAAACAGAGGGCAAAAAGTTTTTTAAAAAACTTTTTGCCCTCTGTTTGGTTTGTTTGGTTTGTTTGGTTATTTTATCAAGTTTCCTGATTCATCATATTTATAAATGAGTTTGCTGCCGTCTTTGTGAATCACTTCCATTTCAACTCTTTTGCCTGTTGATTTGTTTACTTTTGTCGAAAATTCAGTTCCATATCCATCTGTATATTTTTGTACATAAAACGGATTGACGGTTTGTTGAGATATAATCTTACCATTATTATCATATTTGTAAATTGTTTGACTACCGTCTGCACGAGTCGCACTCATTTCGATTTTTTTACCTGTTTTTTTATCAACTTTTGTAGAAAAATTTGTTCCATTTGCATCTGTATATTTGTGTTCATAGTGCTTAGAACTTACGGGAATGTTTTTTTGTTCAGGTACTTTACCAGCTTCACCATATCTTTTAACAGATTGAACTTCATCACCTTTAAAAGTAATTTCTTGTGTTAATTTCCCTGTTTCAGGGTTATATTTTCTGATTCCTTTTCCGCCATCAAACATAACGGTTTCTTCAATTTTCACCCCTGTACGAGGATCATATTTGGTACTTCCGAAGACCTGCCCTTTTGCATATTGAATATCTTCGACAATTTTACCGGTTTTAGAGTCAAATTTTGTAACCTGTTCAATTCTTCCTCTGGGGTCAACATTTACCTGCTGAACCTTAGTTTTTGTAATCGGATTTGTTTTTATAATTGTGTTTCCGCCGCCTTCCATAGGAATTCTTGTTTCAGTTAATTTAATTGTTCCCCTTACCCCTGAAGCATTTGGTTTGCGAGAGGCTCTTCTCAATGCCTTAACACTATTTGAGCCGTCACCCAGATAAATAACTTCATCGGAAGATTGATTGCCAAGTTTAATAACTTTATCG
>CAZXID010000004.1:0-44698 GCA_964640325.1 uncultured Muribaculaceae bacterium | reverse complement strand
GGTAAAGGCTTGTATTCAAGCTGAGGGTGAACTTCAGGTGCATTTAATGCTTTAAGGGTATTTTTACCATTGCCCAGAGCAATAACTTCATCGGAAGATTGATTGCCAAGTTTAATAACCTTATCGGGTAAAGGCTTGTATTCAAGCTGAGGGTGAACTTCAGGTGCATTTAATGCTTTAACCGGAGTTTTCTTAGGATAAAATTCACCGTCAACAAACCTTCCTTCAACAGCTTGCAATTCTTCTGCGGTGCCCTTTACCGCATCATTAACTTGTTTTGCGGCATCATCAGTAACTTTTACAATGTCTTTAGTAGTATTATTAATTGCTTGCGAATTTGTTTTACTAATTACTTGAGGAGTTTTTATTTTATGCTTACCTCTTGCCCATGTATATTTTGATTTTTTAACAACGGTTTGGGCTCCTTGAGCAATTTCATCTTCAATCCCAGAATTGCCAAGAACCGGTTTGCCGATTTTGCCTGCCGCCTTTTCAACTGCTTTTTCTACAGGCTTTGCAGCATCATCCACTACATTTTTTGCAGCATCTGTAATAGGCTTTGCAACATCATCCACTACGTTCTTTGCAGCATCTGCAATAGGTTTTGATGCCTGTTTAAGTATTTTTGCGCCGCCTTTGCCTCTTGATGCCAATATAAGGCCTGCCGCAAAAGCTACAATTCCTGTAATAACAGATGTTTTTAAAACTTTTTCATTATTTTCTCTGTGAACAAAAGCATCCACAGGTGCAGGATTTGCAAGATAATTTGTATTCAATCCGCCGGCTCCCATCGGACCCATACCGACACCGGCAAGCCCCATTGTATTCGGCAGTGCGAATTTATTATATCCAAGACCTGAATCGGAACAAAGTCCGTAAGTATTTCCGTACTCATCCGGTAAAAGTGCCATAACCATAACCTCCAAAATATTAAACCAAACCTTATTTATAAAAAAACAATCATTTCAATAAAATTGCATGTCCCGTAAGGCTTTTTACAAATTTTAATCATTAAAATCCTTACAAAAAGGAGTGTTTTGGGGTTTGTAACGAAATGTTACATGCAAATGTTTAACGCTATTTTATTTATCAATTGACCAAAAATTTGCTTAATTTTTGTGTTTTTGATAGACTGAACTCGGAAAATTAGTTTAGATAAAAAGGGGATTTTTATGAGCTTAATGAAAGGTAAAAAAGGTGTAATATTTGGGGTTTCCAACCAAAGAGGAATAGCTTACGCCATAGCAGAACAATTGCACAACCAAGGAGCTGAAATTGCATTCACTTACGCTGGTGAAATTATGGAAAGCAGAGTCAGACCTTTAGCAGAAGGCATGAATGCCAAAATAATAATGGAATGCGATGTTACAAAAGAAGCACAAGTTAAAAAAGTTTTTGACGAGTGCTCAAAAATTTATGGAAAAATAGACTTTGTAGTGCACGCTGTTGCTTTTGCAAACAAAGAAGATTTAATGGGCAAATTTATTGATACAACAAAAGAAGGTTGGGATTTAGCCCTTGGAGTCAGTGCCTATTCTTTAATATCAATAGCAAGAAATGCCCAACCGATTATGAATGAAGGCGGCTCAATATTTGCTCTTACTTATCTTGGCTCAGACTATGTTGTTGCAAACTACAATGTAATGGGTGTTGCAAAAGCCGCGCTTGAATCCAGCATGAGATACTTGGCAGAAGATTTAGGCAAGTACGGAATAAGAGTAAACGCAATATCAGCAGGTGCTGTAAAGACTCTTGCTGCAAAAGGCATTGCGGGCTTTGACAAAATGCTTAAAGCCGCAGTAGTGAAAGCACCGCTTAGAAGAAACGTAAGCTTGGAAGATGTCGGCAGAGCAGGTTTATACTTAGCTTCTGACCTTTCTTCAGGCACCACAGGACAAATTTTGTTCGTAGATTGCGGATGCCACTGTGTTTACGCATCAGGTGATGAAATGGAGCTTATTTCTAATTCGATTAAGACACAAGAATAAAATAAATTCTAAATTAAGGGCGGATTTTTTCAAAGAAAAAATCCGCCCTTAATTTGTAAAATCCACCGGCTTTTTATCTTCCAGCCATTTTTTCATAATGTGGTGTTCATAGCTAAGCGCAAAATTATAAAGGGCATTTGTAAGCGTCTGCCCGCTTGGTGATTTTGCTATAAGCAAAAAGTCTCCCGCTTTATTTTTTGCAAGAGAAATTTCTGCATGAATTATTTTTTCAACATTTGTTTTGGGTTTCTTCTCAAGTATTGATTTAAGCCAAAGTCCTAAAAATTTTGTGCATGACTTTTTTTCAATAATTTCATCTTCTTTATTTTGAAGATATTTTGCAAATTCAGATAAAATCATACACCGGCCTCGCTTTGAGCAAAAGGCGTAGCTGTCGCAAGGCAGACTATATTTTCTATCCCCTGATTTTTAAGCTCAATAATAATATTTTCAAAAGTTGCTCCCGTTGTACAAATATCATCAATCAGCAAAACATCCCCGTTTAGTAGTTTATTCTTATCCGCCTTAAAAACACCTGAAAGATTTTGCATCCTTTGGTCTTTTTTTAAATTGTACTGAGGTTTTGTGTCCTTGATTCTTTGAACAAGTTCCAAATTAACCTCATAACCTGTTAATTTAGAAAATTCTTGGGCTACAAGTGCCATATGATTATATTTCCGTTGCTTTTGCCTTAACTTAAACATCGGAACGGGCACTATTTGATAAGTTTTATCCAAATTACCGGTCTTTAGCCAAAAAGCGTACATAAATCTTGCCTGATAGTAAGCCAAATCTTTTTGCTTATGATATTTTACACCCCTTATTAACTTTTGCAATTCGCCTTCATAACAACCTGCGCAATAAACTTTTATTCTACAAATTTCCCTTTGTTCAAATTCGGGCAAATGTTCCAGAGAACAAAAGCATTTTGAACACATTTTCACACTCTCTTTTGAACAAGAACAAAAATAGCATTTCTTTTTATAAATCCAATCCAGGCAGTATGAAATAAATTTTTTCATAAAAAAATTATACAATAGATATTTACATGTTAGAATATAGTTTGAGGAGAAAAAATGTCCATTATTATAATGTTGCTACTATTAAGTGTTTTGATTCTGGTTCACGAAGCCGGCCACTTTTTGGCTGCAAGATATTTTAATATAAAAGTCGACAAGTTCGGATTCGGGCTTCCTATAGGCCCCACTCTTTACGAAACAAAATGGGGCGATACAAAAATACTTATCCACGCTTTTTTATTAGGCGGATATGTTTCTTTTCCGGATGATGACAAAGATTGCGGACTTTCAGTAGATTCTTCCGAAAGATTTATGAATAAACCGATTTATCAAAGAGCCGTAGTTGTTTCTGCCGGTGTTTTTGCCAACATTCTTTGCGCATTTTTCTTTGTATTTTTAACAGCAGCCCTCTGGGGGAATCTTCCTTCAGGCAAATACGAAATTTATGTTAATGATATTGTTGCACCCAAACAAGAAAGCATTTGGGAATCAGGACTACAAAAAAAAGACAGAATTATTGAAATCAACGGAACAAAAATCGAAAGCACTTATGCACTTTTGGATTTTATAAAAAGAAGCAAATCCTATGACGGGAAAATTGACCCTACAGCAAAAACGGATAACTACTTAAGATTAAAAGCAATAAATTCTGTTTTCGCACAAGATGAAATCATTCCCGAGGGTGTCGCAATTAAACTTCCCGAAAAAACTTTTGAAGCGCCTGTAAAAATTGAACAAAAAGTCTTAAAAGGGATGAAAAAACATGTCGACAAACAACTTTCCCTAAATTCCAAACAAATAAAATTAAGAGACAACTTGATAGGAAAAACAGCATATATTTCTGACGGAACTTGCACTTTAGATGATTTGGCCTATGCAATTTCTGATAATTCAAGGCCTCTGGATATAAAAGTTTTAAGAAAAGATAATGTAATTAACCTCAAAACCGTTTATGCAAATGACAAAGGGCTTTTGGGAATAAAACTTGAGGCAAAAGAAGTCTTAATCCCGACAAAAACTCCCCTCCAAGTATTTACCAAGGGCACAAAATATCTCTGGGATAATACCTACATGCTTTTATACGGGCTTTACCAGATTTTTAGCGGACAAATCCCCCTAAAAGACCTGCACGGAATCGTGGCAATAACAAAGGTCGGCGGCGATATAATTACAAACAGCGGAATTTTCTCCGGACTTCTTTTGATTGCAATAATCTCAATGGATTTGGCAATAATAAACTTTTTACCTATTCCTGCCCTTGACGGTGGACATATAATGTTTTTGATGATAGAAAAATTACGCGGGAGGCCGCTTGATGAAAAAATTATTGACAAAATCGGCTCTTTAGGTTTCGCCTTCCTTATAACCCTTATGGTATTTGTTATTTTTAACGATATAGCAGGACTTATCACGAAAAAATTCTAATCTTTACCTGCATTTGAAAAATACAGCAAATATATGGTCTAAATGCTTTTAAATTGTATTATCTTTATATGATAGCGTGAGGATAATTATATGGTTGATAAAGTTACAATTGAACTTGATGAACAATTTCTTAAAAAATTTTTCGGACTTACGGGAAAATTTATCCCCGAAGATCAGGAAATAACTCTTTTGATGCTAAGAAAACAGCTTGAAGAAATTGAAGAAACTATTTTTAATTCAAAAATGGCTGAATCTGCCGCTGCTACTGCGACAGCACCTGCATATCAAAAGCCCTCTGGACCGCAAGCCCCGACAAACGTAGATGCCTTTGGTGAAGAAATCAGCAATGGAGATGAATTTAATCTTCCTAAAAAAAGTATTCTGATAATTGATGACCTTGGCGTTATAACTTACCAACTAAGCGTTTTGTTCAAAAACTTGGGATACCACGTTATTGATTCAAAAGAAATTTACGATGCAATCGAAAAATTCAAAAAAAATAATTTTGACTTAGTAGTAATGGACCTTTTTATTCCTACAGAAAGAGAAGGATTCATTTTGCTTGAAGAATTGAAAAAAACGTCTTTAAGCAAACCAAAACAAGCCCGCATCGGCATAATGTCGGCTTCTGCCAAAAAAGAGCATAAACAAATTTGTAAATTAAAGGGTGCCGAATTTTACGTTGAAAAAGTGGATGATTGGCAAAAAGAACTTATAAATGTAATTCAAAACTTAAGCTCGTAAAAAAGATAATTAGCTTATAAATTTAAAAAATAAGCCTTAAAAACGCCTTAATCCTAACTTTTTACCCATTTACCTTTTTCAACCTGTTTACCCTTTGAGTGCGTCAGCGCCTGATACAACTTCCAAAAGTTCTTGGGTAATTGCCGCCTGACGAGCTTTGTTGTAATCAATAGTAAGCGTTCTTATCATCTCTTCGGCATTGTTTGATGCAGCAGACATAGCGGTCATTCTTGATGCGAGCTCACTTGCCTGGGCTTCTAAAAGCGATTGAAATATTGTGTTTGTGACATACATCGGAACAATTTTTTGCAAAATACTGTGCTCACTTGGTTCAAAAATCATAACAGGGTCAATCTTAACGGTTGATTCTGTCTTTAAATCTTCTTCGGTATTAATAGGCAAAAGCCCCCATTTCTCTGCTGAATAAGACATCATATTTTTAAATTTTGTAGTAAAAATTTCAATCGTATCAATTTCACCTAAAACGTAAGCCTGTGCTAAATCTTCTGCAACATATTGAGCACCGGCAGCAGAGATTTCACCCGCCACTTTTGTATAGGTTTTTACAATTTCAAACCCACCCTCTTCGGCTTTTCTTTTCAAGGCGGCATTTCCTTTTTGCCCAACAATAAATAATTTACAATTAATTCCCTGCCGCCTGTACTCTTCAACTGTTTTAAGAGTATTTCTTATAATATTTGCATTATAAGCTCCGGCAAGTCCCTTATTTGAAGTTATAACCAAGAGCCCTGCCGTTTTAACCTCGTGTTTTTTAAGCAACTCAGGATAATTGTCTATTGCCGATTTAATCTTTAAACCTTCTAAAGAGTAATCACCGACAGATGCCAAAAGCTTTTTAAATGTGACTATCAGCTCCTCACTAAAAGGCCTTGAAGCTTTCACTGCATTTTCAGCCTTTTTAACGTTGGCGGCAGCAACCATTTTCATGGCGCGAGTAATTTTTTTCGTATTCTCAACGCTTTGTATTCTGCTTTTTATGTCCTTAAGATTTGCCATTATCTCACCTGTTAATACTATACACGTCATGCTGAACTCGTTTCAGCATCTTACCCGCTTGCAAAGCCGGATAGATCCCGAAACAAGTTCGGGATGACAATTTTTTTATCCTTTAAATTTTGTTATAGCATTTTTCAATGCTTCTTTATCTTCATCAGAAAGCGCCTCACCTGAATTAAGCTTTTGAATTAACTCCGGCATGTTTGCATCAAAATATTCAAACCAGCCTTTTTTAAAGTTCGGGATTTCTTTATTATCTACTTCATCCAATAACCCTTCATTAGCTGCAAAAAGAACACTTATCTGTTGAGCAACATTTAAAGGCTGATATTGAGGCTGCTTTAAGACTTCAACAAGTTTTTGCCCTCTTAAAAGCTGCTGTTTTGTTGCTTTATCAAGGTCAGAAGCAAATTGTGCAAATGCTTCCAATTCCCTAAATTGTGCAAGGTCTAACCTTAATTTACCTGCGACCTGCTTAATGCCTTTTGTCTGAGCGGCTCCGCCAACCCTTGAAACCGAAATCCCAGCATTAATCGCAGGTCTTATGCCGGCATTAAACAAGCCCGATTCCAAAAATATTTGTCCGTCAGTAATTGAAATTACATTTGTCGGAATATAAGCTGAAACGTCACCCGCCTGAGTTTCAATAATAGGAAGCGCTGTAATACTTCCGCCGCCAAGTTCATCGGAGAGTTTGACAGCTCTTTCCAAAAGTCTTGAGTGCAGATAAAAAACATCCCCTGGGTAAGCTTCTCTTCCCGGCGG
The DNA here is from genome assembly GCA_964640325.1 of uncultured Muribaculaceae bacterium. Lineage (GTDB taxonomy): Bacteria > Cyanobacteriota > Vampirovibrionia > Gastranaerophilales > Gastranaerophilaceae > DAOQAU01. The sequence goes on along the minus strand of CAZXID010000004.1, from coordinate 37,740 downwards.
TCTTCTTAAAAGCAAGCTCATCGCACGGTATGCCTGAGCATGTTTTGTCAAATCATCATAGATTATCAAAACATGTTTTCCCTGTTCCAAAAATTCTTCTGCAATAGCACAACCGGCAAAAGGAGCGATATACTGAAGCGGTGCCGATTCGTTTGCACTTGCGGCAACTATAATAGTATATTCCATTGCCCCGTAAGATTCTAAAGTTTTAGCAAGCTGGGCTACAGTAGAAGCTTTTTGACCTATCGCAACGTAAATACAAATTACATCCTGACCTTTTTGATTGATTATTGTATCAATTGCAATAGCTGTTTTTCCTGTCTGTCTGTCGCCAATAATAAGCTCCCTTTGGCCTCTGCCTATGGGTGTGAGTGCATCGATTGATGTTAAACCGGTTTGAAGCGGCTGATGAACGGATTTTCTTTTAACGATTCCCGGTGCTACTTTTTCAACGGGAAGGGTTTTGTCTGATTTAATATCGCCTTTTCCGTCAATTGCTTTACCTGTAGGATCAACAATTCTTCCGATAAGCCCGTCACCGACAGGAACAGATGTAATTCTTCCTGTGGTTTTTACCATCATGCCTTCTTTAATGTGCTGGTATTCACCCAAAATTACAACCCCGACGTTATCTTCTTCAAGGTTAAGAGTTATTCCCAAAGTACCTTTGCCGTCTTGAAACTCTACAAGCTCGTTTGCCATAACGTTTCTAAGCCCGTAAAGCCTTGCGATACCATCGCCGACTTCAAGCACAGAGCCTACATTTGAAATCTCCGTTTGGGATTCGTAATTTTCGATCTTGCTTTTTATTATTGAACTGATTTCGTCCGGTTTAATTGCTGCCATTGTTCACCTCTTATTTTATATTTTGTCGGGTTGAAAACCCAACCTACTTTACTTTTTGGATTGCTTCGGGTTACACCCTCGCAATTACATATTTATTTTTATTAACTTTTCACCTATTCAGCTTTTCAGCCTTTCAACTATATTCACCTCATTATACTCTTACTTAAGTCTTCCAATTTGTGCTTCAAACTGGTATCAATTACGTTATCGCCCATTTGAATTACAAGTCCGGCGATTATTTCGGGATTTATATCCCAGTCAAAGGTTATTTTTTTATTTAATTTACTTTCCAGTTTTTCTTTTAACCGCTTTTTTGCATCTTCGTTCAAAGCGACAGCAGAAGTCACTTTAATCCTGCTTACATTATTTATTTTATCTAAAATTTTATCGTAAGCCTCACAAATTGCTTCAAACTGACAAAATCTGTCTTTATCTATAAGAATTTTTATAAAATTCAACACTAGATTATCAATCTCATCTGCGAAAATTCTTGTTACAACTTCTTTTTTATCTTCTATGGAAATTAACGGATTTATCAAGAAATCATGTAGATCGCAAGATGTTTTGAGAATTTGCAAAACTATTTTTATATCGGCAGAAACCTTTTCATAAGTAAGCTTTCCGTCTTTGACCAGTTCTACCAAAGCATCGGCGTACCTTTGTGCTATTAGAATGTTTTTTGTCTGATTATTTGCCAAAATTTAACCTGTCCAATTCTTCTATACTTTCATTTATGTATTTTTCGTGTAGCTCAGGGTTGCCCGAAAGCGAATTTGTAATATGGCTTTTTGCAACCTCTACAGAAGCCTTTGATGCCTTTTGAGTAAGTTTTGCAATAATCATTTTTTCTTCGGCATCAATAATTTTCTTTGCGTTTTCTCCGATATTTTCAACCTGTTTTTTAGCATCGTCTAAAATCTTTTCACCGATAATATGAGCGCTTGTTTTTGCCTCTTTTATTATCTCTTCAAGCTCTTGAGGAAGATTTTCGACTGATTTTTCAACCTCTTTAAGATTTGCATGAGCTTCTTCTTTTGCCTTTTTAGCCGCTTCAATTGCCTCTACTATTTTTATATGAAGTGATTCAATAGCCGCTTTTATGTCAATTTTTTTGAAAATCCAAATAAAAATTGCAGCAAAAAAGATAAAATTGAATGTGTTTGACTCAACTATAATGTGCCATATGTGCTGTATTTGTTGATTAATCATCTTTTATCCCAATATCTTTGTAGAAATTGTCTGTGCAAGGTTTTGCACTTCGTCTTCCAAAACTTTTTGAGCCTCGTCTTTTGACTTTTCAAGCTCGTCTTTTGCCCCTGAGACTTCCTCTAAAGCTCTTTTTTGAGCGATTCCGGTTAAATCAGTCTTTTGTCTTTTTGCACTTTCTGAAGTGTCAAAAATTATTTTTTTAGCTTTTGTTTTAGAATCCTCGACTTTGTTTTCCTTATCTGCAATCAAAGCTTCGGATTTTTGCTTTGCTAAATGTGCCTGATGATATTGTTCATCAAGAAACTCTTGTCTTTGGCTGACTATTTTGCTCAACGGTTTGTAAAAAATTCCGTTCATAATCAGCACAAATACAATAAAACTTATTGCCGAAACTATAAATGTTGCGTTGAATTCCATGTTAGTCCTTTTATAAGTGAATAAGTGAATAAGTGCAATTATAAAAATAAACCATTCAGCCTTTCACCTTTTCAGCCCTTCAGCCGCGTTACCCCATCATGCCTGACAGTTTAAGCGCAATAACAAAAGCATACAGTGCGCAAGCTTCTGATAATGCTGCGCCCAATAGGAAGAACCCTACTGCTTTTCCTGCTATTTCAGGCTGTCTTGCTACCGATTCCAAGAACCCTTTTGTGGCAATCCCGATACCAAGCCCTGCGCCTACCGCGCCGAAACCGATTGCGATACCTGCACCCAACTGTGCCATTTCCGATAATGTTTTAATTTCTTCTGCTGCCATAATTTTTCTCCTTTTTTATTACAATTACTATTTACTATTTGCTATTTACCCGTGCTCCTGTTCTTCCACTGCCATTGCAATATAAGCAATAGTCAGCATCATAAATACCATTGCCTGAATACAAGCGACCAACACTTCAAAAAACATTATAGGAAGCGGCAAAAAGTACGCACACATTCCTAAAAGCGCCGAAACAAGTATTTCACCTGCCAAAATATTGGCAAAAAGCCGTAGTGCAAGCGTTAGCGGTCTTGTAAACATATCAAGAATTTCTACAAGGGCAAGAATTATCGATATAAAATCAAACCCGTGCAAAAAGTATTTCGGACCTTTTTTCTTTATCCCTGTAAAGACATAATAAACCAAAACAATAATTGCCATTGCGGCTGTCATATTTATATCATTTGTCGGAGAAGCAAGCTCACCATGCTTAAGATGAATTATCCTTAAAGGAAGCTGCCCCATTAAATTTGCCGTTATTATAAATAAAAATAAAGATGCGACAAGCGGAATGTGTTTTCTGCCTTCTTTTCCTATCATCGAATCGGTCAAATCCCAGAAAAATCCCATTAAACTTTCCGAAAACGCCTGTATTTTTGAAGGAACCATTGCCAACTTTCTTGTTGCAATTAATGCAAAAACAATAAGAAAAGCCATTGCTGCCCACATGGTCACCAATGTGTCCATATTTAAGCTATAATTACCAACCTGCGCTATCCAGTGCCCTGCTTCGCTCATCTCTTATCCTCGCTACGGTTATTGTAACATTTAATTTTTTTTTGGCAAATTATTTCGATATATAAAATAATTATAAAATTAACTAGCAAATTTTTTTTTGCTCAGGCTTAATATAAATAATAAAATGAAAAATAAAGGAATAAAATATGCAGATTCAAAGAACAAATCTTCATCAAGATTCAAAACAACCGAACTTTAAAGGCTACCATGTTTCTAGAAAGAACCTTAAGGTAATGCAAGAAGCTGTTCCATGCATCAAAGAAGTTTTTAAAGAAGCGCATAATGAATTAAAAAAAATATCAAAAGGATCATACATAGAGTTTATAGTTGCTTGTAAATTTAAAGATGGTGATAAACCCGTTGCGACTATTTTATGTGCAGCTTATAAGAATTTTTTTGCAAAATTATTTTCAAAGATTGATGAAATATTTATGACAGGAAATGTGAATTATGGCTTTTTTAATAGAAATTTTTCCGTAGATTCAAAATCAAAATCAAATGATTTAATTGATATAGCAAAAATGGCAAAAAAGAATTTAGAAATAAACCGCAGTAAATAATAAAAAATAAAGGATAAAAATATGCAAATACAAAATTTGAATTCTAGTTCACCAGCTTCAAAAAATACTTCTTTTGGTAGGCTTTACATGTCAAGAAAAACATTGAAAACTTTGGCTAAAAATCCAAATGTTGATTTTGATTCTATTACGACGCATTTTTCGGAAATTAAAAGTTTATCTAAAGGGCTTAAAGTAAAAATATTTACTGATTTAAACAAAGTTTATTGCGAAACAACCTCAAGGTTAGCAATGGACATTCCTTTGTTTAACAAAATAATAAATAAGGGAGAAGCTTTTATCGAAATTTCAAAAAGCACCCCCTTAGATGCAAAAAGAATATTTAAACTTATGCAAGAATCAAGAATCGAATATTATGCAGGACAAAGGTAATATTATACACAAAAGGTATCAGGCGGAAAAATCTTTGATTTTTCCGCCTGAACTTTGTATAATCACACAATGAAGTTCATTTTTTTTGAAACAATTGATTCTACAAATACCTATGCCAAATTAAATATCGATGATTTGGAAGATAAAAGTATTGTTTATACAAACCTCCAAACCAAAGGCAGAGGACGTTTTGACAGAACTTGGGTAAATCTGGGCTCTGAAAATATCTACATGACAATCGTTCTTAAACCTTCTCCCGTCATCCTGAACTCGTTTCAGGATCTCACAAACAAACAACTTTACGATAATGAAACAGCAAGATGCATAAGCGAATGTTTAAAAACATATTCAAATTTAACCCAGTATTTGTCTATTTGCCTGTGTAAACAGTTAGAAAATCTGGGGTTAAATCCAAAAATAAAATGGCCAAATGATGTTTTAGTTAACGGCAAAAAAATATCAGGAATCCTTGCCGAAGCAGTTTTTAAGGGACAAAAATTAAAAGGAATTGTGCTTGGAATAGGGGTTAATTTAAATGCAAATTTACAAGATGTTTCAAGTATTGACCGCCCCGCCACAAGCCTGAATCTTGAACTGGGAAAAAATATTGATAAACCTGAATTTATGAAAAAACTGCTTGAAGAATTTTTTGAAGGATATGACAATTTTTTAGAACATGGGTTTAAATCAATAAAAAACGATTACGAAAGCATGGCATGCTTTTTAGGACAAGAAATCAAAGTGGCAATTTTTGATATAATAAAAAAAGGCTTTGCAAAAGGCTTTGACGATAACGGGAATTTAATTTTAATCGCCAAAGACGGTGAAATTGAAAAAATCAACATGGGCGAAATAATTGAATAAAAAAGAGGCGCGAAAGTTAAAAACTTTCGCGCCTCTTTTTTATATTCAAACCCCGACTGCGGTTTTTGACTTATTAATACATTCAATAACAGTATTGGCAACTGTTTTTTGCTCATCAAGAGTCAATTCGGGAAACATCGGCAAAGAAATTACAACTTTGGTATCAGCTTCTGTTGCGGGAAGTGCGCCTTCTTTTACGCCCAAATATTCATGAACTTTTTGCAGGTGCAATGGTACGGGATAATAAAGCATAGCACCTATTCCGGCCTCTTGAAGCATTTTGTGAACTTCATCGCGGTTAGGAATTTTTATTGTATATTGGTGATAAACACAGTAAGTGTCATCCAACTCTTTTGGTGTTTGAACATCGGCACAACTTGCAAAAAACTCATTGTACCTGTAAGCGTTTTGACGTCTTTTTTTGTTCCATTCTTCAATGTGCTTAAATTTAATTCTCAAAATCGCCGCCTGAACTTCATCAAGCCTGCTGTTTACACCGATTTCATCGTGATAGTACCTGACAGCACCGCCATGGTTTCTTAAGCCTATTACTCTGTCTTTTATTGCCTGCGAATTTGTGGTCAACAGTCCGCCGTCTCCCATTGCGCCCAAATTTTTGGTAGGAAAGAAACTAAAACATCCCACATCGCCGAATGAACCCACCATTTTATCTTTATATTTTGCACCTATTGCCTGACAGCAGTCTTCTATAACATAAAGATTATGTTTTTTTGCAATATCCATAATTACATCCATATTACAAGGCTGACCGTAAAGATGAACAGGAATTATAGCCTTAGTTTTCGGCGTAATCGCATTTTCTATCTTTTCAACATCAATATTAAAAGTATCGGGATCAATGTCAACAAAAACGGGTTTGGCACCGACAATTCCTATAGCTTCTGTTGTTGCTACAAAAGTAAAAGCTACAGAAATAACCTCGTCACCTGCTCCTATATCAAGTGCTCTTAGCGCAAGGTGAAGTGCGTCTGTTCCGGAATTCAACGCAACGGCATGCTTTACTCCGATATACTCGGAAAGCTCTTTTTCAAGCTCTTTATTGTGATTCCCCAAAATGTAAGAACCTGAGCGCAAAACCGCCACTACTTCTTTTTCAATCTCTTTCCCGATTTTGTCGTACTGTCTTTTTAAATCCAAAATAGGTATCATAACTATCTCCTTCACTGCAATCTTAATACAATACTGTTTTCTCCATATTTTAAGTTTATCACACCATCATCAAGCCTTTATATTAACTTAATATGAACCTGAAAAATAAGATGGGCAAATATCTGGCTTGTGACGATTTTTATTAAGTTTTATTAACAAATATTTTTTTACGGAGCAATATATTTACTAAAAAAAACTTTATATAAGAGTAAGGGAAAAGGAATTATAACTTTAGGGTTAAATTTCAAATAATTGTGCTCAAAACTTAAAACGAACTATTAAAAAAGATTTCATTTTATACTCTCTCTCTTAATATCCTCGTGTTTATTTAATGTTTGCTCCAAAAGAGCAAACTTTTTTTTGCCTTCTTTTCAAGGCGAGATTAGATCCAGCAACGCAGTGCGGGATGACAAATCGAGCCGTAGAAAATGGCGTCACGGAATGTATAAATAGTCCACTCTTTAGCATTGATGTGCAATAGTGACAAGTGCTACGCACGTAGCCACTCTGTATAGATTGATGAAGATGCCTTCAATTCATGTTTTTTGGCTTTTAGAAAATGTGTGCATGTTTATTTTGTTTCATGCGAGCGCAGCAAGACAAATGCTACGCACGCAACATTTAATAACAAATCATGCTAAAATAGAATTCATGAAGAATTTAAGAATTTTTTTGGGATATTTTATTTTAATTTTAATCGCGCTGAGTATGCTTTTGCCCTTTTTTGCTATGTTAAGCCTTTCTCTTATGCCAAGTGGCGAAATTTTTTCATATCCGCCCAAACTCTTTTCAAAAAGCATGACTTTTGAAAATTACAAAAGTGTATTTGCTTCTATTCCTATAGCGAAATATTTTTTAAACAGTCTTTTTGTCGCGACGATAACTACCCTAGGGCAAGTTTTATTTTCGGCACTTGCAGGATACGCCTTTGCAAGGCTTAAATTCAAAGGAAAAGACATTTTGTTTTTTATTTTCCTAATAACAATGATGATTCCGCCTCAGGTAAACATCATTCCGCTTTTCTTTTTGATGAGAGAGCTTCACCTGGTAGACACTTATCAGGCGCTTATTATTCCGGGCTTTTTCGGAGGCTTCGGGGTTTTTATGCTCAGGCAATATTTCTTGAACCTGCCCAAAGAATTGGAAGAATCCTCTAAAATAGATGGATGTAACATTTTTCAAATGTTTTTCAAAATAGCTCTTCCGCTTGCACTTCCTGCAATTGTAACGCTTGGAATATTCACTTTTGTTTCAAGCTGGAACAGCTTTATGTGGCCTTTAATTATCACAAGTTCTGATTCTATGCGCACCTTGCCTTTGGGGCTGGCTGCGTTTAAGGGGAGCTTCAGAGAAGTTACAATGTGGGGGGCTTTGCTTGCATGTGCAGTAATTTGCACCCTCCCTGTTATCGGAATTTTTCTTTTAGGCAAAAAATATTTTATAAACGACCTTTTGCAAGGCGGGGTTAAAGAATAAATAGTAAAGAGTGAGCAGTGAGCTGTTCACCCCTCATCCCTTCACTTTTTCAGCCCTTTCAGCCAATATAACCCACATGACCAGTTTAAATCTAGTCTTGAATCTATTATCATCCTAGGTAGTTTATTGTTTAAATTTTAGGATTTAAAAATGTCAGAGATGGGCTTTACCTACACAAACAGGAATTGGATAGACGAAAAAAGCTATGGCAACTTTATTTTTGCTGAGAATACATCAAAACTCAAACATATCAAAAGTTTTAATGATATAAAACTTTGCGTTGTAAAATCAGATTTTGAAAAGAATGACTTAAAAACAATAGAAAAAATTAAAAATAATAATCCTGATGTAGAATTTTGGATCTGCTCAAACAATTCCTCCAGAAAAAACATTTTAGCTGCAAATAAAATAGGAATAAATACGGTAATCGCATGCCCGTTTGACAAATCAATGATTAAAGATTATCTCAATAGCCAACAATACCCTTTTATTCAAAGCGAAGCCGATGACACCGATTACAGCGGAGTTGAAGGTCTTAAGATAATGATTGTCGATGATAATGTAATGAACGTGGAATTGCTTGAAGAAGTCTTATCAGACTTTAAACTGGAAATATCAAGCTTTACAAAACCCGCGCAAGCAATGGAATTTGTACTGAGAGAAAAATTTGATTTGTTTTTACTTGATATTATGATGCCCGAAATTTCAGGATTTGACTTGATAAAAATTATCAAAAAAACACCGCTTAACCAAAATACTCCGATTATTTTTATCAGCGCACTTTCTGACGCAAAAAATAAAATTAAAAGTTATGATTTAGGCTCCTATGCTTATATAGAAAAACCTTTTGATATAAATATAATCAAATCACAAATTTACAATATTTTAAAAAACCACAAAATTCAAGAAATTTTGTCCGCGGACAAAGAAACCTTTCTGGCGACAGTGGCACATGACCTTAAGACACCTATAAAAGCTGAAATAAATGCTCTTAACATGCTTTTGGATCATAAATTTCACCAAACAGATATTGACAAACAGGAAATTCTTGAAGATATTTTAAGCTCTACAAAATTTATGCAAGATCTGGTGGAAAATTTGCTTTGTAAAAACAAAATAGAACAAGAAAAAATAAATTTGTGCAAAGATTTTTTCTGCGTAAAAGAATTAATTTTACACTGTATTGAATTAACAAAATATATTCTTTCGCCCAAAAAACAAAAAATTAACTTCAAATGCAAGACCGACAAAACCCTGCTGTTTTTTGATTTTTTGGAGATGAAAAGAGCTCTTCACAACCTTATTGCAAATGCCAGTGAACACTCAGGTGAAAAAGGTGAAATTATAATAGAAATATTTGAACAGGAAAACCATATGGGAATTTCTATAAAAGATTTTGGCAGAGGGATAAAAATCGAACACCAACAAGATGTTTTTTCAAGCTACGTAAGTTTTGCCAAACAGAACAAAACCGTAGGTGCAGGACTGGGACTTTATATAACAAAAAGCATTATTGAAGCACATAACGGGAAAATTATACTTGACAGTGAGCTCGGGCAGGGGACAAAAATTACAATAATGCTTCCTGTTTATACTAAAGTTTAAAAAAAATTATTATTTAAGATACTGGTATAAATCTGAATAAATGTTAGAATACTGGTGATTAGTCCTCGCTGAAGATAAGGATCGGTATGAAAAATAATTCAAAAATTGACAAAAACACTTACAATTGTGTACTCAAATTTAATACACAAGACATTTCGTCAAAATTGGTTGATAAATTAAAAAAAACTTTGAAAAAATTCCCCAATAACAAACCTGTCGCGCTTAATTTACAAAACGTTGAATATATTTGCTGTGAATTTTTGGATTTTTTAAAAGAACTCTCCCAAAAAAGAGAAATATCTCTTTTTAACCTCCAGGCAGAGATTTCAGCGCTTTTCAACATAACAAAATATGACAAATATGCACATATATACCTTAATGACATAGATTTTTACGAACAAAAAAGAATGCTTTTAAATAGAAATTTTTCAATTATAAGCAATAATTGAACATAATTTGTTTTTATAAATATATAGACTTCAAGGGGTTGTTATGTTCGATTTTGTACAAAAATTTATATATTGGGTTTTGTCCTTGCAGGAAAAACGGTTGAAACACAAATTGGGCAGCAGTTTGAAACGTTCTTTTTCAAACTCTACTTCAAAAATTGTTTTTTCAAAATCAGACAGTCTTAAACTTAATTCTATGACAGAAAAAAACAAAGAAAAACTTGACAATGAATTAAAAACAATATTAAAAAATTGCCAAAATAATCCGGATAAAATACTTGAATTTATCCGAAAACATGGAACAAAAATCCATAAAATACCTTTTGCAGACAAATTTTTAAGGTTGATAGGTCTTGAAGAAGGCTTTATAACAACGGTTAAAGGAATAAAAGCCCTATATTTAACTTGTTTGCTTGCTATTTTGGGCAAGGAAAATAAAATTTCGCTGACAACAAAACCAATGTTTGTTATGAGAGATTTGCCTCTCAACTCTTACTATACAATTCAGCAATTTCACAAATGGTACGCAACAAAGCTTGATATGCCAGGGTTTGATGCAAAATCTCAGGAAAATTTTCAAAAATATTTAGACAACATCAATGATGAAAGCATAAAAAATTTAAGCATGGAAGAGATTATCGGGCTTAAAGAAGCAATTGCAAGAGACGTGGAAGCCATTAACTTCGTGGTAAAACTTGCCAAATCAACAGACGGTGCAAAAAATGTTTTAAACAAAATGGCAACGCAAGAAGGTGCATCTGTTTAGTCAAACTCCGACGCTCAGCCCCGCACAAAGATTAATCGACTGCCCTGTTACCCCTCTTGCATCATCGGAAATCAAATAAGCAACAAGTTTTGCTACTTCTTTTGGTTCGACAAACCTTCTTTGAGGAATCATATCAAGGGTTTCTTCTTGAGAAAATTCGCTTTTTTCAATCGATTTTTCACCCAAATCGGTCTGTACCCACCCCGGATTTATAGTATTTACGGTAATATTGTGTTGCGCAAGTTCAAGTGCCAGAGCTTTGGTAAAACCTATAAGCCCTGATTTTGAGCCCGAATAAAGACTTGCATAAGCCTCTCCCATAACCCCGCTAATCGAACCGATATTTACTATCCTGCCCCACTTTTGAGATTTCATAAAAGGAGTTGCATTTGAACATAATAATACAGGAGACAATAAATTAACTTCAAAAATTTGCAAAATCTTTTCTCTGCCAACATCTTCTATATTTGAATACAAGTATTCCCCCGCATTGTTTATCAAAATATTTATTTCATTTTCCCTTATAAACTCTCCAAGCTTTTCAACTTGGGGAAAATTTGACAAATCGCAGGCAAAAAAACCTCTTGCGCCTATTTCTTTTGAAAAGTCAGCCAATTTTTTTTCGTTTTTAGCAGTCAAAAAAAGTTTATACCCCAAAGATGCCAACTCTAAAGCAATTGCCTTTCCTATTCCCCTGGATGCTCCAGTTAAAAGAATATTTTTATCCATTTCCACCACTTTCAAAATAAATCAAAAGAACAGTTTGAACTATTTTTTTTATAATCAAATGCTGAACATCTTCCGAGACATCTTTTATAATTTCAAAAGAAGTATGCAAGTCTATGTTCCTGTCATACCATCGCCGGCATTTGTAAGTATAATTTTTTGATATTTTATTTATTTTTTCGTCCAAATCAAACTTAAAATCGTTTATCAAAATCTGCAAAATCTCTTTTGCAATATCAGCCTGATACTCGGCATCAAGCCCCTCAATAAACTCAAAAACTTCCTTTAAATCAGGATTTTTATCATACCACCTTACATGCTTCATAAGAAATTTATAACATATAAGCGTGATTTAATCAAAATATTAAAATTTTTAAACTTCCAAAAACAATCTTTGTCCGACTATATTAGGCTTACCATTATGATAACCGGCAAAATACCCACCCTGGACAGGTTTATTCTTAGCATAGCCTGCGTAATTCTTTGCAGTTGCAGAAGTAACAAAAGGATTAGAAAACGGATTGGCATTAGAAACAGGCGTAAGCGCTGTGGTCTTTCGCAAATTATTAGCTGAAAAAGCTCTTGATAACAAATTTACAATGTTTGCAACCATAATTTTCCTTTCAGTTTTAGATATTTGAAATATTAATGATAATTTATAATAAGTCCATGTATATTATAGATTTAAATTAATAAAAATTAAACTTTTTTCAGAAAAAATCATATATTTTGTGTATAAATAAAATAATAACCCCTAAAAAAAGAAACGCGGGACTTTTCTTAGAAAAATCCCGCGCTTCTTTTTATTTTAATTTAACTAAGCTGCAACTGAACCGTTAATTTCGCTTATAAGATATTTTGCAATCCAGGCAAAATCTTTATTATCTGCCGCTGCCTTTTGAAGGTATTCCACAGAGGCATCGCCGATTCTGATTAAAGTCATAGCGACAACTCCTCTTTTTATCCCTTTGACCACCTGAAGCTGATTAACTAGCTCCGGCACAGCCTGTTCGCCTATGTTTACGAGCATGTTTTCAATTTGATTTTTAACATTATTATCTGCTTCTTCCAACTGTGAAAGGAAATACTGTATAGGATTTGCGTTTTCTATTTTATTAATTACAGCTTGCATTTTGTCTCCAAATGTTCTTTTACTTGCTATAATTATAGACGAAAAAATAACCCGTTTCGGATTTCCTTACATAATCTTAATATCGAAAAAAGTGAAGAGTAATAAGTGAGAAGTGAACGGAATATTCTTGAAATTGTAGATTTCAAAATTATTCCGTGCTTTCAATTTTATTTATCCTGCCCTTTCACTTTTCACTTCTCACCCTTAACTTTTCAAGACTACCCACTTATCTTATGGGTATGTAGTCTAAAAGGGGATTTTTTATCAAATAAAAACATTTAAACTTATCTTACGGTGGGATAAATTCCCGTACTCAAGATATTGGGAGTGATAATTATGTTAATGGAAAATTGTCAAACTGACTGTAGCAGGCATGGTCATATGGAATTAAAAAATATTAACAAAGAGATTATTTCATGGCTTGAAGATGTGATTGAAGAAAACAACAGTCGAATCGAAAGGAAAGAGTGGAAAAGTAAATATAACAGCTATGTTGTTTATGATTACGAGCCGTTCTGCGCTGAAGGCTTTGAAATAAATTTGTTAATAACATCTTATGACAGTGCTTATCTTAATTTTATCAAGTACCTTTACAACGAAAAAATAAATACAATCCAATATTTAAACAATTGTATAGGAGCTTAGATGAAAAATTCAAAAAGGAGACCAAAAGGTCTCCTTTTTATTGGGGTATGCGAATTATTTTTCTTAAGAAAAAGACATCAAAGCTTTTACCGAACGTGCGGTTTCTCTTACATCTTCATCCTCATGGCTGTTTTCAGTATTTTCCAAAACACCCATGGCCTGCTCTTTATCTTTCAACTGCAAAAGTTCGTTGATTGTACTCATTGCAACGCTTGTGCTCAAATCGTTAATACCTTTTCCTTTTGAAGAAATTACAACTGCAAGCGAATCCTGATTGTTCTTTTTAATAAGCGCTTTTGAAGTAAGTCTTCTGACATCGTCATTCTCGCAATTAGTTCCGACTTTTTCCAATACATTTATTGCCTCGGCATCTTCATGCTTTGCAAGCGCTTCTATTATACTGTTTACTCTTCTGTTTTCCATATTTCCCCCTCTTAAACTATAGCCAATTCGGCTTTTAGCATCTCTTCAAGCTCTGAAACCGGTCGTTTTACAAGATTTGAAACTTTATATGTGCCGGTAAATGAAGGCAATTTTGAAGTAATCCTGTTGCTGATGTTCGACATGTCAAAATTAATCTCTGTTTGCTGAGCTTTTGTCCAAAAATCAACCGCATTTTGTCTGATTCTGTTCCCGAAAGACACAACCGAATTTAATCTGGTACTTATTGCCGAACTCAAATTTGTTATAGAGCCGACAACGGCACTGGAAAGCATTCTGCTCTTACTTTTTGCTCTTTCTATAAGATTTGTATTATTATTTTTCGTTTCAAATACATCTGCGGTTAAAACATTTCCCTTAAAACTTACGCCAAAAGGATTAGTATGATTTTTGTCTACTTTCTTGACGGTAGTTGTTCTGAAAAAATTTTTTGAAATACTGTTTATGCTCAACTTCTCCATTTCGATACCTTTCTCATTTAATAACTGACTCAACAAGAATAAAATTATCACAACAAAGCGCCCAGTAAATCATCTTTTCGTAGGATAAGTATATAAAAAAGCTATACTAAGGTTGGAGAAGTTATGAAGTAAATAGTAAATGGTAAATGGGTAAACAGAAATGACAGAGTGTGGGGCTAAGCCTTAAGAAAGATACAAAGAGGCCAAGAGGCGTAGTAGGATAACCCACGCATCTACTCATCTACTCATCTTATCTTCTTATAAACTATTCGGCTTTTCAACTTACTGAAAATTATTAGTAATCGTATGAATATATTCAAGAATTTGTGAGAAATATTCCAAGTCGGAATTTCCGTTAAGAATCATATCAGCTTCGTTTCTAAAAGGTTTAATGTACTTTTCGCCGGCTAATTTAACATACTCCCAATGTTTTTGAGCATTACATTCATCCTGATTTCTGCAAACCGCTCTTGCTTTAAATCTTTTTTCTCTTTCTTCAAAATTTGTTTCTATATAAACTTTTATATCAAAAATATCCTTGACATCCCTATACATTGTTGACATACCCTCAACAACAATAATTTTTTGAGATGAAACAGGAATCGACTCAGGTACCGAAATGCCGGTTCCATTGAGCAAATATTGAGGGATTTTTATATCAACCCCCTTGGAAATAGACTCCAAATCTTCTTTTAATAAACCCAATTGAAAACTCTCGGGAGAATCAACGTCATATCCGTTATCGCGAAGAGTGTCAAAATCCCCCCAGCGCTTGATGAGTTCAGAAATATCATTAAAATAATTATCCGAACTTATTATGGTTACGGGAAGGTCAAGACGGCCTATCGTATCTTTAATTTTTCCGCATATAGTTGATTTTCCGCAAGCCGATTCTCCCGTAATTCCTATTAAAATCCTTTTTTGAGGATTATTAATAAGTCTTCTTGAAAATCTTGATATAAAATCAGGTCTTACTTCAATAAAAACAGGGGTATGATACTTTTTGTCGTAAGCAAGAATTTGCTTGAATTTTGACTGAAGATAAAACGCCAACAATTCCCTTCCGGTTTTTTGATTAAAATCCGGCTTTAAAATTTTATCTGAGGTATTATTTTCTTTTTCTATAAGTGCTATCATTTCCCCTCATTTGTCATCCTGAACTTGTCTTCTCGTCTTGTTCCCGAGACTTGTCGAGGGTTACAAGGGAGAGTATCGCTTGCGATGTATCAGGATCTCTACAACTTACACCGCTGACGAGATGCTGAAATAAATTCAGCATGACGTTTAAATGTATATTTAAGTATAATAATACCCGTAAAAATAAATTTTGCTATAAAATATAACAAATCTTAAAAACATTTACAATTTGAAAATAAAATGTTTTAGTGTATTATGAGATTATGCGATAGAGGATGCAGGAAAATTCGAAAAATGACAATTTTTCGCAATTTTTCAAATCCGACCTAAGAAGTGCTAAATCCTTGACGGCTGAGGGACAGCCGGCGACAAGGATGAAAGCCGGACAAGGGAGATTGCGAGGAAAATTTTAATTTTTCCGCGATCTCATAAGGAAGATGAGGGTTTTATATGGAAACATTGGTAAAAAACGAGGGATTAATATCACAGATTATAGGTCCTGTAATTGACGTAGAATTTCAACAGGGAGAATTGCCTGAAATTTATAACGCCTTAAAAATTCAAAAAGATGACGGAAGCTTTGTTATAGCAGAAGTACAACAAATGTTAGGATCAAATAAGGTAAGAACCGTTGCAATGTCTTCAACAGACGGGCTTAAAAGAGGTATGAAAGTTATAGACACAAAAGACTCAATTAAAATCCCGGTTGGAAACCAAATACTGGGAAGAATCTTAAACGTTATCGGTGAACCCGTTGATGAAATCGGGCCTATTGAAACAAAAGATTACTTGCCCATTCACAGAGAATCACCCAAACTCGTTGACCAAAATACAAATATCGAAATTTTAGAAACGGGCATTAAAGCAATCGACCTTCTTCAACCGTATCAAAAAGGCGGAAAAATCGGACTTTTTGGCGGAGCAGGCGTCGGCAAAACCGTTTTGATTATGGAATTAATCCACAATATCGCAATGGAACACTCCGGAGTTTCGGTTTTTGGAGGTGTCGGCGAGAGAACTCGTGAAGGAAACGACCTTTGGAATGAATTTAAAGAAGGCGGCGTTTTGGATAAAGTTGCTCTGATTTACGGTCAGATGAATGAACCGCCGGGAGCAAGGATGAGGGTAGGACTTTCAGCACTTACTGCGGCTGAATATTTCAGAGATTTTTCAAAACAAGACGTATTGTTATTTATTGACAACATCTTCAGATTTACTCAAGCCGGTTCGGAAGTTTCAGCACTTTTAGGCAGGATGCCTTCTGCGGTGGGATATCAACCGACACTTGCTACAGAAATGGGCGAGCTTCAAGAAAGAATTACCTCCACAAAAGACGGTTCAATCACATCAGTTCAGGCAATTTATGTTCCTGCAGACGACCTTACGGACCCTGCACCTGCAACAACATTTTCGCACTTAGATGCTTCAACCGTTCTTTCAAGACAGATTGCCTCTTTGGGAATTTATCCTGCAATTGACCCTCTGGCTTCAACATCAAGAGTTTTAGATCCTAATATTATAGGCGATGAACACTACAATACAACAAAACGTGTACTTGAAATTCTTCAAAAATACAGGGAATTACAAGATATTATCGCGATTTTAGGGATGGATGAGCTTTCCGAAGAAGACAAAGAAACAGTAAACAGAGCAAGAAAAATTCAAAGATTTTTATCTCAACCTTTCTTTGTTGCAGAAAAATTCTCCGGCTTTGAAGGCAAATATATTAAACTTGAAGATACTATAAAAGGGTTTAAAGAAATTATTGACGGGAAACACGATAATCTTCCGGAACAAGCCTTTTATATGGTCGGCACTATTGAAGAAGCTATAGAAAAAGCCAAAGGACTTAATTAAACATGTCTGAAAACAGATTACACCTTAAAATAACAACCCACGAAAAAGTAGTTTTTGACGCCGATGTTGATGAAATATATTCAAGAAGCATGCAAGGTGAATTTGGAGTCCTACCAGGACATATACCTTTTATGTGCGCGCTTGACATAGGAATAACAAAAATTGTTATAGGCACTGACGTCCAATATTTTGCGGTAATGGGCGGGGTTTTTCAACTTAAGGACAATCAGGCATCAATTTTGGCTCAAACGGCGGAAAATGGCAGGGATATTGATGCAACAAGAGCCAAAGAAGCTAAAGAACGTGCAGAAGCAAGATTAAACGAAAGCTCTGATGATATTGATGTAAAACGGGCAGAAATAGCGCTTACAAGAGCAATTATAAGATTAAAAGCCGCATCAGAAAAGTAATTCTTAATAAAAAATTTGTACATGTACCGTTCTTGTTCTGGGCCTATTATCAAAATCCACCAAAACAATCTGCTGCCATGTTCCAAGCTGTAAAGCCCCATCAATAAGAGGAATAGAAGTTGAATTACCAACTATTGCAGCCCTAACATGCGCATAACCGTTTCCGTCATGCCATGTTGCATCATGATGATATTCAATGCCTGTGGGAATAACCCTTTCCAATGCTTCTGCCAAATCCACCAAGACCCCCGGCTCAAACTCTATATTTGTAATCGAAACAGTACTTCCGGCAACATAGACCAAAACCGATGCATTTTGAAGCGAATGCCTGTAAACACTGTTTTGAACATTTTTTGTAATGTCAATTATATCGGTATGTCCCTTAGTATTTACAACAAATTTTTCGTTTATAACTGTCATTTATTTTTATTTTCCTTCTCAACAAATTAATTTTAAAAAAGAAACAAAATAATTACAAGCCATATACAAAAATAAATAAAAAAGAGCGGAAATAATCCGCTCTTTTTTTACCCATATCCCATATCCCTTATCCCTTAAATTTATAATTATTCCTTTGAAAATAAATTTTTTATTTCAAAGAATGAATCTTCTATAAAATCCATTGTCAATTGAATTATACTTCTTTTTTCAATACAATCGAAAAGAAAGTAAATAGGATCTTTTGAACTGTTAAATCTCATTCTGGGATCAATTTTATCCAAGTATACAAAATCCTGGAAATCGCCGGATGAGCTTTTCTTTTTACGCTTGCGAAGCGGCTTATATTTTCCGTTTGCATTAGTATCATTTTTAGCATTATTTGCCGCAGTAATCATTTATTTTTTCTCTCTCTTATATCCTATATATATATTAAGATATATACTCAGAAAAAATTGCTTTTTTATTTTACTTTTGTAAACAAATGTTAAAAAATTAAGAGATAGGCAACAGACAGTGAGAAGTGAGAAGAAAATTTTTTGTTTTGTCGGATTAAAAACCCAACCTAAATTTACTTCTTAGCCACTTAATCACTTTATTAAACGTACAAATCTCTTGCACCGTTTTTGATTTTATCGAGAGTTTCTATGACTTTTGATTTAATTTTTTCATCTTTGATATTGTTGTTAATATGATTTTCTATTGCGGCAAAACCTGCTTTTTTGGTTTCAGCACTGGCATAATCATTAAGATATTCAGCAAAAGTAGAAACGGCATTAGGATCACAAAAACGCTGAATAAGCCCCACCTGCGCCAAATCCATAAAATCTTTTCCTACTCTTCCCAATCTGTAACAACTTGTGCAAAAGCTTGGTATAAACCCCGTTTGAGCTAATTCTCTTATGATTTCGTCCAAAGAACGGTTATCAGCCATTGTAAACTGTGCTGTGGAGTCTTCGTCAGAATAACCTCCCGGATTTGTTTTTGAGCCTGCGCTGATTTGCGAAATCCCCAATTCAATAACTTCCCTTCTCATCTGTGCAGATTCTCTTGTGGTTAAAATCATGCCGGTATAAGGCACTGCAAGCCTTAATACTGAGACTATTTTCTTAAATTGTTTGTCGTTAATTGCATGAGGCGGATTTTTGGATAAATCTGAACCTGATGCCGGCTCAATTCTTGGAACAGAAAGAGTATGAGGTCCTACGCCGTATTTATTAAGCAAATATTTCGAATGTTCAATAAGGGCAAGAACTTCAAATCTGTAATCACAAAGCCCGAAAAGTGCACCCATGCCAAAATCTTGTATGCCGCCTTCAATGGCTCTGTCCATAACTTCCAAGCGCCACTGATAATTTGCTTTAGGACCTGACGGGTGCATTTTTTTATAAACTTCCGGATGATAAGTTTCCTGAAATGCCTGAAAAGTTCCTATCCCAAAAGAAGCAAGGCGCTTGAATTCTTCTGTTTTCAAAGGCGCGATATTTATGTTAAGCCTTCTGATTTCCCCGTTCATTATTTTCTTTTCATAAATTTTATCAATAATTTCTTTTATATAATCCAGATTACATTGATTTGTATCTTCTCCGGCCACAAGCAAAATCCTTTTATGCCCCATTTTCATTATCTGCTCAGCCTCATGCACTGCCTCATCAACGGTAAGTTTTTTTCTGTGAATATCTTTGTTGTCACGGCGAAATCCGCAATATAAACAGTTATTGCAACAATAATTCGAAAGGTAAAGCGGGGCAAAAAGAACAATCCTTTTTCCATAAATTCCTTCTTTTACCTTTTTTGCGGTTTTAAAAAGCTTATTCAAAAGACTTTCATCTTCAAGATTTAAAAGAATCGCTATTTCTTCACTTTCAAGCCCTTTTAATTCCAGTGCTTTTTTCAAAATCCCGTCAACTTTTTTCTCGTCCCCTGTTAATCCCAAAAATGAATTAATTTTTTCCACGTCAATAATATTCATTATAAAAATTCTCCTTCATCACCATAGTACAACTTTAAAAATAAAATGCACGCTAAAAATCAAATTTCGCAAGCATCGGCAATTGCACTAAATATTTTGTCCGTTATAACTTCAATATAATCAACTGCAACCATACCATTAATAATAACATCCGAAATTTCCATGGCAGGCCTGATGT
Source organism: uncultured Muribaculaceae bacterium (assembly GCA_964640325.1). Taxonomy (GTDB): domain Bacteria; phylum Cyanobacteriota; class Vampirovibrionia; order Gastranaerophilales; family Gastranaerophilaceae; genus DAOQAU01. The sequence goes on along the minus strand of CAZXID010000004.1, from coordinate 17,513 downwards.
AGCGCTGCGCGGTATGATTAACATCTGCAAACATCATATCAGCAGCATCGCCCGTTTTGCCCCTTGTTGCCGCTCTTTTGTACCAACGATCTTTTATAACATCTATCGGAGTAAATACATAAACTCTTATGTCCATTATTTCCCTTAAGCCCTCGTTCAAAACGTAAAGGCCCTCATTTAAAATTACTTTTGCCGGTTTTTTAACTTCTCCGTCATGCTTAGAAACACATGTCACAAAATCATAATCTGGAGAAACAACCGTATTGCCCTGTTTTAGCTCAATCAAATGTTGTTTCATTAAATCAAGATTAACTGCTTTTGGAGTATCAAAACTAAAGCCTGTTTTAAACAATGCCTCATAACTTCCAGCATCCGTGAGTTCTTTTGAAGTGTCGTAAAAATAATCGTCACAACGGATTACGGTGTAAATACCTTCTTTTTTTTCTTTAACACATGCCTTTACAGTGTTATCAACAAAAGTGGTTTTTCCCGAAGCCGACTCACCTGCAATTCCTATAAGAAAAGTTCTTTTCTTGTCATGCACAACTCTTTTTGCTATATCAAAAATAAAATTATTCGTAGTCCTAAGAAACAAAGGCTGTTTTTCTTTTCTATCTTCAGCAATAATTTTATTTAAGGAGTCTACTATCTTAGCCACCAATTCCATTTCATGACGGCTTGAATAAAAATCATAGTTTGTTAAATTAAAATTGCTTTGCAACATCCTACCCGAAGTTTCTTCCATGCTCATAACGATATCATAACTTAAATGATTTTATTTTTCCGCTTTTAAGCCCAAGATAAAATACAAAAATTTACAATTTTTTACCGTTAAAAATATGCTTTACTTAAAACTATGTATTTATTAAAATAGAATAAAGCAATACTTAAGATAAGGAGAGATAAAATGAAAAAATCAATAAAAGATTTAGGAAATCTAAAAGGCAAAAGAGCGCTGATAAGAGTTGACATCAATGTTCCTCTTGATGAGAATAAAAACGTAACAGATGACACAAGAATTCAGGCAATAATCCCGACCATAAGATTTCTGCAGGAAAAAGGCGCAAAAATAATCCTTATGGCACATTTAGGAAGACCAAAAGGCGAGTGGAACATGGAGTTTACGCTTGCTCCTGTTGCAAAAAAACTGTCTGAAGTTTTGGGCGAAGAAGTTTTGTTTGTTTCAACTCCTGTTGGGCAAGGCGCACAAGAAGAATTAGAAAAACTTCAAGACGGTCAAGTTGCCCTGTTAGAAAATATTCGCTTTTACAAAGCCGAAGAGGCAAAAGATGATGACATGACTTTTGCAAATGAACTTGCAAAATTGGGCGATTTTTATGTTAATGACGCATTTGGCGCAGCACACAGAAATCATACTTCAACCTCCAAACTTGCAAAAGCTCTGAAACCAGCTGTTTCAGGACTTTTAATGGAAAAAGAAATAAGATGTTTGGGAAATGCTCTTAATAACCCTGAAAAACCATTTACCGCAATAGTGGGCGGAGCAAAAGTTTCCACCAAAATCGGTGTTTTGGAAAACTTAATCGATAAAGTGGATAATTTAATAATCGGCGGGGGCATGGCATACACTTTTGTTAAGGCAAACGGCGGCAAAATCGGAAATTCAATCTGCGAAGACGACCAACTTGAAGTCGCAAAAGAGGTTGAGAAAAAAGCTGCCGCAAAAGGCGTTAAAATAATTATGGCAAAAGACGTTCTTGTAACAGACGATTTTTCAGGAAACGGAACAAACAAAATCGTAAATGTCTATGAGATTCCAGACGGCTTTGAAGGAGTTGATGCAGGCCCTGAAACCCAAAAAGCATTTGAAGATGTAATCAAAGCCTCAAAAACAATTCTTTGGAACGGACCTGTAGGAGCGTTTGAAAACGACAAATTTACTCAAGGAACAAAAGCTGTCGCACTTGCAGTTCAAGAAGCTACTAAAAACGGTGCGATAAGCGTTCTTGGAGGCGGCGATACGGTTGCTGCCGTTAAAAAATATAAGTTGGATGAAAATACTTTCACCCACATTTCCACAGGCGGCGGGGCGAGCCTTGAATTTATCGAAGGCAAAGTGCTTCCGGGCGTTGACGCGTTGGATGACTAATAAAATGATTGAACTTCTTGCACCTGCAAAAGATAAAATATGTGCCAAAGCAGCAATAGATTTCGGTGCAGATGCAATATACATAGGAGCAAGCGAATTCGGGGCAAGAAAAAAAGTCCCAAATTCGCTTCTTGACATTGAAGAAATTGTTAAATATGCGCACAAATTTAACGTAAAAGTTTATGCGGCGATAAACACAATTTTAACCGATGAAGAAATTGTACGAGCAGAAAAATTAATTGAAGATTTATCAAAAATAGGCATTGATGCAATCATAATACAAGACATGGGATTACTAGAGGCAAAGAATAGTCGTCATTGCGAGGAGGAGCGAAGCTCCGACGCGGCAAGCCAAAAGATTAAATTTTTTGCCTCAACTCAATGCGACAACAGAACTGTTGAAAAAATAAAGTTCCTTGAAAATGCGGGCTTTTCAAGAGTAATTTTAGCAAGAGAACTTTCTGTTAAGCAAATTAAAGAAATCAAAAAACAAACAAATTTGGAATTGGAAACTTTTATCCACGGAGCACTGTGTGTTTCATACAGCGGACAGTGTTATCTAAGTTATGCAATCGGCGGACGCTCAGCAAATAGGGGCGAATGCGCTCAGCCTTGCAGAAAAAAATACTCGCTTATTGACGAAAAAGGAAATTACATCGCAAAAACCCAATATTTACTTAATTTGAAAGATTTTAACGCATCAAAACACATTAAAGAATTAGTCGAAGCAGGCATTACATCCTTCAAAATTGAAGGCAGATTAAAAGACGAAAATTATGTAAAAAATGTTGTTGCATACTACAGAAAATTAATTGACGATTTAGGCTATCAAAAAACATCTTCGGGCAAAATTATATTTGACTTTGAACCAAATTTGGAAAAAAGTTTTAACAGAGGCTTTACAGATTATTTTCTTGACGGCAAAAGAAAAAAATGCTTTGACTTTGAAAGCCCAAAGGCAAGGGGGGAATACATCGGAGAGGTTGCAAAAATGGGCAAAGATTATTTTGAAATAAATCTTCTCACCTCTTACCTTTCGCCTCTCGCCTCGCAAGATGGCTTGTGCTTCATACAAAATGGCGAACTTGAAGGCTGCCTTGTAAATAAGGTTGAAAAAAACAAAATATTCCCAAACAAAACAGACGGAATTAAAGTCGGGACAAAAATTTATCGAAATTTGGATTCTGAATTTGAAAAAAAATTAAAAAATTCCAAAACCGCAAGAAAAACCGGTGTTAATTTAGCTTTTGAATCAGATAAAATCACAGCAGTTGACAAAGACGGAAATATTGCCGAAATTAATTATGCTTATGAAGAACTTGCCCAAAACAGGGAAAAAACAAAAGAAACAATAATTAAGCAGCTTAAAAAATCGGGCGAAAGCGATTTTATAGTTGACAATATAATTATTAACACTAATAAAATTCCTTTTTTGCCTGTTTCAAAATTAAACGAGCTTCGCCGCGAATTACTTGAAAAATTGATGAAAAAACGCCTACAAAACTATTCCCCCAATCCTACTCCTGAAATTAATTCAGAATCTTATCAATTTCCAAATCAGGAAATTAATTATAATGGCAACATTTTAAACAAAAAAGCAAAAGATTTTTATCAAAAGCATGGAAGCAAAATTATTGAACCTGCGCTTGAAAGTGGGAAAGTCTGCGTTTCGGGTAAAACAGTTATGGCCACAAAACATTGTTTGAAATCAGCATTTAATATGTGTAAAAACCCGGGAAAGTTGTTTTTAGTGGATGAAAAAGGTAAAAAATATCCGCTTAAGTTCAACTGTGAAAAATGCGAGATGGAAATATATTATTAAAACGTACTACTTATCAACTTTTTTGCTTCACTTACCGCTTTATTAAAAGATTTTTTATCACTCCAAAAATCTTCTTTTTCAATATAATTTTTGACTATTTTTCTTGCGTACGAGCCTACGGAAATCCCGTTAAAATCAATTCCGAATTTTTTTGCAAGTCTTGCCGTTTTAGTATTTGTTCCGCCGGAAATTAAAAGATAAACAGGCAATTTTTCATTGGCAACAATTTCCGCCATGGCAACTGCGGGAAGAGTGGTTTTAAAATCATCTTCGCCCCCGGACATCGGATTTCCGTCTGCCTGAATTAGGGTTGTATAAGGATTCCTGTTTTTAATAAGATTCTTAATCCTGTTTATAACCGCTTGATTAGAAAGTTTTGAACGGTCAATACAAAGGCTCAGCATTCCCTCAAAATTTTTGTTTAAATAATTCCATTTTTCCTCAACGTCTTTTTCGTCAATCCCCGAAGCATGAAGTTCAATGGCTGAAAGGCTGAAAGGCTGAAAAGGTGAACAGTTTAAAATATTTTCTAATAGTTCGTTAATCGGTTTATTTTTTTGATAGATTTCAATAGCGTTATGTTGACAAATTTTCAGACATTTTGCACAACCGATACATTTTTCTTCGGCAACCTCAAGCTGTTGGGCTGGGAAGCCCAACCTACTTTTAAGACATATTGCATTTTGCAAACAAACATCAATACAATTTCCGCATTGTTTACAAAATTTTTGATTAATTTTTGCTTTATTAAAATGAGGTTCGCCCTTTATCCCGACACTTATACAAAAATAGTAATCAGACAATTTTTTTTTGTCTATAACTCTCAAAAGTCCTTTTTGTGCCGCCTCTATTACTTTTTTATGCGGCGACAGATCAAATAACCTGCAACCGGCTTTGGCATAAATTGCAACAAGTTTTTCAACTTCGTCTAAATTCTCGTTTCCCGCCCCACAAACAAGCTTAAAACATTTTTTATTTTCTAAAAATTCTTTTAATATCATCCCAGTTCGTGCGCTATCCTTGCAACATATTGGTAATATTCATTATTTTTATACTTTTCAGCCTGTTTAAGCAGATTATCTTTAGTCAAAAATTTCATTCTGAGGGCAACTTCTTCAAGACAGGCGATTTTAACTCCTTGATTTTCTTCAATTGTTTGAACATATTGGCTTGCCTGCAAAAGCGAACTGTGGGTTCCGGTATCTAACCAAGCAAAGCCGCGGCCAAGCAATTCAACACTCAATTCGCCGTTTTTAAGATAAACATTATTTAAATCAGTGATTTCAAGTTCGCCCCTTGCAGATGGTTTAAGATTTTTTGCATATTCTACAACTTTATTATCATAAAAATACAAGCCCGTAACGGCATAATTTGATTTAGGATTTGCAGGTTTTTCTTCAATAGAAAGTGCCTTACCGTTAGCATCAAAATCAACAACCCCAAACCTCTGAGGATCTTTTACCTGATATCCGAAAACCGCTGCGCCGCCTTTTGATTCAATATTTTTAACAACCTCTTGAAGCCTACTTGAAAAGCCTTGCCCGAAGAAAATATTATCGCCCAAAACAAGTGCGGCAGAATCTTTTCCGATAAATTCTTCGCCTAATATAAACGCCTGGGCAAGCCCGTCAGGACTTGGCTGCTCTTTGTAAGAAAATTTGACCCCAAACTGTTCGCCCGCTCCTAAAAGTTTTTTGAAATTGGGCAAATCCTGCGGAGTTGAAATTATTAAAATTTCTTTTATCCCTGCAAGCATTAAAACCGAAATCGGATGATAAATCATCGGTTTATCGTAAATCGGCAACAATTGTTTTGAAACAACCATTGTCGTAGGGAACAACCTTGTTCCGGCTCCGCCTGCGAGTACTATTCCTTTCATCTTTTATCCTTTCAAGGCTAATTTCTTCGCTTCAAGCTCATTTATCCACTCCTGATTAGCCAAATACCAGTCAATAGTAAGCTTAATTCCTTCTTCAAAGGTCAAAGAAGGCTCCCAGCCAAGCTCTGATTGTATTTTTTTGTTGTCAATAGCATATCTTTTATCATGTCCGAGTCTGTCCTCGACATATTTAATCGAGCTTTCGTCTTTGCCCATAGCATCTAAGATTATTTTTGTTATTTCCATATTTGTTTTTTCATTGTGTCCGCCAATATTGTAAACCTCACCGAATTTACCTTTGTGCAAAACCGCATCAATTGCAGCGCAATGATCGTACACATAAAGCCAATCACGAACGTTCAGCCCGTCACCGTAAACAGGAACCTTGTCTCCTTTTAAAAGCTGTGAAATAAAATAAGGAATAAGTTTTTCAGGATACTGATAAGGTCCGTAATTATTTGAACAACGAGTTGTCAAAACAGGTAATTTATAAGTCTCATAATAAGCCCTCACAAGCATATCGGCACTTGCCTTTGATGCAGAATAAGGTGAATTCGGTGCAAGCGGGGTTGTTTCATAAAAATATCCCGTAGCCCCGAGTGTTCCATAAACTTCATCGGTTGAAACCTGCAAATATTTTTCAATACCAATTTCTTTACATGCCTGAAGCAAATTCAAAGTACCTTTTACATTTGTCTCAATAAAAATTTCGGGACCGGTTATGCTTCTATCCACATGGCTTTCTGCGGCAAAATTTACCACCCAATCAACCTGCTCAATCAAGCCCCTGACAAGTTTTTTATCACAAATATCGCCTTGAACAAACGTATAATTTAGATTATCCTTAACATCATCAAGATTTTCAATATTACCGGCATAAGTCAATATATCAAGGTTTATAACCTTATACTCAGGATATTTATTTAGAACATGCCTTACAAAACAGCTGCCAATAAAGCCTGCACCGCCAGTTACAAGTAATCTTTTCATATCAATTCCTTTTTATTTAATTCTTTTAATTTAGGCTGTATTTTATCTTTTTCGCTCAAAATCGGCTCAAAGTCAATTCCCCAATCAATGCCTATATTTTTATCGCACCACAAAAGCCCTCTGTCAAGTTCAGGGCAAAATTCGGTGTTTGTTTTGTATAAAAGTTCTGCCTCATCTGATAAAACAACAAAGCCATGGGCAAACCCCGCCGGAACAAAAAGCATCTTTTTATTTTCTTGTGATAATTCCACCTTAATCCATTTGCCAAAAGTTTTTGAATCTTTTCTCAAATCCACAACAACATCAAAAACTTTTCCTCTGGAACACCTTATTAATTTTGCTTGCGGTTTTGGTGCCGCCTGATAATGAAGTCCTCTTAAGACTCCTTTTGACGATTTTGAATGATTATCTTGGATAAAATCGCAAGTTATCCCGTTTTGTAAAAATTCAGATTTTCTGTAAGTCTCCATAAAAAACCCACGATTATCCCCAAAAACTTTTGGCTTAACCAAAATAACTCCCTCTATTCCCAATTTTTCAAATTCAAACGACATATTTCCTCTGCTTATATTTTATCATTAATTTCAGCAATTACAAAGGCAATCGCCTTTGTTTTATCATGCGATAAACTCACTTCAAAAGTCAATTTATTATCAAGATTGTTTAACAATCTTATTTTTGGAAAGTTGTTATCGCAATGGTAAACTTCTATCATCTTCAAAGGCGGATGAGGAATATTTAGCCCTGTAAGCGCCTTTAAAACTGCTTCTTTTGCACAAAACCTTACCGCAAAATGTTTTGCGGGCAATTTTTTTGAAAGGCAGTATTCCTGTTCGGATTTTGTGTAAACCCTATCCAAAAAATCCTGCGATTTATCCTGAAATCTTCTTATATCTTCAATATCAACGCCAATGCTCATAAACTAATCATAATAAAAACCCTATTGAAAAACAATAGGGCTTTATTATTTATCTTCTAAAATAAATTACATCAAATTCTTTTGTTTTGCCAAACTAAATGCTATTTTACTGAATTTATCAGCATCTAAACAAGCCCCGCCGACAAGTCCGCCGTCAATGTCAGACTGTGCAAATAATTTATCTGCATTGCCGTCATTCACACTTCCGCCGTACAAAATTGAAACATCTGCTGCATTTTGTTCGCCATAATTTTTTGCTATTTCATTTCTTATCATTCGACACATTCTGTCTGCTTCATCAGCATCACAGGTTTTTCCTGTGTTAATTGCCCAAATAGGCTCATATGCGATAACAACTTTTGTTATATCCTCTTCGGAAACACCTTTCAATGCTTTTATAACCTGTGTTGAAACGACATCATCGGCATCACCTGCTTCTCTTTGCTTTAAAGATTCCCCCACACAAACAACGGGCATAAGCCCTTTTTTAAGTGCAGAAAGTGTTTTTGCGTTGACATTTTCATCGGTTTCTGCAAATTTACCTCTTCTTTCGGAGTGTCCTATTATAATAAAATCCGCGCCTGAATCTTTGTACATATCCTGAGAAACTGCGCCCGTGACCGCTCCGCCTTTTTCTGTACCTAAATCAGCTTCCTGTCCGCCCAGTTTGATATTTGCCATAGACCGATAACTTTTGCTTGCTTTTGCTGTGCAAAAAGCTAATGCGGTAGGTGCAAAACCCACAAAAACATCTTGAGTCGGCATATCTAATATTTGCATAGCAGTTTTGTTAATAAGTTCTGTTGTTTCTTTCGGGCTTTTATTCATTTTCATATTCCCTATTACCATGGGTTTTCCCGTAAACCCAACCGTGGAAAATAAATTAACTCTCATAATATCTTTTAACTCCTTAAACTTTATTACAACATGCTTTAAAGAATATGAAAATATTTTTTGCCACTTAATTTTAAAAAAATTACATTTCTTAATGAACAATAAAAAGCGGCGGATTAAAAACCCGCAGCTTTAAACCGATAAACATAAAATTACAAATCGGCTAACTGTTCTCTTAAATCAATTATTTGCTGAGTATAAAAATCCAACCATGCAATACCCTCTTGTTTTTGAGATGGCTCTGCGATTGCCCTGATTCTTTTTATATCAAGCTCAGCTATTTGAGCCTTCAAATTTTTGACTTCAAGTTCTTTTTGTTTTTGATTTTTTAATTGTGAGTATTCCTGAGTGTGTGAAATATCTGTTAATATACCATCTATTACTTTATATTTTTCAGGTTCAAAAGTGCAATAGTCAATATCAACGTAAACATAATCCAAATAAGGATTTTCACACCAGTTTAATATTTTATTTTCTTTAATTTCTACGTACATTTTGCCTTCTTTCTTTATTTTTTTATAAAATTACAAATTTATTGTTAATTTCTTTTAAGCGCCTTTGGCGGAATAAAACTTGAGACTTTGTCCTGCGTTTCCACCTCTTGCTTTGTAGTACATTCCTTTTGGAACAGGCACAAATCCCGAAGCGCCCATACTGCGGTCTGGAGTATTCATCCAAGATATCCAGACAGTAATAGGACTTGATAAATCCGAATTGAATGAATATTCAAGATATGCATTATAGCCATCAGAAATATTTGCATAAACATATAAATAGCCGTCAGAAACTGTCTGGTGTATAGTATTCCAAGCTTTCGACACAGGGTTTAGATAATCGGGCATAACTAAACTTGCTATTGATTTTGACAAACCTGACGCTGGCTTTATCGTAGAATTTAAATTAACCTCATAATCATTTTGATTATAAGGAAATGTTTCCACGGCAGAAATTATCCCGCCTGATATTGTAACTTTTCCCAATGGTACATCTAAAAACTCCACCTCTGAGCCGCTTATATATTTAATAGCTTTAAGCGGTTCTACGCCTGTGTTTAACCAAATATCACCCTCAACCAAAGTCGGCCTGCTCGGCTGTCTATAAATATTATTCGCAAGCGAATATATGCTGCCGACGGTTGCAATAAAGATATTGTGAACGCCATTGGGTTTTCCACTCATACTCAATGTCCCTATGGAAGTAAATGTTGAAAAAGTTCCTCTTGAATTAGAAATAACCAAACTGGGATAAGACCCTCCTACTTTAAAAGAAACATTCATGCCCGAATAACCGAGCAAATCACCGACTCCATTTGTAACATTTGCCGATTTAACACAAAATCTTGCCGAGGCTGCATTTATTTTAGCATTCAAATCGGTTGATAAAATATCTAATTGCGACTTATTGATTGCATGCGTGGGACTCGTGGCACTTGATACACTAAATACCTGTGATGAATTCCCTGCCTTATCTGCCTTTTCGCAAAGTCCTTGACTGATTGCCTGAAAATTTGCGTTGACTTCCTGTGCTTTTGCTTTTGTTCCCGGAACAAACTCTATTAACGATAAATATCCCGACATATTTTCTCCTTTCTTTTTTACTTTAATATTATGAAAGGTTTTTGAATCAAAAAAAAGTCCGCAAAAGTGCTTACGTACTAATACGTAAGCACTTTATGAAATAAATTGCTTTTTAAAAAGATATGAAGTATCATCAATTTATGAAAATATCAGTAGTAATCCCTGTTTACAATACCGAAAAATACCTTGAAAGCTGCCTTGAAAGTCTTATTAACCAAACCTTAAAAGACATTGAAATAATCTGCGTTAATGACGGTTCAACAGACGGCTCAACCAAAATTTTGCAAAATTTTGCCAAAAAAGATGAAAGAATAAAAATAATTTCTCAGGAAAACAAAGGCCAATCCGTTGCCAGAAATGCGGGAATAAAATCAGCAAAGGGAGAATACATAGGTTTTTTGGATTCAGATGATTGGGCAGATTCAACCATGTTTGAAAGGCTGTATCAAAATGCCAAGAATTTTGATGCGGATATTTCTATGTGCTCGGTTACAACTTTTAATCAAAAAACAGGCTTTTATAATAATTCAGACCCTTACATGACAATGAATTTATTTCCACAACCTTTTGAAAAAAGAGCTTTTACCCCTAAAGAAACCTATAATTTTATTTTCAGAATTTGTGTTATGCCATGGAATAAAATTTATAAAAAAAACTTCCTCAAAACCCACAAAATTTTATTCAAAGAAGGTTTAAATTTTGAAGACAACGTATTTTTCTATGAAACATTTTTTCAAGCTAAAAAAATATGTATAACTAAAGAAAACCTCGTTTTTTACAGGCTTAATTCCGAAACTTCCTACACTTTCGGCAAACAGGATTTTAAAAAACTGGACTTTTTTGAAATTTTTGACTTGATAGAAAAATTCTTGAAAGAAAAAAAGTACTACTTACAGCTTGAAGATTATTTTCAAAATTATAAAAAAGGCACGCTAATTTACTGGTACAAAAAATTAAATGATAAAAAAACAAAAGAAAAATATCTTGAAAAACTTAAATTTATTTATCCCGAAGAAAAAATGCCCCTAAATTGATTGCCCGAAAGGATTAAAAAAACGGCCGCATTTAACGACATCTTCGTACAATTCTTCGTCTTTTTCCAACTCTGCCATAGTCGTAGGATTAAGGTCTATGAAAACATCCAATTCGGTCTCAACTTTGCCCACAATGGGCCAAATTAACTCACGCTTTGTTTTATCCTCGGAATCAAAAACAGCCACGAGTTCTATATCTTCATCCTGATGAAATTTACCGTCAAGAAATGTTCCGTAAAGATAAATTCCCTGAAAATCATCAAAACGCTTGCTTAAAGCTTTTATTAACATGTTAATAGTATCTTCGACCTTTTTTTGCATAGGGGAATTATAATACTTTTATCTAAACTTGTCAATCACACAAGCCCTTTCAACAATAATTTGCTCAGAGGTGGAAAGATTTTTTATTGAAACTTTGTTATTTTTAATTTCATCTTCACCCAAAATAAGAGCAAACATCGCCGATTTTGAAGCTTTTTCCAATTGTTTTGTAAATTTTTTGCCTGTCATATCAAAATCGGCGCTTATTCCATGACTTCTCAACTCTTGGGTTAATTTTAAGGCTTCTTGAACGGAATTTGAGACAACATAAGCTTTTAACTTTTTTTGTTCAGACTGAGACAACAAGGAGTTCAATCTTTCCATTCCCATTGCCCAGCCGACAGCGGGGGTGTCTTCTCCACCGAGGTTTTTCACAAGACTGTCGTACCTTCCGCCACCGCAAACAGCATTTTGGGAGCCCAAACTGTTTGATTTAATCTCAAAAACAGTTCTATTGTAATAATCAAGCCCGCGCACAAGTAATTTATTAACACAATACTTGACTTTTAAAATATCCAAATATTTTTTCAACAAAGAAAAATGTTCGCTGCAATCTTTACAAATATAATCAGAAATTATAACTTTTTGAATTTCAGAATTTTTAAATATCTTTTGACAACTTTCGACTTTGCAATCCAAGAGCCTGAGGGGGTTTTTCTCATACCTGTTTTGACAATCAGGACAAAGATTTTTAAAATGTGTTTTTAAAACTTCTTTTATACGGGCTTTGTAAACCTCTCTGCATTGCTTGCATCCTAAAGAGTTAAGCTCAACATCAAGGTCATTCAATCCCAAAGCTTTTAGATAATCTACAGCAAGCAAAATCACTTCGGCATCGGCTGAGGGTTCTTGAATCCCAAACATTTCGACTCCGACCTGATGAAATTGTCTTTGCCTGCCTGCCTGTGGGCGTTCGTATCTAAACATCGGACCTTTATACCAAAGTTTTACAGGAGCAGAAAGCCGGTGCATTCCATTTTCTATGTAGGCTCTTACAACCCCTGCAGTATTTTCTGGGCGAAGTGTCAGGGAACGCTCGCTTTTTTCAAAAGTGTACATTTCTTTGTTGACAATATCTGTAGTATCGCCCACTCCGCGAGAAAAAAGTTCAGTCGCCTCAAAAATCGGGGTTCTGATTTCTTTGTAACCCGCATTTGAAAAAACTTTAAGTGCAACCTCTTCCAGGCGTTGCCATTGTTCAACTTCCGAGGGTAAAATGTCTTTTGTACCCTTTTGTGCTTTGATTAAATTAGTCATAAACCGATTATATTAACTTAAGTGTAAAAAGTCAAATTAAGAGTAAATATTAAAAGATTTCTATAACTAAGTCCTTTAATAATAATTAATTTTCCAGCCTTCCTCCACTATACGTCCTCCACAAAAAACACCGTAATCATTAGTGTCTGAACAAAACAAAGCGTAAGGATTCATATTCCAATAGTTACAACTTGAAGGATTACTGCTAAATGAACAAAAGTATTTAGAACCATAAGGGATTAACGAACCGTCATTCCTTACATAAACCCAAAAAGTATCTCTTCCAAAAACGTTAGGAGGTTTAGGACCATTGATATCTATATAAAGTGATAAAACATATTCGTAAACGAAAAAATGCGAACTAACTCCTGGAATGATTACAACATGAAAACTAGGCGCAAAAGAGGCTGAAACACCGTCTGCAAGCAACAGTGCAAATCGGGCAGAAGATGTCCCGAGATACCCAGGAGGCTGGTCTAAGTTATTCGTTGACCCCCATCGAGAAGACTTATTATATCCCCAATAATACAGAGGTCCAAAACAAGGGGTTTGGTTTGTACCGCAATTTTTAACCACAGCCTTTATATTATTTTTCGCCAATTCATTTACAAAAGTCTGTGTTTTAGTATTAAGTGATATCATACCCTCATTAGCACCACTCTTAATATCCATAGCACATTTTAAATCATTAATACAGCCTTCAGATACAATAGTAATCTTAATTGCTGCTTCTATTTCAGAAATAGCCTTTTTTAAACCCGTAACATAATACTGTTTTTCATAATTTTCGACCAAACTAGGCAAAGTCAAATCCGCAATCATGCCGATTATCCCCAAAACAATCAGCACTTCAGCGAGAGTAAATGCCAATTTTGATTTTAATTTATCAAACTCCATGCCAAACTTTCTCAGTAAAAACTAATACCCTCACTTAATTATATTGTTTATTCTTAAAAAGTCAAATTATTTAAAAAATAAATTGTTAGCCTTACCTCGACCCTTGCGGGAGAGGTCTGTTTTCAATACGAAAAAAAGCTTTTGAGTATTAGAAAACAGTCGGGATTTTCTAAAAGAAAATCCCGACCTGCCCATTCATATTATCCTAAATATAAACTAACTTTCCTTTGTATATTCGGCGTCTATGACATCGTCTTCAGATGAAGAAGGAGTTTCTTCACTTGGAGTTTCGCCTTGTGCTGTCTCGCTTTGAGCGGTTTCACCTTCTTTTTGTACCTGTTCGTAAGCTTTTTGAGAAATCGCAAACATAGTCTGCTGCAAATCTTCAGACAATTTTTTAATTTCTTCGGTTGATTTATTTTCATCCAAAGACTTTTGCAAAGATTCTTTTTGCTCGTCTAATTTTGTTTTATCCGCTTCATCAATTTTGCCCTCAAAATCTTTGACTATTCTTTCAGCGGAAGCAATCAAACTTGAAGCGTTATTTCTTACTTCCGCTTCTTCTTTTTTAGCCTTATCTTCAGCCGCATTAATCTCGGCTTCTTTAACCATTTTTTCAATATCATCTTCTGAAAGATTACTTGAATTTGTAATGGTAATTTTTTGTTCTTTATTTGTTGCTTTATCTTTTGCCGAAACATTTACAATTCCGTTTGCGTCGATGTCAAAAGTAACTTCAATTTGAGGAAGCCCTCTCATCGCTGGCGGAATTCCGTCAAGTCTGAACATACCCAAAGACTTGTTGTCTTTTGCCATAGGTCTTTCGCCCTGCAAAACATTTATGTCGACTGCTGTTTGGTTATTTTCTGCTGTTGAGAATACCTGTGATTTTGAAACAGGAATCGTTGTATTTCTTGGAACAAGCGGAGTCAAAACTCCTCCAAGCGTTTCTATGCCCAAAGTCAAAGGAGTTACGTCCAAAAGAACTATGTCTTTAACTTCGCCTGCAAGAACTCCTGCCTGAACTGCAGCACCGACAGCAACAACTTCGTCAGGGTTAACCGATTGGTTAGGGTCTTTGCCTGTGTACTCTTTAACAAGCGCCTGAACCGCAGGAATACGCGTAGAGCCTCCGACCAAAACAACTTCATCAATTTCGCCTTTGGAAAGATTCGCATCTTTAATTGCATTTTCAACGGGTTTTTTGCATCTGTCCAACAAATCATGTGTCAAATCTTCAAATTTTGCCCTTGTCAAAGAAATATCCAAGTGTTTTGGACCATTGGCATCAGCTGTTATAAACGGAAGATTAATATTTGTTTCAATAACCGAAGAAAGCTCGCATTTAGCCTTTTCTGCCGCTTCCTTAATCCGCTGCATAGCTTGTTTGTCATTTCTTAAGTCTATGCCCTCTGATTTCTTAAACTCATCACAAAGCCAATCCATAACTTTATTATCAAAATCGTCACCGCCAAGATGAGTATCGCCTGATGTCGAAAGAACTTCATGTACGCCATCTCCTATTTCCAATATTGACACGTCGAAAGTACCGCCTCCAAGGTCAAATACCAAAACCTTTTCAGGCTTAACTTTGTCCAAACCGTAAGCAAGCGCGGCTGCCGTCGGTTCATTAACTATACGAAGAACCTCCAAGCCTGCAATTTTGCCCGCATCTTTTGTTGCCTGCCTTTGTGCATCATTAAAGTATGCAGGAACAGTAATTACCGCAGAAGTTACTTTTTCACCCAAATACGAACTCGCATCATCGGCAAGTTTTCTCAAAATCATCGCCGAAATCTCCTGCGGGGTGTAATTTTTGTCATCAATTTTGACCTTAAAATCTTCGCCCATGTGTCTTTTAATTGAAGCGACCGTTTTGTCAGGGTTCAAAATTGCCTGACGTTTTGCAAGCTGACCGACAAGCCTTTCGCCTGTTTTTGAAAATCCGACTATAGAAGGAGTTGTTCTTGCACCTTCTGCGTTTGCTATAACCGTTGGCTTACCGCCTTCCATTACAGCCACTACCGAGTTTGTTGTTCCTAAATCAATACCGATTGTCTTTGCCATTTGTTTACGCTCCTTGTATATATTAGTATGTCTTCTTAGAGTGAATGGTAAACAGTAAATGGTAAATGGATTTTTAATTTCTACTCACTATTTACTATTTCCTATTTACTTATACTTAATTTAACATCAATAATTAATTATTCTTAAAAAATAAACAAAAAATTAATCTTTTAATTTGTAAAACTTTGTTAAGAGAATAACAAAAAATTTTTTCAGGGTGTTTCAATTATTTATATACGTATAAAAGGAGGAAAAATGAAAATATACGCAATTAACAGTTACACAAACACAAAATTAAATTCAGCAACACAAAATTCAATCGGTCTTTATAATTACGGACTAAAAGCAGACAGTGTAAGCTTTACCTGCTCACATTGTGAAAATAAAAAGTCTGAACGTTCAATGCCTGTAAAAAAAGATGTCCGTGACTTAGGCGACATTGAAGGCAAAACCGTTTTGATGAGAGCGGATTTCAACGTTTCAATGAACAAAAACGGCACAATAAATGACGCTTTCAGAATTAAGCAGGCGGTTAAAACTATTAAATATTTAACAGACAAAGGAGCCAAAGTTGTTTTAATGTCGCACTTTGGCGATCCGTCTAAAGAATTAAAAAAAGCAAAGGCAAAAAATCCCGACTTAAACGAAACAGAAGAAATGGCTAAAATTCAACAAAAACTGAGCCTAAGGCCAGTTGCCCAAAAATTGTCTGAATTACTTGGACAAGAAGTCAAACTTTATCAAAGCAAAAATCTTCCCTTTGGAGTTTGCGATATGAAAAAGGGTGATGTCGCTCTCCTTGAAAACACACGTTTTATCAAAGGCGAAACAAAAAATGATGATCCATTGATCTCTATTTGGGAAGCTTCAGCAGATATTTACGTAAACGATGCTTTTGGAGCAGCACACAGAGCTCATGCCTCAACTGAGGGAGTAGCTAAATGTTTTGAACATTGGAATAAACCTGCCATTGCAGGGCTTTTGATGGCTAATGAAGTTGATATGGCATGCGAAATATTGGACAATCCTAAACGCCCGTTTACAGTAATTTCTGCCGGCTCAAAACTTGAATCAAAAATAGGACCTATAAATACATTGATTGATAAAATGCAGCCTGAAGACAACCAAATTATCGCAGGATTAATGGTTATCCCGTTTATTATCAATGAAAATCCGAATTCTCCTTTGAGAAAACTTTATAAAGATGAAGAAGAATTAAATGCTGACTTGGAAAGAGCAAAATCAATAGTTAACAAATGTGCAGAAAATGGCGTTAACTTAATAATATCAGAAGATGTTGTTGTTCAAAATAAAGAAACAAAAGAAATTAAGACAGTCTATGCGGATGAAATTGAAGACGGCTGGGAAATTATGGACATAGCTGACAAATCAGTAAATAATATAGTAGATACAATTGCAAATTCAAATACTGTCTTCGTAAATGGACCTGTCGGATATTTTGAAGGCGGATTTACAAAGGGTACAGAGCAAATGTTACAGGCTGTTCAAAATCTTACAAAAAATAATCCTGAAGCAAAAACCATTGCAGGAGGCGGTGATACAGTTACTGCTATTACAAACATCTTTGGTGAAGAATCATTCGAAAACTTCACCCACGTTTCAACAGGCGGCGGCGCATTGCTTGACTTCTTAAGCGGGAAACTCCCCGGATATCTGGCTTTAGAAGATAAATAAAAATTAATTAAATAAACACGCAAGGGGCGGCACTTGAAAAGTGCCGCCCCT
>CAZXID010000003.1:0-97545 GCA_964640325.1 uncultured Muribaculaceae bacterium | reverse complement strand
GGCTGCATACATGATTCTACGCAATCAAAGATTGCTTGAATCATCGCACCTCGTCTCACGCTTTATTAAAAGCCGTTAATACCACTTATATCTTCATCTGTTATATAATCATCTGCATAGTCTTCAACAAGAGCACGTCTTTTTGCATATAAAGGTATATGCTCCATATTTTTATCTAAAAACTTTAGTGTTTTTTCTTTTGACAATGCTTTATTTTCAATCATAATATCCACTACTCTCGGGAAACTGAGCATCTTATAAATCTCCTCAGGGATATTTAAATCAACAACTTTTTCAGGATCTATTTTTGCCATAAGTTTAAGAAGCTTCATCGCAATTTCATAATATTTCGTTTTTACCGCGACATCAAATTGATTGTTGCCCTTTTTATCCTTTAGGTCAAAAAACTTCTTTTTTTCTTCCAAATCAAAATTTGCATCTTTAAGGTAATCCAAAATTCTTATCGCATTATCCGGATGTTCGTCATAAAGTGCCATCATAAACTGTGTAACGCCATTGTCATCCTGCAAAAACAAAAGAGTATCAGGAATTGAAACTATACGCTGCCTTATATTTGCTTCATATTTTTTTTGATTAACTCTTATTTGGTTCAATTCAAATCCACCGTCCCAGCCTACGTTAGCCATGCCAAAAGAAACCATATCCGGTTTTTGTGAGGGCAAGACGGTTTTAACTTTGTTTATATTTGACAAAGCACTTTTATCATGTCCCCAATAAATATTTTTGTTAAACGTAATTTTCATACTTAATCTACAATTATTATTACTTCAATATTAAAATACGAGGAAAAAAAAATTTGCGCCTAATTAAAACTTTTTTTAAAAAAGGCGGCGAGAAAAAATTTTTTCTCGCCGCCTTTAAACCAAAAGAATCAGGTTACTTAACCAATTCTTTGAATTTTTTACCTGCTGAGAATGCAGGAACAACTTTAGCTGCGATTTTCAATTGAGCGCCTGTTTGTGGGTTACGGCCCATTCTGGCAGCTCTTTTGCGCGGTTCCCAAGTTCCAAAACCAACCAAAGTAACTTTTTTGCCTTTGGAAACTGTTTTTTGGATTGTATCCAATGCAGCTGCAATAACATCAGATGCGGCTTTTTGAGAAACTTTTGCTTTTTTTGATACCTCTTTTACTAATTCTTCTTTGTTCATAATGAACCTCCTTTTTTACCATCCTTGACACATTTCTATGAAAAGAGAACCCTAAATCTCCGTTCACCTAAAACGACTTAAAATACTGTCAATATCCGGTGTTTGTACTACCATGCCCCAAAAAATCAGGACAATATTAATTATTATACCCATTTATCCAGTTTTGGCAAGGGTTTTTCAAAAAAATAGCCCGAAATATTACTAAAAGTTAATAATTTGAAGGAAATAGTAAATGGTAAATAGTAAATAGATGTGAATAAGTGCAATTATAATAAATTTAACTTTTTAACTTATCGACTATTCAACTTTTAAACTACTTATAATATTCAGGGTTAATTCTGGCAAATTGAACGCCTTTATAAAAATACTGCAAAATTTGATACGCATTGTAACCGCTTTTTGCCAAATTATTTGCTCCATGTTGGCTCATTCCGACCCCATGCCCGTTTTTTCTTATATTATCGTCAAAAGAAGGAACAGATTGCAAATACGGCAAGTTTTTCGTCCAAACTTCAGATGAAGTTGAAGTTTGTCCGCCGGCAGAAGCAGAATAATAAGCAGGAATGATTTTTAAATCGTAAATCAAAACTATTCCTTTTGTTTCAGTTACAGCTTTATTGGTTTGCTCCGATTCTGCCGAAGCCCCCCCGTAAGCTTGATCTTCGGGCGTATCCTTTAAATCATAACCGCTATTTGCACGCTTCCCAAGATTTGCAAGCGCATAGCTTCTTGCGGCAATTGCTTGAGCTTTATGTGCCTCATAAGCCCATTTTGAGGGCATTTCAGAGGGCACAACCCCTTTTATGTAATCTTCTATCCCGACATCATTGACAACATTCAATTTCCCGTTTCTGTTGCAGATTATAAAATCACCTCTATACCATTTATTTTTAACGCTGACAAATCCCCCTATTGCAGGTTTTACCACAACATAATCAGAATCCAGATTAAAATATTTCCCCAAAACTTTTATTGCCATTCCGCTTCTGTAAGCCCTGATTTCATAAGCTTTCATACCGTTTATTGTATATAAAAGCTTATTTGTTCTGCCGCTTATGATTTGTGCTTGAGTGGAAGAGCCGATATAAACCCGCTCCATGGCGGACTGCAAGCCTATTTTTATTGCATGGCAGGGCAAAATAAAAATCATTTGAAAAATAAATATTGCAAATACGATTAAAAATCTTTTCATTAATCCCCCCAACATTATTATAGTCAAAAAAAATAATAATAAAAATATAAATCCAATGGTCTATGAGAACTTAAACCTTATGGTCATTATTTTTACCCGCAAAAGCTTATAGAATGTCGTTATATGACTTATATTTGTAAGGAATTGAGGTAAGATTTTGGCAATAAAAGTTTGTCAGACCAAAAAAAATATTTCAGATTTTTGTACAAATCCGATTTTAGACAAACCTGCTTTGGCTTACGAACTTTGCGTAAAAGCAGATGCACTAAGGCTTGCAAGTTTGCATCAGGAGGCTGTTTCAAAATATCTTAACGCAATTCTTATTGACAGAAACAATCCCGAATCTTACTATGGGCTTGGAGTTTGTTATAAGCATCTTAATAACCTTGATAAAGCGATTTGTGCCTTTGAAAAAGCAAAAAAATTAAAAGAATTTGATTCAAATATTTATTATGAACTGGGTATTTGTTATCTGCTTTCAAGCCAGACTTGCTGTGCCATAAAAAACTTTGTAAAATCGCTTAAACTCAATCCTAACAACTTAAACGCTCAAATTCAGCTTGCCATAGCCCATGAAATAGTCGAAGAAAACGACATGGCACTGATGATTTATCAAAAAATTATTGAAACCAACCCGGGATATTTAAAAGCCTACAATCACAAATCGGCACTTTTGATGAGTATGGGAGACTATACTCAGGCAAGCTTGATTTTCCACAAAACGCTCAAACTCAACCCGAATTATAATAAAGCATATCTTGGAATAGGAATCTGCTTTGACAAAATGGGCAAAAACTCCGATGCACAAAGGTATTACAAAAAATTCTTAATAAACAAACCCCACTCTCAACACGCTTCGTTTGTAAAATCAAGGCTGGAACATCTTAAAACAAAAACAGAAAATAAAAATTTCTTATCTATAGTTTAGTAATTATTCCTCGAAATAGCAATCCCGTCGTTTTTTGGATTGCCGCGTCGAAACTTCGTTTCTCCTCGCAACGACGTAAAAGGCGTTAGCATTAATCCAAAACATTTACCCCCTTACAATAATGCAAAAAGCAGGCAAAAAGATGCGTAACAGATTAACCCACGCATCCACGCCTCTACGCCTCTTATCTTCTTATAATTGCACTTGTTCACTTTATTATTCCTGAACAACCCTTGCGGGGAAATTGTTTCTCAAAAGTTCGTTTGCAAGCTCGAGTGCCTTTATTTTGCTTGAATATGAGCCCACTTGAAGTGTAAAGGCTCCGCCCATGTTTTTTATAAATGGAGTAACTCCCAAATCAGCATCCATTAAAATCCCCTGAGCTACTTTTGCCTGCTCAACAGAAGAATAATACCCCACGAAAACTTTTGACATTTTTGGTGCATCAAAAGGGTTTATTTCATCATTTGGTTTTGGTCTTGGCGGTGTTACGGTTTCTTTTGCGGGTTTTTCTGCAACCTCTTCTTTTGCAGGTTTTTTCTTGGGCAAATAAACTCTTTCGTCTAAATCTTCTGCAAAACTGTCAAAATTTTCGTCTTCTGCTGAGACAATATTCTTATCAGAATCTCTTTTAGAAACCCCAGCCGAATTGTCTTCCATTTGAATCATTTTTAATCTGTCATCAATAAATCTTTTTACGCCCAAGCCCGTTTCTTTTGCTTCCATGTCGGTATCTTCGCCGATTGTAACATCAACATTCGGTGTAAGCTGCTTTGCAACAAAAGTAAAAATCAACAGTGTTGCAAAAAAAGTAACCAAAAAAATTGTCATACTCTTTTTTGAACTACTCTTCTTTTTCTTTTTATAACTGGTATAACTTAAATAATCCGGTGTCTTCATCGGCTCTCCTTAACTCAGCGCCCAACTACTTTAGTACTTGCCAAAATTATATCATCAATTTCCTGAGAATATTTTACCATAACTTTTTGCGCAAAATCATTGACATCAGAAATACCAAGGTCTTTAAGCCCTATTGCCTTAATCGGCGCACCTTCAGGGTCAATATTAATTCCAATATGCATCAAAACGGAAGTCAAAGATTTTGTCGCAATAGATACCGAAAGCTTTTTGTTGTTAATGAATAAATCGTCGCCGATACGGGTGAACAGGTGAACAGGTGAACAGGTTAAAAGTTTTTCCAATTCTTCTTTGATTATGCAAATTAAAAGTCTTTGTCTAATAACTCCTTCAACAAGTCCTATATTAAAATGCTCGACAATGAAATTCAGCATTAATTTTGAATAAATCGGTTCATTGTTTATTACATCTTCAATGTCGACCATTTCGGTTAATTTAACTTCACATTCGCCGCAGAATGCCACAATGGCATCTCCTTGCAGCTTAAAAGTCCTGTAAATCCAATGAGGACAAAGTTCAGCCCCTGTATATTTAATTTCTTTTTCTATAAATTTTGTGTGCATATTTAAAATAATTCTTTGATTAAATTTTGACAATTATTAGATTCAAGCGCCCTTTTCAACCTTATACACGACTCGCATTGGCCGCAATGTTTTTGTTTATCAGAATAACAGCTTCTTGTTAAATTAAGCGGAACATTGTGTTTAATTGCAAGCTTTACTATATCATCCTTATCTGAATTAATCAAGGGGGCAAGGACTTTGGGATGATTAAGGGTAGAGTGTTTAAATTCCTTGGTTATGACCTCTGTGAACTCTTGGGTATTATCGGGGAAAGTTTGTCCTTCTTCTCTGTTTGCCCCAAAAATTATATAATCGTATCCGAAAGAATCCGCAAAACATCCTGCAATATTTAAAAAAAGCCCATTTCGATTTGGCACCCACACAGATTTTGAGCTATTTTGAACAAAATCATCCGAAGCCAAATCCTGTCGGCTTACTTTTGGAATTTGCTTGTCGCTCACAAGTAAGGTTTGCGTAATATCTTTAAGCCAATCAAGATTAATAATCTTTTGGTTTATGTTGTAGTGTTTGCATATTTTTTCACATGCTTCAATTTCTTTTGCCGCAGATTTTTGACCGTAATCAAAGGTAAGTGCAAGTTCAATATTAAATTTTTCCCTTGAAACAGCAAGACTTACAAGAGAATCCAGTCCGCCTGAAAGTAAAATTATCGATTTTGTCATGGCTCTTCCTCGTCTGTTTCATATTCTTCAATCATGGCTTGGGCTTCTGTTTTCAAGCCTTCAGCATATTCACGTCCTTCGATAACTTCATCTAAAATATCACGCCCGACCATATTATAAAGCGCTATGAGCGCATTTTTCCTGACCTCTTCGTGTAAATCTTCCAGCATTGTTTTTATAAGCCCATAGGCTCTCTCGTCTTCGGATTCCATAAGTGCTTCTATCGCGTTAATTCTTATCAGATGGGATTCATCGCAAAGAGCATGTTCAAGAGCTTTAAAAACCCTGTCGCTGCTTAAATTAAGCTTACCCAAAGCCTCAATAATTCTTTCTTTTAAAAAAGTGAATTTATCAACAAATCCTTTTTTTGTCTCCAAAATCGAGACCAAAGGATCAACCGCCCTTGCATCTCCCAACATTCCAAGTGCCATAGCCGCAGATTCTCTTACATAAACAGATTTTTCATCCTCATCCTGCACAACATTAATCAAAGGTGCGACCGCATATTTGTCGCCTATTCTGCCAAGAGCATCGGCACATGCTAACCTAACCTTATAGTTTTCTTCTTTATCGTTAAGGCAATATAAAAGCGAGGTTACGGCACTTGTATCTTTTAAATTTGCAATGACCTTTGCACACATTACCCGTACACCGTCAGAATTATTCTTGTTAAAAAGCAAATCCAAAAGCGGGCTGAGAGAAGCTTTATCCCTGTGTTTATCAACGCATCTTATCAAATACATCAAAATATTGGGACTCTTGGCAACGGTCAAAAATTTATTGTAAATAATAACAAGATTTTTTCCATCGTAAATTGACTCAAGATTACTAATATTCTTGATTAAAACATCCTCTTCAATATCTTCGGTTAACCTGCACTCGGCAACAACAGCATCCAAGTCCAATTCAATTTTTTTGTCCATTTTTTAAGAGCCCATTTCTAACATAAAACTACACTAAAAACCATTTTTTATCAAGGGGGGGGGTAAATGATAGGGCTTATTCATACCAGACACCATTTTTTATCAAAAAGAGGGTAAATAGTAAATGGTAAATAGAGGGCAGGAAGGCAGGCAAAAATTTTTCAACTTATCGACTTATAAACTATAAAAAAAAGGGCGCAATGCGCCCTGATGGTAAGTTTCTAGTTGTTATTAAATGTTTTTTACATATAATCTAAAAGATTAATCTGATTAATGACATTAGAAGCAACTGCCATAGAAGCATTGAGCGCAAGTTCGGTATTTGCCAAATTTGTTGCAGCTGCCGCCAAATCCAAATCTTCCATTTGAGATTTATAACTTGTCAGCTGCAAAATACTGTTATTTACTGAAGTTTGAGTCATCTTAAACCTCGCCGTCATTGCGGCAAAATTCGTTCTTATATTTGTTGTAGAAACAATCCCACTCTGTATTTCATCCAAACTAGCTCTTATTGTAGAATAATCCGGAGGATCAGCACCCATGGCATTACTCATTTGATAAAGAGTTTTTAAAACGCCTGTTCCTGTTTCGGTTGCTACATCATAGCTGCCCAATAATTTGTCCCCCGGAACATTTATGGGAGCAAGAACCCCCTCCGATATTTCAACATTTCTTTGATATGGCCCATCTTGAGGGGTACCGGCATATTGCACACCGCCGGTGCTTAACTTTTGAAAAGGCGCCGTTCCTGTATTTGTACCTGAAAAAATGTACTGGCCGTTGTATTTTGTATTCCCCAAGCTGATAATATTTTCTATTATCTGATCAACTTCCACTTTCATACTTTGTAAGCTGCTAGTACCGTTTACCTCGTTTGCAGCTTGTACAGCAAGGTCATTTGCTTTTTGCAGACTTGAAGTTATTGAAGCAAGAGAACTATCCAAAACACTCAGTTCATTTTGCGCCATTGACATATTCCCCAAATACCCGTTAAGCTTACTCATTTCTCTGTTTATATTCAATATATTCATGGAATCTATGGCATTGTCCGAAGGTACAAGAATCTTTTTTTGTGCGGCAATCTGTTGAGCAAGCTCATTATATTTAATCTGGTTTGAAAAAATATAATTTAAATTGGCATTACTTGTTGCCTGATTTGTTGTCCTTAAAATCATTTTTTATTCCTTTCTATCTTCCCAAATTTAGCAATATATCAAGAAGTTCATTACAAACACTGTAAACTCTGGCAGAAGCCTGATATGCGGCTTGATATTTTGTTAAGTCAATAACTTCTTCGTTAATATTTACACCGGTTGCAGATGACAATTGATTAGAGACCTGTGTTAATACTGAAGATTGACTTTTCAAGCTTGAATTAATGCTTGCAGTTTTTAAGCCTATATCCCCTACCATCTGAGACAAAAAACTCTCCGGTGAAAAATTGTTAAGCTCAGATGATCCGTTAGTTCTCACATCCAAAACCATCAACATGTTTGTATTGTTTCCTATAGCACTTGAACTATAATTAGGATCAGTTTTATCAAGTCTGGCAGCAGCTATTAAATAAGGATCTTCTAAAATATCTGCATTTACTTTTATATTAAGTGCGCTTATGGCGTCTCCATCGCTGCTTTCAAAAATATTTTCCGTTGAATCTATCAACAGATTAGTATCTTTATCTATTGCTAACGGTGTTTTGCCGTCTATAGTCTGCGTTTGTAATCTGTTAATAATCGTTGCAAATCCGTTGGCGAGTTTATCAAGATTTTTCATAGCAGATTTTATGGTTAAAACATCACCCTCGTCGCTTGCCATGTCAAGAACTGCACCTATAGAACCGGAATCCAGCAAAGAATTTATGTTATTTTGTATTACTTCTCCTTGAATATTTTTAACCCTTATTATTGCAGGGTCTGAGTCATTTCCGGATACAACATCAAGAGTGGCTACCTGTTGGGCACCTTTTATCATCTGTACACCGTTAATAGACAGATTTAAGGAGCCATTACTGTTTTCCACAACACTCACAGGCACCAATTGTGAAAGTTCTGCTATTAACTGATCTCTGGTATCAAGCAATCCGCTGGGAAGCATCCCGGGAGAGCTTACTTTTACTATATCCGCATTAACTTTTGCTATCTGTTCAAGTTTTTGGTTTGCTTGTGTCACTAGCGAATAAACTTTTGAAGCCTGCAGAGACCCGGAAGAATTTATATCTCCAACAAGAGCAGTTCTTGAATCCTTAAGACTTGAGCCCAGCTCATTAAACTTCATGGCAACAGTTTGTACTTGTTGGGCATAATTCTGTCTTGCAGAAATATCTGAAGGATTCAGGTTAAGAGTTTGTGCAGCTTCAAAAAAGCTCGTAAAAGCAGCTTCTAAACCTGTTCCATTTAATTCATTCATAATATTTTCAATATTGCTGGCTATATTTGCTGCCTGTCCCAAATAATTATATAAAGAATTTTGCTGCCTGTAATATGACTGCAAGTATGCATCGGTATATCTTTCCACCCTGTCAATATTTACACCGGTTCCTGAATATGCCTGCAAATAAGCCGAACCACCAAAAGAAGTATTATTGACATTTGCGGATAAACAAACCCTCTGCCTGGAATAGCCTATCGTGTTAACATTTGAAATGTTATTCGATACAACATTGAGCGCCGCCTCATTAACCAAAAGCGCCTGCTGTGCTATATTCATACTTGAAGTCAAAGACATTTTTTCTCCTCTTTTTAAGCTCTAAGCTTCTTCCACTATTGAGCTTATCTCAATTTTTTCATTTCCTACGGTTTTTCCGCTGCTGTTATATTGATTAGGCGGAGGTAAAACCGTATTAACAATTATGTTTAATTTTTTACCGACCATTATAAGTCCGTGCTTTATCAAATCTAAATTTGTCTTCTCATAAAGAGAAAGCGAACTTGAAAGCATATTCAACTTAACTTTTTGCTCGGTAAGTTTTTTTGCAAGCACATCGTTAGAAAGTTTGGCTTTGTCAATAACATCGGATATTGTAAAATTTTCGTCGCCCAAATATTTTGCAACTTCTTTCCTTTTGGAATTTAAATTTTTTATATTTTTCATATTATCGACTATTTTTGCATCGACATCCCAAAGTACATCACTCTTGCCTTGGATTAAAATAGCCTGTTTAAGCTTATATAAATCTTCCATCGTTTCATAAGCCATAATTTCTTCATTAATTGCTTGTTCAAATTTTGTCAAAGTATTGTTAATCATAATCTTCTCCGTTAAGCTACGTAATCAGCTATAACACTTCTTCCGTAAGTAACTCCGTATTTTATGTCATCATCTGAAATATTTTCTTCTCCGACACTTTTTGCAAGTTGCTTTATTTCTTCCATGTCTTGGTCGGGAATAAGATTTTCCTGATTAATGCCAATTCCGTCAGAAAATTCGGGGATTATTTGCTCCGGTGCTTCTGTCTGCAAAGCTTTAAAAGCATTTGTTGCATTAAGATATTGAATGGGATTTACTCCCGATATTCCTATTGAATTTACCATTAACTTTCCTTCCTAGTCCTTTAAATGTCTTTCCATCTGTTCATAAATCTGTTTTGCAAAACCAAAAGATGTTTTCGGATTGCTTGCAAGCTGTCTTCCCAGCTCATTGTACATATAAGATTTAAACTTTTCTAAATGCTTTGTTTCCTCTCCGAAAATACCGCTTTCTCTGTCAACTGTTTGATCCATCAAGCTAAACATTTTTGAAATAAAAATACCTTCAAACTCACTTGCTACCTTTTTCAACTGCTCTTTTGAAGAAGGCGTATCTTTAATTCGGTTAAGAATTTGCTGCTCACCGCTTACAGCTTCTGTCGTATTTGAATAATTTAAAGAATTTATTTCCATTTTTACCTCTTAAATTATTATCAATTCTGCCTGAAGGCTTCCTGATTTCTTCAAAGCCTGAAGTATAGCTATTAAATCAACAGGAGTTACCCCGATAGAATTA
This sequence comes from uncultured Muribaculaceae bacterium, assembly GCA_964640325.1. GTDB lineage: Bacteria > Cyanobacteriota > Vampirovibrionia > Gastranaerophilales > Gastranaerophilaceae > DAOQAU01. Next base: position 87,187 of record CAZXID010000003.1, on the reverse strand, counting down.
AGAGCTCTGACAAGGTCATTTAAGTTACTGTTTGCCGGAATTGCAATGACGCTTCCGGGTGTTTTGTTTACGATGATTTCGGAATTTGAAAACCCTACGGTTGAACCTTGAGCAAAGGCGTTAGGCTGAGAAACTTCGTTTGTTGTTGTGACCGTAACAGTCAAGTTCCCATGGGCAACCGCTGCCGGAAGAAGCTTTACATCCGCACCCAATACTACAGTTCCTGTCCTTTCGTTTACGATAACTTTAGCTTTTTCCATTGTAGGATTTACTTCAAGGTTTTCAAGTATTGACAAAAAGCCCACCCTGTCATCTCTAAATTGTTCAGGAACAGTTACCTGAACACTTGTCCCGTCGAGTGCTTTAGCAGGAGCAATGACGCTGGATATAGTCTGCGCTATTCTTGAAATAAGTGTGTAATCTGCATTATCCAAGGAAAGGGTCACAGTGTCGGCATCACCAATATCTGTTACCATATCTCTTTCCATAATTGCACCGCCGGGGATTCTGCCTGTTGTTGTAATTGTTGTTCTGGTAGAACTTCCGCCTGCTTTGGCGTTAACACCTGCCACAGAAAGAGGGCCTTGCGCAACGGCTATCGCCTCACCGTTTGGTGCTTTCAGAATTGTTTGGACCAAAACTCCGCCTTCCAAACTTTTGGCATCTGCCATAGTAGAAACCGTCACGTCAATTTTGTCGCCGTTTTTAGCAAAAGGCGGAATTGTAGCCGTTACAATAACCGCAGCAGTCGAGCCTTTTTGAATATAGTTTTCCTGTTCAATTACCGTTCCTAAATTCAACAGAAGCATCTTGTTTGTAATCTGAGTTGAACGAGAATTATCTCCTGTTCCTGGAAGACCCACTACCACCCCGTAACCTATAACCTGATTGTCTCTAACCCCTTTTACATGAGTTATATCCATAATTCTTACGGTGGAATTTATTGCACTTACGGGCATTACCGTCAGTAATAATGCAAGTGCGCTTATTAACACCTTTTTAATTATTGTAATCATTTTTATTTCCTCCACCCTTTTATTTATGAATTTATTTATTAGAACAAATACCTTATAACTCTGTTTATTATGCCTTCGTTTCCTGAACGTGATATTGAGCCCCTGCCTGAAGATGCAAACTGAAGATTTGCCACATTTTTAGAATAAACTTGGCCCGCCGCATTTATCCATCTGGGATCGACAACACCGGAGACAAGCAAGTCCATTCTTTCATTACCATTTACAATGGTTTTTTTACCTTGAACAACAAGGTTTCCGTTTGGCATTTGCTGAACAACTTGAACCGCAATCATATCGCCAAAAGACATATTTCTTGAATTGGAAGCTGAACTATCTACTTCATTTGACCCGCCGAAATTATTTATATTGCTATTTATAACATCTTTACCGATAAAAGAATTTATCAGGTTTGAGAAATTATCTTTTGTTGTTGATTCTCTGGATGCGCTATAAGTCAAACTGTCACTTATTTTTATGCTTTCGCTCATTATAATCGAAATTAAATCCCCGACTTGGCGAGCCTGAACACCTCCGTATAAAGATTTTGGAGCAGGTGAATATGTTTGTGATGCACCAAGAGTAAATAAAGACTCTGCACTTGCATAACTTGCCGCTACTACCAAAAGGCCTAATAATATTAAACTTTTTTTGAATAATTTCATTTCTTTACCCTTACATTTCAATTAATACTTTATTTTCACCGATAATTTTTCCGGTGTATATTTTTTTATAACCCTTATTTTCTACTCCGATATAATCTCCCGTCATCCCTTCTGAAAGTGCTATAGCATTGACCGATATTAAAATATTATCTCTTTTAAAAAACGCTGTAACTTCTGAATTTCTTTGAACATCAGGACGTAACTTTACAAATCTTTTGTCTATAATTTCGCCTTCTTTAAACGTTTTTTTGGTTATTATATCTCTTCCGAGCATATTTTCTGTGAGCGCGTATTCCAAATTATAAGAAACTTCCATTTTTTTTACTTGAACCATACTTCTTGTAAGACTTTTTTCTCTGGCAATAAAATCGGATGCCACCAAAACATTTTTATAAGCTTTTACATCGACAGGAGCGTTAAAAGTTCTGACAAATTTATCATTGACGTAAATGTTAACCTTTTTTAAATCTCTTGCCATGAACTTATCAACGTTTGAAGTAACTTCAAAACGGACATTGCCTTGGGGTAAATTTAAATCCCTAAAAGGAACCGCAAGAACTGTTGCTTTCAAGTCAGCATCCGTATATTTTTTATAAGACTCAATAACTTGCTGCACAATTTCATTTTTAACCTCATCAGAACTAAAAGTGCGCGCCTGTACTTTCAGCGCACTTAGTGTCAAAATTGTTATTAAAGCTAAGTTAATTATTTTTTTCATAGTCCTACGTTAAATTGTTTGTTTGTCTTAAAATATCACTTGAAGACTTAATTATTTTTGAATTGGATTCAAAAGCTCTTTCTGCTTTTATAAGACTTATAAGCTCATCTACTATCTGTACATTTGAACCTTCCAAAAATCCTTGTTGAATCAATCCCATACCATTTTGCCCCGGAGTATCCTGAATAGGAGTCCCAGAGCCGGGAGTTTCAACGTATAAATTGTGTCCTACAGATAAAAGCCCCGACGGGTTTTGAAATTTGACCAACTGAAGCTGCCCTACAATTTGTTGAGTAGTATTTGAACCTATTTTGACAGAAATATTCCCGTCTTGAGTTATATTAATTTCCGCAGCATCTTGAGGGATTGAAGTCTGGGGCTGAACCAAAAGACCGTCGGTTGTGCACAGCTGCCCCATAGCATCAACCTTGAAAGAACCGTCTCTGGTGTATGCGAGAGTTCCGTCTTCTTTCATTATTTGAAAAAATCCTTCGCCTTGAATTGCAACATCCAGATTTCTTGAGGTTGAAATTGCAACACCTTGACCAAAGACTCTGGTTGTAGCAGCTGTTTTAACCCCAAGACCGATTTCTATACCAACCGGCTGAAATGTTCCTTGATTAATCATTGCACCGGGTGTTTTAACTGCTTGACTAAGCAAATCCTGAAATTCGATACGTGATTTTTTAAACCCCGTTGTATTAACGTTTGCAATGTTATTGGAAATTATATCCAAATAATTCTGCTGTGCTATCATTCCTGTTGCTGATGTTGTTAATGCTTTTAACATTTTTATTCTCCTATGTTAATTTATGCTCTTACTCTGCCTACCTGAAGAGCATTCGATATGGTTTGGGCACCTGTTTTAACCATTTTTGAAAGTGCCTCATAATTTCTTGAAGTATTTATTGAATTAATCATTTCCTGAACCACGTTTGAGTTTGACATTTCTAAAGCACCCTGCTGAATAGTAAATTTTTCCGCCTTCAACTCTTTATTTGTAGCAATGTCTGTGGGCTTAAATTTTGCAGCGCCCAGCGCCATCATGTCTTCTTTATTCGAAAAATCAAAAATACCCACCGTTTGCATATTTACCTGATTTTTTTCATTATTTAACTGAATTTTGCCTCTCTCTCCTATAATAAGATCATTGATAGAGTGCAAATTTAGACCATTAAGGCTTATTTTTATTTTTTGGCTCTGATCGTCAAGAACAAAATCTCCGTCTTTTGTTACCAAATACCCACCGTTATTCAGTGTAAAAGAGCCGTTTCTTGTATAAGAAACTTCATCGTTATTATTTTTTATTTTGAAAAATCCGTCCCCTTCAATCGCCAAATCAAAAGTCCCGCCGGTTCTATTCAAAGCCCCTTGAGAAAAATCATAAGTAAGCTTTTCAACTTGGCTTCCGATACTCAATTCGCCCAAAGTTTTGACTTCATCCGTTCCAACTGATTTTTCAACAATTGTAGAATTATATATGTTTTTAAAAATCATATTTTCTTTTTTAAAGCCCACAGTATTAACGTTTGCAATATTATTTGCAATAGAATCGTTACTGTCAATTAATGCCTGCATTCCGTTTGAAGCAGAAGCTAAACCTCTTAACAACATACTAAGCACCTCCTTTGGAGCGCTGGTAAAGGCTCATAATACTTTTTACATAATTTTGTGTTTCCTGATACGGGGGAATTCCACCGTATTTTTTCACCGCACCGCCGCCTGCATTGTATGCAGCAAGAGCCAGTTCTTTATTTCCACCATAGGTTTTAAGCAAATTTGCGAGCATTTTTGTGCCGCCTTTTACGTTTTGCTCAGCATCATACGGATTTTCAACGCCCAAACTTTTTGCAGTCCCCGGCATTAACTGCATTAAACCCATCGCTCCGCAGCGTGAAGTTGCCTTTTCATTAAATCCTGACTCCTGCTTCACAACAGCCTTTACAAAATCTGCGTCCAGACCGTTTTTAGCTGAATAAACATCTATCAGATTATTTATTTCTGCCTTAGACACATCTTCACCGTTTTTGATACGCATATACCCGTCCAAAATACTTTGAAACTCACTGTCGGGCTTATTTAATTCTCCCGAAAGCGCCTGAAAATTCCGCTCAATAGTGCTGATACGGTTTAGCGTTATGTCAAGTCCCGTAATCTCTACGGACATACCTTACTCCCCTGCTTTTTTAAACTTACCTCCTGCACCCAGATTTTAAACTGAATACACCTTACCTAGATACAATTTACTATATATATGTATTTGTTATCATCAACCGTATGGTTGAATTATTTATTATGTTCTAGACCATATGGTTAAGGTGCGCGAATTTTTTAAAAAATTCGCGCACCTTTGACATTTTTTTTTGCCCGAGTTAAAATCAAGGTGTTTGCCAAAAAATAAGCCCCTGATTTTAATTTTTCTTAACAATTATCAATTTTCAGGCAATTATTTATTTTAGGAGACTTAAAAAATTTGTAAACAACTTTTATAGGAGATTTTACCGTGAACATTAGTCCCTTAAATAGCTTTTCACAACAAAATAAAAAGAATTTTAATTCAACACCGTCTTTTGGAATTGGTTTTCATTCAAGTGTCAAAAACTTTTATAAACAAGTAAGACCAGAGCTTCCGCTTGAACAAAGAAAAACTGTCAAAGAAGTTTTAATGCATTTAAGACAAAATAAAATTCTGCCAAATTGGATTATAGGCACCGTAGAAGATAAACATGGTCTTCACATAACAGCCCTTAAAAAAGGTTCGGAACACCTGACCGACAAACCTGTAAGTATTTGGCACTTAACCGAACCCTCTGCCTCTGCTTCCGAAAAAGTACACGAATTATTAACTTGTCTTAAAGACGACTTGGACTTTTTTACCCGAAAAATCAATACCACTTTTGAAGTGTTGCAAAATAAATTTGATTTCAAAAAAGCCCGTGAACAAGCACTAAAAGAGCAACAAGAGCTTCAAAATGAATTTTTTAAAAAACACCCTCACTTAAAAGATATAATATTATAAAAAACAATAGTAAAGAAATATTAAAACATTATTTAAAACTAACAAATAATTAATTTATGATTTTTATATAAATGTTTAACTAACTGAGGTTTCAAAAATGAAAATATCAACCGTAAATGTCTTCTATCAAAACCCGAACCAGTGCAATAAGCACTCCAAGCCTTCTTTTGGCGTACACTTAGGAGATAACTTTAAAGAGACCATGGGCTTTATGTCTGATAAAAAAAGTCTTTCTGAAAGATCAAAAGAACTTATTGAAAAAATTGATAATAATCACAACTTTGATGACTGGATTTTAGATATTAACAATAGTGGCAAGTATTTAACACTTTTTCCGACTATAGCATTACCTCATAAAAAATATCTGGATGCTGTTCCTGTTGCAGAAATTCATGGCGATTTAATAGAAGATGCCCTTGATGAGTTTTTGGGGGCTTCACCGGCAGAAGAAAAAATAGCTTTAGCGAAAAAGGATATAGCAAATCAGCTTGAATATATTAAGGAACATTCAAATCAAAACATTAACACCAAAAGCTTTTTAAACACTCTGAATGTGACTTAAATACCTTTTGTGAATATTAATAATTTCCTCTTAATATTTGAGCAAAAAAAAATCTTGTTTGGTATTATAAATTTATGAATATTTTTAAAACCTTCGACATATTTTTACGAGAGCCCCTGAGTCTATTCAGGGACAGAATAATCCAGATTGTAGGAGTAAACTCCGTCAGTTCAAAACGTGCATCTGTCAGCGCAGAATTTCTCGACAAAAAAACCCAGATTACAGTTGTAAACAGCGATAAGATGTATAATCTTTTGAGAACAGTTTTATACAAAAAAGAAATTCAAAGTAAACAAAGCTTACAAAACGAGAACAAAAATTTTTTAACAGGACAACTTGTCAAAAAGTACTAAAAACATTGGAATAATTTAATGAAAATAGCACCTATAAGTTTAAGCCAAAGAAAAAATATTTCAACCAAAAAAAATTCTAAATTAAATTTTACTTCTGGATCAATTATCTCCAGAGTAAGTTATTCTGACAGATTTGAGATGTTTATAAAAAAACAGCTTGGAGAAAAAATGTTTTTTGAACTATTGTCAGAAATGTCTTCGGAAAAAGACTTTTGCGGCTGCCACTTCGATATAATCAAAACATTGCCCCAAGAAGCTGAAAACATTAATGATAAAGGTAAAATAATTTTTTACTGCCTGCCAAAAATTGATAACTATAAAGAATTAGAACCCATAGAAATATCTGCTTATAATCTTAACGCCTCGTTTTTCGATGAAAATGATATAGCAAAAGAGATATTTAATTCTTTTACAAACAAAAAAGAAAAAGAAATTCTAATAAAAGAAATTAAAAATGGCATTGAAGCCAAAAAGCGCCATTTACCCAAAAAACAAAGATATTAGATGATTTACTTATCCTTTTTAACCCGAGGAAAATATTTACATTTAATTTTATGTCTGATTTTTGGTTTCTACGCAAGCTCTTTAGTATTTAAGTTTGTGATAAAATACCCTTATACAAAATTACGGAATCAATATGAAACAATTAAGCGCAAATTTTATAGTAAGTGCAGAAAAATTAAGCCAATGTCCTGATTTTAAACTGTCTGAATTTCCACTTTTGGGCCGCTCAAATGTAGGCAAATCCTCTTTCATAAATGCCCTTGCAAACAACAACAAAATTGCAAAAACATCTAACACTCCGGGCAAAACAAGGCTGATAAACTTTTTCAATTTTTCCGATAAATTTATAATAGCAGACCTTCCGGGTTACGGTTATGCCAAAGTTTCAAAAGAGGCCCAAGACAAATGGCAAAAATATTTGGAAGAATATCTGCTTAATCGCCCTCAAATAAAATGTTTAATTCAATTTATCGATGCCAGACACGACATCCAAAAAAATGATTTTCAAATGCGAAATTGGGTTTTGGCGCATAATTTACCCGTAATAACAGTGGTTACAAAAATAGACCATGTCCCCAAAACAAAAATTCAGGGGATTTTAAACAAAGTTCAAAAAGAATTCGGCGGGACTGTTCTACCCTTCAGCGCAGTCGAAAAAAGGTACTGTCAAGAAGTGTTTTCAGTGCTTTTGGAAAAAATAAATAGTAAATAGAAGTAAATAAAAGGGCAAGTTATAAAATCTTCTTAATCACTCAGTCACATAGTCACCTGGTCACTTATAAAAAAATCCATTAAATAGTGGAGTACCTCGGGCAAAAAATATTCTAAACTGAGCATGGGATAATTAGGGAGAATTGTCTATGGCGGTTAATGTTGCTAAATTCAGCGATTTTGCGGACGAAGAATTCTTTCCGCAAAACAAAGGTGAAATTTCCGATTCCATCACTCAAAACTGGACAGAGCAAGCGCTTGAATGCTACAGACTCAATTGCGATTGCTCAAAGTGTTCAATTTCAAAAGGACACTACTCTTTTGCATGCCAGATGCCCAAGGTTTTGGAACTTCTTGTTAATATTGCCGGAAAACCCTCTGGAGCAGAAATTTAAACTGTTTCCTTATTTTTTAATACCCACTTGGGCACTAATCAGTTGAGTAATTGTTTTGCATTTTTTTATAATTACTATGGAATTAATAATTATAATTTGAACATGCATTGGAGTCCGAATGAGGATTTTTTTGACGCTATCGGTAATATTTTTTTTACTAAGCGCAAATCCTTGTGAGGCACTTTTTGGCAAAAAAGATTATAAACAAACATTTATACAAAGTGCACTGAGGGCGGAGAAAAGAAAAAATGACAAAGCAGCATTTAACTTATTTGAAAAAACAATGTACTACTACAAAGACGACAAACAAGTCCTCGAAGAATATGCAGGATTTTGTGAAAGAAGAAGCTACAATGAAAAAGCCGTTGAACTTTACGCAAAACTTTATGAATTATATAAAGACGAATATTACCTGTATAAACAATATTTCAACGCCGCAAAAACAGGAGAATTAAGCAGGGAAAAGTTTTCAAAAATTCAAAAAGACAAACACCTAAAGCCTTCACAAACAGAAAAAATCAACCTGGAATTAATAAAACAGTTTTCCTACAATAACGACTGGATAAGTGCAAAAAAAGCTTGCGATAAAGTATCTCCCAAAAGTTTAAATGCCGAAACCGTTGTTATTTGCACAGTTGCCGCAGAAAAAATATCGGATTCAAAAACAGCCTACAAATACTACCTCAGATACTACGAAATCGACCCCAAAAACACCCCCATAATTAAAAAAATTATAAAATTATCCGATTCTTTCGGTGATTATAAAACAGAAGAAAAATTTATAAAAATATTCTCTTCTCAAAACCCCAAAGACAGCGGGATAAAATATTCACTTGCCGGTTTTTATGAAAAACGAAAAGATTTTAAAAGTGCCGCAAAAGTTTATGAAGCACTTATGGCAAGCGGAGACAAGAGTGAACATGTCAAAAAAAGCCATGCCTATGCGCTTGCTGAATTAAGCCCGAAAAAATATCAAAAAGGAACTGAAAAAAGAGTTTTAACAGAGCGCGAAATCAAAGAAAAGCATCTTTATGAAGCACTGAAGGCAAAAAATTACAAAAAAACACTTGATATAACAGAAGATTTGCTGAAAAAATATCCTGACGACAAAAGACTTTTAATCCTTGCGCTGGAAAATTCCATGGCTCAAAATCTCTGGGATAAAACCACACTTTATAACGAAAAAATGCTTTTAACAGAGCCTAATTCGGAAAAATTTTTAAAAAACCGCGCAGCTATTTTTTCCATAAAAAAAGATTTTAAAAATGCGGCTTTATCTTATGAAAAATTGATAGAAAAATACCCGAAAAACGAATACAAATTTGAACTTGCAAATATGTATATGGCAAATAATGAATTTGAAAAAGCCCAAGACGTTATTGAACCTCTCTACAAAGAAAACCCCAATAATCCCGAAGCAATAAAAACCTTATTAAACTCGCTTATGGCGCAAAATAAAACTCGAAATGCTTATATAATTATCAAAACCCACAATCTTGAAAACACTCCCGAAGGTTATCAAATTTTAGGCGATATGTCTATGCTCAATAAAGATTATGAATTTGCAAGCAGACATTATTATCGTGCGCTTCAAACTGATAAAAACAATCTGCTGATGAAAAACAAACTCGCAGAAACTTACAGATTACTGGGATATTCGGATGCCTCTCAAAGAATTTATGAAGATGTTTTAGCACAAGAGCCCGATAACAAAATGGCAAATTTGGGGCTGGGCTATATTCAAATAGATAAAAAAGAATTTGAGTCTGCAAGAAAGATTTTTAAAAATATACTCACCAAAGACCCTGAATATATACCTGCAAAAGAAGGTATAGTCTATTCATACATCGGAAACGGGGATGATTTCAATGCGCTCAAAGCAATGAATAGTATGCCTCAAAACGATGAAATAAAACTGCTTCGAGCACAGACTTACTATAAAATGGGCATGCCCGATAATGCTAAAGCAGCACTGCAAGGAAGCGTCACAAAAGATGCAGGAGATTTAAGGTATCAAATAAGGCGCGACAAGGCAATAACAGTTACACCGACTTATTCGTTTTTCTTCCAACAGTTAGCGGAACAATTTAAGCTAGATTACCACAAATTCGGAGTAAATGTTTCTCAGGCAACAGAAGGCAATAAGACGGTTTTTGCTCAATACAATGTAATTGTATACAGTTCAGGCGGATTAAACCAGCAAAATAATGTAGTAAACGAATTTAAAGGCGGAGTTTACGCAAGACCCAACAAAAACTGGGAATACCGCACAGACTTGGGTGTAAAATCTTTTGAATTCGGAAACGGCGCAATGATTATAACAGACAGTTGGATTAAACATTATTTTAACGACAATTTTGCCGCCAAATTAGGATTTAAAAGAGACAATGTAGAGCAATCGTATTTATCGGCAGTTGGAACCCCTATTGACGGAATTTTCACCGGACGAGCCGCTGATAACAAAGTTTATTTAGATCTTCAACTGAAACTGCCTAAACAATGTTACGCTTTTCTTTTGGGTTCTTACGGAGCAATTTATGCTCAAAACCTTATTACAAACATGTATTATGAAGGAATGCTTGGCGTAGGACGGCTTTGGTACAATAACCCCAAAAATCCCTGGTTGCAAAAATTTTCTACCGATATAATAAGTTATAACTCAAGTTATCAATATAATTTACTCGATTTATACAGTTCAACCGGACAGCTCTACGGAGGCTATTTCAGTCCGAGCTACTTTAATGCAACAACCCTTAATTTAAAACTTGAAGGGGAAATTAAAAAATGGAAATTAAAATACGGCATAAAAGGATTCGGCGGGGTCCAATATTCAATGAGGCCGGATTTTACAAGGCTTACTTGGGGAGTTTCGCCTTATGCGGCTTATAGGATTAATGACCATGTTGATATTGTCGCAGAATATAATCACTTTACCTATGCAAACTTACTGCGCGACCAGTTTATGATTAGTGCAGTGATAAAGGGGTTTAAAAATGCAAAAAACTAATTTATTAATATTTGGCATAATTGTTTCTCTTGTTGCGCTTTTTATTCTCAAAGCCCCTTCAAAAGAGCATGCTTTCTGCCTCAAAGACAGTTATGATTTTTACAAAATTTATTTTATGACAAAAGACGGAAGAATTATGGACCCGCAAAGAGGCAATATTACAACTTCTGAAGGTCAGTCTTATATGATGCTAAGAAGTATGATAATAAACGATTTTAAGACTTTTGACCTTGTTTTAAGCTGGTCACAAAATAATCTCCAAAGGCGAGATAAATTATTCAGCTGGCTTTGGGGCGAAAATAAAATCGGAGAATATACAATTTTAGATAAAAATTCGGCTTCTGACGCTGATATCGACATAGCTTTTTCGCTCATTTTAGCCTATGAAAAAACAAAAAATAAAAAATATTTAAAAACAGCACTTCCTATTATAAATTCTATTTGGGAAAAAGAGACAAAAATTATCAATGACAAAAGAGTTTTAATGCCCGGTGTAGAACAAGCTTTATCGGATAAAATTGAAATTAATCCGTCTTATTTTTCCCCCTACGCTTTCAGAATATTTCAAAAATATGACAAAGAACACGACTGGGATGAATTAATCGCTTCATCTTACTATTACCTTGAAAAATCAATGGCAAAAACAAAAACCGGTCTGCCTCCGGATTGGTTTTTAATTCAAAACGGACAAATCATACTTGAAAATTCCTCCAGAAGCGACTTTTCTTACGACGCAATAAGAGTTTTTGCAAGGGTTTTTCTTGATTATGAAAAAACAGGAGATAAAAGAGCTCTTAAAATTTTAAAAAATGCGGATTTTTTTATAAAAAACTGGAAAAAAACAGGTACAATATACGTCAATTATACTTCAGAAGGAAAATTAAAAAATAAAGAAGAATTCGCAGGTTCTGTTGCAATTCTAATTCCTATTATCAACATGTCCGATGAAAAAATCGCAAGAGAAATTTATACTGAAAAATTAATCCCCCTGTTTAAAGACAAAGGTTACTGGAACAGTACAAGCGATTATTACGGACAAAATTTAATTTGGTTTGGCTGTTTTCTCTACAATTGCGATAAAAACCACGGAAGCCTAAATGAATAAAAACAAAAAAAATTCTTGCCCCTCATTAAAAATCCTAATTTTCGCCTCAATGATTTTTGTTATCGGGGCTGTTTATGTTACATGGCGATGGATTTTTACACTTAACCTTTTAACTTCTCCTTTTACCACTTTTTGGTCTTATGCTCTTGTATTAGCAGAGGCGGTTACTCTTATTGTTTTTACAAATTTCAGTATGATACTTGTAAGGGCGGCGAATTTGCAAAAAACCGAACCCGACAATATTCTCCAACAGGATTACTCAACTGATATTTTTAAAAACGGCGAACTTATTACTTTCAAAAACTTCTGCCCAAGCGTGGATATTTTCATTTGCACAATTAATGAACCTGCCGATTTGCTGGCTTCAACTATTTCTGCTTGCAAAAATATAGATTATCCCAACAAAAAGGTTTATGTGCTTGATGATGGCAGAAGGTCTGAAATTAAAGAACTAACTGAACTTTTGGAATGCAATTATATTACAAGAGATACAAATAAAGGCTTTAAATCAGGTAATATCAATAATGGACTTTCAAAAACCGATTCTGATATTGTGGTAATTTTTGATGCCGACCACATGCCGGCTTCGACTTTTTTAAGAGAAACCGTTTATTTTTTTACCGATAAAAATATGGCAATGGTTCAAACTCCACAACATTTTTGTAATCCTGATGCTTTTCAAAAAAATTTAAGAATGGAAAAAATTCTCTCGAACGAGCAGGAAATGTTTTATAGAATTATTGAACCTGCACTTAATGAATACGGCTCGGTTTTTTGCGGCGGCACAAATATTTTAATAAGAAGAAGTCACCTTGCCGATGTGGGTAATTTCCCTGAAAACAGTATAACCGAAGATTCTCTTTTAGGACTTAAACTCCATGCCGCAGGCTACGAGATAGTCTATTACAACAGACCTATTGCCATAGGCATTGCGGCTTCGACTTTTGAAGAATACATAAAACAACGCTGCCGTTGGGCAAAAGGAAATGTCCAAATACTTAAATCCCCTCAAAATTGGAAATATTACAGAAGTCTTAAACCTATCCAAGCTTTCTTTTATTTATCCGGAGTTATGTACTTTATAACGCCCATTGCAAGAATAATTTTCCTGCTTGCGCCGATTTTATTTTTGTTTTTTGATATAACTCCTGTTTTAATTCTTTTTTATCAAATTTTTGCATTTCAGATTTGTTACTTTACCATAAAATTTGCCTTTATCTTTAACCAGTGTGTAAGAATTAAAAACGTTATTCTTGCAGATGTTTACGATCTTATAACTTCTGTTTTTACGATAGGAAGTATTTTACAGGCACTTTTTATCCCAGAAAAACTTGCAAAATTCAAATTTATAGTCACAAAAAAGGATTCAAAACCTACTCAAACAAATATGAAATATGCCGCCCCGCTTGCGATAATTTTCGGAATTTTAATTGCAGCCGAACTTCAAGGAATTTATGACATTTTATATTCTGACGTTTACAGTGTTCTTGCAGTTATAGCAAACCTTTTTTGGAACAGCGTAAATATTATAGCGCTATTCTTTGGAATTCAAGTTGTAACAGAAAAACCCGAAAGGCGAGCATATCAAAGAATTGAACTGGAAGAAATTTTAAATATTGAAGATGACACGCACAAAAAGTATGAAGCTATTGTTGAAGATGCTTCGCGCTCGGGATTAAAATTTTTATCGGACGAAAATCTTGAACAAAAAGCACAAAATGAATTCTCTACAAAAATCGGAAACCAAGACAATCCGCTTAAAATCCTAAGCTGTTCTCTTGAAAAAGGGAAATACTTGTGCAAATCCATGTTCAAAAAACCGATTGCTCTTTTTAAACTGACTCGTCAAAACGTAAACCGTTTAGATAATTACGTAAAATTTGCCTACAAAAAACCGGATAAATGGGATGATTATTTTGAGGATTAATTTTCAATAGGCGGCAGGCAAAAAATTTTGCCTGCCGCCTCATTAATAATAATTCATATTCTTTTGCCTACTTCTTGCGCCTATCCGAATTTTTTGGTAAAATCAGCTTGAGAGTTTTGAAAGAAGATTAAGTTATGAAGAAAAAAATATTGGCATCGGCAATAATCGTGGCTCTAAGTGCATTTCCGGCGCAAGCGAAAATGACAAAAGAGGCTCATTCACTTTATCAACAAGCCTGCACTTTGGAATACCAAAAAAAATATGAAGGAGCAATAACTTTAATCCAAAAAGCTATTGAAATAAGCGGTGAAGACGCGATGCTTTACACAAAAATGGCAGGGCTTTACGCTGATATGGGAGATCTGCAAAATGCCCTTGCATCTTATAAAAAAGCCATTCACCTGAGACCAAATGATGCTTTTATTTATATAAGCATAGGAAATATTCTTCAAACTCAGGGTGATTATGAAAACGCTTATAAGTCTTATAAACAGGCTATGGATATTTTTCCCGACTACAAATACAATTACCTGAATATGGCAAATGTACAGTATTATATGGGCGAAAACAAAGAATCTATTGAAAACTTCAATAAATTTCTTGCAATTTATCCTGACAGCAAAGAGCCCCGAATAAACCTTGCCGGAGCCTATCTTAAAGATAATCAGATAGAAAAGGCGTGTGATGAATACAATGCGCTTTACACAAAAAACCCTACCGATTTTGACCAATATGCAAATTACGGTATGGCTCTTTTTAAAGCAAAAAAATATGACACGGCAATAGACATTCTAAAAAAAGCAGTGGAACAAAATCCTGAAGACGTTGTTTCGCACGCAAATTTAGCCGTTTCATATCAGCAAATGGATAAAGACGACTTGGCACTTGCCGAATTTGAAGAAACATTTAAACTCAAACCCGATTTTACATCTCTGCGATTTGATTATGCAAACCTTCTTGCAGATATGGGAAAAGATACTGCTGCGGTTGAACAATACAAGATATTTCTTGCAAAATATCCCGAAGCCCCCAATGCTTATGCTAACTTGGCGACCGTTTACAAAAGACAAAACAATATTGATTTAGCAATTTTGAATTTCACAAAATCTCTTTCCAAAGACAATACCAATACTTCTGTAAAAAAAGAACTCGCGCTTTGCTATCATACAAAAGGCGACTATACAAATGCGCTTAATTATTATGAACAAGCTTTGACCATTGACAAAGACGACTACGATACCAAAGCAAATAAGGCACTTGTGCTCCATGCAATGGAACGCTACGATAGTGCCATTCCGACTTATAAAGAACTTTTGGCACAAAAAGACAATTCCCGCCTAAAAATTAATCTTTCAAGCGCCCTGATTTCTCAAGGGGATATTTATATGAAAAGCGGAGATTATCAAAGAGCTGCTTCAAATTTTTATGAATCAATAATTTATAATCCTAATGAGGCCTATACTTATTTTTTGCTTGCAAAAGCCTACGAAAATCTGGGCTACGAGGATAAAGCAATCGAAAATTATGAAAAAGCAATCGAAATTGACCCTGAAAATCAGGATTATAAATTGAGTCACAAAGCTCTAATTGACAAGAACAAACCGACTCAACAACCTGAAATAGAGAATTTGCCTACGGAAAATTCTTCCGAATCTCAAACTACCGCGCCTGCAGAAAGTCAACTTGTAAACTCTTTACCTGCTGCAATGCCAAAGATTGTAGAGCCGCAGATTGAAGATTTTCAAACGTTAATAAAATCTGGCGACACTTTTTATAATCAAAAAAGATTTGATGAAGCCATTACAAAGTATTCAAAAGCTTTGGAATTAAAAGATAAAGATAGTGTTACCTGCCTAAAATTGGGGAATATATACAAACTTAAAAATAATCCCGACAAAGCCGTTTTTTACTACAAAAAAGCAATAGAAACAGATCCTAACTACACAGATGCAATTTTTAATCTTGGGCTTGTTTATGCGGAAAACTCAAATTATGCCCAAAGCAAAAAATGCTTTGAAAAAGTTGTTTACCTAAACCCGAATTACGCTTATGCACATTATGCGCTAGGACTTGCCTATGAAACTGAAGGAAATAAGATTAAAGCTGTGCAAAGCTATGAAAAATTTGTCGCGCTGGAAAAAGATTCCAAAGTCAGACAGGCGGTTGAATCCAAAATCAACAGCCTGAGACAGTGATTATGATTAGAAAAAATTTATTGATTTTAAGCTTAGTTTTTTGCCTTTGTCTTTCTGGCTGCAGAAAACAGCATACCATAATTCTTTTTAACCATTCACCGATTTCAAAAGAAAATTTTTTAAATTCGTCTGTAAACTTCAAAACAGATGAAAGAATTTATTATCTGTTCATAAGCCAAAAACCTATAAAATCCGATTACATAAGGGTTCAAGTGCTCAAAAAAGATGAAAAATCAGAATGGTGGGGCACAAAAATAGCTTATGCCAATGATTTCAAAGTTTATAAAGATCAGGTTTATTACTATAATGACTATATTGTACTCAACGAGTCGGGATATTACTACATGCGAATTTTTGCAAAAAATAACCTTGAAAATCCTCTTGCAACAGCATCCTTTTATGTCAGAGAACAATATCTTCCCTAAAATATTTGTATTTCATTTTGATTGTTTTTGCAAATTCTTTTAAAATACCAAAAGGCTCTTTTGCATTTGCGCACAAAGATAAAACTCTTCCGCCTTTTGAAAAAAGTTTTTTGCCTTTTTTTTCAACGCCCGCATAATAAACTTGAACACCTTTTTGCTTTTCAATTACTATTTCCTCACCGTCTTTTGGCTTTTGCGGATAACCTTTACAGGCAATTACAAGACAGGCGGAAGTATTTTTTTTGTAAGACGGCTTTAAGGTTTTAAGTTTTCCTTTTGAGGCTTTGTATAAAATTTCCAAAAAATCGCTTTTTAAATGAGTCAAAATCGCCTGACATTCGGGATCACCAATTCTTACATTGTATTCAAGCACATGCCAGTCACAGATTTTACCTTTTTGTGCCCATATAAGCCCCGAATAAATAAATCCGACAAAATCCGCTTTTTCTTTTATAAGGGCGTTTTGCAGCTGTTTTTTATAAGCATCAAGCTTTTTTTGCTGCTCTTTTGTCAATAAAACAGGGCAAAACGCCCCCATTCCGCCTGTATTTGGTGCATTTTTAGAATTATTGAGCTTTTTAAAATCACGCGCGGGGGGAAAATGCAAAAATTCTTCGCCATCCCAAAGGGAAATAAGAGAAATTTCTTCGCCTTGCAAAAATTCTTCGATTAAAATTTTTTGAGCGTTTTTACCGAAATTTTTTCTTAAGTCTTCAATTATTTTTCCCACTTTTTTTTCATCGTGAACAATCACAACGCCTTTTCCTTTGCACAATCCGTCGGCTTTAATTACGGTAGGTGAACAAGTGAATAGGTGAACAGGTGAAGAAGAATTTAATTCGCCCTCTCCCCTTGAGGGAGAGGGTTGGGGTGAGGGGTATTCAAAACAAATTTTGGATTGCTTTGCATCGCTCGCAATGACATAATACTCGGCGGTTTTAACCCCGTGTTTTGCCATAAAGTTTTTGGCAAAAAGTTTTGAACTTTCAAGCTGAGAAAAATTTTTATCAACCCCAATTGTGGGAATTTTATATTTCCTGAAAATATCGACAATCCCTTCACACAAAGGCTCTTCAGGACCAAAAACAGCCAAATTTATTTTTTTTAAAACACATTTCCGGGCAAGTTGTTCAAAATCACAAAAATTTATTATTTCTCCCAATTCAAAAGTACCTGCTTGGGCAAGGAAAAGTTTGTTTAAAAAGGGTGATTTGCTTATTTCAAGTGCGATTGAATGTTCTCTTGCGCCTGAGCCGAAAACCAAAACATTTAACTTTCGATTTAATTCCGACATCCGCCACAGCCTCCGTTACAGCCCTTATTATTTGTAGGATTTACCAATTCCTGAAAATCAAAAACTTTATCTTCAAGTATTTTTTCTATAACAATCGGATAAAGTTTATGTTCAATATTATGAACCGCCTGCTCAAATTCATCAAAGCTCATCGCATTTTCAATAAAAACAGGGTATTGCGCAATTATTTTTCCTTTATCAACTTCCTTTTCAACCCAATGGATTGTAACTCCGCTCAATTTAACCCCTGCCAAAAAAGCCTTTTTTATTGCACCTTTGCCCCTGAACGAAGGCAGAATAGAAGGATGAATATTAACAACATTTCCCATTTTATTTAAAGTTTTTTCATCAAAAATTCTCATATAACCTGCAAGTACCACAAGGTCAAATTTGTTTTTTAAAAAGTATTCAAAATTTTTCTCAAAAGGCAAAAATTCATAGCTTATTCCCAATTTTTGAGCTCGTTTTAGAATAAAAGCATCTTCAATATCACTCAGGCAAGTAATATCAATATATTTACCCTGAAAATAATTTGCTATAGCTTCAAAATTACTCCCATATCCCGAGCCCATTATTGCTAATTTTTTCATTTGTTATTCCTTATTTTTTATAATTATTTTACCGAATATAAAAGGCTTGAATTCTTTTGAAATTTCAAAAATTTGTTTCAAATTTTTCTCATCTGCAATCAGACAAAATCCCACGCCCGCATTGAAAACCTCAAAAAATTCACTTCCGCAAAGTAATTTTAATTTTTGAAAAATTGACTGAGGCGGAATTTTTTCAAAATCAAGCTCTATCGATAAATTATCGGGGATTATGCGGATTAAATTTGAAAAAATTCCGCCCCCCGTTATATTGGCACAAGATTTTATCAATTTTTTTTCTGCAAGTTCTGATACACATTTATAATAATTGCAAGTCGGCACAAGGCAGGTTTCAAATTCTTTGTCAGTTAGTTTTTTTTGAGCATACAACTTTCTTATCAAAGAAAACCCGTTTGCATGAATTCCAGAAGAACAAAGCCCTATTACCAAATTGCCTGCTTTAACGCTGTTTTTATCAAGCCTGTTTTCTTTTTTAACTATCCCGACTGCAAAGCCTGAAATATCTATATTCCCTTTTGTAATCAACTCGCTTATTTCAGAAGTTTCCCCGCCCAAAAATTTGCATCCGCAATTGTCCAACTCTTTTTTAATCGCCTCAACTATTGAAAAGACCTCATTACTTTCAAGCTTGTTTGCGGCGATATAGTCCACAAATCCTAAAGCTTTGCCACCTGTGCAAATTAAATCGTTTAAATTCGCTGCCACCACATCGGCCGCGATTGTTTTAAAAAGTTTTCGCTCATAAAGCGGAATGATTTTTGAGCCTATTCCATCACAGCAGATTGCCAGTGAAAAGTCCTCGGACAAATCGGCAATTCCAGCAAAAGATTTTATCCCTAAATTTTTACTTAACTTATCATTGAGCTTTTGTGCCTCAATAAGGTTAACACCTGCTTTTTGGTAAAGTTTTTCCATACTTTAAGTTTATTTTAAATATATGTGTTAGTAAAGTAATTTTTTTGGTACAATTTTGATGGAATATAATTTAAGGAGTTAAAATGACACAAGAAGTAAGAGCAAGCCACCTTTTGGTTGAAACGGAACAAGAAGCCGTGAGTTTACGCGAAGAAATTCTTTCGGGAACTGCCTTTGAAAATGTTGCGGCAGAACACTCCCTTTGTCCTTCAGGCGCAAATGGCGGGGATTTAGGATTTTTCGGGCATGGACAGATGGTTTTTGAATTTGAAAAAGCCGCATTTGACCTTAAAGTAGGAGAACTTTCCGAACCAGTTAAAACAAATTTCGGTTGGCATTTGATTTTGGTAACCGATAAACAATAATTTTGTATTTATTCCCTCGCCCCTTGCGGGAGAGGGTTAGGGTGAGAAGTAAATGGTAAATTTTATTCAAAAAATAAGAGATTTCTTAAAAAAAGAAAATTACGATTATCTTCTTGTAAATTCTACAAATGAATTTTTAGTGGAATATAACGAGTTAGAAAAAAATTCAAGATATTTAATTACCGGTTTCTCCGGCTCTACCGGAGAAGCCCTCATTTCTCAAAAAGATTTATTCCTTTTTACCGACAACCGCTATCATCTTCAAGCAGACCTTGAAGTTGACAAGAACCTCGTAAAAGTTGTTAAAATGAAACCGAGCGAAAGTTTTTCCCAGCTTATCTGTGAAAAAATAAAACCCGACACAACCCTTGCAATAACGTCAAAAAAAGTTTCTCAGGCAACCTTTGAAATACTGGAAAATGAGCTTAAAAATAAAAACGTAAAAATCAAGCTTTTGAATTTTGACCCTATTGAAAAAAAAATTGAGATAAAAGAACCAAAAAAATGTACAAAAGTTGATGAAAAAATTGCAGGATTATCCTCAGATAAAAAATTTCAAAAAATCTCAAAAACACTCAAAAAACAAGAAGCCATTTTAACCACAAATTTGGAGGAAATTTCTTATCTTACAAATTTAAGAGATTTATCACAAAATTATTCCAGTAAACTCAAAGCTGCCAAATGTGTTATTACAAAAGATTTTGCCGTACTTTTTACCGATTATAAAGTGGGGGAAATCGGCAAAAATTTTAAAGTTAAAAATCTATGCGAATTTGAAAATTTTATAAAAAATTTGGGGGAAATTAATAATATTTTTGTTGACAAAAGATTTATAAATACCCATGATTACAAACTTTTAGATAAAAGGGCCAAATCTCTCAAACAAAATCCGATTGCCCTGATGAAATCTGTCAAAACAAAACAAGAAATCAAACATTACAAAAACTGTTTTAAAAAAGCTGATAAAGCTTTGTTTGCTACAAGAAAATTCATCGAAAAAAATCAAAATATTTCCGAATACGATATTTCAAAAAAACTGGAAGAAGAATTTTTGAAAAACGGCGCAAAATCCCTGAGTTTTAAATCAATTATTGCAAAAGATGCCAATTCGGCACAAGCACACTATTCAAAAAATTCAAAAAAAGAAATACTACAAGAAGGCTCTCTTGTTCTAATTGACTGCGGAGCATACTTTGAAGGCGGCTTGGCAACAGACTGTACAAGAGTTTTTATAAAAGGCACCCCCTCAAAACTTCAAAAGCAAGTTTATACAGCCGTCTTAAAAGCATTTTTAAAGGCCTTTGATATAAAAATAACCGAAAAGACAACAGGCTTTGCTATTGACAAGCCCGTCAGAAAATTAATTGAAAAAATTGCACCAAAAGGATTTGCTTTTTCTCATTCTCTGGGGCATGGCATTGGAATTAACGTCCATGAATCACCGCCAAAGCTGGCGTTTTCGCCTGTAGCGAAAACGCCCTTACAACAAAACATGTGCTTTACTATAGAACCGGGACTTTATAAAAAACAAGCGTTTGGTGTACGTTTGGAAAATTCTTGCTTTTTAAACAAAGAAAATGGTAAATTGATTATAAAATCTTTTTCAAAAATGTGTTTTGAAAAAAAATTAATTGATTTTAAATCGCTTACAAAAACCGAAAAAAATATACTTAGCAGATTTGAGGCAAAAGATGCAAAATGAAATAACAAGCGTAAATAATGATTTAGTTAAACAAACCCTGAAGCTTCATCAAAAAAAATACCGAGATGAAGAAAAAAAGTTTCTATTAGAAGGCTTTAAAGCAATAGAAGAAGCTTTTTTATCCAAAATAGAATTTGAAAATGTCTTTATGACAAAGGAAAAAGCTGGCAAATACGGTTTTATAAAAAATAAGATTATCACAACCGATGCGGTTTTGAAAAAAATTTCCACCACAGACTCCCCGCCGGAAGCCGTTGCAGTTGCCAAACAAAAAATTTATACGCTCAAAGACATAAAATCAGCAAAAAAAATTGTTTTGCTTGAAAACATCAAAGACTTAGGGAATTTAGGCACAATAATAAGAACCGCAAAAGCTTTTAATCAAGATGCGATAATCCTTTTTGGGCAAACAGCGGATATTTATAACCCCAAATGCGTTCGTTCGGCGGTGGGAAATTTATGGAAAATCCCCATTGTGCAAATAAAAGATTTTGAAATTTTAAAACAAAATTTTAACGGCTTTGAAAAAGCGGCGGCTTTGCCCGATTCAAAAGAAAGCGTTTTTCTAAAAGATTTCACGGCAAAGCCGCCTTATCTAATCATGTTCGGCTCCGAAGCAGAGGGTTTAAGCAAAGAATTAATCGACTTTGCCGATAAAAAATTAACAATAGAAATCTCAGACGAAGTTGAATCTCTCAACCTTGCCGTTTCCGTCGGAATAATTTTGCATAAAATCAGTTAAATTTTTACGCCCCGCCTTTAATTGTAGGTGCAACAAAAACCCTTGCAGCAAGGTCTTTGTCAAGCAAGTAAAGCGCACTTTTATCATCACCAATGAGTTTTAATTTTGCGATAATATCCTGAGCGTTGGCTTCTTCTTCCACCTGTTCATCGACAAACCAGTTCATATAAGACATTGTGGCTCTATCTTTATGAGTTTCAGCCACAGTAAAAATGTTATTGATAAGGCTTGTGACATAAACTTCGTGCTTTAAGACTTCTTCCATAACATCAAGCGTTGTAGCCCAAGTGTTAGGCGGAGTGTCTATTGCAGTCAGAATAACTTTTTCGCCTCTGTCAACTATAAAATCATAAATCAACATTGCATGCGCCTGTTCTTCTTGAGCTTGAACTCTCATCCAATTTGCAAAGCCCAACAACCCCTCATCGGAAAAGTGAGCCGACATGGAAAGATAAAGATAAGCCGAATAAAATTCTTTGTTTACTTGTTCTATAAGTACTTTTGCAACTTCTTTATTAATCATAATTTGCCTCCCATAATCCGTGTAAATTACAAAATTCTCTTGCGGTAAGCGCACCTACATCATAGCCTTTAAGATTAAAAGTAGGCTCTTCGTTAGGATATAAGTATTTTCTTTTTACATATCTTTCGTCTTTAGATACCACTTCAACAAATTGAATATAGTGCTCTTCGCTCATCGGATGCAAAACACTTCCGATTCTGATTTCAAGTTCCTCGTCTTTTTTAATAAAGTATGGAACGTGTTTTTCGCCCGCCGCATCTGTTGAATTTGCTTTGAGTAAATTCATCGGCTGACCGCAGCAGACAAGTTCGCCCGCACCTGCCAAAACCACTTCGACAAAGTTTCCACAAACACTACATTTATACATTTCCAATTTTTTTGTCATAATAAGCCCCCTTTCTTTGTTTTTATAATTTAACATAAAAAAAACAGAAGTGAAAAACATTATCATTTTTGCTAATTTTTGTAAATTCCTGTAAAAGCCGTCTTCAATATATGCTAAAATATTGGTATGAAAAGTTTATCAACTAATATGAATAATTTAAGAAAGCAGTACAGGGAAATTTTTCTTGAAGCAGGGCAGCAAATACAAAACGAAATTGAAAAAATCAAGCCCCAAAATCCCTGTCAAAAATGCAAAAAATCAAATTGCAGTCTAAAAGGCGAAATATTTGAAGAATTTGCGCCTGATTGCGTTTACAAAATTTGGCAAAATAAAACTTTAGAATATCTGCAAGAAGATGTTGCCAAAAAAATTTACCAAAAGTGGATGAAAATGCTTGAATACAGACAGAAATTTTCCTGCTCGGGCTGCGCAACCTGCTGCAAGCTTGCATGCAGCGAATTTTCTTACGATGAATTAAAACAAAAAGCCCTTTCAGGCGATAATTTTGCAAGCCAGTTTGTGAGTATTTTTATCCCCTATAAAACAAAACAAGAGGCAAGAAGGATTTATCCGCAATACTTTGAACTTTTGGAAGAAAAACTGGGTAAAGATGAAAAGGTTTATTTTTATCACTGTCCGAAATTGGATGAAAATAACCGCTGTTCGGACTATAAAAACCGCCCGCAAATCTGCAGGGATTTTCCCGACAATCCTTTGAGTATGCTGCCCAAAGCCTGCGGTTTCTCAAAATGGAAAGAAGAAATTGAACCAACCGCACTAATGCTTCATGCGACTTTAGAAATAGTAGATTTTTATAAAAACAAAATTATTATTTAAATATTGAGAATATATTTTTCTTTAGGTACCTTTTGATGGCAAAAGGTACTACCAAAAGCCACCCCCTGCTACTCGTTTTTAAATTTGAGTACGGCTTATTCCATTGAAAATTTCAAACTCGCTATGCTCAAACAATGAAATTTTCGGGCTCCCCATTTCGCCTACTCAAACTAAAAAACTCGCCAAAGGGGGTATTGAGAGAACGGATAGAATTTCACTCTGAAACCCTCCATTCAATTGATGAGTTTGCTCATCAATTAAACCTTTACGCGTTGGCTTTGCCAACGCTATGCCTCGCAGAGAAAAGAGTGATTTTTCTTTCTTGGTTCGTTCTTTCTTTTTTCGTCGATATAAAAAAGAAAGAATGAACATAATATATTTTAGATTACTTCACCCTAAAGGGTTCGCAACGACGAAAAAGCGGGCGGAACAATGATAAATCAAATCATTTACCCCTCGCAACGACGCGAACGAAAAAATTAATTAAATTTTGCCGCCTCTTAAACTTATTTATTTTTAATAATCCATTTTCCAATTATCGTTTAAGATTTTGCCGAAACAGCCCTGTCCGTAACTCATACTAAAGCAATATTCCTCAAATTTTATTTCTCTGGCTTCATAAGCACTAATCGGTTGTTGACCTTGCCTATAACTTGGAGCAATACCATCTTCAATACTTCCATCATAATAAATACTAAAAGAAAAAAGATCTCTGCCACCCACATTTGGCCTTTTAGGACCATTTATATCCACAAAAACCTCAGGAATACCTGCATACCCTATACCAATTGCCATGCTTGTTCCATCTGCCGTTATTACAGAATATCCTGCAATTCCCGTTAACGGATATATTTCGGTTCCATTTATGTTGGTATATTTATCAGCAAAACAAGCACTTGTGTGATTTGAAAACTCAGTTCCGCAGTCTTTGATTACTTTGAAATATTTTTTCAAAAAGGTCCCCATATTCTGTTTAATTTGCTCTTCTGTAGGACTGTCAATATTGGAAAGCAAACTTGTTTTTGAAACAGTATCAACACTTTCATCTACCATAAGGAGTTTAACCGCCTGCGACATTTGGGTATAAACTTTTTTTAATTGCGTTACATATTGGTTTTTTTGATAATAAGCAATCAAATTTGGGATGGTCAACGCCGCAACCACACCGATTATTGTTAAAGTGATTAAAACCTCTGCAAGAGTAAACCCTTTTTGATTTTTAAACATTTTCGCCCTCTCATTTTAATCTAAGGGAAAATACTACCACAAAATGATTAATTTTTATATCCTAAATATGATATAATTATTCTATGAAAAAAATTATACTATCAGGGCTTAATCAAGAAGCACTGGAAAAAATAACCGAAAAATTAAAAGCCTCAAAATTCAGAGCAAGGCAGCTTCACAACTGGATTTATTTAAAATCCGCAAAATCAATAGATGAAATGAGCGATTTGTCGAAGGATTTCAGAGAAAAACTGTCTGAAATCACACAAATTTCTGATGTAAAAATCAAAACAAAACAAACCTCACAAGACGGAACTATAAAATATTTAATCGAATACACTGACGGAAACTGCGTAGAAACAGTCTTGATGAGATTTGACAACAGGGCAAATTTAACAGCCTGTGTAAGCTCACAAATCGGCTGTGCGGTTAACTGCGCTTTTTGCGCAACTGGCAAGGGCGGTTTTGTAAGAAATCTGAACCCTAAAGAAATAATAGAACAAGTGCTTACAATTCAAAGAGATACAGGGCTTAAGGTTACAAATGTGGTTTTTATGGGACAGGGCGAGCCACTTTTGAATTTAGACAATGTTCTTGCCGCGCTGAAAATATTCAACGAAGATTTTCAGATAGGCGCCAGAAGAATTACAATTTCCACAAGCGGAATAATCCCTCAAATCGAAAAACTTGCAAATTTAAAAATGCAATCAACACTGGCGCTGTCTTTGCATGCGCCGACTTGTGAATTAAGAGCAAAAATTATGCCGATAGAAAAAAAATATCCTCTTTCGGAGCTAAAAAAAGCGCTTAAAAATTATACTCAAAAAACGGGAAGAAGAATTACAATCGAATATGTTTTAATAAAAGATTTTAATGACACCCCCGAAGTCGCAAAACAAACCGCACTTTTCTTAAAAGATGTCAAATGCAACATAAATCTGATTCCCTATAACCCCATTGGAAAAACCGAGTTCAAAAAACCTTCTGAAAGTTCAATTATGAAGTTTAAATACATTCTTGAACATTGCGGAAAAAAAGTTACAATAAGATTAGAGCGCGGAGCAGACATTGATGCGGCATGCGGGCAATTAAAAGGTGAGAAGTGAAAAGTGAGCGGTGAGAAGAAAACAATTCAACTTATCGACTAAAAAAGGAGTAAACATTGTCAGATAATCCGATTTTAGATAAAAATTTGGAATGTATAGCTGCCTATAATCCAAAACTTGCAGAGGATTTATTAAAAATAACCTCTCTAAGCGGCAGCTTTGAGCTTGTCGAAACAAATTTCAAAGAGCCCAATTTAGTGCATAACGGGATACCCCTGCACTCTCAAAACGGTGCAGATGAAGAAGCTAAAGGAATTTTCAGCAAAGTTCAAAATTCGGCTCTATCCATTCATATTGTTTACGGCTTGGGTTTAGGATACCTTTTCAAAGAATTTTGCGAAAACTCAAAAGGTAAAGTTATCCTTTTTGAACCTGATTTAGAAATTTTGAGAGCTACCCTGGAATTAGTTGATTTTTCAAAAGAACTTTCACAACGCAACGTAAAAGTTACCTCAAAAACAACAAATTTTAAAGAAATTTTTTCGCAAGAATACACCTATAAAGCCAAGCCGACTTTATCTTTTTTACAATCGTACAAAAATAATTACAAAAATAGAATTGACGAATTTTTCAGAGAAGTAGAAATTTTTGCAGGGATTTGTACCGCAGATTATAACACCCTTAAAATGGCAATTATGACGTCAATATACACATCCTTGGATAATTTGCCTTATACACTGGACGAAACTCCGCTTTGGGAAGTCAAAGATTCATACAAAGACAAAACTGCTTTAATTATCTCCGCCGGGCCTTCTTTGGATTTGAATATAGAAACCATCAAAAACAACAGAGATAAGGTTGTCATATTCTGTGTGGGAACAGCATTTAAAGCCCTAATGAAAAACGGAATTAAACCGGATTTTTTAAATGTTATAGAAGTTCATGACTGTTCAGGACAAATTGCAGGATATGATTTGTCTGAGATAAACATGATTCTTGAGCCTTATACAAATAATGTTTTTCATAAATTAAAAGTAAAACAAAAATTTATCTTCCCTACCAATTCGGGGCATGCAAATATTTGGTGGTCTAAAATCACAGGGGTTGATATTTCACCTTACTTTGCAAAAGGGACTGTTTCGTACGAGGCCCTTTTTAGTGCAAAAATGTTAGGCTTTTCAAAAATAATTCTTGTCGGTCAAGATTTGGCCTATGTTAACAACCAGTGTTACAGCAAGGATGCCGCTTACTCACAACTGATTTATGATGTTAACCCCGAAACCAAAAAGGTTCAGATTAAAATAAATGACTATGACAAATACATTGAATCACTAGTGCCTAAAGACGGAGTAGATCCCAAAAATGATTATAAAGCCTTTGCCAGCCACAAAATTACAAACCTCAACGAAACCCTGTACTTTGTAAGAGGCATAAGCGGAGAAATGCTTCCTACGCAGGGCGGTTACGCTACTTTCATAGAACACTTTAAGGAATTTGCTTCCAAAAATATCGATTTGAATTTAATTAATTCTTCTATGATTGGAGCAAATATAGAAGGCTTTAAAAACATCCCACTGGAAGAAGCGTTGCAAGAAACCTCTTTTATATCAACCCGACCGGATTTATCAGAAAAAAAATACTTTTATGATAGACAAAGTATCTTTTCCTCGCTGGAAAGAGAAGAGGCACTTTTAAGAAATATTTTAAAAGAATTTGAACAGGCAAAAGAAATTATTTTTAAATACGAAAGAGAATTTAAAAGAAGAAGAACAATCAATGAAGAAACAAACAAATACTTAAAAATATTGCTTAATTTATACAACAAAATTGTAACAGAACATCAGCTAAACAACACTTTATACCAGGCTATTTCTTTTAACGAAAATCTTGAGGTACAATTTGCACTGAAAAATTCCGAAACATTAAGTATCATTGAAATTCAAAATTTATATGAGCAATTAAAAATTTATTTTTATATGGTTGAAGAAAAACTTTCCAAAACAATACAAAAAATTGCCGAGCAAAAGGGGAAAACACTTGAAAGCATTAATTCAGCGAGTTAAGAAAGCCTCAGTAACAGTGGATAACAAACTGTTATCTGAAATAAAAACAGGGTTACTGGTTTTTTTGGGTGTGTCAAAATCCGACACAACACAAAACGCTCAAAAACTTGCCCAAAAGATTTTGACTTTGAGAATTTTTGAAGACGAAAACGGCAGTCGGGGTGAACCGGTGTCGACTTGTAAACTGCAAGCCAAGCACTCTACCGAACAAAAGCTGACTGAATGTCAAGTTTTGAGAGAGGTAGAACTTAACGTCAGCGATGTTGGAGGGCTTAGTCTTCAGCCCAAACATCCACAAAAGCAACATGGCAAAATGAACAAATCACTACTTGATATTCAAGGTGAAATCCTTATAGTGTCGCAATTCACACTCCTTGGTGATTGCAAAAAAGGAACAAGACCAAGCTTCGATGAAGCTGCCGAACCTGAAAGAGCAAAAAAATTATACGAAGAATTCATAAAAATAATTTCTGACTCAAAGCTTAATGTAAAAACCGGTAAATTTCAAGCAATGATGGATATTGCACTGATAAACGACGGGCCGGTAACTTTCTTAATCGAAAAATAAATTAGGGTATTCTATTTTTAAAATTTTTGTGATATAATCATCTGGTAATTAATATACCCACTTGCCAATATTTAATTTTAGTTATAATATATGGAAAAAAGAGTACTACCAAAACGAGTTTAAATCGAACGAGGAGCTAAATCTATCAGTTTTTTGTTAATTAAGAGGCTTTCATTATGTATGTAAACAAATGCACCAAGTGCGGGGCTGAGTTTGAAACCAAAAACCCCAAAAGAGTTATCTGCCCTGATTGTCTATATCCCGATAAAAAAATGATGTTATCATCAGAAATAGAGCAGGAAGAAGTTAAAGAAAAGAGCCACGAATCGGCACAAGACAATTCTCAGCAAGAAGAACCGCAAAAACAACAATTTTATAACAGTTATTCCTATGATCCCCCTCAACAACATCCCCAAAGGCAAAACAATTATCAAAGAAGAGATAATTATTCCGACAGGGGAAATTATCAGAGGAGGGACAATTACGGCCAAGACAACAGGGGCGGCTATCAAAGACCCCAACAGGGAGGATACCAAAGACCTCAAAGCGGCGGTTATAACCAAGACCGAGGGGGTTATCAAAGACCGCAACAAGGCGGCTATAACAGGCCTCAAGGCGGATACCAAAGACCCCAGCAAGACGGCTATCAAAGGCCTCCTCAACAGGGCGGTTATAACAGACCTCAACAAGGCGGATACCAAAGACCGCAACAAGGAGGTTATAACAGACCCCAACAAGGCGGCTTCAGGCCAAGGCCACAAGGTGGAGCACCCCGCTTTGGAGGAAACAGACCAAGACCGCCGATTAATAAAAATAAACCGCTTTTAGTAAATAAGGAACAATTGGAACAAATTGAAGCACTTTATAAAGCTATGCTTCCTCTTCCTAATCCTGATATACACGAGGTTATAGGCGAAAAAATCGGACTTGAACCTAGAAAAGTTTTCTTCGGAATTAATTTGATAAGACAAAAACTTATGCTCCCAAAATTACCTTTCCCGAAAAGAAAACTGGCAATTTCACCCGATCAAATGTTTGCCATACAAAATTTATACGAACCGCTTTTACCTCTTCCGCCTATAGGATGCCACAAAATCATAGCGGCACAGCTCAAAATGGACGAATGGCGCGTTCACGTCGGAATAGGCTTAATAAGAGCAAAACTCGGACTTTCCAGATGGAATCAGGAAAGAGAAGATGCTCCGCAAGAATTCAAAAAAGCAGCCGAAGAAGTAAAAGTTTCAAAAACTAAAAAAACTAAAGAAGAAAAACCCGAAAAAAAGGCAAAAGAACCCAAGGCCAAAAAAGAAACTAAAACTAAAAAAGAAAGCAAAAAATAGGTTTTCCGATTATGGACAAATACGTTTCTGTAGGCAAAATCCTTAATTTTCACGGAATTCAGGGCGAAGCAAAAGTCGGTTTTTCAAAAAATCAGGCCGATTTTTTGAAAAATTTAAAGTCCGCTTTTATAAAAACAGAAAACGAATATAAACCTTTTAAAATTTCATCAATAAGGTTTAACAAAAATTTTGCGCTGATAAAATTTCAGGGCATAAATTCAATAAATGACTTAATTCCATACAAAAGTTGTCTTATTTTTACAGAAAGACAAACCATCAGACAAACCCTTAATGAAGATGAATTTTTGATAGATGAACTAACAGGGCTTGATGTTTTTGACCAAAATGGCGAAATTATAGGTGTTGCAGTTGGGGTTTCAAACAACGGCATAAATGATTTTATATCGGTCAAGAGCAAATCCAAAAACATCTGTCTTGTTCCTTTTGTAAAAGCGCTTGTGCCCAAAGTTGACATAAAAAACAAAAAAATTATCGTAAATAATATTAAAGGTTTGATAGAATGAAATTTGCCAAAAAATTCGATATTTTAACACTATTTCCCGAAATGATTGAAAACTGCTGTTCTCACAGTATTTTAAAGCGCGCTTGTCAAAATAAAATTATAAAAATAAACACGATAAATCCAAGAGATTTTACCCACAACAACCACAAAAAAGTTGACGATAAACCTTTTGGCGGCGGTGCGGGAATGGTTTTGATGGCACAGCCTTTTGTAGATGCTTACGAAAGCATCAAAAAAGAAAAAAATTCAATAACAATTATGCTCACTCCTCAAGGTGAAGTTTTTGACGATAAAATGAGCAACAAATTTGCAAAATATGACCAGATAATTTTAATCTGCGGACATTATGAAGGGTTTGACGAGCGGATAAGAGAAATAATTAAGCCGCAAGAAGTTTCCATAGGCGATTTTGTTTTGACCGGAGGAGAATTACCGGCACTTTGTCTTATAGACAGTATAAGCCGAAAAATAGAAGGGACACTCGGCAAACAAGAATCTGCCGAATTTGACAGTTTTTCAAACGGACTTTTAGAATACCCTCAATACACAAAACCGAGAAACTTCAGAGGGTTGGAAGTTCCTGATGTTTTACTAAACGGCAATCACGCTCAAATAGAAAAATTCAGACATGAACAGAGTTTAGCCAGAACAAAGACAAAAAGAAAAGATTTGTATGACAAATACTCAGACTAACCTCTGATAACAGGAATTCCGTTGAATTCAAAAATCGACTCCAAGGCTTTTGACTCACTTATTCTTTTTGCAAGAATTGCGCCCACAAAAGCTTCCAACTGTGCCATTGGCATCATATTCGGAGGAATTTCACTAAATCCGTACTTAATTTTGAGCGCATTTTGAAGCGACTTGCAGTCAGCGGGAGTTCTTTCTTTAAAGCCTGATTCTAAACCCAAGGCCTGCCTTGTAAGATAAAGTTCAAAACGGCTTATTTTTAAACCTTTTTCAAAAAGCATTTTAAAATAATCCGAGCCTCTATTAGAATATCTTTGAGTCCAATTATCCTTATTTTTCAGTTTTTCGCTTGACATAACAAGTTGATAAGGCTTGGACAAAAGCCGCCACTTACCGTTTAGCATAGAACTATCCCAAGGAAGCGAAACACAAATTTGAGAATTTTTGAGAGAGCTGAAATTATCAAAAAAGAATTGAACATCCTGCATTGAAAACAATTTATCCAAAGTTACAATTGTGTTATTTTTGTCAACTACAACAACACCCGATTCCGTATTTGCCGAGGCGGCAAGAGATAATCCTATAAAATAATTTTCCATCTATCTTCCTACATTTCTAAATTCATTTTCTACATACTTCGGTAACACTGTTTTACCCTCCTGTGCCGGCATTGGCTTTGCCGGGGGTCTGAGCCATGAACCTTGTCCGGTTATTTTACTCTTGGTCGGGTTATCTAAAACTTGTGTTTCTCTTGATATTCTTTTTAATTCTTTTTCATAAGTGGCATTTAAAATCGCTGCCTGCTCCTTTGCTCTTTTATCTGCATCTAAAGAATTCTGTGAAGTATTAGTAATAACATTAATGGCATTTATTGTCTCCATTCTTCTGGTCTGAAGTTCTTCCTGTTCTTTTTTGCTCATTTTCATAATATTATTCTGTGGTATTTCCATTGCTTTAAATTGATTTTTTAGGATTAAAAGCTCAACCCGCCTGTTTTTAAACTGCCCCTGAGGAGTGCTATTTGAAGCAATAGGTCTTGTATCGGAAAATCCGATTGCAGTAAACAACCCGGGCATAAAACTGAACCGTTCTATTAAATATCTTATAATCGAACAAGAACGTGCCGAAGAAAGTTCCCAGTTTGAAGGAAAGACTATAGAAACTATTTTTTCATTATCAGTATGGCCCTCAACTCTTATATTGTGCAGAAAAAATCTTTTTCCTATCACAGCACCTACTTTATCCAATTTTTGTTTTGCCTGAGGAGTTAAAGTAGCCGAGGCGGGTTTAAAAAGATAATTATCATTAAATCTTACCAAAAGACCACGATCAGTCATAGTAGCTTCTACGCCGTCAATTTCACCATTTTTATTCATATCTTCTATTGTTTTTTGAATTTGGTCAAAAGATTGTTCTTCATATTTTTGGCTCATGTATTCCATCATCAAAGGAGTAATTAAAGTTTCACCTTCAGATTTATCGAAAATTTCCTGACTTTTGTTTTGCATTATATTATCCGCACCCTGCATTAAAGACGGGGCAGAAAATGCTTGTTTAATAGACTCTTCAAGTTTTTTAAAATCGGCAACGTCCACCTGTGAAAGTGCATACAAAACAACAAAAGTTGCAAAAAGCAGAGTTATGAAATCTGCGTAAGAAATCAGCCACCTTTCAAGATTTTCATGTTCGGGATGTTTCTTTTTTTTAGCCATTTTAACTACCTTGATTATTCAAAAGGAATGACTGGAGTTTTCTTTCGATTAGAGCCGGACTTTCCCCTGCCTGAATAGCTAAAACACCCTCAAGCATTATTTCTTTTGCCACAAAAACTTTTTGATAACTGAACTTTATTCTGGATGAAAAAGGTAATGCAATTAAGTTTGCAAAAAATAACCCGTAAATTGTAGCAACAAACGCCACTGCAATACCTGCACCCAATTTTGAAGGATCAGAAAGGTTTTGCATAACCTGAATTAAACCCATAACAGCACCTATAATACCAAAAGTGGGAGAATATCCGCCCCCTGCTTCCCAAACCTTAGCGCCCTTAGATACTTTTTCTTCTAATTGTGTAATTTGATTTTCCATCATCCCCTGCACAAGTGAAGGGTCAGCACCGTCGGAAACTGCCTCCAGGCCCATAGTCAAAAGCGGATCGGAAGCAAATTTTGCTTCTTTTTCCAAAACAATAACCCCCTCTTTTCTTGCTTTAGTTGCAAAGCCTACAATTTCAGCGATTAGGGCTTCAAAATTAACACTAGGAGGGAAAACGACATCTTTTAACATAAAAAGACCGCTTTTTAAATCTTCTACAGGAAAACTTGCAATAACAGCACCTGCAGTGCCTCCAAAAACAATCATCGCAGCTGTTATTTGGAGTAACTGACCGATATTGCCACCTTCTAATGCCTGTGCCCAAAGCATAAACACCAGCCCAACAACAATTCCTAATATTCCAAATATATCCATGCCAAGCTCCGATTATAGTTTCTCTAATATAATTTAACAATAATTTAAGTAATAATAAATCGTATAAGTGACGTAATTAGTGAAAAGTAAGAGATAAGAAGTAAAAAAAACTACAATGTCGTTAAAACAACAGGTTTATCGTCTGTTACCAAAATCGAATGTTCAAAGTGAGCAGAAGGCATTTTGTCAACGGTTTGCACTGTCCATTTATCGGATAAAACTTCAACTTCATCACCGCCCAAATTTAACATCGGCTCTATTGCTATTGTCATTCCGGACTTCAAAACAGTTTTGTCCCCCGTTCTGTAATTAAAAACAAAAGGCTCTTCGTGCATAGCTCTTCCCACACCATGCCCGCCGTATTGTCTGACAATTCCGAGCTTTTCTCTTTTTGCCACATCTTCTATGGCACCGCCGACATTATCCAAAATATTCCCGTGAAACATTTGTTCTACTGCCGCAAAAAGTGCTTCCTCGGTTGCTTTTAAAAGCCTTTCTTTTTCTGAAGAAATTTTCCCCACGGGATATGTCCATGCACTGTCTCCGACAAGTCCTCCGTAAGTTGCGCCAACATCAACACTTATAATATCACCCTCTTTGAGTATAATATTTTCAAGCGGAAACCCATGTACTACCTGCTCGTTTATTGAAGCACAAATACTTGCGGGAAATCCATGATACCCTAAAAAAGAAGGTATTGCCTTATTTTTTTTAATTATGTCAAAAGCAACCATATCAAGTTTTTTGGCACTTATCCCGGGTTCAATAAGTCTTTTCATTTCCTGGTGCACAAGCGCTACAATATATCCGGCGTGCCTTATTCTTTTTATTTCTTCTTTTGATTTTCTTATTATCATCTCAAATCTTTTCCAATAAAAATTGTACCAAAATTTTCAGCTTTATTCAATATTAAATTTTGTAACAACATGAAAAATTTTAGCAAAAAATTTTTTTACGTCATTTATTAAACTGTGGCTGAAGTATAAAAAGGAGTAAATATGCAAGTACAAAAAGTAGGCATGAACGCACAAAGTTTTGGTTCCATAAAACTTTCCCCTCAAGAATTGCAAAAAGTTTTAAAAATGGAAAATAATTCGAATTTTCAAGAATTAATGAGAATGTATAATTCAAAAAATAGGCCCGAAACAAGAGTAACAAAAATGGTTTTTAATTGGCTTAAAAGTTTAATAACCCTCAAAAAAAAAGGTTATGAAATTGGCGCAGATACCATAAACGCTGAACGAACTGCTGCTATTAGAAGATTGGGTAAAAACGGAACAGAAGGTATAACTGAACAACTTTATAATCATACCTTGGACTTGGTTGAAGGATGTTGCCATAATTCATATATTTTAAAATCTTTCAGAACACAAAGTAAAAATATTTGGCCGCCTGTGGTATAAAAAGGTTTTTAAACAAAAAGCGGGGCAAAATGAACTCATTTTGCCCCGCTTTTTTACACATTTAAATCTATATTGCGCTCAAAAGCCTATCCCAAACTTCATCAACACTTCCGTTTGCATCAATTTTTTTCAAAGAACCTTTTTCTTCATAGAATTTAATCAATGGGGCAGTTTGCTCAAAATAAGTATCGAACCTTGATTTTGCAATTTCTTCGGTATCGTCTTTTCTTTGAATTAACTCACACCCGCATTCATCACAAACACCGTCTTTTTTAGGCTTAAGTGAAAGTAAATTGTAAATTTTTCCGCATTTTGAACAAGAGCGGCGATAAATTATCCTTTGCATAAGGAGTTTTTGGTCAATGTCAAAATAAATAACTTTAAAATCAACATCTTCATCTGTATCTATTTCTTTAAGCATCTCTTCTAAAAGAATTACCTGTTCGGTACTTCTGGGGTATCCGTCTAAAATAAACCCGTTTTTACAATCTTGCTCTTTTAATCTGCTTTTGATTATTGAAGCCACTATATCAACCGGTACCAGCTGTCCTTTTTCAACGTAAGACTGTGCTATAAGCCCGTCTGAAGTTTTATCTGCCATTGCTTTTCTAAGCAAAGAACCTGTGTCAACATGCGGGAAGTTCAAATGTAGTGCGAGTTTGCTTGTCTGAGTTCCTTTTCCGCATGCCGGCGGACCTAAAAATACTAATTCTTTTTTCATTGTTAATCCTTTTTATTTTTTCATATGTATGTTTTGAGTAAATAGGAAATAGTTAATAGAAACTAAAAGTCTATTTACTATTTACCATTCACTAATCTACGTATCAATATTTGTCGCATAAGCTGCATTTGCTTCAATAAAATCCCTTCTGGGTTCAACTTTATCACCCATTAAAATATCAAAAAGCTGATCTGCAAGCATCGCATCTTCAATGCTTACTTTTAAAAGGGTTCTTGTTGAAGGATCCATGGTTGTTTCCCAAAGCTGTTGGGGCATCATTTCTCCCAAGCCTTTGAAACGCTGAATTTGTAAACCTTTTTGTCCTCTTTCTTCAACAATTCTTTGCAAATCCGCAAAAGAATTTATCTCAATTTGCTCTGAATCAGTTTCCAATATAAGTTTTTCCTCTTCTTCTATAAGGAAATTTCTTATAAGCGGATAAGAAACCTTCATTCTTTTGTATTCAGAACTTCTGATTATATTTGAAGTAATCATAACAGGTTCAACATCATGCCCTAAATCAAGCCTTATAGCATATTTTGCGTTTTCGGGGTTATATTTTAAAGAAACATTGAAATTTTCAGCCTCTTTAACATTATAATTTTTGGCGTGGTCTTTAAGATAATTATTTAAATAAACAACAATTTCATCCATTTTTGCCTGATTATCGAAGTCTTCGGCTTCAAGCCCCGAGCGTACCAAGCCCCTTAAAACAACCGCAGGAATAGAATTTAAGATAGGATTGTTATAAGAATTATAATACGTGGACATATTTGCCATTAACTCTGTAAAATCTTTATCGGAACACATTTTTTGTTTTGTTTTATCACAAAGACAAAGTCCTTTAACTCCACGCTCTCTGAGCGTTTTATCAAGCGCTCTTTCGTCATATAAATATTCGGACGTTTTTCCTGTTGTAACCTTAAATAAAGGCGGCTGAGCAATATAAATATGACCATTATCAATCAGAGGTTTTGCATAGCGGAAGAAAAATGTCAAAAGAAGCGTTCTAATGTGAGCCCCATCAACATCGGCATCGGTCATTATTATAATTTTATGATACCTTAATTTTTCAATTTCTACTTCATCTTCGTTTTTGCTTATGTTAATCCCGAAAGCCTGCACCATTGCCTGAATTTCGTTATTTCCGTAAATTTTATCAAGCCTTGCACGTTCAACGTTTAAGATTTTACCTCTCAGAGGAAGAATTGCCTGAAACATTCTGTTTCTGCCCTGTTTTGCAGAGCCTCCCGCAGAATCACCCTCAACTATATAAATTTCGCATTTTTCAGGTTCTCTGTTCGAACAGTCGGCAAGTTTTCCCGGCAAAGTGGAATTTTCCAAAGCAGATTTTCTCCTTGTTAATTCCCTTGCCTTTCTGGCTGCTTCTCTGGCACGCTGTGCCTGAAGCGTTTTTTCAATAATTATTTTTGCATTTTTCGGATTAAATTCAAGCCATTCCTGAAGTTTGTCCCTTACCACATCTTGAACTGCACCCATAGCTTCTTGGCTGCCTAATTTTTCTTTTGTTTGACCCTCAAATTCAGGGTTTTCCATTTTTACACTTATAATAGCCGTCAAACCCTCTCTAACATCTTCTCCCGTCAAGTTTTGCTCGGAATCTTTAAGAATGTTGTTTTTTCTGGCATAATCATTTAAAACGCGAGTTATAGCATTTCTAAAACCGGTAAGGTGCGTGCCGCCGTTATGCGTATTGATATTATTTGCAAAAGATAAAACACTTTCGTTGTAAGCTTCTGTATATTGCATCGCAACTTCAACCAAAATTCCTTCAACAGTTTTTTCCATATAAACCGGTGCATCAAAAAGAGAGGTTTTATTCTTGTTTAAAAATTCAACATAGCTTGCTATCCCGCCTTCATAGTGGAATGCTTCTTCTTCAAGCGTTTTTCCTTCAATGAAAATTATTTTAAGCCCTTTGTTCAAGAAAGCCATTTCCCTGAGTCTATTTGCGATAGTATCTTTGTCAATTTCTGTTGTTTCGGTAAAAATCTCAGGGTCGGGCCAAAAAGTTGTTCTTGTTCCTGTTTTTGATGTTTCTTTTGTTTTCTCAACAGGAGAAGAGGGTTCGCCTCTTAAATATTCCTGCCTCCACACAAACCCGTCACGAGAAACCTCGACAATCATCTTTTCAGAAAGGGCGTTTACGACAGAAGCTCCAACACCATGGAGTCCGCCTGAAACCTTATATCCTCCATCCCCGAATTTTCCGCCGGCATGCAATACAGTATGAACAATTTCTAATGCCGATTTTCCCGAGTCAGGTTTAATGTCAACAGGAATCCCACGGCCGTTATCTTCGACGGTAATACTGTGATCAGTATTGACAGTTACTTTTATTTCGTTACAGTAGCCTGCCAAAGATTCATCAATGGAATTATCCACAATTTCATAAATACAGTGATGCAAACCTCTTTGAGAAGTCGAACCTATATACATCCCCGGACGAAGCCTTACTGCCTCCAACCCTTCTAAAACCCTTATATTACTGGCATCATAATTGTTATGTTCTGTCTGTGTCGTCATTTTATCTCCCAAAATATTCGGTAAACAGTAAATGGGAAACAGTGAATAGAAAGACCCCCCTTTTACTATTTACAATTTACTATTCACTCCCTTATGATAGCATAAACAAAAGATTTTAGCACATTTTTTTTATTTTTTTTACGCAAAAACCGTAAGTAAAAAAACGGACTTAAAATTTTTTGTAAAAAAG
Source organism: uncultured Muribaculaceae bacterium (assembly GCA_964640325.1). Taxonomy (GTDB): domain Bacteria; phylum Cyanobacteriota; class Vampirovibrionia; order Gastranaerophilales; family Gastranaerophilaceae; genus DAOQAU01. Next base: position 48,430 of record CAZXID010000003.1, on the reverse strand, counting down.
TTTATAATACAGTATCAAACGCTTTATTTTTAGCCTTTGCCAAAAAACAATCTCAGAAAGGAAAATTCAATGAGCAAAGTTTCATCAATAGAATACCCCTCTTTTACCGGCGGACAAATTTCGGTAAACGGACAACCTATAGCAAGTACAGCTTTGTCAAACGGAGTAATTAATTCAAATTACAATATGACGGATACGGAAAATTACATTTATAATTATGCGCAAAACGCTCTTGCAAGCATTTTACCGCAATTAAATATTTTTTCGCCTGACACACAAAGTTCGCTTCAATCACAAATCGATGCCTACACGAATCAGGGCGTAAACACCATAAACAGTATTTACAACCCCATGATTAAAACACTTCAAAATGATATAGCATCAAGATTCGGTAATTTTGACAATTCCATTTTTATGGATAATTTAAAATCAATCGAATCAAAAAGAAGCGACGCCGTAAGCTCATTTGCGCAAGATATTATGGCAAAAAGAAACAAACTTGTAAACAACGAGCTTTCTAACCGCTACACCTATGCAGACTTTTTAAACCAAATTCAAAATCAAACGGTTAACAATATTTTAAGCTACATAAACTCTGCACTGGGAAGCTCTTCAAGTGCAAATTCCTACAACAACAATTTATACAACGCACTATATAAGCAAGCGCTTGCAAACCAAAATTCAACGCCAAGTTTAAACAATTTAAACACATATCTGACAAATAACTTGGGTTCATTTTTTTAATTTAAAAGACCTTAAAAAGCGCGGGATTTTGTTTTTAACAAAATCCCGCGCTTTTTATTATGATTCTATTTACTATTTACTATTTACCATTTACTATATATTATAATAAACATTGGAAGGTACAATTTGAACGTATTACAAGAATTTGAAACAATAGCTGCAATAGCAACACCTCTAGGAACCGGCGGGGTCGGAGTTATAAGAATCTCAGGGGGAAATAAATGTTTTGAAATTGTTGAAAAAATTTTCTCGGGCAAAAAGCTTGCCGCGGGAAAAATCCACCATGGATGGATTGTGAATAATGACAAAAAAATAGATGAAGTGATTATTCTTCCCTTTAAAGCCCCGAACAGTTACACCGGCGAAGATGTAATAGAAATACAGTGCCACGGCGGAATAAATGTTGTCAAAAATATTTTGGATTTGGTTTTAAAACAAGGCGCAAGACCTGCCCAAAGAGGTGAATTCACTAAAAGAGCTTTTCTTAACCACAAACTTGACCTGTCTCAAGCAGAAGCCGTGTGTGATTTAATACACGCCAAAACAAAAAACTTTGCACTACATTCGGCAAAAAACTTATCGGGGGTTTTGGCACAAAAAATCGGAGAAATTAAAAAAGATATTTTTGAAGTTTTATCAAAAATCATTGCGGGAATTGACTTCCCCGATGATGTAAAAGAACCTGAATACCAATATTTAGAAAAAGAATTTAAAAAGGCGCTTGACAAAATCGAATCGATTTTGTCAAGCGCCAAATCTTCAAATATATTAAGACAAGGAATAAAAATCGCGATACTGGGAAGACCTAATGTGGGCAAGTCTTCGCTTTTTAACGCACTTTTAAACATGAAAAGAGCCATTGTAACAGACATTGCAGGAACAACAAGAGATGTATTAACAGAAACCATTGATATAGAAGGGATTCCCGTAACTTTTATTGACACAGCCGGCATAAGAGAACATTCAAAAGCCGATAAGGTTGAAAAAATAGGGATAGAGTTTTCAAAACAATCAGCAGATGAAGCGGATTTGATTTTATTTTTATACGATGCCTCTGAAGGAATAAACAAAGATGATGAAGCTATTTTGGATTTAATTAAGGATAAAAATTATATAAAAATAGCAAATAAGGCGGATTTATGTACTGACAATTACCCCTCATCTGTCTTTCAGGCATCTTCTCCCGCAAGGGGAGAAAAAATGAGTGAGGGGTCATCAATCTATCTTTCAACCCTTACAAAACAAGGTTTTAGTGAATTAAAACAAAAAATAAAACAATTTGGGGGTAAATCTTCAAGTGAAGATTTGGAATTTACAACAAACATTCGCCAGCAAAACTGTCTTGAAATGGCAAAAAAAGCTTTGACCCATGCTCTTTTGGCAACACAAAAAAGTGAACTTCAGGATTTAATTTCAATTGACGTCAAATCAGCGCTTTTAAGCCTTGATGAAATAACAGGCGAAGTCATAACAGATGAAATCTTAAACAACATTTTTGACAATTTTTGTATAGGAAAATAGGTCCTCTGCATAAGGACACAAATTCCTTTTTTGTGTAAATTTTGATGTGCGGTTTCAAACCAAGCAACAGGCTTTTTCTTATACCCATTATTTTTTGATCTTAAATTACTCTTGATAATTTTTGATATATTTCCCCTATTTGATCAGGATTAGAGGCTATATCTTTTGGAATCCCGACAACAACTTTATTTACAATATTTTTGTTATCAATCCCTGAAAGTAAATCTTCAACTAAATCTTGAACAACTTTAAAAACTTTTTTAACAGGCATAAAAAGCGGCTTTTTGATTACCCAAAATTCTCCTGTTTTACAATCCGCATTAAGATATATTTTGCCCAAATCTATATCAACTATATCAGAACCGTAAACTTTTGATAAATCCCTGACTTTCCCCGAAGATGAAGACAAACTGTATATAGCATCCTTGCCCTTAAGTGAGTTTCCAAAAGTATCTCCGGGCATAGAAAGAACAGATGACTTAAGCTGATTTATCTGAAAAATAATTTTTCGGGGCAAAAGATTTTTTCCTTGAAAACTTATATTATTTGCTTGCATAAATTTGTTCCTTATTAAATTATGTATAAAAATTAATTATGACGTTTTTAGCTGAAAGTTTCTTGTTTTTACTCCGATTCCAATCAAAAATTAATTTCTTTTACTTCACTCACACTACAAACCGCGTAAAAGAAATTAATTACGCGGCTTATAAAATTTATTTACATTTTGTAACTTTATTTTTATTCTGATTTGTTTTTCTTGTTTTTCTTTGGCGCAACCCAAGCCTGTTCTTCTTTTTCGGGGTTTTCATTAGCCTGACACTCACAAGGCCCTTCAATTAAACAAGCGCATCCTTCTTCAACTTCTTCTTCAGATTCTTTTTCTTGGTCTTCAGAAATTTCCTCTTCGGATTCTTCGGAAGTTTCTTGTGTTGTTTCGGGATTTTCTGTTTCCTGCTCCCCTTTTTCTGTTTCATCGGCAGCTTCTTTTGCCTTGCGTTCTTCTTCCTCTTTTATAAGGGCTTGAATTTCCTCTTCATCTTTTGCCCTGACAACGGGTATTGAAAGCATAAGCGCCATTGAATCGCCTTCTTGGGCAAAATTAAGTTCAAGTGCTTCTTTATCCATTTCAACATACTTTGAAAGCAAATCAATCATTTCCCCTCTCATTCTTTCAAGAAGCTGAGGGGTTAAATTCGTTCTGTCTTGCATAAGAACAAGCTTAAGCCTGTTGCATGCCACTTCTTTCAAATTTTCTTTTTCGGGTGTTTGGAAAAATCCCGCCAGTTTTTTATATAATTCGGTAATTATTTCTTTCATCTTTATTACTCCTTACCAAATAGACCGGCAAAGAACTTTTTTACTTTTGCGGCCCATCCTTTCGGCTCATCAAGGTTAAGAAAATCAATCTCTTCTCCCATAATTCTTTTTGCGACATTGGAATAAGCCTGCCCCGCAAGCGATTTTTCATCATTTACAATAGGCTCACCCTTGTTTGTTGAAGTTATTACTCCCGTATCTTCGGGAATAATCCCAATCAAAGAACAGGACAAAATATCCACAACATCTTCAACACTCATCATATCATTTGTTTTTATAAGATTAGGTCTTACTCTGTTTAAAAGCAACCTGTAAGATTCTATTTCTTCTTTGGCTTCCAAAAGCCCTATAATTCTGTCGGCATCTCTTACCGCAGACATTTCAGGAGTTGTAACAACAATTGCCTCAGTGGCTCCTGCAACGGCATTTTGAAATCCCTGTTCGATCCCTGCCGGACAATCCACAAGTATAAAATCATTGTCTTGCCTAAGCTCTTCACAAATTGCTTTAAGCTGCTCTTGATTTACCGCGCTTTTATCGCGGGTTTGAGCTGCTGCCAAAAGGCAAAGGTTAGGATTTTTCTTGTCTTTCACAAGTGCCTGCTTAAGCTTACAACGTTCTTCAACTACATCGACTATCGTATAAACAATTCTGTTTTCAAGCCCCAAAAGCAAGTCTAAATTTCTCAACCCGATATCCGTATCAATTAAAACAACTTTTTGCCCCGCTTTTGCAAGAGCCGTACCTATATTTGCGCTTGTAGTGGTTTTGCCCACTCCGCCTTTTCCTGAAGTAATTACTATTACTCGACCGCTCATTTATATCTCCTTTTTTTATTAGTAAATGGTGAATAGAAATTTTAAAAATCTATTTACTATTTACTATTTACTATTCACTCGCTATATATCTTATAAACTGCTATTTCACCGTGTTCATTTACCCTTGCCTCTTCTGGTGTAAACTGGCTTGTCTTTTGAATAAACGGAATATTCAAAGAATCCGGCCTTCTTGCGTAATACCCTGAGATTCTCAACTGAATAGCGTTTATTTTAAGAGCACGAATTTTTGCCCAATCATTTCCTCTTGCTCCGGCATGGGCAATCCCGCCCAAAATCCCCCAAACCGTGATATCGCCTTTTGCAATAATTTCACTTCCCGGATGCGCATCCCCGATAAGCACTATATTCCCATCGTAGCTTATGGTCTGCCCTGAACGCAAAGTCTGCTGCAGGTACAAAGTAGGCATTTTTGAAATTTCGTGCTGAACTTCTTGATTTTTATTTTCATGCTCGTTTTCTTCGTCAATAAGCTCTTCTAGCTTATCTTCGGCCTGAATTTCTTCGTCTGTTTTTTCTACAACTTCAATTTTTTCTTCAAATTTTTCAGTATCAAGTTTTTCATACATATTTTCAGAAAAATTTTCCTGCGAACTATCTTCAAATAAATAACTTTGAGTTTGTTCATCTTCTACAACTTCAATCTCGTTTGAAAGTTTTGAAACAATAAGCCCCAAATTCAAAGCTGCAAGCTCTGTTTGGTTAGAATTTGTATCAACAAAAGCCAACTCCGAATTAAGCGAAGTAATTAAAGATTTTATACTCAAAAGCTGAGACTGAGTTAAATCAATATCCCCAAGCTTCAAGCAAATTTGCCTGTACTGGGCTTCGGGCATTTCAAGAATAGAGCTCAATTCATAAATAATACCTGAGGCATCTTTTGCACTTCCCAAGTCTATTATAAATCCGTTTTCAATAAAACCTTTTGTCATATTACTTCCTCAAATCTTATATAAATTAATCGTATCTAAAAGATTTTCTATTTACAAACGATTGTATAGAATTGTTTAGATAAAATTTAGTTGATAAGTCGGACGGTCGAATAGTTAAAAAGTTTATAAGGAGATAAGATGCGTAGATGCGTGGATTAATCTGCTACGCCTCGACGCATCTTCACCTCTTATCCTCAATTAAGCCTTTCACCTTTTCAGCTATTTATTCTCCATGCCAAAAATTTTACATTTCTTAAACATTTTTTAAATCATGGAAAACCATGTACAGCATGCGTTTCCATGATTTAAAACTCTAAAACCATGATATAACCTGAGATATATCATGGTTGATATACTCGAAATATAGCATGCGAGCATGATTGAGTTGATTGTTGCAAAATGTAATATTCCTTGAAAAACCGCTTGAAAAAACATTCTCAGTCCTTATAATGAAATTACATCAAGGCTCAATGAGCCTCTTGGGGTAGTTGTATATTTACGGCATGCGCGTGCATGCTGTAAATGTTGCATTTAAGACAGATTATATTTTGGAGGAATAAAGTGTTCAGAAGTCGAGACATGGGGAGAGCAGTAGCAGTAAGAAGATGGACGCCGACAGCGGTGGATTGTTATAAGAGGGGATGTAATTGCGAAGGATGTTTTTATAGAGATTTTTTCAGCGGAACAACTCAAAAATGTCAAATGAAAGCATCCGTTTTAGAACTGGTTAGGGTAATAGGTACGCCTGAAGTAGAAATACAACAAGTTTTGGTTGATTAAACTTCAGACGGGGTATGAAAAAAGATTTTTCTTGGGGCGAAGTTTTTGGGGAATATTCGCCCCTTTTTATTTGAAAAAATTAATGGAAATTACTATTAACCCATCTGGTCGACCTATCATTTTTTAGTTTTCACTTTCAACTATTTACTTCCATTATTTACTATTTGATATTTACTGTTGTATAATAAAAAAGTATCAATTAATCGGAGGTGTTCATGCACATTTACGTCAATGGAAGAAACATAGAAATCACAGAAGCAATTAAGGCTTATGTTAAAGAAAAAATAGGGAAAGTTACCAAACATTATGACCAAATCAAAGGAATTGATGTTGTTTTGTCGGTTGTTAAAAACCCTGCGGCATCAGGAAAACATGTCGCGGAAGTCACATGTAAACTTAATTCCGGCTCCCTCCATTGCCAAGAATCTGCCGATTCAATGTATGAAAGTATAGACTTACTTGCCGACAAACTTGACAGACAAGTCAAAAAGCACAAAGACAAACATCTTTCTTCAAAAGACAAAAGCGCTTCTATCAGAACTGAAAAGTTGCCTGAAGACGAGGAAGAAACAGAAGAAGAGACTGAAATTATAGAATAAAGGCTGAAAAGCTGAAAAGCTGAAAGGCTGAAAAGCTTTATTTAATTGAACTAACGTTTTTTACAAAACTGTTAAGCTATTCACCTGTTCACCTATTCAGCCGAAACAGGGGAAGAATTTTGATTAACAGCAAAAAAGTAATTGTCATAATGCCTGCCTACAACGCAGAAAAGACTTTAAAACAAACCTACGATGAAATTTATCATGATTTTGTCGATGAGGTAATTTTGGTTGACGACAATTCTCAAGACAAAACCAAAGACCTGTCAAAAGAGTTAAAAATTACGACCATTGTGCACAAAGAAAACAAAGGCTACGGGGCAAACCAAAAATCCTGTTACAAAGCTGCAATAAACGCAGGTGCCGATATTGTGGTAATGCTTCATCCCGACTACCAATACACTCCAAAGCTTATTCCCGCGATGGTTTCAATGATGGCATTCGGTGAATATGATTCGGTTATAGCCTCTCGCATGCTTGGAAATTCTGCCCTTAAAGGCGGCATGCCGTTTTATAAATTTTGCGCCAACAAGTTTTTAACCTGTTTTGAAAATCTGTTTTTGGGAGAAAAATTGTCTGAATATCACACCGGATTCAGAGGTTTTACAAAAGAAGTTTTAGAAAAACTTCCGCTTGAAGAATGCAGCAACGATTTTATTTTTGACAATCAAAGCCTTGCTTTGCTTTTTTATTACGGATATAAAATCGGTGAGCTTTCGTGTCCGACCAAATACTTTAAAGAAGCATCCTCAATTAATTTCTTTCGCTCCTGCAATTACGGGCTTGGGGTTTTGGCCGTAAGTCTTCAATACCGCCTTGCAAAAATAGGATTAAAATCAAAAATATTTAAAAAAGATGCTAAAAAACTGAATTTAGATGCAAAACTGGAATACTTTTACAAAAGTTAATTTAATAAGCAATAATTTTTTTTAGCTGTTTTATAAAATTAACGTAGCCGTCATTTTAGAAAAATATGCGATTAAATACAATATCAGAAGCTCTAAATTTAGTAAAAAAAGTTTTTGTGCCAAAACAAAAAGCTTTACTGAGCTGTGCCGGCGAAATTAATGCCAAACACAAAGAAATATCTTTAGAAGATTATTTTTCACATAACACAATAAATATGGAACAAATCAATATTGCTATAAAATTAAATCGGCTTAATCCTTTTCAAATTGACAGAATTTTATCAAAACTTGAAGAAGTAAAAGATGAAAAAATAGTTGATTTTGTTACCCAAAAAATAAACTATATCTCCGGGATAGCAAGCTCAGGATTATTTGTCACAAAAAGCTTTATGCAAACAGGTTTAAGGCCCTGCGAAGAAATTCTTGATGCTTACAACGTTTTGCACGGAAAATATTCAATGATTGTGGATGTGGACAAATACTATAAATATTTAAAAGACATTAATCCCAAAAAAGCAAAGAATTTTGCAAAATTTTCTTCTTCTCTTTCAGAACAAACTACAGCTAAAAAACCTCTTCATTCTAATTTTAAAAATGATATAAAATTTGAAGCACTAAAAATTTTCATAACAAACAATTTTTACGACCAGCCCGACATGGTCGATTACATGTATGATGCATATTATTTGAGCAAATTAAAAGGAGAAACTCAAAAAACTTGCAAAAAAATTGCGGATTATTTCGGGACAAAAGTTTTTCTCCAATCACTTAACCACTCGGGAGATTTGAAATTTGTTTACAAAGAACTTTTGGAGTGGGACAAAATCAGCGACGGGATGGCTATTTTGCCTAAAATAATAGATTTTAGTGCAATAAAAAAGGAATATATTTTGAAAAAAGACCCCTCTAGTGGATTATACAGTTACGATAACGTTATTCACATCGAAGGCAACAATAATTTTTCTCATTTCACACTAAGACACGAAATGGCTCATTGCAATGACAGAAAAATAGACCTGCCCGATGAAAATCCTGAAGAAAGAACTTTCAGGCGTCTTGAGAAAAAAAATAAATTCGATGAAGAATTGACCAAAGGCGGCATTGACTCTGAGGACATAATTTATTCTCACAAAAATAAAGATGAGTTGATTGCAGTTGCGGCAGAAGGTGACTATTCCAAATATTCGGACAAATTCAAAAAAATTCTCAATTATTTTGGGCTTCCGCAATGGGTTTTTGACATGACACCTGTGGGCAAAATGTAAAATAACCCCTACCTCAAAATATCTTGTAAATTAATCCTTTTTGATGTAGATTTATATCAAGGTTGTTACATAAAAAGGAGAGCTCAAAATGAGTGAAAGAAAACTTGTAGGAACAAATGAAATGTTCCAAAAAGCCCTTGAAGGCAAATATGCCATTGGCGCATATAATGTAAATAACATGGAAATTCTGCAGGCAATAGCAGAAGCGGCCGAAGAAACCCGCTCACCCATTATTTTGCAGGTTTCTGCAGGTGCGAGAAAATATGCCAACCAAACTTATCTTATAAAATTAGTTGAAGCAGCACTTGCCACAACAACCGTACCTATAGCACTTCACCTTGACCACGGTGCCGATTTTGAAATATGCAAATCCTGTATTGACGGCGGATTTTCTTCCGTCATGATTGACGGCTCAAGATTTGCTCTTGATGAAAATATCGCTCTTACAAAACAAGTTGTCGAATATGCTCATGCCAGAGGAGTTTCAGTTGAAGCAGAACTTGGTAAACTTGCAGGAGTTGAAGATGATGTCAACGTTTCTGCAGCTGATGCTAAATATACAAACGTTCAAGAAGCAGTTAAATTTGTTACAGAAACAGGCTGTGATTCTCTTGCAATAGCAATCGGAACAAGCCACGGTGCGTATAAATTTGCCGGCGAAGCAAAACTTGATTTTGAAAGACTCGCCCAAATTAAAGCGGCATTAAAAGAAGCAGGACACGGTGACTATCCGATTGTATTGCACGGTTCTTCTTCAGTACCCAAATACTTGGTCGAAAAATGTAACCAATTCGGCGGACAATTACCTAATGCTCAAGGCGTTCCTGAAGAAATGCTTTCCTTTGCAGCTAAAAACGGCGTTGCCAAAATTAATATCGACACCGACTTAAGACTTGCAATGACAGCTACAATAAGAGAATTCTTTATTACAGAACCGGCTAAATTTGACCCGAGAGAATACATGGGGCCCGGAAGAACAGCCGTTAAAGAATTAGTTAAACATAAAATGCAAGTGCTCGGAACAGCAGGACATGCAGATTAGCGAGATGCAAAGAGGCTAATATGCAAGGATAAAAAGTAGGTTGGGTTTTCAACCCAACTACAACATAAAAAAGGGCGGATATTCTGAAAGAATATCCGCCCTTAATATTTTCCAAATCCTTAAACTTTTCTCTTACGAGCAGCTTCGGATTTGCGTTTTCTTTTCACGCTGGGTTTTTCATAACGTTCGCGTCTTTTAATTTCAGACAAAATTCCAGCTTTTTGGATTTTTTTCTTAAAACGACGAAGTGCGCTTTCGATACTTTCATTATCCCCTACTTTTATTTCCGGCATTGCTTTTTCACCACCTTAAAGTCTTGCTTGTGTAATCAATACTGACATTCTAAACAAAACAAGTTTAAAAAGCAAGTTTTTGAGGGATTACTAAATTTGCGAAAGCTTTATTAACTCTTCAACAGTTGTTTCATAGGATATTTTTTCGCCGACCTCCTGTTGCAAAAAGGCATTAATTTTATCCATCATATCAATTGCTTTATCACATTTAGGATCAGAGCCCTTAACGTAAGCACCTATATTTATCAAATCCTCATTCTTTTTATAAACTGCAAGTAAATTTCTTAAAGTTCCTGCCGCCTGCTGGTGTTCTTTTGAAGTAACGTCGGGCATAACCCTACTTATAGATTCCAGAATATCCACTGCAGGATAGTGGTTTCTGTGTGCGAGGTCGCGCGAAAGCAAAATGTGACCGTCAAGAATACTTCTTGCGGTATCTGATATCGGCTCGTTAAAGTCATCTCCTTCGACCAAAACAGTATAAAGCCCCGTCATTGTTCCTTTCTCATTGCTTCCTGCGCGCTCCAGAAGCCTTGGCATCTGCGCAAAAACTGAGGGCGTATACCCTCTTGTGGCAGGAGGTTCGCCTATTGCAAGCCCGACTTCTCTTTGAGCCATAGAAATACGGGTTATACTGTCTAACATAAACAAAACGTCGCGGCCTGTATCTCTGAAATATTCTGCAATCGAAGTTGCAACCTGAGCGGCTTTAATTTTAACCAAAGAAGGCTGTTCGGAAGTTGCCGCAACGACAACGGTTCTTTTCATACCCTCAGTGCCCAGGGTTTTTTCAATAAATTCTCTGACTTCCCTTCCGCGCTCACCTACAAGAGCGATTACGTTCATATCGGCAGAAGTATTTTTTGCCATCATTGCAAGTGCAGTGCTTTTTCCTACGCCTGAACCTGCAAAAATCCCCATTCTTTGACCTTTACCCACCGTAGAAAATCCGTCAACAGATTTTATTCCCAAAGAAAGTGCTTCGGTTATTCTTCTTCTTTTAAGCGGATTTATTCCCTCCGAACTTGTAGAATAAAGCGTTTGGGAATTTATTTCACCCAAATTATCAAGCGGTCTGCCCAGTCCGTCTAATACCCTTCCCAAAAGCTGTTCGCCGACTTTTATTTTCATAGCACCGCCGCTATTTACCACAATAGCACCGGGCTGTAATCCTTCCATAGAGCCCAAAGGCATCAATAAAATTTTTGACTGGCGAAAACCAACCACTTCTGCCCAAACCGGAGGTTCATTATAATTTCTGTAAATGTAGCACAAATCGCCGATGCTCGACTGCGGGCCGTCAGATTCGATTACAAGTCCGATAATCTCGCTTACCTTGCCGATTTCTCGCAAAGTGTTTGTTTGTTTTATTATTTCAGCATATTTTTCTAAACTAATCATTTTAACCTCTTGTCTGCTGAATTTGCAAATCCTCTTGTTTCCGAAGCGAAGCGAAGATTACAAGAAAGGGTGTCGCTTGCGACTTATTCAGCATCTATCCATCTTTGTATGTTGGTAAGATCCTGAAACAAGTTCAGGATGACATGCTTATTTAATTTTCATTAATAGAAGAACTGTCTTCGTTTAATAATTCTTCATCAGAAGTTGAGTTCAATCCTAAAATAAGTTTTTCCGCCAACTCGTCAATTTGAGACTTGATTCTGCAATCCACCCTTGAAAGAGGCGATTCTACAATAGTACCATCTGGAGAAACGCTATTGTCTTCAACTATTTTTATTGAAAAAAGCTGGGGGATTTTTTCTTTGATTTCGTCTGAAACACAACGGATTTGCTCTGCCATATCAGGATTTACTATAATTGTTATATCCTCTTTATCTTTTAATGATTGAATTGCACTTTGGGTTATTTCTTTTAAAATATTTTTATCCAAATCAAATTGCTTCATACAAATTTTTTCAGAGATTTCCAAAACAAGCTGTATTATATCAGAATGTGCCGATTTCACTATGTTTTTTTTAATCTCAAAAGTGCTTTGGGCAAAGTTATCAACAGCACAAATTTTTTCCTCAAGTTCTTCTTTAATTTTTTCAGTTCCCTCAATACGCCCCGCTTCAAATCCCTCTTGAAAAGCTTGTTGATGGATTGCTTCAACTTCATTAAGCGCCTGAGCTTTTGCATTTTCTATAATTTCATTTGCCTGTCTTTGAGCCTCTTCAATTATTTGCCTAGCCTTAGCCTCACCTTGCAAAACGATTTCCTGCTCCTTTGACAGAGCTTCTTTGATTTTTGTACTGCTTAAATTTTGCTCAATCGGAACCTCAAAAGAACCGCCGAGTTTTATATTGTCACTTTTTATCCTAGTCAATTAATTCATCCTCAACATTTTCACGGGCAATAATAATCTCACCTGCAACTTCAAGAGTCCTGATAACTCCGACAATTTTTGTCTGAATTTCCTGAACTTCTCTTGCCCTGACAGGTCCCATATATTCCATTTCATCACGCAACATCTGTTGTGCACGCTCTGACATATTCTTGAACACTTTTTCTTTTACGTCTTCTTTTGTACCTTTCAAAGACATAGCAAGGTCTTTTGTATCCACCTCGCGAAGAATTCTTTGAATCGCTCTGTCTTCGAGATTAACAATATCTTCGAACACAAACATCAACTCTCTTACTTCTTCTGCCAATTGAGGACTTTGAACTTCCAAAAGTTCTATTACATTTCTTTCGGTTGCCCTGTCGGCACGGTTTAAGATGTTTGCCAAAGCCTCGATACCGCCTGCTTTTGAGAAGTCCTGGACCACAACGGATGAAAACTTACTTTCAACTATTTTTTCAATCTCAGAAAGTATTTCAGGGTTTGTAGTATCCATATCTGCTATTTTCATAGCAACTTGGGCTTGAACCTCAGGAGGAAGATAGTTTAAAACCTGCGCTGAATGCTCCGGCTTTAAGTACGCCATAATAAGTGCTATTAATTGAGGATTTTCATTTTGAAATGAAGTTGCAAGCTGCCCGGGGTCTGCTTCATTGAAAAATTGAAAAGGATTTGAGTTCATCAAGACAACTAATCTGTCTAAAATCTTTTTAGCGGCATCCCCACCGTAAGCTTTTTCTAAAAGCTGTTTTGCATAATCCATACCGCCTGCTGAAATATAATTGCTCGCCTGAAATATGGCCTTAAACTCCTCCAAAATCCCTGTTAATATCTCTGTTGGAACTTTATTTAAACTTGCAATATCAAGGGTTATCTGCTCAAGTAAATCGTCATCTGTTATGTTTTTTAAAACTTCTGAAGCCGTTGCAGGCCCCAGCACAATTAAAAGTGCTGCGACTTTTTGAGTTGGTGTCATTGATTGTATTTGTAAATCAGGTAACATTTTTAATCCTTAATAAATGAAGTAAGTAATCTTGCTGCCTCTGACGGATCGGCAAGAATTGTATCGTTAAGTTCCATTCGAACTCTTTCAAGCTCAGGATCTAAGTGGGCTTCAATTTGAGGCAGGGCTTCGTTTTCTATCAAATCGGTGGGTTCCTCTTTTATCGTAGGAAGCTGCGCTTCAAACATTTTTGAATTATAAGTTTCATTTGCAACACCTACGCCACCGCCTACACCGATTCCTTTTGTTAGACTTTTAACAACAATCAATGCCCCCGTACCCAAAATCAGTACAATCAACAGAGGTGCTATTTTAGTTGTCCAAAATTCTATATTGTTTTCAACTGCCAAATCTTTTTCCATTTGTTCTTGTGCGGCTTTGTCTTCTGCGATGGATTCAAACTGCAGGCTTGAAACAGTAATGACATCGCCCCTGTTATAATCTGCGCCGCTGGCAGAAAGTACAAGATTTTGGATTTCTTCTTTTTCCTTAGGCGTCAAAATTTTGTTTACCGCAACGGCTATGGTCATTCTTTTAACCGTTCCTGGCGCATAAATTACCTGTTTGATCTCTTTTGAAACACTGTAATTTGTTGCATTTTTTTCTTTTGAATAATTAAGGTTTTTATTTCCGCCTGCAGCAGCAGGAGCAGGACCCTGTCCCGGATTTGCATAATTTTCTGTTTCACTCTGGCTTGTAGTTAAAACCCCTTCGCCTTTATCATTAAGCGGAATATAACTTTCTATTGTTGACTTTGCGCTGTCAAAATTTATATCTGCGCTGACCTGAACGGTTGCATTCCCTCGTCCCATTATTTTTTCAAGCACTGTAATCACTTTTTCGGAAGTTTGTTTTTCAAAATTGGATTTAAAAGTCTCCATATCATTTGAATTTTTTCCGTTTTCATCGCCTAAATTATTCCCATTTTGATCAGTTATAAAAACTCTGTCCGGAGTCAATCTTGGGACAGCATATGCAACCAAATTTTTAATTGCCTTAACTTGTGAACCTCTTAATTTATACCCCGGGTTAAGAATAAGCATAACAGATGCACTAGGAATCTCGTCCTGATCTTCAAAAATTGAACGCTCAGGATCTGCTATTTGAATTCTGACACTTTTTATCCCGTTCATATTTTCTATCGAACGGGTTAATTCTCCCTGAAAAATCCTTTGTTTTGTGAGTTTATTTTTAAAATCGGTGGAACCTAAAGGAAGTTCATCCAAAAGCTCAAAACCCGGCGTTGAATTTTTAATTAAATCATTTTCTGCTACAAAAACCCTAAGATCATCTTTTTTGTCTGCGGGAACAAGAATTGTTTTTTTATCATCTGCAATTTTATAAGCATAACCGTTTTTCTTCAAATTTTCAACAACACTTACCGCGTCAGGTTCAGATAAATCAGTGTATAAAACCGCCCAGTTCGGCTCCATTGACTTGATAATAAAATATGTAGCCACAACAAAAGTCACAATTATAAGTGTAAGCATGCCAAATTTTTGGGAAATATCAAGCCCATTCCACAATTTTCTTATATCGTCTATAACCAGTTTAAAATAATTATTCAATTCCTTCCCCTTTTTTAAGTGAGAGGTGAGAGGTGAGAGGTGAGAAGCGAAAGGAAAAACTTCTTATTCACTTATTCACCTATTCACTCGTTAACACCACTATAACCTCTTTTTTTGTTCATTTCAATTATGTAAACATCCTGTTACTATTAGTTATATCTAGACCCTAACGTTATTAATTTCATTATAGGCAGTTATAATTTTATTTCTCAATTGCATCGCCATTTGCATGCTCAAAGTAGCCTTCTCAGAGGCTATCATAACGTCATGAACACTTATATTCTCTCCCATCGCCATTGCTTCCTGTGCCCGCTCAAATGCTACTGTATTTTGATTGGTTGCTTTTAGCCCGCCGCCTATAGCACTACCAAAACTGTTTAAAAAATTTGCTGCAGAGTCTTGACTGATTTTATTTTTAGAATTTGAAAGTATATTTTCAAAATCATTGCCGACAGTATTTACACCTTTTTCTGCAATATTTTTTTGTCTGATAGAATCTTTTTGCCTATCCAATATTGTTTCAAAACTCAAATCGGAATTAACTTCAAAAGAAGCACTTCCTTTAAGATAATTGTTATATTCTGCTATCGGTGAAAAATTCATCCCCTCAATAGGTCCTATAAAGTTCATCTTTTTCTCCTTTTTGTGTTTTTCAACACATTTTGTCTTTAATAAATAGTGAATGAAAATTAAAAATCTATTTACTATTTACCATTTACTATTTTCTTATCATATTTTCATTGCCGCGGAAATCATGGTTTTAGCATTTTCCGCTGCTACCGAATTTGCCTCATAAGCTCTTGAGGCTTCTACCATTCCGACCATTTCTTCCACAACATTTATATTCGGAAGATTAACGTATCCGTCAGCGTTTGCATCCGGATGCGAAGGATCATATACTGTTTTAACAGCGTTTTTACCCTCTACAATTCCGTCAACCGTAACCCCGCTGGACATTTGACCGTAATTCATCGAAACCCCGCTGTTTATTTTAAGTGTTCCTGTTGCAGGGTTGAATGTCGCAGAAGTCGAATTGTTTGAAAAATTTGAAGCCCCTTGAGACATTTTTTCATCGTAAATCGCCTTAAAACTTACCTGTTTTTTTATGTAAGGCCCAACAGAACCATCCGGATTCCTTGTAGTATTTATATTTGCAATATTACTTGAAATAGTATCCATTCTTACTCTTTGTGCGTTCATTCCCGAAGCTGCTATATCAAATACATCAAAACTCATTTTTGCTCCTTTTTATTAATTAAATGGTAAATGAATTTCCATTCACTATTTACCATTTACTGTTTTATTGTCCTTTTATTACCTCTGCAATTCCCTTAAAAGCCCTTTGCTGAAGAGTAGAAAGAATTGTATACTGGGTTCCGACTTTTGCCATATCCATCATTTCTTTCTCCAGCACAACGTTATTTCCGTCTTCTGCAGCACCTGACATGGTATCATCTGTAATTTGCGGTTCAAACTTTGAATAAATCTCGCTTTGCAGATAGTTTGCCTTTTGAATTGTCATACTCTGAGGCTGCCCAAAACCTGTGACTTCCTCAATAGAGGAAGGATTGTACTTAATACTGTTTTGCTCTTTTATATAAATTTTTAAATCGTCTTTTTCAACCATTTGTTTTAACTGATTTTCAAAGTTGACTTCTTTGCGAACGTACCCGGGCGTCATAATATTTGCCGTATTTGCCGTAATAGCTTTTTGTCTGGTCATCAACCCGTCAAGTGCAAATTTTGTTATATCTATAGCTCTTGTTGATATCAAGTCCATTTGTTACCCTTTCTGCAAAATTATTTCAAAGTCTGTTGAAACTTCATCTGATTTTATCAATCTTAAAAATCCCTTTTGTTCTTCAATTGATTTTTTACAAATCCCAAGCCCCAGACCCGAGCCTGTTTTTTTGGTAGTAAAGCCTGTTTCAAAAATTTTGTTTTGCAAATCTTTTTCTATGGATTTACCCGTATTTGAAACAAGAATTTTTATTTTATCCGAATCGGCACTGTCTTTAATTGTTATTTCACCTTTTCCATCGATACTTTCTATTGCATTTTTAATCAAATTAATCAAAACAGCGCAAAGTTTATTTTCATCTGCCACAACAAAAATGTCTTCGTCTAATTTCATATTTATTTGAATATCTTTTTCTTGAACATAAATTTTAGCAAGCTCGACCACATTATTTACAAGCGGCTTAAATTCAAAGCTCTTTAGAGAAGCTTCTTTAAAAGATTTTAGCTCCAGCAGTGAATTATTTGCCATTTTAATTGATTTTTGAATACTGTTTATGGCATTTTTTATTGAATCTAATACCCCTTCATCTGCGCTTACTTTGCCTAAATGTTTTTGAATAATGTTTGAATACAAGTCACATATTGAAAGCTGATTTCTTACTTCATGAACCACTGAACTTGAATTTTTCAAAATCAAGTTCATTTTTACCATTTCCTCAGAGCTGTTTTGAATTTCTTTTTTTTCTATTTCTGATATCAAAACTTCCTGATTTGTTTCGTTAAGATTTTCGACCATTTTCCTTATTGAACTGTTCAAATAATCATTATCACGCCTGTCAGGGTGCCATTTATCCTGATAATAATTTAAATCCTTGATTGAATTTGAATTTATCATATTAAAAGCATCCGACAGATTTTTAGAATTATACAAAACATAAAGTTGCGCATGTCCTTGAATTTCGCCTTGTTCGTAATCAAAAACCAACACCGCCCCGTATCTTTCGGCAAGGACATAAATAAATTCAGTTTTATCCCAAATTTTTTCTTTCAAAACGTATTCAAATTTTTCACTTAAAGACTCATCAGAAAAGTCATAAACTTCTGCGCTTGAGTATTCAAGTCTTTTTAAAATACTATTGAAATCATTTTTAGATTTATTCTCAAGTCTGCACATAACAACACTTTGAACACTGCTGTCCAAAATCGGTTCAACTATGGCACGAAACAGACCTTTTATGGTCTGCTCGTTGCAAGGCTTGTTGTCTTGTATATATATTAAATCTTTTAATTTATTTTTGTACATTTTGCCTATACTCAAGTAAATAGGACATAGTTAATGGAAATTAAAAATCTATTTACTATTTACTATTCATTTTTTATACTGTTGTCAACTGCATTTTTCTTTTATTTGTAAACCCGTTATTGATTGCATAAAGCACCGCTTGGGTTCTGTCATTTACCTGAAGTTTTTGGAAAATGTTGTTCACGTGGGTTTTAACCGTTGTTTCAGAGATGAACAATTTTCCTGCAACTCCTTTGTAAGTAATTCCCTGAGTAAGAAGGTCGAGGACTTCTTCTTCTCTTTGGGTAAGATAAGAAAGGAGATTTTCTTCGTCTGAGATAATTGTTGTTTCTTCTTTGAAAGAGCGCTGGAAATATTCGAAAAATCTTGAAGAAAGTGCAGCAGGAAGATAAACTTTACCTGCAGCAACTTCTTCAATAGCATAAATAAGTTGAGCGGACGCCATAGTTTTTAGCACATACCCCTTAGCTCCCAGCTTCATGGCACGGAAAATTAAATCCGAATCATCATAGCCGCTCAATGCAACGCAACGCACCCCTAAGTTCAGCTTCTCTATCTCCTGAATTGCCTGAAGACCATCTTTTTCAGGCATATTAATATCCATTAAAACAATATCAGGGCGGTGTTTTTTTACAAGCGAAATCCCTATATTCGCACTTGTAGAAGTAGCAACCACTTCAAATTGACTTTCTAAATTAATAATCTCTCTGATACCTGCCAAATGTTCGTAATTGTCGTCAATTAGCAAAACTCTGGCTTTTTTCTTAAATTCCACCGCTCTTCTCATTAATCTCCTCCTTATTGAAGTAAACAGTTAACAGAATTCTCTATTTTCTATTCACTATTTCCTAACCTAATCTACTCCGTACATATTACATCTTTTCAGAGGAGGTTATCATCAACACAAAGGTTGATTTTATAAGGGTTTCGGGTAGATAAGATGATATAGACCACATGGTCTATAAAGGGGCGAGAAGTGAGTAGTAAGAAGTGACAAGAGAAATTATTAAAATTAAAAATCAAATTATAAAATTTTTTATAATTAATTTAAAAGTACTAGTCTATAAAGGTGAATAGTAAATGGTAAATAGTAAATAGAAAGGAGTAAATTAGTTGAATAGCTGAAAAGGTGAACAGGTGAACAGTTTATTTTTAGTTTATAAGATTATATGTTTATAAGTAGGGCGGGATAACAAGCCCGCCTTTTTTATTTTTAATCACTTATTTTTTAAATTTGAGCATGCACCAAAATATTTCCTCCTTTATCTAAAAGGACTTTTTCTACTACACCGCTCGGATAATAATATTCGGCACGATTAAATTGGCCGTTTTTTCTTATTAATATTTCTTGAATAAGCCCGTTACTTGCCTTGTAATGTTTTTTTATTCCGGGCAACAATTCCTGCATATTAATACTTTCTTCGGTTAGACAATTCCTGACAGATTCTCTTGTAAGCTTATCTTCCAAAGTTTCCTGAGCCATTTTTAATGACTCAATCTTTTGTGGAGCTAAATCTTGTTTTGCCAACCAAATTAAATCTTCCCCGCTAAGGTTTTTAAAATCCATTAAAGATTGAGCTCTTGTATACTCTTTCTCGTCTAATTTAGCCATAGCGACTATCTGTTGTGCACTAAACCTTTTTTGCTTACCTGCTTTAACGACATCTGCCAATTCTTCAAGCCTTAAAGCTTTTGAAGGTTCAACATTTGCCATTTCTTTTAAATCTTCAGCACTAAAACGATATTTTTGACCGTTTTGCCCTTTTTCTTTTATAAACTTAGCCATTATTCCAGCATTTTCAATACGAAGATTATCATAAATTTCAAAACCTTCGACATCTGAAAAATTTCTTTTCCTTAAATCTTTTATTATTGCACCAATTTCTTTAGAAAAAATTTTTAAACTTCTTTCAAACACATCATTTTTAGGGATTGTAACCAAATCAAATTTAGCGGGGACTGATTTTCTTGCCAAATTACCTGCTTTTATTGAAACACCACTAAAAAATACTTTCATTTTAAACCTCACTTTTTAACACGATTAACAATTCAACTAAATATAATAATAAACAAACAAATTTTTTTTTGCTAGTAAAACAAAAATTATATGAAAATTTGTAATATTTTTTCGTGATAAAATTATTTAAAAAGAGGTGGATATGGAAATTTTGATTTTTATAGCAGGATTTATTTTAGGCGCAGGGCTTGTTTTTGCGATTTTTGCACTGACTCAAAGAAAAGCCGAAGATGCAAAAGAAGAGCTGATAAGCCGCATGCAGCTTCAGTTTGAAAATTTGACCAACAAAATTTTTAAAGAAAGCTCTCAGGAATTTTCCGAGCAAAACAAAGCAAAACTGGAAGAATTTTTCTCAAAATTCAGACAAAGGATAGAAGATTTTGAAAAAAGAACCGAGTTTAATTTCAAAACCGAAGCCGAAAAGCTGACTCAATTTGATTCAAATATAAAAACCTTTATTGAGGCAGGAAACAAAATTTCTCAAGACACAACCTCACTTGCAACCATGATGAAAGGCGACAACCGCAGACAGGGAAGCTGGGGCGAAATAGTGCTTGAGCGGGTTTTGGAAGCCTCAGGTTTAAGAGAAGGTCAAGAGTACGAACTTCAAAAAGGCATGACCGATGGCCGCCCAGATGCTACTATTAACTTACCTGAGGGCAAAAAAGTTTATATCGATGCAAAAACCTCACTTGCATCTTGGGAAGCTTACGTAAATTCACAAGACCAAACCGAAAAAGAAGAAAATTTAAAAGAATTTTTGGAATCCACAAAAGCGCACATAACAGGGCTTTCAAAACGCCCTTACTCGGCATCGGATAATTCTCCCGATTATGTTTTGATGTTTATTCCCATTGAAAGCTGCTATTCTCTGCTTTTTTGCCAAGACAGCAAACTTTGGGATTTGGCTTGGAAAAACAATGTCATGCCGGTTTCACCTTCGACTTTGCTTGCCGCGCTTAAAATAATAAACAATTTTTATAAAATAGAAAAACAAAATAAAAACGCGCTTGAAATTTCAAGAATTTGTACAAAAATGCTCGACAAATTTGCCGACATGCTAAAAGATGTTCTTGATGCAAGAAAGAAAATATCTTCTGCGCTGACAAGACTTAACGGGCATGACAGCATAATCAGAAACATAGAAAAACTTCAAGAATTGGGAACAACCATAAACAAACAAATTCCCGAAATCAGCGATGATGTTTTGGAAGAAACAAGCAGTAATTAATTTTATTTCTTAATCATAGAACGGATTCTGAGATACCTGTCGAATTCTTGGCGCATTTTGCCCAAATCGTCGTAAACACCATTGTATAGCGAAATTCTGTTGTCAAACTCTTTATCAACAATAAATATTGAAGGAAACCCGCTTATGGAATATTCTTCAACCACTTTTTTATATTTGGGTTCTTCTACGTTTATCATTACAAAATTATACTTGTCTTTATAAATTTCTGAAATCATTTTGTATTTTGGCATAAAACGAATGCAATAACTGCACCAATCAGTATAAAAAAGTGCGATAAAAGGCTTTTTAGCCTTAATTGCCTGTTCATAGGTTATTCCTATACCGTAATCCGAGGGTTTAAGATTTTTTCTCGGGCTAAAAGCCATGGTTATAGCCGAAGTTACTCCAATTGCAATGATTATTGCTGTTATAACTAATATTTTCTTTCTCAACTCTTACTCCTCACTGTTTACCCTTCACAACTTTGACCCTTTGGGAACAACCGTGACTCCGCCTGGAGAAACCTGAAATCCCCTTTTTTCGTCTTCCTGTTTATTGAAACCGATTTTTGTATAAGGCGGGATTTCAACGTTTTTGTCTATTATGGCCCGTCTTATTTCAGAGTGTCTTCCGATAGAAACATTTTCCATCAAAATGCTTTCTGAAACTTGCGAAAAGCTGTTAATTCTGACTTTTGGAGAAAGAATACATTTTGAAATGCTTCCTCCTGATATTATACAGCCTTCTGCGACCATGGAATTCGTTGCCATACCGACCCTGTCGCCTTCTTCCCAGATGAATTTTGCAGGCGGGTAATTGTAATTAAAAGTTCTTATCGGCCATTCTTTTGAATACAAATTCAATTCAGGACAATAATCAAGCAAATCCATGTTTGTCTGCCAGTAAGCATCTATGCTTCCGACATCTCTCCAGTAACCTTTTTCCGAATCGGACATGCCGGGAACTTTATTTTGAGCAAAATTATAAACGTATATTTTTTTCTTTTCTTTCAAAAGCGTAGGTATAACGTTCTTGCCAAAATCGTGATTAGAAACTTTTGTTTTAGAATCTTGAGTAATAGCAGTTAAAAGAACATTTTTATCAAAAATATAATTACCCATAGACGCAAGGCACATATTTGGATTATTTGGAATTGTTTTTGGTTTTGATTTTGGTTTTTCGACAAAATTAATCAGCTTCCAATTTTCGTCCACTTCCATTATTCCAAATTCGGAGGCTTCGCTAACAGGGATTGGTATTGCAGAAATTGTCAAGTCAGAACTGGTTTTTTTATGATATGCAAGCATTTGTGATACATCCATTTTATAAATGTGGTCCCCGCCGAAAATACAAACATAATCAGGGTTAAGGTCGTGAATATGATTTATATTCTGAAAAACCGCATCAGCAGTTCCTTTATACCACTCTCCGCCTGTTCTCATTTGAGCTGGAACAAGATCAACAAACTGATTTAAAAAAGGCGACAATGCCCATCCCCTTGTAATGTGCTTGTTAAGAGAATCAGATTTGTACTGTGTTAAAACTTTTATCTTAAAAAACCCTGAATTGATAAAGTTATTTAAAACAAAATCAATAATTCTATACCTTCCGCCAAACGGAACGGCGGGTTTTGCCCTGTCTCTTGTCAGAGGATGAAGCCTTTTTCCTTCGCCTCCGGCTAAAATCATTACCAAAACATCTTCGTTCGCCATAAACACTCCTATTTAAATTTTAATTATACTATAAAATATAAAAAAAGCACTAGTTTACAAAAGAAGCAACCCATTTAACTATATCAGAGGGCATTGTAGGGTTAACTTTTATCATCAACATCCCCATGCCGCCGTTGGGATAATTTTTAACATAAAAAGCTCCTTGCGAAAATCTTGAAAGTTTTTGCTGTTCTTGAAGACAAAAACTGTCTTTTTGACTTGTTATCGAAAGCACGGGTACATAACCTATTTCAGAAAGAGCAATAGGCACGTATAGTCCTTTAAAAGTCATGGTAGGGGAAATTAAAACCAAAGCTTTTGGCTTTAAGATAAGATTTTTTGAAACCAAAATCGCGGTATTTGCACCTATGTCAGCACCTATTATTGCCAATCTGTTTAAATCGGTTTTTTTAGACTGTTTGTCAACCTCACTAAGCATTTGAACGACATCTGAAGGAAATTTTTGATAAGTTTTATTTGTAAAATATTGCCATGAACGCTGTTTCAAATTTGCATCATAAATACTTTTTCCATGCCCCCTCAAATCCATTTTAATAACAGCATATCCCGAATTTACAAGCATTTCGGGCAAACTCCCCCAATTTTCGCTTGAATACCCCAAGGAATGCAATAGCAAGATTGTAGGATATTTTTTTGCATTTTCAATTTTTAAATAACTCAAATTAGCCTTTATAACACGGGCGTCTTTGGTTTCAATCTGGAAATCTTTGCTTATGGTTTTGCAAAAAGCATTTTGCGAAGACAAAAACATTGCAATAAAAACAAAAAAACAACTTAAAATATTTTTAAAATAACTTTTCACCCTTTCACCCTTTCAACTTTTAACCATCCTATCATATATTAAAAAAAGTTACAATTTTGTAAATTTAATTAAAATTTTTAATAAAAATGCCGTTAAGTAACATGTACGAAAATAGGGAAAATCATGATTATAATCGATGCAGACATTTATTCATTAGCAAACAGATTTGGCATTGCTCAAAACAAATTCACTCAGTATGCCAGCAAATCTATTGATGAAATAATTAAAGCAGAAGCCGCCCAGGGAAATACTCAAGCGGCAAAATTCAGCAGGGAAGTTTTGAATGATGCTGCTGCACTTGTTGAACTTTTTAAACTATCAAGCATAGGAAACAAATTTGCCATCCTGCAAAATTTATCCGAACATCAATTAGAAGAACTTCTTCCCTTACTCCAAAAACAAGATTTAATAATAGGTTTAAACTACTTTAACAAAGATAAGTTACTTGAACTTATGACTCGTTTGCCCAAAGAACAACTTGTAAAATATGTTCTTGAGATGTTTCCTCCTAAAGAAATAATGCAATTTATGCCCTCTGAGAGTATGAATAAATTTTTAACCCTTCCGGATTTGGACAAAAATCTTGTCCTTAAACACCTAAAAAAAATGAATCCTGAGATTTTGGCTCAAATGATTGAATCTGTTACAGGAAAAGCTGTAAAAAGCCTTAACCCTCAAGAATTGATAAAGGACCTTGCCTCCTTGCCACAAGAAAAGTATAAAGAAGCGCTTGTAAACATACCTGAAGCCGTAAAAAGGGTTTTTATTTTATCAATGGTAGAAGAAAAACCAAAATTGCTTGAAAAACTTCCGGCAGAAGGTTATCAGAAAGTTTTGGAACAAAAAGAAAAACCTGATTTAATAAAAGCTTCCAAAGTAATTGAACCTGAATTTCTTGCAGAAATGCTCAAAGAACTGCCTCCGGACTTGCTTTCTGTGATTGTGACACAAATTGACCCTAAAATTTTTGCTGAAGTTTTGATTAAAAACTATCAGGATATATTAAAAGAAATAATAAGCACTTAAGTTTTTATCTTATATTTGACTTTTCACCGAGAAATTCCAGCAAAAATTCCAGCGCTTTTTGGGTAAATAAAAATTTCATTTTTTTGCGCGAAGCTTTAGGTTTAAGTTCAAATTT
The DNA here is from genome assembly GCA_964640325.1 of uncultured Muribaculaceae bacterium. Taxonomy (GTDB): domain Bacteria; phylum Cyanobacteriota; class Vampirovibrionia; order Gastranaerophilales; family Gastranaerophilaceae; genus DAOQAU01. The sequence goes on along the minus strand of CAZXID010000003.1, from coordinate 23,314 downwards.
TTTGACCGCAGAAGAAAATTTACTTTTTATTGCCACAAAAAGCAATCCCGCATTTTTATTTTCACTTGTGCCCGGGCCTGCAATTCCTGTTGTTGCAATACTTATATCACAGTCCGTTCTTTCAAAAAGCCCTTTGACCATCTCCAATGCACATTCCTCACTCACCGCACCGTAGTGTTGAAGAGTTTGGGGATTTACGCTTAAGAGTTTTATCTTTGCCTCATTGGCATAAGTTACATAATTTTCTTTTATATAGGCAGAGCTTCCTGCAACATCTGTTAACCTTGAGCTTAAAAGCCCGCCGGTGCAGGACTCTGCCACAGATAGCGTCATGGAATTTTTAAGCAAAAACCTTGCAACTTTTTTTTCTGTTCTTGCCGTAATTTTTTTATAAATTATATCCAGATTTTCAAAAAAATTGTTCATGAAATTTAATGTAAACCGAAAACTTATTTTGTCAACATTTCTGGGCAATTTTTTGCTTAAAAATGTTTTTATTATATTAGGTAAATTTTCAAGGTTGGGTTTTAAATTTGGGATTAATATCAAACATATCTGACTTTCTGAGTGAAAAAGCCGGAAAAGTTTCAAAAAAATTTTTTGATAAGGATTTAGCAAAAGTTAAATCCGATTTTGTGCGCTCACCCATTAATGACTGTTTTGAAAGTGCTTCACAAGAAATTTGCCCAAGTGTAAATAAAATCCAAATAGATCTTAAAAATTTTAACTTAAAAAAATTTCTTAAATCTCTTGTAGATGAAGACGGTAACCGTTTAATAGACAAAATAAAAATTTCTGTAATAAAAAGTAATTCAAATTATTACGGAACAAATAAAATTTTGCCTTCTTTTATAAAAAACCTTGTCGATTCAGATGTTTTTGACCAAAAACAACTTGCAGAAATAATCAAGGAATTAGGCAACAGCAGATATTTAAAAGAACATGCGGAAGTTTTAGAAGAACTTTTTAAGATGAAAGCTTTGATAAAAAATGCTAATCCTGAAATTTTAGAGTGGTTTATAAAGCAAAAAACAAATTATGCACCTTCTTTTGATAAAGTTTTACAAAGAAAAAATCTTTTAAAAATTCTTAATAATATTGAAGAAGCAGCCCCCGACGCCGAAAAATCGCAAAGATTTGTAAATCGGTTGGGTACTCGTGGGTTAAGCGAAATTTTAAACAAATTTGATGACGAAAAATTCTTGCCTCAATACGAAGAACTTTTAAAAGCTTTTTCAAGAAATAAAAATATAGATTCTTATGTTATAGAAAAAGCCTTTTATCACACAGGAACATTAACAGGAGCTGATAAGCAAAAAATGATAAAGGCAAAAACTTTGTTTGTGAATTTGTTTAGTGATTCTGAAATTGCACAAAGCAAAACTAAAATAAATAGCTTAAGCGAAATATTGTGCTCAATTTATGATGATAAACAAGCAAAAGGGAAATTTGAGCTTTTAAATGAAATTTTTAAACATCCGAATTCAGAACATTTAAATTCAGATAGTATAAGCAGTCTTGTCTCAAGATGTTTTGATGAGGAAGGAATGGCTTCAAATTTGAATTTTGCAAAAAGCCTTCTAAATTCAAAAAGATTAGAGCCAAAAAGTTTTGACAGTATTATTTACTGTATAAATCAGGGTGAATGGCCTTATGCCAAAGCACCGGCAAAAACAGCAAGATTAAATTTGATTAAATTTTTCAACGAAATGGCTTATTTGCCAAAAGAAATTACATCTGAAACCTTGCAGTCAATTATTGAATACAATTGTGATCCAAAATTTGCCCAAGAGTATATGAATTATTTTAAATCAATACTAAAAATAAAAGGGCTTGATGCCGATACATTAAATCACATAGCTAACCCAAGAAGTTTATCTTATAAAGGCAATATAAAAGACATTATGAAAATTCGAACAGAGCTTGCCGATTTTGTAGCTCAGAATTCGCAAAAATTTGAAGAATTTGACAAATATAACATGAAGAAAATTTTCAATGAAATCGAAACAACAGAAGATATTAATATGTTCAAGGATTTTATAAATTCAGCTTCTAAATTAAATCCGCAAATATCAAAAGAAAATTTGTTTGAATATTATATTAATTATGGTTCATTTTCTTCTGATAAAATTATTGATAAAATAAAACCCAAAGCAGAGGCTTTAAAAATACTTGAAAGAATTATTGGCCTAGAAAATATCGATGAAAGATCACTCCGGAGTCTTTTTTATAAATTTAAAAGCCCGGAAGATTTAAATAATTTAGACAAATTTAGTACCACACTTTCTAAATTTAAAAATGATTTGGGTCAAAATTTTCAAGAAATCTTAATAGGTTTTTTAAATAACGATCATCCCGACTTAAGCCAAAAAATGAAGATAAGCACCCCCCTAATAGAGGCTTTATCTGATTTTATAAAAAAACATCCTGTTAAAGAAGAATCGGAAATAAAAGCTTTTGAACAAATCTTTAGAAGAATTTTTTACAGTAATGACTCTCAAGAAAATGTGAAGTTTTATTCGGATTTGTTTAAAGAATTTGAAAAAACTCCTTTTAAATTTGAGCATTTAAATTCGTCAATGAGTGTGTCTAAAGGTTTAAATTATAATATTTCTGAAATAAAAGCTAAAATCAAATTTTTAGAATATTTAGATGGATTTGAAACCAATGAAAATATATCTGAAAATCTTATTAGGTTTTTCCTTAAAGAAGTTGAAGCTGATGAAAATATTAATTCTTTTTCAAAAATAATCAAACAGATTTTTGAAAATAAACAAATTCATGAATACGATTGGTATAAAATAATATCAGGGCTTAATGAATCTAAGCCTAAAGATTTGTTAGAACTTTTTAATACCAGATTAGATTTTTTCAAACTCCTTCAGCTGAAAAAACAAAACAATTTAATGCAAATAGTCTCGAATATTCACACTAAAAAGGATTATCGAGAGCTGTGTGAAATATTCTTTAATATTGAAAAACAGATCCCTTCCGAGAGCGCAAATAATTATTTAAAAAATATTTTTAACACAATTTATAGCAAAGAAGATTTAATAAACTTCAATAAATTGATATCCATTGAAAAAATAAAAAATGATTCTCAAATATTTAATAAAATTTGGAATCAAAGAGATATTTTAGCAGATAAAAGATCCCTTTTCGATATTGATTACTGTGTTTCTTTAAAAAACAGTTTAACATCATTAAAGCAAGAACTTGATGCCGAAACGATTTTAAAGATGGAGCAAGCAGGACTTGGAATTAATACAAGGCTAAGAAGTATTGAACAGTTTTTGAATAAAGCTATAACGCCGATAGAAGTTCCTGTAGAAAGCATGAGGCTTTTTGGCAAAAATTTCTTGGCAAATTACCCTCAAACAGAAAACATTTTAAAAACTTTTGATTTTACTTCTTTTGGAAAAGAAGGACTTCCGCTTAAATATTCAAGAAAAAGCTTTATGGCGGACTTGAGCCAACTTTTAAAAAAAGAATCTCCCGATGAAAAACTTAAAATATTTGAGAAAATAGGAATTCAGCCAAAATTTGACAAGGCGGGAAATATTCTTGCATACGAAGGAGTTCCTAACCTTAAAGACTTCACAGCCCAAAGTGATGCCCAAAAAAGAATTATTGATTTAGTCAGAAAATTTATGTTTGAAAACGAAGTGGTCTCAAACAATACTGAACTCAATAAGTCAATGAATTCCATAATAAAAGCTTTCCCCGAATACTTAAACTTTATAGGAAAACAGCAGCAACCAACTCACGCTTACAGCACAGATATTCACATAATGAAGGTCTTGCAAGAGGCAATGAATCATCCTGATTACTCAAAACTTTCTGATTTGGATAAAACCGTTATGAAGTTTTCAATTTTATTTCATGATATAGCAAAAATAGAAGGCATTATAGACAAACAGCATCAAAACGTTTCTGCCCTTTATACAAACAATTTGCTTGAAAAAATCAATATGCCAAAAGAAATTAAAAACAGGATTGTTGAACTTATCAAAAATCACCATTGGTCTGAAGAATTTAATACAGGCAATGCGACAGCTGAAAACATCGCAACAAGATTCAGAAATCCGCAGGATTATCTTATTTCAAAAATCTTTGCCCAATCCGATTTAAAAGGAGTAAATAAAGATTTTTATTCAATGTTTTCAGGCGCTCTTTCGCACGAAAAGCTTGCTCCAATAGAAAAAGCTTTGGATGATATTTATAAGACGGGAAATGTAATTATCACAAGCAGAATTATTACCCCTTCAAAAATTCCGCAGGTAATTCATCAGGGCAAAACCTATAAAGTAATAAATCTGTCAAAGCTTGCAGATAATCAAGATATGTCTCAATTCGGTTTTGTTCAGGGTGTTAAAAAAGAAAATATTAGGTTTTTAACCCACTTTATTCCTGATCATACAATGGCTGAAAGCGCTCAAAAAATTGATATTCTTTCAGATGTTTCAAGACCGGGTGTTTTGAGTACTTCACTACTTTCTCCGCAAAAAAACAAAACTTATGGTTATAGAAAATACGGGTTTGTGCTTGAATCTGAAAACAGCAACATTGCAAATGCTTATGAAATGAATCAGGGTTCGGGGAATAAAAAGGATTTTGATAATTTTGTACATTTTGTTTGTTGTGATGAACCATTGACAAAACCTTTTTTTAAAAAGACAAGGACATTTTTAAGAAACAATGTCCTTCAAGAATTATCTTTAAAATATCCGGATTTAGATGAAACGGAATACGGTGAAATTTATAAACAGATTATTGCAAAAAAACATTTCGGACAAATTGCTGATTTAAATACAGAAAAAAGGACAATAAAAGGCGAAGATTTAAAACAAGCTTTGTCTAAAGCACAAGACAAGCTTTTTAACCCCTGCCCAACTGAACACAACGAAATTGTTGTGTATAATCCTAAAATTTCAGGGATGATATTTAAAGAAAATTCCATAGAAGAAGTTCCGCAGGATTTGCTTGATTTTGCACATGAGAGAAACTTGCCGATAGTTTTATTTGGCAAGGATTAACATATTTATTACAACATCTTCACAAAACATGAAAAATCCTGTTGACACTTAATTTTGTTTAAGATAGGATTAGTAATACGACACTAGCTTATGTGGTGCAGGATACTGTACTGGCAAGTGTTGGCGTAAAATAACAAAGGAAAAACAATGGCAACCGCGACAAGACAAAGAATCAGAGTTTGTTTAAAGGCATACGATCACAAGTTGATTGACGTGTCTGCAGACAAAATCGTTGAAACAGCAAAAAGAACGGACGCTAAAGTTGCAGGACCTATTCCTTTGCCTACAAAAAGACGTATATATTGCGTTTTGCGCTCGCCTCACGTTGACAAAAAGTCAAGAGAACATTTTGAAATGAGAACGCACAAACGGATTATTGATATATATGACCCGACTCAACAGACAACTGAAGAGTTAAGTAGATTAGATTTACCCGCAGGGGTGGACATCGAAGTCAAGCTTTGATAATTAAATAGCATTTTTTATTTTAAATAAATAATGTGATCTACGGAGATTATTTCAATCTCAGGCAAAGTAAAAAGTAAGGTAACGTAGCGCTCGCAAGAAGAGGTATGAAAATTTTTCGGAATTTTTTTGAAAAATTTATTACCGGGAAGGAAAACATAATATGACACTAGGTTTAATAGGCAAAAAACTTGGAATGACAACCGTTTTTGATGAACAAGGGTTGGCAATACCCGTCACCGTTATTAAGGTTGACGATATTGTAGTAACTCAAATTAAAACATTAAAAAAAGACGGCTACAACGCAATTCAAGTTGGAACGGTTGAAGCTAAAGAAAAACACTTAACAAAAGCTCAAATCGGCCATTTTGCAAAAAATAAATTATCTAACTTCAGATACTTACAGGAATTCAGAATTGATAATCCTGAAGCCTATGAAGTAGGGCAGAAAATAGAACTTTCCGTTTTAGAAAACGCGAAAAAAGTTGACGTAACAGGAAAATCAATCGGAAAAGGATTCCAAGGTACCGTAAAAAGATGGAATTTTTCAAGAGGTCCAATGGCTCACGGGTCTAAAAACCACAGAGAGCCCGGTTCTATCGGCGCAGGTACAACTCCCGGCCGTGTAATCAAAGGAAAAAACATGGCAGGCAACATGGGTAACGAAAGGGTTACCGTTACAAAATTGCAGCTTGTTAAAATCGACAACGAAAATTCATTGATTTTAATCAAAGGCTCGGTGCCCGGACCCGAAGGGAAATTAGTTACAATTAAACCTTCAAGAACAAAATGGAATTAAAAGTGAACTGTGAGCAGTGAGCTGTGAACAGGAGAATTAGAACGTTAAAGTAGGTTGGATTTTCTAACCCAACAACATAAAATAAATAAGGATAAAAAAATGTCAAAAGAATTAAAAATATTAAGTACAAACGGTAAAGAACTCGGCGCAATTGCTTTAAACGAAAATGTTTTCGGAGTTGAACCGAATTTACACGTTATGCACTTAGCACTAAGAAGACAATTAAATAATGCAAGACAAGGTTCAGCGTGCGCTAAAACAAGAGCAGAAGTTGCAGGCGGCGGAAGAAAACCTTGGAAACAAAAAGGAACAGGGCGTGCAAGAGCAGGTTCAATTCGTTCGCCATTATTTGCAGGCGGTGGCGTAATTTTCGGACCAAAACCGAGGGATTACGGTTTTGCCATTCCTCAAAAAGCAAGAAAACTTGCTTTAAAATCAGCTTTATCTGCTAAAGCAAATAATATTGTAATAGTTAAAGATTTTTCTGAAATCAAAGAACCTAAAACAAAATTAATGATAAAAGCACTTTCATCTTTGAAAGTAGAAGGCAAAATTCTTATAATCGCAGATACAAAAGCGGCAGAAAATCAATATCTTGAACTTGCTGCAAGAAATATCCCAAGTGTAAGAATGATTTTACCTTCAAATTTAAACGTAAAAGATTTATTAGAAGCGGATTACGTAGTAATAGCAGAAGCCGCTGTTAATGAAATAACTGAAAGGTTACAATAATGAGCACAGAAAATTTATACGACGTAATAAAAAAACCGTTGATTACAGAAAAATCAATGGCAGCGACAGCTCAAGGGCAATACTCTTTTGAAGTAAAAAAAGATGCTACAAAAATTGAAATTGCCAAAGCGGTTGAATTGGCTTTCCCTGGAAGGAAAGTTAAAAAAGTAAGAACGGTTTATATGCCTTCTCATTCAAAAAGAATGGGCGTAAAAGCCGGAAGAACTCAATCAGGCAAAAAGGCAATCGTGACAATCCAAGGCGATCCGATTGAAGAATTAATCGGAGCATAGGCAAGCGAAGCTTGCCGCTGAAAAGCATAAAGTAAACAAAATAAGAAAAAGGACATTAAACAATGGCAATCAGAACAATAAATCCGACATCACCCGGACAAAGAGGAATGACAAGAAGTGACTATCAGGAAATAACAACTTCAACTCCCGAAAAATCTTTGTTGAAAAAAGTCAAAAAAACATCGGGAAGAAACAATACAGGAAGAATTACATGTCGTCACAAAGGCGGCGGACATAAGAAAGCTTATCGTGTTGTAGATTTCAAACGTGAAAAATTCGGAATTCCTGCAACAGTAAAAACCATTGAATATGATCCGAACAGAAATGTCAGAATTTCTTTGGTTTTCTATGCTGACGGAGAAAAAAGATACATTTTAACGCCGGAAGGTTTGAACATAGGCGACATAATTTTGAGCGGTCCTGAAGCACAAGTCCAAACAGGAAATGCTCTTCCGTTAGAATTAATCCCTCTGGGAACAATGGTTCACAACATTGAAATGGAAGCCGGCAGAGGCGGAATTTTAGTCAGATCGGCCGGAGTGGGAGCCCAATTAATGGCAAAAGAAGGCAATTACGTTACAATCAAACTTCCTTCTTCAGAAATGAGAATGGTAAGAAAAGAATGTCTTGCAACAATCGGGGTTTTAGGAAATTCCGAATTTAAAAACCTTTCTATCGGAAAAGCCGGAAGAAAACGCCATATGGGAATTAAGCCAACTGTAAGGGGCGTTACAATGAACCCCTGCGACCACCCTCACGGCGGCGGCGAAGGTAAAACAGGCCCCGGCGGACATCCTAAAACACCTTGGGGCAAACCCGCACTTGGTGCTAAAACAAGAAAAGTCAAAAAAGCGTCGGATAAGTTAATCGTAAGACGCAGAAAAAAATCTAGATAAGTGAACTGTGAGCAATGAGCAGAAAAATCAGTTCACTGTTCACAGCTCATCAATAAATAAAGTTATCAAAAAACAGCAAGGAGCAAACAAAAAATGGCACGTTCATTAAAAAAAGGCCCATACATAGAAGAATCTTTACAGAAAAAAGTCAGTAAAATGAATGAAACTTCTGAAAAGAAAGTTATAAAAACATGGTCGAGAGCATCAATGATAATTCCCGATATGTTAGGGCATACAATTGCCGTACACAACGGTAAAACACATGTTCCGGTTTATGTAACCGAACAAATGATTGGACACAAGTTAGGTGAATTTGCGCCCACTAGAATGTATAGAGGACACGCGGGTTCAGATAAAGCAAAAAGAAATTAATCTGATTTGCCAAAACAATTAAGATAAAGGACAAAAAAATGGAAGCAAAATCAAGACAGACAGACATAAAAATGACAGCCAGAAAACTTCGCAGAGTAATAAACGAGGTTCGGGGTAAATCTGTTATAGAAGCACAAACAATGTTGCGCTTCATGCCCTATTTTGCGGCAAGACTCGTTGAGAAAAACCTCAGGGCAGCTGTTGCAAACGCAAAAGAAAAATTTGGAGTAACACCCGAATCACTAAAAATTTCAGAAATTTTTGCCGATGAAAGTGTAACATACAAAAGAGGAAAGCCAAGAGCTCAAGGAAGAATCTACAGAAGACTTAAAAGGACTTCGCATTTGACATTAAAGGTAAGCGACTAACGAAGTGAACAGTGAACGGATTAAATCAACTCACAGCTCACGGCTCACAGCTCACCCATTCACCAAGTTAACAAGATAAAATAAAGGACGTAAACAAATGGGACAAAAAACACATCCAACCGGATTTAGAGTAGGTATAATACAACCTTGGGTTAGCACATGGTTTGCTAAAACAAAAGATTATGCCGAATTCATCGCAGAAGATGCAAAAATAAGAAAGTTTATTAAAAAGAAACTTTACACAGCGGGTGTTTCCAGAATTCTGATAGCCAGAAAAGCTCAAAGTACAACAATAACAGTTATTACAGCTAAGCCTGGTATTGTTGTCGGGCGCGGCGGTCAAGGAATTGAGGATTTAAAAAACGAAGTTTCAAAATATTTAAACAAACCCGTAATAATAAATGTTGTTGAAGTCGCAAGAATTGATGCCGATGCTCAGCTTGTATCTGAAGCAATTGCGCTTCAGCTTGAAAAAAGGATTGCCTTCAGAAGAGCTATGAAACAAGCAATGCAAAGAACAATGAGAGCAGGTGCTCAAGGTATCAAAGTTATGGTATCGGGAAGACTTGGCGGTGCCGAAATTGCACGTTCAGAATGGGCAAAAGAAGGAAGAATTCCTCTACAAACATTAAGAGCTGATGTTGACTACGGTTTTGCCGAAGCAGACACAATTATGGGTAAAATCGGTGTAAAAGTTTGGATTTTCAAAGGCAACTTGATGCCTGGCGAAAAGGCAGACCTCAATATAAAAGCCGTCAAAAAAGCCGGCAACGGTGAAGAAAAATCTATGGGCAGACGCCCCAAAAGAGGTAAAACGGAGGAGTAAATAGTGAATAGTAAATAGATTTTAAATTCTATTCACCATTTACCATTTACTGAAACATAAAGCTAATAAAAACAAAAATAAAGGATACCAAAAATGTTAATGCCAAAGAAAACAAAATATCGTAAAATGATGAAAGGCCGTATGAAAGGCACCGAAACAAGAGGTGTAAATTTTGAATTTGGTCAATATGCGCTTCAGGCAGTAGAACCCGGCTGGATTACAAGTCGTCAGATAGAAGCGGCAAGAAGAGCAATGACACGTAAAATTAAACGCGGCGGTAATGTTTGGATTAAAATTTTCCCTGATAAACCGATTACCGCAAAACCTGCAGAAACTCGTATGGGCTCAGGCAAGGGCAATTTAGAATACTGGGTTGCTGTGGTAAAACCAAACAGAATTCTTTTCGAATTGGATTATTTTGACAGAGCAGAAGCGGTTGAAGCGCTTAAATTAGCAGCTCAAAAGCTTCCTATTAAAGTAAAGATTATAGAAAAAGCCCAATAACAAATATAACAAAATAAGGATAAAACAATGAAATTAAAGGAATTACGTGAAAAAACAATAGAAGAATTAAATGGTTTTGTTGCAGAATCAAAAAAACAACTTTTTGATTTAAGAATACAAAAAGCCACACATAAACTCGAAAATACGGCTTTGATTGACAAAACAAAACGTTTAATTGCCCAAGCAAAAACAATACTTAAAGAAAAAAGTTAACAAAGAAAACAAGGAGCGTATAATAAATGCCTAAAAAGGAAAAACAAGGAGTTGTGATAAGCAACAAAATGGATAAAACGGTAGTTGTAAAGGTAGCATCTTACAATCCTCATCCAAAATACAAAAAAATCATGGAATCAAACAAACACTATAATGCGCATGATGAAAAAGGACTTTGCGGCGAAGGTGATATTGTAAAAATCATCGAAGCAAAACCTGCTTCAAAAACGAAGCGTTGGGCGGTGCTTGAAGTGATTGAAAAGGCTAAGTAAGGAAGTCGTAGGCAAGGTACGAGCCGTACGAATACCTTATCCCGAACTCGTTTCGGGATCTATCAAAAGTAGTAAATTGAAAAGATGCTGAAACAAGTTCAGCATGACGGAAAAATAAAAGGACTTAAAACAATGATACAACAAGAATCAAGATTAGCAGTAGCAGATAATACAGGCGCAAAAGAAATTTTGTGCATACGTGTTATGGGAAGCTCCAACAAGAGGTTTGCAGCAGTAGGCGATGTTATAGTCGCAACCGTTAAGGATGCTGCACCAAATATGACAGTAAAAAAATCCGAAGTTGTAAGAGCGGTTGTGGTAAGAACAAAAGCCGATATCAAAAGAAACGACGGTTCAACAATCAGATTTGACGAAAATGCCGCCGTAATAATAAACAAAGACGGAAACCCTCGCGGAACACGTGTTTTTGGACCTGTCGCAAGAGAGTTAAGAGATAAGAACTTTATGAAAATTATCTCTTTGGCTCCTGAGGTCATATAAAGGAAAAGTAGGTTGAGCTTTCCAGCCCAACAGCATAAAGGAAAATAAAATGAAAAAACCAACGAATAAAAAAAGTTTGCAAGTAAAAACCGGCGATAGAGTAATGGTAATCGCAGGTAAAGACAAGGGTAAAATCGGAAATATAAAAAAAGTTAACCCTTCAGAATCAAAAGTGGTTGTTGAAGGCGCAAATTTGGTAACAAAAGCACAAAAGCCAAACCCAATGGCGGGTGTTCAGGGCGGATTGATAAAACTCGAAGCTCCGCTTGACTCTTCCAATGTAATGGTAGTATGCCCGAGTTGCGAAAAACCGACAAGGATCAAGCACGATGTAGTTAAAGACAAAAAAATACGTGTTTGTAAAAAATGTGGTGAACAGTTGGATATATAATGAATAGGAAATAGTAAATAGGAAATAGAAAAAATCCATTCACTATTTACCATTTACTTAAACAAATATCTGACAAATTTAAAAAAGGACGAATGAAAAATGGCAACAAAAACAAAAAGCTTAAAAGAAAAGTATCAAAACGAAGTTAAAAAAGCCCTGAAAGAAAAATTCGGGTATAAAAACGACCTTCAAGTTCCAAGACTTAACAAAATAGTTTTGAACATGGGAGTCGGTGAAGCTTCCCACAACTCTAAACTGGCTGAAGCTATTGAAGCACAGCTTACAAAAATAGCCGGACAAAAATCGGTTGTTACAAAAGCCAAAAAATCAATAGCATCATACAAATTAAGAGAGGGAATGCCTGTAGGTGCAATGGTTACTTTGCGCGGTGAGAGAATGTATGACTTTTTACAAAAATTAATTTGTGTCGTACTTCCACGTATAAGAGACTTCAGAGGAATAAGCCCAAAAAGTTTCGACGGTCGCGGAAATTATACCATGGGACTTAAAGAACAAGCTTTATTTCCTGAAATAAAATATGAAGAAGTGGATTTGGTTAAAGGTATGAACGTATCTATAATCACAACCGCAAACACAGACGATGAGGCAAGAGCTTTGCTTGCAGAGCTTGGAATGCCTTTCAAGAAAAGCTAAAAAAAGCTTAAAGGCTGAAAAGCTGAAAGGTTAGCTTTAAATATAAAGTAAACAAATAACGACAAAGGACGAAAAACAAAATGGCTAAAAAAGCAATGATGAACAAAGAAGCAAGACGTATTGAACTTGCGGCAAAAGGGAAATACCCGAAAGTAAGACTACACAACAGATGCAGTATTTGCGGAAGACCTCATGGATTTCACAGAGATTTCGGATTGTGCAGAATTCACTTGAGAGAAATGGCACATAGAGGCTTACTTCCCGGCGTAGTCAAGGCAAGTTGGTAACGGCGAACAAAGCTCGCCGTTGAAAAGCTTAAAGGCTGAAACGCTGAAAGGTTAAAATAAACCATTCACCCATTCACCTGTTCAGCCGTTCAACTAAAATATAAAGTAAACAAATTAAGACAAAGGATGACAAAAAATGAATACAGATCCAATAGCAGATATGCTTACAAGAATCAGAAACGCAAATTTGGTATCTCATGAAACAGTTGAAATGCCGAGTTCAAAATTAAAAGTCGAATTGGCTAAACTTCTTAAAGAAGAAGGCTATATAACAGCCTATTCAACAAAACAGTCAGGAAAATTCACTTTTTTGACAATAGCACTTAAATATGACGAAAAACAAAAGCCGGTTATTTCAAACTTAAGAAGAATTTCCAAACCGGGCTTGAGAAGCTATTGCAAAGCCAAAAATCTTCCACAAGTACTGGGCGGGCTAGGTATAGCTATTATTTCTACCAGCCAAGGCTTGATGACAGACAGAAAAGCCCGTAAGGAAAACATGGGCGGCGAAATTCTCTGCTACGTCTGGTAAGGCGAACAAAGCTCGCCGTTGAAAAGCTTAAAGGCTGAAAAGCTGAAAGGTTAAAATAAACCATTCACCCATTCACCCATTCACCTGTTCAGCCGTTCAACTAAAATATAAAGTAAACAAATTAATACAAGGAGCATACAAAAATGTCACGTATAGGCAAATTACCGATAGAAATTCCTCAGGGAGTTGAAGTCACAATAGAAGGACAAACAATAACGGCTAAAGGTCCTTTAGGTTTAGAAACAGTTAATGTAAGAGAAGAAATTCTCATTAAAAAAGAAGAAAATCAAGTTATCTTGACAAGACGCGATGAAGAGAGAAAAACAAGAGCACTTCACGGACTTTCAAGAACGCTTGTTGCAAACGCAATAAACGGGGTAAAAACAGGATTTGAAAAAAACTTGGAACTCCAAGGGGTAGGTTATCGTGCAGCAATGCAAGGTAATACTTTAAACTTACAGCTGGGTTATTCACATCCGATTAATATTATTCCGCCTCAAGGAATTACAATCACCGTTGAAGCTAATACAAAAATTACAATCAAAGGCCCCAATAAACAAACTGTTGGAGACGTTGCAGCTACTATTCGGGCAAAAAGACCTCCGGAAGTTTATAAAGGAAAAGGCGTAAGATACGAAGGCGAACACGTAAGACGTAAAGCCGGTAAGGCAGGCAAGAAGTAACGCCGTTGTCGGCAAGCAAATGAAATGAGCGAGCCTTACAAATGCGTTATCCCGAATTTTCAAATAGGTGAGCCGTAGAAATATCTTATCCTGTGCAAGCGAAGCGCGACAAGGGATCTCACAAGCGAGGAAACCCAGCACCCATTTGAGGGGATAATTAAAAAATAACAGCCCGCATAAACCCTTAGATTTAGTTTTTACTAAGAAGGTTTGGGTAGAAAGAAGGATAAAATGATTAAAACAAAAACAAGAAAAGAACAAGCACAAAAAAGACATCAAAGAGTCAGAATTAAACTTTCAGGAACAACTGAAGCTCCAAGATTAGCCGTTTACAGAAGCACAAAACACATCTACGCTCAAATTATAGATGACACAAAAGGTGTTACAGTCGCTTCAGCTTCATCTGTAGATAAAGACTTAAAAGAAAAATTAAGTCACGGAGGAAACATTGATTCTGCAAAAGCTGTAGGCGAAGCAATAGCTAAAAAAGCCCTGAAAAAAGGGGTTAAAGACGTTGTTTTTGACAGAGGCGGATTCTTATACCACGGAAGAGTCGCTGCGCTTGCCGATGCTGCAAGAGAAGCAGGCTTAGTATTTTAAAATCTTAGTTAAATACAAATAAAATCAAAATAGGGCGGGTTTTCTTAAAAGAAAACCCGCCCTAAAGCTCTCAACTATCTGATTTAGCTTCCGCTGTCTTACTCATAAAGCTATTTAACCGCGACAAGCCTTGTTTGGATGCCGATTTCCGAATTAAGCATTTTAGCACTAGCCAATGCCATGGAACGGCGTTTTTTTGCTCCTCTTAATATAAATTCGACGCCACCGTAGATATTATTGGTTGGTGTTTCGATTTTCCTTAACATTTATATATCCCTTTCAACAACTATGTATATAAGGAATATCGGGCATAATTAAACAAAACTTTAGCATTTTAAGAAATAGTTTACATAAAGTTACAATAAGGCTTAAAAGTTGAAAAGGTGAATAGCTGAATGGTTTATAAAGGTGACTGAGTGAGTAAGAAGTGTAAATTGCTCACTCCGATATGGTCGGAAAATTGCTTGATTTACAAGCTTGATTTGATAAGATGAAAGAAGCAACAGGAAAAATAAGGTAAAAAATTTAAACTTTTAAGCTATTCACCTTTTCACCTGTTTAGCTAAAATGCGCCCGTAGCTCAGCTGCCCGCCGGCGAGGCGAGAGGCAAGCCGAGTCGGCAAAGCCGACGAGGTGAAGTCGAAAACCGCGGAGTTGTCTTGCATAAGCAAGACAAGCAGGCGGTTTGAGCGGAGCCGTTTTCAAAAAATTAAATACAAAATGCGCCCGTAGCTCAGCTGGCCCGTTGAATCTTTTACGAAGTAAAAGTTCAACAAAAGTTAGATAACGCTCTATCCTGCTGAGGGGATAAATGAAAATTGAATAAAATATGCGCCCGTAGCTCAGCTGGATAGAGCGTTTGGCTACGAACCAAAAGGTCGGGAGTTCGAATCTCTTCGGGCGTACTTTTTTTATTAAGACTTCGGGAGTCCCGCGCATGCGATTTTGTTATTATTCGCATTTGCTCATAAACAAAATCTGCATTCCCGACCCGTCACCTCCGCTTTGCTTTAGAGACAGGGTCACAAAACTCGTTCCTCGTTTGTTCCCTTTGTCAAACTACGGCTCAAAAATTCGCCTTATTTGTCGTGCAAATCTCTTCGGGCGTAAATGTTTTAGAAGACTTCAAGTTAATAATTGAGGTCTTTTTTTTCGCCCGGAGTTCGAAAAACAATAAAAACCCCCTCATTTTGCGGGGGTGTATTAAATTATGTATGTTAAATATTTATTATTATTTCATCGCCAATCGACTATACATTGCATTTGCCAAAACTTCTTTTCTGATTAAATCAGAACCGTTTCCTGATGCTCTGTACAAATTGCTTAAATAATCCAATCTGTCAACCAATTTATTCGGTGCTGCTTGAGCAAGTGAAGAATTTTGTGATTTAAAATAAATCCAAGCCGCCGCTTCATTTGTCCATGCTCTTACCTCTTCTTCAATTGAACATCTTTCGTCATTGTGGGTGGTTTCGTGTCTGATTAAGCATGCAATAGCTTCTGCGGGGGCGGTTTTAAATGATTTGCTTATGTAAATAACCATTTTGCCCTCCTCATTTACTATCGTAACAGCATTTGCATTCATATAATCTATAGATATTGCAGACAAATTCACAAACTTAACCTCTACAGTTTGCCCCGTTGAATTTTCACCCTGCAAAACTTTTATTGATGAAGACATATATGTATTTTCCATTAGAGTTATTGCCCTGTTTATCAACGCATCACTTGTGTTAGCAGAGTAATCCGCGGCAAAGGCTTTGTTGCCACAAAAACCTAATAAAAGCATAAAAAATACACACAAGACTGTTTTCTTCACATTTAACATACACATATACCTGACTAAAACTTCACATCCTAAATATCGGCTCTTAAAAGACTTATCTTTAGCAAATCTTGTCTTATTTTAACAATTGTTTACATATTAAAAAAACTGGCTGAGATTAAATCTCAGCCAGTTTTTTATAAATAGAATTTTACTGATTAATTATTTCATAATACATAATTTTATTATCAGAACCCTTGTATCCGACTAAAACTGTATTTTTTTGATGTCTTATCGGAGCTGCAGCACCGGCAAAAGCCACATTTGTTGTTGTCTGCAAAGCCGCTTGCTGTACAGGAACCACTTGCTGTGGTATAAATTTTTCAGCATTTACCGCCTCAGCAGAAAGCAATGCACTTGTTGCCGAACCTGAATCAACCGGCGGAACCACAGGCGGAACAATCGGCGGAACAATCGGCGGAACAATCGGCGGCTTAAGCGGAGGAAACGGTTTAATAGGAGCGCGATCAGCCGAAACCAATTTTCTATCTGTAACAGCAATAGGCAGATGGGGTATGGGTTTTAAGTCCCCTACCATAATAGTTTCGGCAAAACACGGCATAGATATAATTAGTGCCAATAATATGCTTAAAAATAATTTTTTAATATTCATTTTTGTCTCTCTCTTTTTTTTTGCTTAATGATTAGGAATATTTTAACATTTAACCTATAATATAATAAAGTAAATAAATAAAGTCAAATTTCAAGAACACAAAGAAATGAAACAAAAATTAACATTAAAAAGAATAGTTGCATTATTTATATTATTTTTGGTTCAAGTTCCTGCTGTAGCTGCATCTGGAACGATTAATTCTGCGGCAATAGATCCCGGCGTAATAAATGAAATCAACAGAGACGAATTAAAATATCAAAGTATACAAGATTCAATAAAGCGTGAAGACAATACAGGAAACATCAAAGAAGCCGTTGTTCAAAAAACTTATGATAACGGCAAAGGAATGGTAATAAATCCAACCATAGAAATTGCCAAAGTAACTTTTGTAGGAAATACTATTTTTAAAGAAAAAGAGCTGGAAAAATATTTTTTACCCATTTTAGGAAAAGAAATTTATCTTTCAGATGTTTTTTCTGCGGTAGATGAAATCAACAAAATGTATTATACAAACGGTTACTTTACTTCCTATGCTTACATTCCTGCGCAAAGAATTGAAAATAGCACCATTTCCATAAACATTGTGGAAGGAAGAATAGGTGAAATAGCCATCAACGGAAATACCCGCTCAAAAGACAGTTATATAAGAGATTCTCTCTTGTCCGCAAACGGGCTTAAAGAAGGCGGCATTTTCAATGTGAACAACGTAAAAAAATCTCTAAACGAAATCAATTCAAAAAATTATCTTAAAGGTCAAATTTCTATTGAAGAAAGTTCTAAAGCCGACACTTCAGACATAAAACTTGATATGGCAGAAAGATATCCTCTGTCTTTTAATGCAACTTGGGATAACGGTGGCAACAGACTTGTAGGGCGTCAAAGAAGTATTATGATTTTATCTCAGGATAATCTTTTCGGCTTAGGGCATTCAATCTACGGTGGATCTGTACTTTCAAGGGGAACAACAGGAGCCCTTGCAGGATATAAAATGCCTATAGGAAAACACGGAACAGAACTTCAATTTGACTATTCTTTTGCCAAAGTTAATCTTCTAGACGAATATGCAGCAAACGACATCAAAGGTAAGGCACAAACTTTCAGCACAAGAATTGTACAACCTCTTTTTAAAACAGAAAATACGGACTTAAAAACCGATTTAGGGATTGACTTTGTAGGAGCAAATTCCATGGAATATGCTACAAACACACAGTTAAGTAACTATAAACTGACAGTTTTAAGGCACGGGCTTAATCTTTTAAAATACGACCATTCCGGACTTTTCTTGAGCCGGCTTGAATCCAGTTTCGGACTACCAATCCTTGGCGCGACAGAAAATACCGGAAGTTATTTCAATAACGATACTACAAACGCGCAAAGTGTTTTCTTTAAAATAAAGCTTGATTTGACAAGGCTGCAAAGCCTACCCAAAGATTGCTACGGTATATTTAGAATTTCATCTCAATACACTCCCAATAATCTTTTTCCCGCAGAACAAATGTATTACGGAGGAGTCGGCTCAGTAAGAGGATTTGAACCAGGAAGTGTATTAGGAGATATAGGCATAAACGGAACTTTAGAAGTCAGAACTCCCGTACCTTATTTAAGGATTTTGCTTCCTAAGAAACTTAAAAAATACGACAAAAAAGTACGGTTAGGATTTTTCTATGACTGGGGGGTTTTCAGGCAACAAAATTCAGGAGTGGCAATACAGGCCTCAAGTAATTTACTGCAAAGCGTAGGGAGCGGAATTCATTTCAATATTACAGATTCAACAGTTGCCTCTTTTGAAATTGGGATTCCAATAAGCGGAAGTCTTTACAGAGAACAAAGTGCCAGATTCCATTTTTCTATAAGATCAGACCTTTGGGACTTATTTGCTAAAAAACCAAAAATTCAACAACAATTATAAATTAATTAAAGACTCTTATTGCAAAAGCATAATTTTTATACGAGCCTGAAAAAGGCCTTACGGCAACACCCTTACCTATAGAATCAATTATTTCTTTCTCGTTTATATAAATTGCCACATGATAAGGTCCGCTGGGAGAACCCATGAATATGAGATCGCCCGGATAAAGTTTTTGTTCTCTTTCAATTTTTTTCATCCCCGGCTGGGCCATCTTACAATTTGTTGCAGGAAGCATTTGGGCTTGTTTTTTAACATTGCTGTTAAGCATTATTCCAAAACCTATATTATAAACCCATGCGCTAAAGTTGCTGCAATCGAGCCCATAGCCTATGTTGCCTGATTTATCAGGAGTTTTTGAATTCCATGCCGGAATATGATGGTGCATATAAGGTAATCCGACATAATATTTTGCAACAGCAACAACCCTGTCACGTTTCCACTGAGTAATATTTGTTCCTGCAGGGATTTTTGATAAAACAGTATTATCAATCGGAGGGTATTTTCTTGGCCACGGCCCCCAATTGTCAAGTGAGGGGTTATTATACCATTGGCTTTGAGCAACATCTGTTTGAGGCAAAGAAAGCCTGTAATTAAAATCTACTAAAAGAGAGTCCTGATAGCTCATCGCATTTACAGGAAAACCTTGAAATACAATAAAACAAAATAAAATTAATAAATGAAATAAATTTTTCTTCATTTTACAATTCTACCAAAAATTTTCCCTCAATACAAGTGACATGAGCAAAAATGTTCTTTTGAAATTTCTTTTAACCGCGGAACAAACTCAGAGCATGTCGGCATTGCAAATTCACATCTGGGATGAAATTTACAACCGATAATATCCTGCTGAATAGAAGGCGGC
This sequence comes from uncultured Muribaculaceae bacterium, assembly GCA_964640325.1. Lineage (GTDB taxonomy): Bacteria > Cyanobacteriota > Vampirovibrionia > Gastranaerophilales > Gastranaerophilaceae > DAOQAU01. Next base: position 3,681 of record CAZXID010000003.1, on the reverse strand, counting down.
TGACCTTTTATGATGGCAAGTTTTTCGCCTTTTTTTGACGGAATTGACTTTAAAAGGGCTTTAGAATAAGGGTGTTTAGGACATTTGAAAAAGTCTTTAGTATAAGCATGCTCAACTATTCTTCCGGCATACATTACACAAATTTTATCCGAAACTTCTTCAACAAGGGCCAAATCGTGGGTAATTAAAATAATCGAAGTCTTAAATTCTTTTTTAATTTCATCTAAAAGCTTCATTATTTGCGCCTGAATGGTAACATCCAATGCGGTTGTAGGTTCATCTGCTATAATAATTTCCGCTTGACAGGCAAGCGCCATTGCAATTATTGCCCTTTGTTTCATTCCTCCCGAAAATTCGTGCGGATAAGATTTTAAACGCTCTTTGGCACAAGGAATCTGAACAGCTTCAAGCGCTTCAACCGCTTTTTGTTTTGCCTTGCTTCCTTTTAAACCTTGATGTTTTTCTATAACTTCCAACAGCTGGTTTTCTATTGTGTAGAGCGGGTTTAAAGATGTCATGGGATCTTGGGGAATCAAAGCAATTTTTGCCCCACGGATTTTTTCAAGGTCTTTTTTGTTCATTTTAAGCAAATCTTGCATGTGGAAAAGAATTTCACCGCTTGTAATTCTTGCTGTTTTAGGCAAAAGCTGAAGGATACTCAGCGCGCTTATTGTTTTCCCGCAGCCGGATTCGCCCACAACAGCAAGAGTTTTTCCTTTTTCAACAGAAAACGAAACCTCAAAAAGCGCCTGTTTAAAGCCCGCTTCAGTATTGAAACCTAAATTTAAATTTTTGACATCCAGTATGTTCATCTTATAATTATATATGTTAAACGAAAAAATAACATAGCCGAATGAGCATTAAATATCTTTCAGCCTTGGGGTATTGTTAATTTTTGTTAAAAAAAAAGTTAAAATAGCAAAATATATTTTCAGGTATTTTAATAAACATGAGAATTAAAATAGGTTGTATTGATGAATTTACAAAAAACTTTTAAAGATATATTTTATAAACTGGGATCGTCAAACGATTCTGATATTGCAACTGCAGCTTTAGCCGGGTTTAAGTTGTTTTTTATCCCTATTGCTACAATGTCTGATAAAAAAGCGACAAAAGAGCAAAAAGAATATGCCGCAACAAGGGATTTTTTAACAGAATTAATTGCTTTAGGAACATACATAGGAGTTACAAAAGAATTTAAACTTCATGGAACAACTCCTTTGAGCCTTAGTTACTATAAGAAAAAGGCAAAATTAATCAGAAAGGGTGAAATTGAAGGTGTTGACCCTAAGCTTTTTGAACAGGAGTTAAAAACTCTTGAAAATATCGATAAAAAAAGTTTCAAGTCTGTAATGTTTGATATTTATCACAGAAGCCCCGCAAACCCAAATGCAACAGCTGACCAAATTCGACATGTAAATAAACTGACGGAAGCTGTGGAAAAGCTTCAAAAAGTTTTCCCTAAGGAGCTTTCCAGGCCCGATAAATTTTTTGCAAAAATAGCGTATGATTTTAAGAATTTATTTAATAAAAAAGCCCTGATTCAATCTCCTGTGGATTTATACAACAACGTTAAGTTAAATATTTCTCAAATATGTATTTGGACTTTAGCTGTATTAATTATTCCGCCGATGTGCAATGCCTTGATTAAACCTTTTATGAAAAAGTTTAAACAAATGCAAGATAAAAAAGGTGCAAATTTTGAAGTGCCTGCAAAGTTAGATCCTTACCCGAGCCATCACACACAATTGTACGAAAAAAATAAAAAAGGAAACCGTGTTTTTGGAGCTATTTATGAAAAACCTTATAACAGCACAAATATGAGGGTAGGTATATGATAACAGCAGCAATGTCCAGTCCTATATTCTCAGAAGCGGTTCAAAACTCCGTTTTCCAAGTATTATCAGAAGGATCTCTAAAGACGGTAGCAAGACCTTTATTTACTCTTGTGGATAAAAACGGAACACCGGAATCCAGAAAATATTCTGCAACAAAAGAACTTATTTTTCAGACATTGAGCATGATTTTTTATTTTGCAATTGTAATGACAATGGTTCAAAGAGGCGGATATAGATTAATTAGACAAATAGTAAAAAACAATCCTGATTTTGAAATGTGCGCAGCAAATAAAACCAGAAAAGAATTTCTTGACAAAAGACAAGCTGCGATTGATGCTGTCAATGCAGCTAAAAACGCAGCTGAAAAAGTAAAAGCTGTTGCCCATAAAAATAAATTCATTCAGACAAAAGGTGTTATGGAATTTGTAAACATTTTGGGCTCAGGCGTTATCTTAACAATCCTTGCACCAAAAGTTGTTATGAAAGTACTACACCCTATTATGGGAGCTATTGACAAACACCAAAATTCAAAAAAAGCTTTAAAAGAACAAAAAAGCGGCGATACTTTCCAAAAAACACAAAAAAATTAAATTTTGTTATAATATATAAATGTACTAGACTATTTTAAAAAAGACAAAAATGACACTTCTGACAAAAATATGTGAATCCTTGGGTAAAAAAAACGAGCCGGTTTATACCGTGGTCGCAATAGCCCTTTTTAAAGGAATTTTTCGTCCGCTTTTTACAATGATGGACAAAAAACAAGATCCAAAGTCTAAAAAATATGCCGCAATAAGAGAAGGTTCAACAGAATTAATAGCAATCCCAACATATATAGGACTTTCATATCTTACTCAAAAATTTGCCCCTGCCTTTGCTGTAGACAAAAATATCGTCAAAACTTTGGAAAGCACTAAAAGAACTTTGGGCTTTTTTGGAGTTTGCTTTGCGGCACTTATTGCCATCCCCGGATTGTGTAATATTGCAATGCCCCACATTTTAAAAGCTTTTAACAAAAAAAATTCGAATAAAGAAATTGTTTTAAAATATTTTCCGACAGAAACCATTTTTAAATCAAAAAGCTTAAACAAAAATTTTGAAAAAATGCAAATTCAAAAACCAAAAGAAACCTATTTTAGAATGAATATTAAAAATACGGGAGGGATGAAAGTATGAAAATTCAACCCATACCGACTTTTATAAAACGATTTATGAGCAGCGCGAAAACTGCCGAATTTGTCGAAAACACAATCAATGCAGTTGTCATAGAAACTGCCTTAAAAATGGCAGGAAGACCGACTTTTATATTTTTTGATAAGGAAGCTGATTCAAAATCGAAAAAATACGCTTCTATTAAAGAATTTTTATACCAAGCATCTTGTTTCGTCCTTTATTTAAGTATTGTTCCGACTGTTAAAAAATACACTTACAAAGGATTTAGCGCTATTTTATCTAAAAACCCCGAAAATAAAAGGAAATTAGATTTATTTAACGCCGATTTAAATGAAATACATTTGGCTGAAAAAATTAAAGACAAGGTTAAGGCTAAAAATTTAACACTAACGCTTGAAGATAAAATAAAAAATGTAAGCGATTACCGCTTAGGTAAAGGCACAAAAGAATTAGGAGCAATTGTAGGCTCAGTGCTTACTTTGGCAATTCTTGCCCCTCAAATAAGCCATTATGTTGTCCACCCCATGATGAAACTTTTAGGCTTTGATGATAAAAATCAAAGCAAGAAGCATTAAAAAATGATTAAAAGAGGCGGGGGGGGGTTTGAAAAACCCCCCCCGAATTTTAAAAATATTAAAAAGGGCAAAAAAAAAAACAAAATTTTTATGAT
>CAZXID010000002.1:31879-154985 GCA_964640325.1 uncultured Muribaculaceae bacterium | reverse complement strand
ACATAGCCAAACAAATTACTATGTAGGTTGAAATTATTATAAAGGCTAGAGGGAAGAAGTTATTAACCACCAAAGTTTTGTCCTCATCAGGATGCTGTTTTCTGTAAACAAAAATTCCTATCATGGTAATTATATAAAAAATCAATGAGGCAAAAATTACAAAATCCAATAGTTTTGTGTAATTCCCCCAAACTATAAGCGCACAAATCCAAGCACATTGAAGCCAAAGTGAATTAACCGGAACTCTTGTTTGACGGTTTATAACGGCAAGACTTCTAAAAAACAGTCTGTCTTTTGCCATCTGATAATAGACCCTTGCACCGGCAAGAATCATTCCGTTAGCGCATCCGAAAGCAGAAATCATTATCACTATTGCAATCAAATGTCTTCCTATATCTCCGAATATTGCTCCCATTGTTGCTGCTGCAACAATGTCTTCGGGCGCATTTTGAATCATATTTAGGGGAATTGAAGAAACATAAATTACGTTTATAAGAAAGTAAAGTATAACAACAAGTCCTACTCCGTAAGCAAGGGATTTTTTAACGTTTTTTTCGGGTTCTTTGATTTCGCCTGCAATAAATGTTACGTTATTCCATGTTATTGAGGCAAAAAGCGCACCGACTGTTGCAGTGGAAATTTTTGCTATATCGTCAAAATGGAAACTGAAAGTTGAAGGTGCAAAATTGGCTTGAATTACATTCCAATTCATTCCGAAGAATACCCCGCATAAAATAATTCCTATAAGAGATAAAATCTTTGTAACGGTGAATAGATTCTGGGTAATTACACCGTATTCTATCCCTCTTGAATTGACAAAAGTTAGCAATAAAACAGTTGCCATTGCAAAAAGTTTTTGAGAAGTTATAGCAATCGGTCCTATGTGAAAAAGTGCCACGTGTGAACTTATCAAAGGGGTTAAAATTCCGGTGAATTTTGCAAACGCAACGCAAATGGCTGCAATTGAGCCGGCTTGAATTACCAAAAATAAAGTCCATCCGAATAAAAAGGCCAGCTTGTCGTTGAATATTTTTTTAAGATACATATACTGACCGCCTTCATCTGGTATGTTTGCGGCGAGTTCTCCATAGGCGATTGCTCCGCAAAACGAAACAAATCCTGCTAAAGCCCAGACTAAAAGCAAAAGCCATGCTGAGCCTACTTGCCTTGAAATGTCTGCAGAAACTATAAAAATACCGCACCCAATCATTGAACCTGCTACAATTGAAATAGCATCGTTTAATGATAAAGACCGTTTTAATTCATTACTCATTTTACTTCCTTTTTATATTTATTCTGCACCGTCCCATAAGTGTTAAAAATACACTTACGACCTGTCAATTATAGCCTAAATGAGAAATCATGTAAAGGCGCCTTTATATTTTTTTAATTGGCAAGTGCCATTTTTTCTTGAAGGATTCTTGCAGAATCTTCATAACCTGCTCTTCCCATAAGCGCATATGTATAATTTTTAGCCTGTTCAACACCTGGTTGGTTGAATGCATCAATATTATAAAGTTCTCCTGCGATTGCGGTTTGAACTTCCAGCATATAAAGAAGTTGAGCTATATAATATCCGTTTATTTTGGGAATTGAAATTGTAATATTGGGTCTTTGGAAATCGCTCAGGGCAACTTTTGTTGCATCGGCTTCGGCATTTATCAGGTCGTTAATTGTTTTTCCGCCAAGGTAACCGATACCGGTATATTCAAAAATTTTGGGAATTTCCACTTTATTATCGAATTGTTCAACCCTTACAAAGTTTATAATTTTGTCATTTGGACCTTCATTATAAAGTTGAATTTGTGAGTGTTGGTCGGTTGCACCCAGTGCTTTAACCGGCGTAGGCCCGCAGTTTATTTTTTCACCGTTTCTGTCTGTTTCTTTACCCAGAGATTCAGCCCAAAGTTGAACGTACCAATCCGCTACATATTTAAGCCTGCTGGAATAAGGCATCATAACGGAAATATTTTTGCCTTTTTTGGTGTCAAGAAGATAATGAATAAGGGCATTTTGTGCCGCAATATTTTCATAAATGTCGGTATTTTTAAGCGCTAAATCCATATCTTTTACGCCGTTTGTAATTTCGTCTATATCAAGCCCTACAAGAGCAAAAGGCAAAAGTCCCACAGCTGAGAAAACAGAAAATCTTCCACCCACATCGTCCGGAACAATAAAAGTTTTGTAGCCTTCTTGGTCGGCGAGTTGTCTTAAAATACCCATGTTTTTGTCTGTTGTAGCAACAATGTTTCTTCTGTAATTGTCACCTAATTCGCCCTCCATAATGTCTTTTACAATCATGTACTGAGACATTGTTTCTGCCGTTGAGCCTGATTTTGTTATTACATTTACCAAGGTTTTTTGTAAATTTAAAACTTCAAGAAGTCCTGCTATTTGGTCAGGGTCAATATTGTCTAAAAAGAAAATTCTGGGGAAATTGTTTCTCTGCTCGTCTGAAAGCAAATTCCAATAAGGCTTAAGAAGCGCTTCGGTAACTGCAATTCCGCCCAGGGCAGATCCGCCGATACCTAAAATCAAAATATTTTCAAACCTGTCTTTTACAAGTGAAGCGTACTCTTTTACATACCAAATAGTTTCTTCACTGTATCCCAAATTCATCCATTGAAGCCATTGGCCGGGTTTGTCTTTTCTTTTGTTTAAATCTGAAATTATTGAAGAAATATTTTCTTTGTAATTTTCAAACTCTTGTTCTATTTCAAGCCCGTGTTCGGAGCCTAAAATACTAGAAGTTATATTTCGCCAGTCCAGTTTGAGCATCAAAAATCCTTTTTCTCTCTACTTTTCAATAATTGTACTATTCACAAAAATAAAAATAAATAGTATATACTCCGAATGTTAAGAAAAGTTAGTATTTGAATTTTTCTGCGGCTTTTTGAGAAAAAGGCTGTATCTTACCTTTTTGTTTATAAAGAGTGCTAAAGTTTTTTTCTGCTTCTTGGTAGTTTGATATTACCGCTTCCATCGATTTATTTACTACAAAAAATAAAACGGGAAATCCAAATATGAATATAATGCTTGCAAAAATTATGTGACGCATAAAAACTTTTCTTTGATTTATGGCTTTTTGTTTTTTTACAACTTCTTCCTGTTCTTTTAGGATTGTATTTATAATATCTTTTCGCTCGCTTATGGAAAGATTTTCCATGAACGGGATGTTTTCAGGATCTATATATATAACGTATTTTTTTGCATTGGGGTCAACTTCAGGAGCAGCATTTTGTAAAAGTTTTGGCAGTTCTTGTTCGGGGTAAATCAATGGTGCTTCGACAGGTTCTTCAACAGATTCTTCCGGCATTAAAGTTTTTTCATCGGAAATTTGTTCAACTTCTTCTTGCAACTCGTTTTCTTCGGATTCGATTTGTTTGTTTTCTTCCATGTATTTTTGGAGATTTTGCTGAATCTTTTCTATGTCAATCGTATCTTCAAACTCAATATCGCTGCCTTCTTGTGTTAAGACAGATTCTGTTTTTACTTCCAACTCTTTGTCTTCTTCCGGACTGTTCAAAATTGACCTCGCATTTTTATTTATGGTAAACTTAAAATTATTATAACTTAATTTTTTTGAATTATCAAGCAAAGCAGGATGTGGAAAATGGTTGTGGATAAAAATAAATTGATTGATCATATAAAAAATCTGAAATCACCAAAAGTTCTTGTAGTTGGAGATTTGGCATTAGACGAAATGATTTACGGGGATACCGAAAGAATCTCCAGAGAAGCGCCCGTTTTGATTCTTCAGCATACCCACACTAATTTAATCTTGGGCGGTGCATCAAATGCTGCAAATAATGCCTCTGTAATAAATGGAGGCAAAGTCGGAGTAATAGGTGTCTTGGGCGAAGATTATCAAGCACAGCAGCTCATTTCAGCTTTTCATCAGTCAAAAATAGATACAAAATATTTAATTAAAGATGATACCAGAAAAACCGTCACCAAAACAAGAATTTCAGGCTCTTGTTCGCAGTCGATTACCCAGCAGATAGTAAGAATTGACAGACAAACAAATTTGCCGTTGAGCCAAGAAACAGAAAAAAAAGTTATTCACAATCTTGAAGAGGCAATTCCTGAATATGATGCGGTGATTTTGTCAGACTATCATATCGGAAGTTTGACTCGAAATATAATTGATAAGACTATTGAAATTGCAAATAAGCACAACAAAATTATTGTTGCAGATGCCCAAAAGGAGTTGGCAAATTATAAAGATGTAACTTCAATGACGCCAAATCTTCCTGATACTCAAAAGTTTGTAGGCTTTGAAATTAAAGATGATGCTTCGCTTGAGAAAGCAGGCAGAAAGCTTTTGGAAGTATCAGGCGCAAAGTCTGTTTTGATAACTTGCGGCTCTGACGGAATGGTGATTTTTGATTCAAGCGATAAAATGATTAAAATCCCTGTTTTCAATAAGTCTGAGGTTTTTGATGTTACAGGTGCCGGAGATACCGTCACGGCTATATTCACCATGGCACTTGCAAGCGGAGCAGAGCCCGAGTATGCTGCAATTATCGGAAACATCGCAGCAAGCATCGTGGTAAGGCACTTTGGTTGTGCTACAACTACCGTTGAAGAAATTTTAGAAAATTTAGAAAAAATCGCATTTTAGAAAAGAGGATTTTATGGAAAACAAAAGACTTAAATTAACAGATATTATAATAATTTTGGGCGTTTTTATTGCGCTTGTTGTGGGGTTTTTGACATATAAAAACTTTAGACAGACGGCTTCAAATAAAATTGAGGGTGAGGCTAAAATTGCTTTTCAGGTGTTCTTAAGAGGTATTACTTTAACGACAGGACAAAGCCCTATACGCTTTGGCGAAAAAACTTTTATCAGCATAAGAAATGTGCCTTATACAGATTTGCAAATTATAGATGTTAAGGCAGATTCCAAAAAAACAATTATGCCAAATACAAGGACAAAAGAGCCGTTTGTAATGGTTGAAGACCTGTCTCAGCCTTTTATGTATGATGTTGTGGTAACGGTTATCGACGATGCCAAAATCACCGATGACGGTGCGGTTGTGGGCGGCAATAAAGTTAAAATAGGGCTTCCCATAGTGCTTGAAGGCAAAGATTATAAATTTAACGGGCTTGTTTCAAATGTTCAAATTTTATCAAAAGAACAGGTCGAGCAGATTGAAAAGGTTTTGAAAGATTATCAGGCAAAAATGGAACAGGCAAAACAAAATCCGCAACCCGCACAGCCGCAAGAGAAAAAATGATAAATTTTTACCCCCGCGGCAATCCAAATAAATTTAACGAGGGAAGTATGTTTGAAGGCTTAATAATAAATTCAATAAATAAAGTTTTAAATTTTACGCAGGAAAAAGCTTCATATTTAAGCCAAAACAGTCTTTTTATAAAACATATAGATAACCTGATTTTTGCATCAATTCTTGCGGTTTTGGGGCTTTCTATATTTATGCCCTCCGATGCTTTGGGCTATGTTGCGCTGATAACTTTGTTTTTGACTTTTATAAAACTTTTTGTAAAAAAGGGTCAAAGAATTCAAGGCAATCTTTTTGAATTGTTTTTGTTTTTATATTTTATTTTTGTAATTATAAGTTTAGCCGGCTCCACGCTTTTTTATTTGAGCCTTAAAGGCTTTTTAAAAACTTTTGTGTATCTGGGTTTTTATTTTTCTGCCTTTCAATACTTTAAAAATAATCTTTCCAAAATTCCTTTTGCGATAGGCTTAATTGCGCTTTGCGCGGGTATCGAAGGCTTTGTAGGTATTTTTCAAAATTTCGGGCAGGTGGGAGAAATTGCTACTTGGCAGGATGTTTCAAATATCAACCCCGAAGATGTTATGACAAGGGTTTATGGCACTTTGCAGCCTTTTAACCCCAACCTTTTTGGCGGGTATTTGGTTGCGACGTTACCTTGTATTTTCGGGATTTCTGCGATGAGATTTTTTGAAAAACACTACAAATCGGGGATATTTTTTCTTGTAATCGCTCTTGTTTCTTCTTATGCTTTGATTTTATCGGGAAGCAGGGGGGCTTATTTAGGGTTTTTGGCGGTTATTGTGGGAGTTTTTGCTTTTCTTGCAAAATTTATATGGAGGGATTTGCAAAACAGGAAGGAATTTTTTAAAAAAATTTATCTTGCTTTTGCGGGATTTGCCGCAGTCTTTGCAGGGTTTGCTGTTATATTTATTTCTTCTGTAAGAACAAGGGTTTTGTCAATTTTTGCAATGAGGGCGGATTCTTCTACTTCTTTTAGACTCAACGTTTATCACTCTGCATTTGAGATGATAAAAGACAACTGGCTTTTTGGAATAGGTGTGGGAAATCAGAATTTCAGAGAAATCTACGGGCTTTATATGAAAACAGGTTTTGACTCCCTGAGTTGTTACAGCGTATTTTTAGAGGTTGCAGTTGAAAGCGGAATTTTTGCGCTGATTGCTTTTTTGGGTTTTGTGGGTGTTTTTGCAAAACAGTGTTTTAAATTTATAACCCAAAACAGCGATTTTAAATTGTGCCTTATAGTTGCAATTTCGCTTATAAGCGTTTTTGGGATAATGGTTCACGGGCTTGTTGACACGGTATTTTTCCGCCCTCAGATTCAGTTTGTTTTTTGGACACTGGTGGCTTGTGCTTCTTCTATTTTGAGAAAAACTGAAACTATTTAAACTTTTTCATCATCGACATCATTTGAGCAGGGTTCATTTTTCCGCCTTTTGCTTTGTCTTTGACGTCAGAAAAGCCCTTCATCATCGAGCGCATTTGTTCAAACTGTTTTATAAAAATATTTATATCGTGCAAAGAAATTCCGCTGCCTGAGGCTATTCTTTTTTTTCTGTCGGAATTTATCAAATTTGGATTAGCGCGCTCTTGTGGGGTCATGCTCTGGATAAAAACTTCAATCCTTTTAAACTGTTTTTCGCCTTGATGAGAAATCAATTCCTTATCCTCTTTTTTTAAATTCGGAATAGGTAACATTCCAAGAAGCTGGTCTAATGAGCCGAACATTTTCATCTGCTTTTGCATCTTCAAAAAGTCATCAAAAGAAAATTCGGCTTTTCTCATCTTTTTTTCAAGCTCAAGCGCTTCTTTTTCGTCAAAAACTTCCTGCGCGCGTTCAACCAGAGAAACAATATCGCCCATTCCCAAAATTCTTGTTGCCATCCGCTCGGGATGAAAATCTTCAAGTGCGTTTAATTTTTCGCCTGTGCCGGTCAGTTTTATCGGCTTTTTCGTGCAATAAACAACAGATAAAGCCGAGCCGCCTCTTGAATCCCCGTCTAATTTTGTAAGTACAAGTCCTGTCAAATTAAGCTGCGCATCAAAGTTTTGGGCAACATTGACCGCTTCTTGACCTGTCATGGCATCTATTACAAGAAGTTTTTCGTGCGGAGCAAAGGCCCTATCTATAAGTAAAAGCTCTGCCATCATGTCAGTGTCTATCTGCAGACGCCCTGCCGTGTCAAGGATAAGAACATTAAACCCGTTTTCTTTTGCATAATTAATCGAATTTTGAACAATTTTTTGAACATCTTTTGACTCTTCTTGTGAAAAAACTTCTACCCCGATTTGCTGTCCTAAAGTTTGAATTTGTTTTATCGCAGCGGGTCTATACACATCGCATGCCACAAGAAGCGGGTTTTTACCCTCTTTTTTAAGCTTAACCGCAAGCTTAGCCGATGATGTCGTTTTGCCCGAACCTTGAAGCCCCAGCATCATAATTATTGACGGGTGTCCGCTTAAGTTAAGCGGCGATAATTCATGCCCCAAAACATCTACCAGTTGGTCGTGGACTATTTTTACAAGTTGCTGGGAAGGATTAACTCCTTTTAAAATGTTTTCGCCCTCGGCTTTTTCCTTGATATTTGTGATAAAAGCTTTTACCACTCGCAGATTGACATCAGCTTCCAAAAGCGCACGGCGGATTTCTCGCAGTGCCTCGCTCATGTTATCTTCGGTCAAAGTCCCCTGGGAAGTCTTTTTGATTATTTCCTGTAATTTTTCTGATAATGAATCAAACATGTTTTTATTTTACAATAAAAACGGTGAACAGTGAACAGTGGGTGGTGAATAGTAGGGCGGGATTACTGTCCCGCCAGTATGGTATAATAATTTCATGTTTAAACAAGAATTTTTTATGGGAAGACGGGTTTTGAAATCATCACTCTTAGATGATGAGCCTGTTGTTACTTTTTTTACCACGCGCGAACTGCCTTTGAAGTGTGGCGAAAGACAAGATTTGAAGCAGGAAATAGAAAATAACAAAAAACTTGTCTGTGAAGGTTTAAAAATTCCTTTGGAAAATTTAATTATTCCAAATCAAACCCACAGCGATAATGTCGGGGTAATGAATGAGGCACAGTTCACCCCTCACAGCTCAATGTTCACTAATACAGATGCTCTTATAACAAATCTTTCAAACGCAGCCCTTGTGCTTAATTTTGCAGACTGTGTTCCGATAATTTTATACGACAGTTCAAAAAAAGTCATAGCAGGAATTCATGCAGGCTGGAGGGGAACGGCTTCAAAAATTGTTCAAAAAACAGTTAAAAAAATGCAAGAGGATTTTAAAAGTAATCCAAAAAATATAATCGCACTTATCGGTCCTGCCATAGGAAAATGCTGTTTTGAAGTGGGCAAAGACACTATGGAAAAAATTTTGGCAAGTGTTAAAGCAAAAGAAAAAGAGCTTGTGTGTGATAAAATGAATGTGGATTTGAAGTTGGTAAATAAATTCCAGCTATTAGCCATGGGGGTAGAAAAAATAGATTTAAGTGAGGATTGCACTTGCTGCAAAAATGAGTTATTTTTTTCATACAGAAAAGAAAAAGGAAATTGTGCAAGACATTCTGCCGTGGTAATGTTAAAAAACGAGGAGACAAAATGAGCGTAATAGAAAAATTTTCCGATATAAGCGATGTGATGAGCGGTTTGATTGATTTTGTCCGGACAGATGAGGAAGTCAAAGCTGACTTTGCCGAGTATTTGTCGACAATAGGGGTGAAAGGCATTACTGAAAATCAGCTTCAATCGGTTTGTCTTCCCTATATTTTTGAAAGAAATCTTGGCTCTGATTCAAAAAGTATAATTGAGCTTTTTTTGGAAAAAACAAAAAAAATTACCAAAGGCGCAAGGCTTATTTTAAAGGCACTTACCGGCTCTATTTATTCTGTTTTTGAAGTTAAGAAAATCCTTAAAAACGGATTTGAGTTTTATAATTTGGTAAACGAAAAAGATTACTGTGTAATTTCGCTTGTAAAAATGACTCATTTCAGAGGAGTGGGTGTCGGACAGTACGTTGTTGCAAGGATTTTTGAGTTTGAAGGGGAATATTATCTGCTTGAAATTTCAAATGTTTTGGCGGCAAATCAAAAAGAAGATGCGATGAGATTTGCTATTGCAAAGATTATTCAATCGCCCGAGATTGTCTATAAAGACAACCTCAAAAAACAAAAAGAAATCGAAGTTCAGGTAAAAAAATTTTATAAGGCGTTTTTGGAATGTTTCGGCAAAGACGAAATTGTTACCACAAATAAGCTTGCAGATGATATCATAGGGCTTTTTAACGATTTTGCAGAAAGCGCACAAAAGCCTTGTGATGAAGATATAAAATCGAAAATAAAAGCAGTTGATGAAAATAAATTTTTTCACGTGCAGGAATTTAACAACTCTTACGAGAATTTTTTGGAAAATTCTCTGGGCGGGTTTTCGGCTCATAAAGAAACCTATGATGTGGGTGTAATTTTTGATGAAGAACTGGGGCTTTGCGCAGTTCCTTTTTATGAAACTTTTTGCAAGATTTTTGAAGCAAAAGATTATAAAACAATTGAAAATTACGAAAAATGTGTTGAACATTTTCTTTTAAACGATAGTGTTTCTGCAAATCTTTTAAAACGGGTTGAAGTAAAACACAAAAACTTTATGAAAGTTATAAACAAAATTTATTCAACAGAAATGACATTTGACGAGTTACTTGAAAAGTATAAAAAACAGCATTTAAAAGAAAAGATTTTTTCTTCCACGACGGTTTTGTATGAGTCCAAAGTTTTTGCAAAAACTTTGGGATATATTGAAGAAGAAGAACAAAAACCGAAAATAGAAGCGCAAAATGTCGGCAGAAACGAGCCTTGCCCTTGCGGAAGCGGTAAAAAATACAAAAAATGCTGCCTTTACGCTCATGCTTAAAGGAGTGAATATTAAATGGTAAATAGTAAATAGGGGATAAATTTTAATAATATTTTCCCTCGCCCCTTGCGGGAGAGGGTGGAATTTCAACACGAGGCACGAGTGTTAGAAATCCGGGTGAGGGGTACAAAAATGAAAAAGAAGTTTCAAATTTGTTTTACTTGTGAATATAAACCGCTTTGTAAAGTTGGAAAATCAAGGCTTGAAGGGCTTGATATAAACTCACCTGTGATAAACGACATCGGATGTTTTGATTTTGAAATTTATAAAAAACAAACTCAGGACAAACAGCTGAGGCTGGGTTTTTAATGAGTATAGGCCTTGCAGCCTTCGTCTTTTGCGTCGATTTTGCCGTCAAAATCGTTATCAATCCCGTCGAAGCATGAACCAATAGAATCAACGGATTCTGCGCGAGCATTTTTGTAAAGCCATTTGTCGTCAATTTTTAGCCACAAATATTGGAAAAACTTTTTATAAAAAATCGCAATATCAGAATTTTTTATAACCAAAACATTTTCGTCGTTTTTGTTATCGCCGCTTCGCGAAAAATTCATTGAGCCTATAACCGTATATAAATCATCTATTATTATCGATTTAGAATGAATTTTGCCCGCATAATTTTCTGTCTTAACCTTAATTCCTGCCTGTCTTAAAAGTTTGTGTTTGGAGTAATCTCCGTGGGCATTTGTGGCATCAATTATGACCTTAACGTCAACTCCGCGGTTTTTTGCCCTTATCAAACTGTCGCATAAACCTTGATGAGTAATGAGAAAAACCGGCATATAGATATATTTTTGTGCCCCGTCTATAAGTGGAATTATTTTTGTATTCATTGTCCTGTCTGTGGGGGAAAAATAAATCGAAAATTCTGTTGTGCCTACTTGCAGCCCTTCTTTGTTGCAGATTTTTTGTTTGGTATTGTGAAATTTACCGCCATACATCTGCTCAAATTCTTGTGAATAAACATTTGCAGCCTGCGGCGAGTCAAGAATTATAATCGCGTTTGAATTAAATCCCGACAAATCCGTATCGCTTATATTGGCAGAGCCCGTCAGTACTTTTTTGCCGTCAAAGATGAAAAATTTGTTGTGCATAATTATGCTCTGATATTTTTTTTCAACAGCAAAATCAGCGTTGTTATTTTTCAAAATACTTGTCAGATAAAGCGTGTCGGGGTATAAATTTTGGTTTTTGCCGTCGATGTCATATACAAAGCGAACTTCTACCCCCCTTTTTTGTGCGTTTTCAAGCGCATTTTGAATTGAGGGGATTTTTTTATAACCGTAAATTGCAAAGTCTATCGAAGATTGTGCACAATTAATTTCTTTCAAAAGCGCTCTGCAAAAATCTGTTTCACAAGTGCTTGAGGGCTTTAGTGCTGAGGTTAAATCAGGCAGATAAATCTCAATTCCCTTGCCTTTAAAAACACCCGTCGCCTTTGGTGCGTAGGGAATTTTTTCTTCATATCTTGTTGTTATATTTTTTGATTTATTTTTTTCTTTTTGTTTATCCAGGCAAAATTTGCAGGGCTTTGCATCTTTTGGAATTTGATTTATTGGCAAAATTTGTGAATTGTGTGCCAAAAGCCCGTATTTACAAGTCAATTTGTGATATTTATGATTTTTGTTATTAAAAATTCTTAGATTTAACTTCTTTGCTTTTTGGATATTTTTTTGAATTTTATCTTTGTTTGTATAAGTATCAGAAATTGCAAAGCCTTGTTCGAGTAACATTTTTTTATAATTTTTGCCTTCGACAAGGATTATTTTTTCAGGTTTTTCTACGATTTTAACTTTTTTGCTTAAATTTTCTTTTGCAAAATTTTGTGCCAAAAATCCTAACCCTAAAATATCTTCTTGTGATGTTTGTAATCTTTTTGCCAGCGCATTTTGTGTTTCACTTGGCTTTGAAGAAAAGGTTTTTAAGTCTTGAAGAAAAATTTCTTCGCTGTTATCTTTTATTCCGTTGTTGTTTAAATCAACACTGAATTCAACGGGGGATATGATTTCAAGCACATTAAATTCGACGTTTTTTTGAATCTGATAGGTTAAAAACGCAATAAAAGAAAAAATTAAAACAATAACGGAAAAACCTTTCACCTATTCACCTATTAACCTATTCAACTTTTGTAGTTGGTTATTTCAAAACCCAGACGCTGAATTTTATCTTTTAAGTCCATGTTTTGGGTTATGTTAAATTCAATCTGGTGCTGAGATTTTGCTTTTTTGGGGTTTATGTGATTGCATGGATGGATTAAAGCTTCGACCGTACAGTCTTGGTTTATGGCTTCAAGTCCGCAGTAAAGGGTTTTGTCATTCATCATTCCTGTGTAGCCTACTCCAATTAAATAATCATTTGTTTTAAGCTCGTGTTCTTGAATTTTTTTATTGTTTTTAACGGTAAAAGAATTTAAAAGCATTATTTTTAAAAGGTTTGGCGGGTATTTGAAATTCAGGTGAAATTCTATATCCGGAACAGTGTAAAATTTTTCAAATTGTGTTCTGACCTGATTGATTTGGTATTCTTTTGCAAGCTTACAGGTCAGTTCAAATATTTTAGGGATTGCATGGACATGGACGTGAGAGTCCAAATGATCAACTTTTGTATAATTTAAAACCTTTTCAATTTGCAGGCGAAATTCTGCTTCGACCTGTTCCATAAAGTCTTCATTGCCTGAAAGATAAATCATTTTCCCGTAACCGTTGACAAATTTTCCGTTTAGGTCGCAGAGCATGTTCATCTTTGTAAAATCGCGCAGCGCATGACCTTCGATTATGTTAAGATGCACTCCTATGCCAAGATTGGGACATTCGGGAAGAATTTCGTTTACTGCCGCATCAAAAGCCTCTCCGTTTGCACAGATGCTCGCACTTGTCAAAAACCCGTGGTTATATCCATCTAAAACGGCTCTGTTAAAAGCGTTTGACATCCCGAAATCGTCTGCGTTAAGTATAAACTTTTTGTTACTCAAAATAAAAATCTCTTGCTCTAAATTCAGAAATATTATAATATGAATATTATAACACAATAGGAAATTTTAAGATGCGTAAACCAACCTTAGCCATTATCGTCCCTTGTTTTAACGAAGAATTATTGATAGAAAGCACCGTAGATAGCCTTTTTGAGGTAATTAACGCCCTTGTTGAAAAAGGTAAAATTCTTGAAGACAGTTATGTTTATCTTGTAGATGACGGCTCAAAAGACAAAACCTGGGAAATTGTTGAAGAATTACACAGAAAAAATCCGCTTGTAAAAGGGGTAAGGTTTGTAAAAAATTACGGGAACCAAAAAGCACTTATGGCAGGACTTTTGGGGGCAAGAGAGTTGGGCTGCGATTGTGTTGTTTCGATAGATGCCGACCTGCAGCAAGATCAGTGGGCTATAGAAAAGTTTGTGGATGAGTATTCGCAAGGCTACGACATAGTTTCCGGCATAAGAAATCGCCGTGACACCGATTCTTTCTATAAAAAATACACCGCGCTTCTTTTTTATAAGTTGATGAATCTTTTGGGTGCAAAAATTCCCGTTAATCACTCTGATTACAGGCTTGTAAGTAAACGAGCTTTGGATATTCTTGCAAGATACACTGAAAAACAACTTTTTTTAAGAGGTTTTTTCCACGAAATTGGCTTAAAAACCGCTTATGTGAATTTTGACGTTAAACCCAGAATGTTGGGTAAATCAAAGTTTAACTTTATAAGTCTTTTGGGACTTGCGCTAAACGGCATAACTTCATTCAGCATAATTCCTCTTAGAATTATTGCTGTTTTAGGGTTTTTTATGGCGCTTTTCAGTTTTGGGCTGGGGCTTCAGGTTTTGTATGAAAAAATATTTCTGCACTCAACTCCAAACGGTTGGGCGACGCAGGTTGTTTTCCTTACCTTTTTTGGTGGAATTCAGGTTTTTTGTTTGGGTATTATCGGTGAATATCTCGGACAGGTTTATCGTGAAGTCAAAGCAAGACCAAGGTATATCAAAGACGTTGAGTTGTATTAAAGGCTTATTTTAGTTTATAAGTGCATGAGATTATAAGTTTAAAAAAGCAGGGCGCATTTATGCATCTTTTTTGTCGTTGCGAGAAACGAACGAAGTGAGTGACGAAGCAATCTAATGACAATATTATTACCGATTGTAAATCCCTGAAACCCTACTACTACTACTACTACTACTACTTGTCCTGACGAGGGTATGGGAGTATAATTGTTTTATTAATAAATACGTGATTGTAAAATATAGATTGTTCGCAATCAAAATAAACAATTTGGGAGAGTAAAATGGGAATATTTGAAAAAGTTAAAAAAACAAAAACAAACGAAGATAATATCCTAAGCCAAGCTCAGGATGACGTAAAAAGAGATTTTAGGTTGGGTTTTCAACCCAACAAAACAAAATTGCTAAGTAAGTATGACAGAAAAATAGGTTTTACCCTTGCAGAGGTTTTGATAACATTGACTATTATCGGGGTGGTTGCTGCCTTTACAATTCCAACTTTGATTTCAAATTATCAAAAAAAAGAATATGTAACGGCATTAAAAAAAGCCTATACGGAATTTAATCAGGCACTGATTTCAATTTCAAACGACATGGGTTGTGTTGGAGACTTAAAATGCACCAAACTATTTGACGGAGGAACAGATAATCAAACTTTGGGCACAGAGTTTGTTAAATATTTTAAAGTGATAAAAAATTGTGAATCAAGTGATGGCGGACCAACAATAACAGGGTGTTTTTCTGACAGTATATCGGGAAGTTATGATGGCAGTAGTGCAAGAGATTCCATGCTTGACCATCCCTCCCTTTATAGGTTTATAACCGAAGATGGCATGATTTTTGTGATTAGTAGTTATAAACATAATTGCGAAGAGGATTTCAGTCAAAATATAACAAATAATATGACCAAAGTTTGTGGGGGTTTTTATGTTGACGTCAATGGTCTTAAAGGTCCTAATAATTTTGGCAGAGATATATTTAGTTTTCACATAACAAACGGAAAAGGTCCATTGCTTTATCCTCGTGGCGGGCTTGATGATGACTATGATGCGCCTTGGCAGGATTCCGATGGAAACCCTCTACATTGTTATCACGACGAGACGACATCAGGATCTTATTGTACCGGCCGTGTAATAGAAGAAGGCTGGCAGATGAATTATTGATAAGGGCTGAAAGGGTGAAGGGCAGAACGGTTTTAACAACCACGTCATCCTGAACTAGTTTAAGGATCTCTTTGGCTAAACGTGTGAACATCTGAAAGTTTGTAGGGTGCGCAATGCGCACCAAATGGGTGGTGCGTGGAACTATTTACCATTTACTATTTATTATTTACTGCTATAATTATTAATCATGAAAAGGTTATTTTTACTTTTATTTTTAATGATTTCTTTTGCTCTGCCTTGTCTGTGCGAAATCCAGCTTAGAGGCTATGAGGGTGCTGAAATTCCTAAAGGAACATTTATCCCTGTAATAAGCACACAGGAGATTTCAACACAATACTGCGATGAAGGGACGAAGGTTAAATTTATTGCAGTGTCCGATTTGTATTTGTATGATACAAACGTCATTCCTAAAAATACGGAATTTTTCGGCTACGTTGAAAAAATAAATGAGCCGGTGGTGGGGACAAACGGATCCATGGTTATTAAGGTTATAAAATTTAAAACTCCCGATGGCTACGAAACGCCGGTAAGAGCTTATATATACACGCCAAAAGGAAATTTAATAGGAGGAGAGCTTACAAATCCGGCGACCTATGATAAAATGCCACACTTTCAGCAGGGGTTTTCCCATGGGACGCTTCAATATGTGCCCGGTGCCACAAGACAAATGGGTGAGCACACCGTTGTTGCATCAGGGGCAGAGCTTATAGTTGTTCTGGTATCGCCTGTTTTTATTACACACAGTGTTACAAATTGACAAAGATAGGTTTTGGAATGATAATTATTAGTATATAGGTAGTAGAAAATTTATAAAAGGAGGGCACTAGTATGAATAAAAAAACTCTTAGCTTAATTTTGTTGGCTTCAATGGCAGGCGCAAATTTGTCTTTTGCGGCAAGCAATTATCAATATCAGCCTAATTTTCCTCAGCCGCAATACCAACAAAACTATTATCCAAGTGAGGTAAGGCAAACAGGAAATCAACCTTTAAAGGGAAGAGTTGTAACGGTTCCGCCGGGGATTACAATGTCGGCTGTGGCTTCAACTCCCATAAGTTCTGAATTTTTAACTCTGGGTCAACCCGTGAGTGTAACTTTAGGCTCTGATTTTTATTACAATTCAACCATGATTGCACCTGCAGGAAGCACGGTTATGGGAACTGTAACTCAGGTTACAAAGGCAAAACACGGGACAATAAACGGCTCTTTGAGACTCAGATTTACCGAAGTAACAACACCCTACGGGGCTAGAATTCCTATATCTGCAATGATTAAAACAGATGACGGAACAGGATTACTTAAAGGTGGAACAAAAATGGATACCGCTAAAGAATATGCAAAAGATATGGCTGTAGGTTCTGCAGCAGGCGCGCTTACAGGGCTTGTGGCATCAGCTATTGCAGGTGGTGCCGTAGGCAAAGGAACGGCAATTATGACAGGTGTCGGTGCAGGTGCAGGACTTGCAAAATCAATATATGACAAGGGTCAAGATGTTGTAATCCCTTCAAATGCTACTGTTCAGCTTGTAATTGACCAACCTATTACAGTTAACCCTTCAGGATATAACTACGATTATTAGTAAATTGGCTAATAATCTTTGTTCATATTTTGTCTAAAATGTGAACAGATTGAGAGATTTTGGGGAAATTAATGGCAATTTTGGGAAACATTAACAGTTTAATAGATGATGACGATATAGAAGAAAAAGAAAGTTATACCATTCCTTCGATTTTAAAAAAATCGCAGGAGGGTATTTCTTTTAAAAAATCTCTTGTATTGTCAACTGTTTTGCACCCTGCTGTGGTCGGGCTTATTTGGCTTATAATTTTAATTTTGACGCTCATGGGCATAACCCTTTCTATATTTGAAAAACCAAAACCGAAGATGAATGATATAGAATTTGTGCTCGTTGACAAAGAACAAATGCCTTTAAATAAAAAAACTCCTTATCGCGCAGACAGGAATTCAAGAACAGGAGGAAAAAGGGATATAAAGAAAAAGGTTTCCATGCCTTCTCCTTCACCCGCAAAAAAAGCAGTTCAGCAACAATCAAGACCTAGTCAAAGCGCAAAAAAACCTTCTGTTAAAAAGCCTCAGGCACAAAAAGTGCCTCAAAAGAAAAATGTTTTTGAACAGTTAACCCAAAAACAACCCGAAGCAAGACCTCAGCCGCCATCGGCAAGGCCTTCAATAAAGCCGCCTTCTGTGCCAAGGCCATCTGTTAAGCCAAATCCTGAATTTGCTGTTCCTATACCCAAAGCATCAAGCTCAAGTACAGGGAAAACTTATTCAACAGGCCCGATAGGCGGAAGCGGAAGCGCAAAAACAGGCTCCAGCGGAAGCGGTAAAAGTTATGCTCCCGTCCCTTCTCTGTCGCCTTCAAGCAGTGGGGGTGCAAGTGTCGGTTCGAGCGGTTCAAAAATGTCAAAAGGTTCATCCGGTTACGGCAATTACGGTAATCCGGGCGGCGGCGGTGGAGCACCGGGTATAGATGCAATCAGAGAGCCCGATTTCGGACCTTATATGAGAGAACTTCAAAGAAGAATTAAAATGAATTGGGATCCGCCAAAGGGCAACGAAAGCAAACGCGTAATTCTTTTGTTTAAAATTGCCCGCGACGGAAGACTTCTTTCAATCAAAGTATTCAAATCGTCAGGGGTTCCAAGTGCCGATAAAGCTGCACTCAGTGCGGTTGAGCTCACTGCACCGTTCAAACCGCTTCCGCCGGATTATAAAGGAAGCAGCATAGACATTCAATTCACATTTGACTATAATGTTTTTGGAGCAACAAATTACTAATCAGAAAATAAGTTATTACATAAAAAAGAGGATAAAACTATGGAATTATTACTACATTCAATCAAAATGGACTGGCCTGTGTTGTTGCCGATTTTGGTATGCTCGATTTTAGTCGTTGCGGTTGCACTTAACAGGTACTCTTTTTATAACAAAAATAAAAGAGATGTTGTGCAGTTCATTCCGAAGTTACAAAAAGAATTGGCAAGAAATAACCTTGACAGCGCACAAAACCTGAGTGTTCAGTTAGGCGGGGTTATCGGAGAAGTCAGCGAAGAAGCGGTTAGGATTTTTTCCGAACAAAAAAAGGGGTTTTCGCGTTCTTTTGATATCGCCGCAAGCCTTGCTACAAGAAAACTTGAAAGCCATCTTACGATTTTGGGTACAATCGGCGGTGTTGCTCCGTTTTTAGGTTTGTTTGGTACGGTTGTGAGAATTCTTTATACTTTCCAAGATCTTGCAACTCAAGGAAATCAGTCAGCCGCTGTTGCAATGGGTATCGGCTCTGCACTTATCGCTACCGCTTTCGGTTTGGGTGTTGCGATTATTGCGGTTATTTTTTACAATTCTTTTCAGTCAATAGTAAAAAGATTTGAAGATGATTTTCAGTTAATAAAACTTCTTTTCTTGAGTTTTGTTGATTCTGAAGAGGAAGTTAAAGTCCAATCAGCTTCAAATATAGCTTTATAAGTCCAAAATCAAACAATATTTTGTCATCCTGAATTTATTTCAGGATCTATCCAGCCCTTAATAAGGGAAAGATGTTGATACTATTGAAAATTAAATCTAAAGAGTGGATAATCCACATGTACCGTAAGGACATTTTCCACGAAATCAAAGATTTCGGGAAAAGAAGTCAAACAAGTTCAGCATGACAGATAAAGGTAAAGGAAAAAAAATGTCGATTAAAACTACAAAGGGTAAAGATGCACTGTTTACAGAAATAAATATAACTCCGCTTACGGATATATTTTTAGTGCTTTTAATTATCATGATGGTTGTTGCACCTACGTTTCAATCTATGGATAATTCGATAAATATTCCCGAAATTAACAGCGGCGTTTCTGTTGAGCAAAAAGATGCAACTGTTGCGGTTACAAAAGAAGGGGTTATGTATATTAACGGCAAGCAAATAAGCGCCGATAATCTCACAAACGAGCTTCTTGCAATAAAAGATTCGCTTGAAAAGAAAGAGGTTGTCGTAAAAGCAGACGAAAAAACCAAAAGCTCTGAGATAATGAAAATTATGAATGCGGCAAAAGAAGCAGAATTTACAAAATTGGTTCTTGCAGGCGAGCCTTTAAGCAAAAAAGATCAAAAAACTCTTTCCTATGGAAATAATAAAAGAACTAAACCTATTGAAAAACAGCCTGAACAGGTAAATGATACACAGGATTGGGAAGATTAAAAAGGATAAAATAAAATGGCAACAAGACACAGAGATAGTTTTAATGAAATAAACATAACACCGCTTACTGACATATTTTTGGTGCTTTTAATCATAATGATGGTTATAGCCCCGCTGTTAGATCAGCAAGGCTTAAACCTTACCGTGCCTGATATGGTCGAGCAGCAAAACATAAAAGAAACAAAAACCATTAATATTGCCGTTACAAATGACGATAAATATATCTTTGACGGCGAAGAAATTGCGCCGGAAAATCTTTCACAGGTTATAAAAGATAAGGTAAAAACCATGCCCGACGGGCTTTTGATAGAGTCTTCTCCTAATTCTACCCACGGAGCAGTGGTAAGGCTTATGGATAATGCCAGAAATGCTGGTGTTACAAGTATTTCTTTCACTGAGGGCGGTTAAATTTTTGGATAGAAAAGAAAAGTTTTAATAATCCATTTTCCAGTTATCGTTTAAGATTTTACCAAAACAACTTGAACCATAACCGTTAATTAAACAGCCGCCAGAAAAATAGTTCTCCCGAGCTTCAGAGGCGTTATTTCCATATGCACCGCAAAGAGCACCCGTACCATTCCATGTCCTTTTCCCTTGTCTACACTGCGGATTTATTTGAAATCCGTCAATTGACCCGTCATAAAAAAATGCCATAGAAAAAATATCTCTACCCGCTATGTTTGGTTTTTTAAGTCCATTCACATCCACAATTATTGTCCCTGATTTAGCTACATTAGCAGGGCGCATGCAAATACTTGCCCCGCTTGCTATAATTACACAATAATGAGGATTTCCAGGAGTAAAATTAGTTCCATCTGTCCCTTTTGAGTCTTGAGCAAAGCACGAGTTGGGATCTTCCATGCCGCAATCTTTGATTACTTTAAAATATTTTTTCAAAAATTCATCGCCAAGCTTCTGAAAAGCTTCATCCGGCAAATCTTCGTCTACTTGATGCGTTAATGTATCAGAAACGGAAATTTTATTTATACTTTCATCCGCCATCATTAATTTGAGGGCTTGAGAAAGTTCTGTATAAACTTTTTTTAGTTGCGTTACATATTGCTGTTTTTGGTAACTGGCAATCAAATTTGGGATGGTCAAAGCCGCCACAACCCCTATAATGGTCAATGTTATCAAAACCTCTGCAAGCGTAAAACCTTTTTTTCTGTCATCCTGAGCTTGTCTCAGGATCTTTCCAACATGCGGACACGGGTTAGATGCTGAACCTACTTCGCAAGCGAAAGCCGTAGCTGTAAGCTTCGACTTTGTCTCAGCAACACCATACGTCAGTTCAGCATGACGTAATTGTGTAAATACTTCTTTCATAAAAATCCTTGAATATTATAATTTAAATCCATAACAATTATACCCCCCCCCAGAGGAAAGTCAATCAAAATAAAAGGCGGAAATCTTTGATTTCCGCCTAAATCGTTATATGTTATGTTTTTTGTTTACAAATTATAATGCTGCAACAGGTTTTTTCTGAGGGGCAGCACCGGGAATTGATTGCCAGTTAGCCGCCATAATCTTTTTGAAAGATTTAAGGGCGGTGTCTTCAAGTTCGCCAAGTTCTTCGGCTTCCATAATCATTTCTCTTAAAGGAAGAAGTGCTCTTTGGTCTCTTAAAACGCCCAAAGCTGCTGCTGCACCGGCTCTTACCAGTTCATTCTCCCTACGGTTTTTCATAACGTCAATGAGTGCAGGAACGGCTTTTGTATCATTTAATTTGCCTAAAGAAGTTACCGCATAAATTCTGACGTTAACCCACTCATCAAAGAGCATGTTGATTAATTTATCAACCGCTTTTTTGTTTCCGATTTCGCCCAAAGCTCTTGTAGCATCACATCTTACATTTACTTTTTCATGATCTAAAGATTCCATCAAGGCATCAGTTGCGACATCGCCGATTTCAATTAAGGCATCGGTGGCCGTAATGCACACTTGAGGGTTTTCATCGTTAAGCGCTTCAACAAGCGGTTCTACAACAATTTCTCCACCCAATCTTCCTAAAGCACGAGCTGCACGAACACGTACGTCAACGTTTCTGTCGTTGCGAAGGGAATCGATTAAGAAAACAGTAGCTTTTGAATCGCCTAATTCACCTAACGCGCGGGCTGCATATAAACGAACAGAGCCGTTTTTGTCATATCTTAATACGTCAATAAGCGGTTCAACTGCGTTTGAATCGCCCATTTCTCCCAAAATACGTGCCGCATTATATCTTACTTTTTCGGAATTGCTTGTTTTTAAATCACACAAAAGTTCTTCAAATGTCTTTTTTACTTGTTTTTTCTTACTTTTTACACTGATTGTCATTCGTTTTCCTCCGACACAAAATATTAACTACACCACATAATTTATTAAAAAAATCCGGTGAGAAAATATTTACTTTTTACGATTTATTATAAAGTTTTTGTAACATTTTATTTGAAACTCATTATTAAGGGTAAAATTAACACTTTATAGTAACATAATAACATATTTTTTAGACAATTTCTTACGCCATGTGTATTATTTTATGTTTTATATGTTTGTTTTTTTAATATAATGCGTAATTCAGCTATATTAAAGCTAAAAAATTAACAAAACTTAACACTTATTACTTACCAAAGATAGTAATAATAAACTCACTACCTAGCCCAATTTCACTATTCACCTGAATTGTGCCATTATGCTTTTGGATAATCTTTTCTGAAATAGCCAATCCCAGCCCTGTACCAACTCCTACTCCTTTAGTAGTATAGCCTGCGGTAAAAATTTTATTTATTTCATCTTTATTCATGCCCTTTCCGGTATCTTTTATGCTGACTGTTAAGGTATTTTTCTTAAAAGAAGTTGTGATGGTTATAGAGCCTTTATTTTCAATACTTTGGCAGGCATTAATTAAAATGTTCATAAAAACTTGATTTAACATGTTAGGATAACACTTAATCGAGGGGAGCATACCGTAATGTTTTATAATTTCGATTTTATTTTTTGTTTCATGGCGGATTAAATCTAGCGTTAAATCAATTTCATGGTTAATATCTGCTTCTTGAAGTTCTGCTTCATCGAGTCTTACGAATTTTTTAAGTGATTTTACAATATTGCTTATTCGTTGAACCGCTTCTTTGTCAAGGTCGTTAACCTCTTTAAGCATTTCTGAAATGCTGTCATCGCCTATTTTTTTGATTATTTTTGCTATTATTTCGTTATTTGAGCTTATTGAAGCCAGTGGAGTGTTTATTTCATGGGCAACTCCGGCAATTAATTGACCCAAAGAGGCCATTTTTTCAGAATTTATAAGTTGTATTTGAGTATCTTTCAATTCCTTGAGCGCTATTTCAAGTTCATCGCGTTGTTTATTAATTTGTTTAAACAAAGAGGCTTGAACAATTGCGGCTCCAAGCTGTGCTGAAACACTTTCCAAAATCCCTATTTCATCATTTAATTCTCTTTTTTGGTTTGAAAGAATGACTATTATTCCCAAAAATTGATTTAAATTATAAATAGGAACAATTATTCGAGAGGCTTTTTCTTTGAGTGTTTCATCGCTGTTAAGGCACTCTTTTATGCAATTTGAAACCTGAATTTGTTTGTTTGTGACTGACTTGTATGTTGTTTCGTCAAATTTAACTATGGAGCCTATTTCATACTTGAAGTCATTTGGAAAAATTTCTTCTTTTTTAAAAGATTTATTAACAGATGAGGCATAGTAAACTTTAAAAGCCCCAAACATTACGGAAAGTTCTTTAAGCGCCGAATTTATTACTTTTGAGATGTCTATTGATTCTCTTATGATATTAGACATTTTGTTTATTAAGACCATTTTTATTGCCTGTGCTTGGGCTTTCTGCTTAATTTTTACGAAATTCTGATTTTCTTCATAGAGATTTTTATAGTCTTTAGAAAGTTTATTGTATTCTTTTTCCAGACTTTCAAGTTTATTTTCGGCAGTTACATCGTCAAAAATTATAACTATATAGCGGTTTCTTTTGATTGAAGTTATGTTGTAATAAAAATTTTCTTTCCCCGAATTTTGACAAATAACTCTGGCAAAAAAATTTTGCGGAGAATAAATCGCTTGATAAATCGGTGAATATGCTTCAATATTTCCTTCTTCCAGAACGCATACATCAAAGCTGAGTTGATGCGAAAATTTTTGTAAATCGATAAAATCTTCAAAAACTCTTGTAAAAACATGGTTTTTGTACAAAACTTCTTTTTTTTCGTTTACGATAATCACCGGAACATTAAATTTAGAAAAGAACTCAAATTTATTCATAATTATATTATACAGTGAACAGTGAGCTGTGAACAGTGAGAAGTGAATATTGAGAGGTCCTTTATTCTTCCTTTCAGACATTCACCTTTTCAGCCATTAAGTCTTATTTACTTTTCTTTACATTGTAAAGTATTTAAAACAAAAATTTACGTTATGAAATATTTTGTTTCACAAAAAAAGTTTTATGCTAAATTTATAAAGTGTAAGATGCATTTTTATTCAAGGAGATATTGCATGCCAGAATATTTGAGCAAGGAAGAGATTAAACAATGGAGAAGCTCATTAGAAAAGATTACACTGGAAGAATACGCTGCAAGGCTAGGCAAAGTAATAGACGAAGAAAAGCGTACCAATGATATTGTTGACATAGTTTTGAAGGGGCAACCCGTTATGTCAAGATTTGATAATTTTGCCCAAACGCGCGGTGAAAAGATAGCTTCTATTGCACAACGAACTTTTGAAAAAGAAAAGGAACTTTCAAAGCCGTCTTCAAGTGCAGAGTCTATAATAAAGAAAACGATTGCAAAACAGACCAGCAATCAAAAACAACCTCAGCAGGAGTCTCCAAAAACGCTTAAAGAGGAAGTAAGGCTTGTGTTCAACAAGGCGCTTACCGATAGGGAACAGGCAGTTTTTGATTATTTTTCGCAAAATAAAAATAAGATAGTTTATGCAAAAGATTTAGCCGGATTGCTCGATTTGCCAAGGGATTATGTTTATAAATACATTAAAAATCTTCGTACCAAAATAGAAGGTGATTGTTTGAAAAATGCTGATAATGGCGGGTTTATACTTACAGTTTAAGCATTTTTAAATAAATATTGAGGCGGCAGAAAAATTTTTAATTTTTCTGCCGCCTCCGTGTTATAATGTATGTAATAACAGATATTCTTTATGGGGTAATCATGGATTCAACTATTATAGGTATACTGGAAATTTTAAGTGCGGCTAAAACTCTCGGTTCGGTAGGTTTTTCTGCAGGATATAATTTTAGCGGCGAAAAAGTCGAAGAGTATTTAAGCGAGCTTCTTGAAAACGCCAACGGCAATGAGCCGATATTTTCGGGCATCATTATAATAGAAAAATCTGAAAAGATTGGCGATTTTGTTATTATAGACGGACTTCAGCGTATTACCACGGTTTGTCTTTTGCTTTGTGCGCTTTGTGCAGGCTACAAAGATACTTCGGCTAAAAATAATGAAGCCAGATATAAAATTTTTACCCGTTACCTTATACACGAAGGTGAGGCGAAGCTTCGTCTTGATGGGGGTTGGGGCGAAATTTACAGAAGAATTGTTTTTTCTTTAGATTTTACCGAAAGAGAAAAGAAAAACAGTCTTTATAAGACATACAAAAGTTTTTTAGATACGATTAAAATAAAAAATATTTCTGCAACAAAGCTTTTTGATCTCATAAAAAGAATGAAATTTATGGTTATATTTACTGAAAAAACAGAAATTCCGGCACAAGAACTTTATCAGTCGTTAAATCCCACAAAAGAAGATTTAAGCCAGATTAACCTTATTACAAGCTTTGTTTCCGAACAAGATGAGGTGGCAGAAAACATTTGGGGTAAAACCGTAGAGATTTTTACCGGCAGCGGGCTTACCAACAGTTTGAAAGAGTTTATGAAGGATTTTCTGACAATTCAAAACAACGGTAAGGTTCCGGAAAAAAATGAGCTGTATAAATATTTTAAAAGATATTATAAAAAAATGTCGCAGTATCAAAGCCCTCAGCAAATTGCCGAATATGTTTACAGATATTCAAAATTTTATTTAAAAATAATTCAGGCAAATTTTGATGATTTTGAAGTTCAAAAACATATTGTTGCGATTAACGAAAACAACGGTCAAGACACTTATCCTTATATGATGGAAGTGTTGGACGATCTTGAAAATGATTGTATAAATAAAGAGATGTTTTTGGAAATTCTCAGTATGATAAACGGTTTTGTCACAAACAGGAGGGAAAATCCTTCCGATGATAAAATTAATTTTGCCAATCTTAGTAAAGAAATTAATAAAACACTTGCAATGCGACAATTTCAGCCATCGCAAGAACATGCTGAGGATGTATATAAAGAAAAAATCAAACTTAAAGACATGAGTTAATTTTTTAAAGTATAATATTTTGGAAGAGACATAAAGACAGAGGTAAAAATGAATAAAAGTCAATCTATGGGAATGTATGTAATCCTTGGGATAATGGTTTTAGCGTTTGTGTCGATGCTTGTTGCTGGCCCTAACACCAGCACCCAAGAGCTTTCATATACGGATTTTCTACAAAAGCTTAAAGCGGGCAGCATAAAAAATGTTGAAATTGTGGATGAAAAATCTCTGGTCGCTCATCCAAAAGTTCAGCCTCCTGTGGTTAAAAAAGAAAGCAGTGAAGCTTTAAAGGCACTTTACGGAGAGCAAAAAGCGCCGATTTTGCAATATAAGGTTTTGACTCCTAACGACCCTGAATTAATGAAAAAATTGGAAAGCGCAAATGTTGAAATAAACGTTAAAAAACCAAGCGAATCTTCCCAGTGGATGAATATTTTAGGCTCTTTGATTTTGCCGATTTTGTTTATAGTTTTTCTTTTGATAATGGCAAAAAGTCTTCAGGCAGGGGGCTCTCAGGCAATGTCTTTTGGTAAAAGCAAAGCAAAAATGATGTTGGACAGCAAAGTTAAAATAACTTTTAAGGATGTTGCAGGAATAGATGAAGAAAAACAAGAACTTGCAGAAATCGTTGATTTTCTTAAAAACGGCGAAAAATATATAAAACTGGGTGCAAAAATTCCAAAGGGAGTTTTGCTTTTGGGGGTTCCTGGAACCGGTAAAACGCTTATGGCAAAAGCAGTAGCAGGAGAAGCCGGCGTTCCGTTCTTTTCAATAAGCGGCTCTGATTTTGTAGAAATGTTTGTCGGGGTCGGAGCAAGCAGGGTAAGGGATTTGTTCGATCAAGCCAAAAAACATCAGCCTTGTATCATATTTATAGACGAAATCGATGCGGTAGGTCGTCAGCGCGGAGCAGGATTAGGCGGCGGGCATGACGAAAGGGAACAGACGCTTAACCAACTATTGGTTGAAATGGATGGTTTTGACGAAAATACAAATATTATTGTAATTGCGGCGACAAATCGCCCTGACATATTAGACAGTGCACTTTTAAGGCCGGGAAGATTTGACAGACAAATTGTCATTAACCGTCCTGATATTTTAGGTAGAGAGCAGATTTTGCAGGTTCACGCCAAAAACAAACCGCTTGCAGATGAAGTTGATTTGAAAGTTCTTGCAAAAAGGACTCCCGGATTTACCGGCGCGGATTTGAAAAATTTACTCAATGAAGCGGCGCTTCTTGCCGCAAGGCATAATAAATCAAAAATTCAAATGGATGATTTGGAAGAGGCAATTGACAAGGTTATGGCAGGACCTGAAAAGAAAAGCAAAATTATATCCGATGAGGAAAAAGAAAATACAGCCTACCATGAAGTTGGGCATGCGCTTTTGTCTAAGCTTCTCAAAGATTGTGATCCGCTTCATAAAGTGTCCATTATTCCAAGAGGCATGGCACTTGGAATCACTATGACTCTGCCTGAAAAAGATCATCTTACTTTGAAAAAAAATCAGCTTATTGACAGGATTACAATGACATTAGGCGGCAGAGTGGCAGAAGAATTGATTTATGGCAAAGACTTTATCACAACGGGAGCTTCCAACGATTTGGAAAAAGTAACGGCACTTGCCCGTAAAATGGTTACAAGCTACGGCATGAGCGAAAAAATGGGTTATATGGCTTACGGCAAAAGTGATGAACATGTCTTTATGGGAAGAGATTTTGGACATACCAGAGATTTTTCAGAAGAAATAGCCGCCGAAATCGACAAAGAAGTTAAAAAAATTGTCGATGAATGTTACCAGGAGGCTAAAAAACTTTTGGAAGAAAATCGCGATATGCTCGAATATATAGCTAAAACCCTTCTTGAAGAAGAAACCCTTGACGAAAAA
This sequence comes from uncultured Muribaculaceae bacterium, assembly GCA_964640325.1. GTDB lineage: Bacteria > Cyanobacteriota > Vampirovibrionia > Gastranaerophilales > Gastranaerophilaceae > DAOQAU01. The sequence goes on along the minus strand of CAZXID010000002.1, from coordinate 127,198 downwards.
GAATTTGTCGAATTAATGGACAAAGTTAAAAGCGAACGGGGATAAGTTGGCTGTGGACAGTGAACAAAGCGTAATACGACAAATAGATTTTCAAGGGTTAAAAATAGGCACAGAAGGCCAAAATGATAATGTTTGCCCTTGTTTTGCTTTAGAATTGAATATTTTCGATTTTGAAGTTTCTTCGCATATCGTAAAAGATTGGTACAAACTTCAAAGTAGGTTGGGTTTTCAGCCCAACAGCATTGATTTGATTAATATGGCGCAAAATTCAAAATGCGATATCTTAGCCTTAAAATTCAACATTCCAGAAGAAAATACAGAGGAAAATATTTTAAAGGCAAAAGCTCTGCTGGCAGAGCTTTTGCCTTACATAAAAAAACCTTTGATTATCAGAGGAATAAATAACAAATCCGTTGATATAAAATTGTTGCCTGCCTTAATGGAAGTGTTAGACAGAGGTGTCATTGTAGCATTTGCCGATGAAAACACTTATAAAGAGCTTGTGCCTCCTGTTGTAAAAGGCGGGCATATTTTAGCTATAAGGACTCCGATTGATATTAACCTTGCAAAAGAAATGAATATTTTAACTACCGACATGGGACTAAGCCCCGACAGAATTTTGATTGATACCGATATGGGCGGGCTCGGATACGGGCTTGAATACGGTTACAGCATTATGGAAAGAATTAAACTGGCTGCCTTTGACGGAGATGAAATGTTAAATATGCCTTTAATTGCTTTTGCAGGAGAAGAGGCATTGAAGGCAAAAGAGGCAAAGTCCGATACTTTTTCCAAGAGTTTCGGGGATTTTAAGGCGCGTTCTTTGATGTATGAAATAACAACGGCTTCTGCCATAATCGCAGCCGGCGCAAATATTGTGGTGCTGGAGCATTCCAAAAGCGTTGAGGTGCTTAAGGGAGTAATTAATGGCTGAACTGTCGGGATTACAAATTTTTAAATACTTGCCGGCGGCAAAGAAATTGCCCGAGGGCAACTGCAAAAAATGCGGTCTTCCGACCTGCATGGCTTTTGCTCTTAAACTTGCAAAAGGTCAAACAGAAATCAGCTTGTGTCCTTATGTAAGCAAAGATTTGTGCGAAATGTTTGAACTGGGGATGAAAAAACCCCAAAAAGAAATACTTTTGGGACACAAAAATAAGGTTTTAATCGGTGGGGAAAATGTTTTGTATCGCCATGACAAAACTTTTGTCAATAAAACCGCGATTGCTGTTGTGATTGATACAAAAGAGAAAGATTGGGAGCAAAAATTTCAAAGGGTTTTGGATTTTGAAATCACAAGGGTAAACGAAACCATTAAGGTGGATTTGATTTGTTTAAAAGGGTACCCCTCACCCCCAACCCCATACCTCTCCCCGAAAGATACTCAATCTTTCGGGTCGGCAGAGTCCCAAGGGGCAAGGGTAGAAAATTTAACCCAAAAACTTGATGATTTAGGTTTTGCTTGGATTGTTGAAGAAGATTTAAAAGATTTAATAAAAGTTGAAGACAAAGGGGTTTTTAAAACGGTTGAAAAACTTACCAAAATTCGTAAAAAAGCGGTTTTGGAAAAAGACGAAAAATATTCTATGCCGACTTACATTTATTTCCCTTCACGTCATGCTGAACTTGTTTCAGCATCTTACCTAAGTTCGGATGTTGGAAAGATTCCGAAACAAGTTCGGGATGACAAATATGAATTACTTGAATTAATGTCAAAGGCAAGTTTTTATCTTTGCAAATATGCCAATATGCTTATTTTTGAGGACTTTGATGAGGCTTTGATGTCAACTTTGATTACCTTGCGACAAAATATTTTCACAGACCCTCAAAAACCCCTGCAGGTGGAATCAAAAGTTTATGAGTTTAACAATCCTGATGAAAATGCTCTAATCTTTTTGACCACAAATTTTGCGCTTACTTATTTTGCAATTGCAAACGAAATCGAAGCTCTTAATAAGCCTGCCTATCTTGTTGTAACGCCATCTGAGGGGATGAGTGTTTTAACGGCGTGGTCAGCAGAGAAATTTACCGCGCAAATGGTTGCAAAAACCGTTGCAAAGTATGAATTGGCAAAAAAAATTAAAAACAAAAAAATAATAATCCCAGGCCTTTTGGCACATATGGCACAGGAATTAAGGGAAGAATTAACAGGCTTTGAAATAATTGTCGGGCCAAATGAAGCATATCTTTTGGCTGATTTTGTAAAAAACATTAGGGTGTAATTACATAAATAAAAAATACGTCATGCTGAACTTGTTTCAGCATCTTATAACTGAATGACATTGAGACCCTGAAACGAGTTCAGGGTGACGTTTTATGTATATTAGTCTACAACCTTAGTTAATCCTTAGTTTTTCTGTATATTTTCCTTTATGGCTATCAAAAGTATTTATTTTATAACTGTTTTTTGAATTTTTTATTTTCAGGGAGTTTTGTTTTTCGGTTATAAAAATTTTAACATTTTGGTTTTGTAAAACCTCTAAAGTTACGCCGCTGGGGTGTCCGTAATTATTAGGGCCTGTTGAAATCAGTGCAATTTCAGGCTTGAGTTTTTCAATCATTTTCTTATTTACAACATTTCTAGCACCGTGGTGTCCTACCTTTAAAACTTCAATGTCAGGCATATAAGGGGCGATTTTGTTAAACGCCTCCACACCTGCATCGCCCATAAAAAGTTCGTCAAAATCGCCCCTTGAAACAAGGGTTATTACAGAATTTTCATTGTCGCTGGTTTTTATTCCGGAGATAAAAGTTTTTATTTTAAAATCAGGCTCAAAATAGATTATTTCATTGTTTTTTACGGCAAAAGTTTTAACTTTTTTGTTTTTTGCAAGTGTGTAAATTTTTTGCGCTAAGGGCGATTTGTCATCTAAAGAATTTAAATAAATTGCATTTACATTAAGATTTTTGATTAAATCAACCGCACCGCCTGCGTGATCCGAATCGAAGTGTGTCAGGATAAGTCCTTCAATATTTTTAATCCCTTTATCTTTTAAGTAGGCAAGAATTATAAAATCAGCCTGAGATTTTCCGCCCTTAAAGCCCTGTTTCCCAGTATCTATGATAAAATATTTATTTTTCGGTGTTTTAATCAAAAAAGCATCCGCGTTTTGAACATCAAAAACAATCGTTTCAAAGTTTTTATCGGGAAGCGGGATATAAAGTACAAACAAAATTGCCAAAGAAATAATTGTTGCGGTGATTATTCGTTTTTTCCAGCCGAATTTAAAAAGAAGGGTTATCAAAACAACAAGAAAATAATACAAAATCATCTGAAAATCATTTGGTTGTGGGGTTATAACAAGTGAATGAGGCAGATTCGAAAAGTATTGAGAAATTGCAACAAGGGCGTTTAAAACAGGGTTTAAGACCAAATCAAATATAAAACAGGTCGAATCGGCAATCGGCTTAAAAATAGCCAAAACAGAGCTTAGAAATCCGCCGAAGCTTATAATTGATACAAAAGGCATAATTGCGATGTTTGCAAAAACCGAATAAAGACTGAAAGAATTAAAATAATACATTTGCAGGGGTGCAACCCAAATTTGGGCGATAATCGGGATAAAAACCGCACCGGAAAGCCAATTTGGGATGTATTTTAACCTTTCAAAAACAACAGGGGCGGTGATTAAAAGTCCGAAAGTTACCAGAAAAGAAAGCTGAAAGCCCACATCATTTATGTAGGCGGGGTTGTAAATTAACATTAAAAGCGCAACAAAAGACAGAAGAGAAATACTGTGGGCATCTCGGTCTATTAATTTACCAAGCAGGACAAAAATCAGCATAATTGCTGCTCTTATTACAGAAGGCCCCAACCCTGTCATAAGCGCATAAAAAATTATAACAAAAATTCCGCTTGAAACCGTTATATTAAAAGGAACCCGAAGTTTTTGCAGTATGAAAAACCATATTCCGTAAATTATTGCAACATTCATCCCCGATGCTGCAAGAATATGAAGTAAACCGGAATTTATAAAGGATTTTTTGATGTAATCAGGCGGTGTTACCGCATCATCGCCGAAGACTATTCCGCCTAATATTTCCAAGTTTGGACTTTTCAAATATTTGGCATGAGTCGTTAGGATTTGATTTCTGATGTTGTTAAGTCCTTGCAAAAATGACCATTTTAGAGAAAGTTTTGTGTCCAGTTTTTTAAAATCAGTTTCTTGCGCGTAAAAAAGGGTAAACACTCCGAAGTTTTTCAAATATTTGCCGTAATCAAACTGGGAAGGGTTTGAAGCCTTAAAAGGCGGTCTTAATTTCCCTTTTATGACATAAGTGTCGCCGATATTGGGTTTTATAACATTTTTGACACTGTAAATATTTACGTAAGTCTTTGCCTTAACATCAATCTCTTTTTTGTCGTAGGAAATTTTTTTAACGTTAAAAAAGAATTTTTCTTTCCCCTTTTCTCCTGAGGCAATAGAGGCGATTTGTCCTGTAATAGCCGCATCTTTTGGTGCTATTTGATAAAGTGTGTCATAATTTTTTATTCTGAAATTTGCGTTAAAAAAAGCAAAAAGGAATACAAAATACCAAAAAAGCGCAAGCTTTGGCGAAACATAATTTTTTAAAATCGCAAAGACGGCGACAACTAAAAGCACAAAAGCAAATTCAATACTTTTTTGATTAAAATATGCAAAAAGTCCGAAAATGTAGATTACAGAAGTAAAAAACATCAGGAAATACTTTTTCTGTACAGCTGAATTGATATAATCTCTAATCATTTATCTAATATATCAATAAAATTGTTTGGGGTAAATATATTTCATAAATAACTGCAAAAATTATATTCTGAAAAACGGCGGGCGTTTAATTTTAATTCTTAATTTTTGTAGTAAAATGAGGGTAAATAAACTTAAAAAATATCAATATAAATGTCATGCTGAATTTATTTGACTTCTTTTCAAGGCGAGGCACGAGCCGTAGAAAATGTCCTTACGGTTTGCTAAAATAACCCACTCCATGATAGAATTCACAATAGTATCAGCATCTTACCAGCTTAGTCTGTTGGATAGATCCCGAAACGAGTTCGGGATGACAGAAGGCGAGAGGGCAGATGAAGTTATACAATACATATTCGGGAATACACGAGGAATTTGTTCCGATTGAAGACAACAAAGTTAAAATGTATGTTTGCGGACCTACTGTTTACGATTTGGCGCATCTGGGACATGCCCGCTGCTACATTACTTGGGATGTTTTATACAGATACCTTAAATTTAAGGGCTATGACGTTACATACTGCAGAAACGTAACCGATGTTGACGATAAAATCTTAAAAAAAGCCCAAAAAGAGGGCAAAACGCCCGATGAGATTTCGCAACATTATTATAAATTATTCTCGGAAAGCATGAAAAAATTAAATACCCTGTCGCCTGACATAGAACCTTTTGCCACAAAAACTTTGGGCGAAATGATTGCAATGAACAAACAGCTCATCGAAAAAGGCTTTGCCTATGAATCAAACGGGGATGTTTATTTCAGGGTTAAAAAATTTGATAAATATGGAAGCCTCTCAAAACAGCCGCTTGATGCGCTTGAAGCCGGCGCAAGGGTTGAAACTTCAGAAATAAAAGAAAATCCTATGGATTTTGCGCTTTGGAAAAAAGACGAAAAATTCGGTTACAAAAGCCCTTGGGGAACAGGCCGGCCGGGTTGGCACATAGAGTGTTCTGCGATGAGCAGAAAATATTTGGGACAAACCATTGACATTCACGCAGGCGGAGCGGATTTGATTTTTCCGCACCACGAAAACGAAATAGCACAATCAGAATGCGCTAACGGACATCAATTTGTCAAATACTGGCTGCATAACGGGTTTGTAACTATAAACAAAGAAAAAATGTCAAAATCTTTGGGAAATTTTTTAACTATTGACGGGATTTTGGAAAAATATGATGCAAATACAATAAGATTTTTTATCCTGACAAATCACTACCGCATGCCGGTAGAATTTTCCGACGAAGCACTTGAATCGGCTCAGGCGGGGGTAAAAAGACTTTATAATGCAATAAATCAGTCGCCCAAAACAGTAAAAATTGACGAAAATCTTGATATGAGTGTTTTTGAAGAATATAAACAATTCGTTGATGCTATGGATTAAGATTAAAACACTTCAAAAGCTTTCGCTTTTTTTTTTTTTTTGCAAAATAATGTAAAAACCGCGCCAACTCCGATGTTTTTGCCGCTTCTAATCAATTTATCCGAAGCTTTAGGGTTTAATTTTGATAAAATTGAGGTTTCTGAAGACGAATTAACAGAAAAAATAAATATTATTTCAAATGATTTGGGTAAAACTTTTTCGAATATGGAAGAAATTTTACAATATAGAAAAATAGCCCGAGAACAAAAAAATTGGGAGTTGGCGGATAAAATAAGACTTATTTTCGACAAGGCGGGCATAGTTTTAAAAGACAGCAAAGACGGCACAACATGGGAACTGAAGTGAGAAGGGGTAAATATAATAAAAAATTGTCATCCCGAACTCGTTTCGGGATCTATCCGGCTTACTCTGTTGGTAAGATGCTGAAACAAGTTCAGCATGACGTGTTTATTTTGATATTTGCTTTTATTTTAATTTTTAATTCAGGTCTAAAAGCCTTTGCGGGCGGGGTTTTTTCGATTAACGCCGATTTAAAAGTGCCTTTTGTATCTTCAGAAAAAAAATCATCTGAAAAATCATCCGAAAATCTCCGGATTATGGAAGCTCCGACAAATCAGCCTCCTGTAACACAGTCTGCGCCTTTGGAAATGGTTAAAAAAGAAGTTATTGAGCCTGTAAAAATGGCGGTGCCGGAAAAAAAATTAACGCCCAAAGCCCTTTTTATGCAGGAAAAAGTGACAATTCAGGACCAAAATAAAATAATTTTGCCGCCGTCGCCTGCAATACAACAGTCTTTGATCTTGAGCGAAAATACACTTGTCAGGGTTGCTATAACAAACAACAATTTCAGCTCTTATGTGTATTGTGAGACTTCAATTCTTGCCACAAGCGATTTTTCGCTGGTTGAAAAGGATTCGAATCAGGAGCTTGCAAAATTTTTGTCGACGGATGTTGTTAAAATTAAGATGAATTCAGGGGTTTTAGAGGTAAAATCAAATGACAAATTTGTTGTAAAAACCTCTTCGGCAGTGATTTTCACCTGCCCAAAAGGTTTTTTGGGCATTAACGGTTTGAAAAGAAATTCAAGGCAGGCGATTTATCGCGGAAACCTTGAAATAATTCCTAAAAATCCGACACAATTTTATATTATAAACGTAGTTGACGTTGAAAGCTATTTAAAAGGAGTTGTGCCAAATGAAATGCCCGTCCGTTTTGGCTTGGAGGCGCTTAAAGCTCAGGCGGTTGCCGCAAGAAATTATGTTCTTACCCCAAGGACTCGTTCTTGTAAAGAGTTTGACGTGGATGATTCTGTTGCCAGTCAGGTTTATTTTGGCGCTGGGACAGAAGATTTACTCTCCGAGCGCGCCGTTGATGAAACAAGAGGTCTTGTAGCGCTCTACGGCTGGGATTTAATAGTGGCGCAGTACAGCTCCACCGCAGGCGGCTATACTGAAAGCTACGAGAATGTTTTTTCTGACCCCAAGACAAAGGAATTTCCTTCAAAGGCAAGGCCTTATCTGGTGGGGGCCCCTGATATAATAGGGGTTTTGCCTCTTGACAGTGAAGATGCCGCAAGAAAATTTTATATGTCATCGCCTGATTCTTATGACATAAAATCGCCTTATTACCGTTGGCAAAAAGCTTGGGAGGGGACAGATGAATTAAAAAATATATTACAGCAGGCGCTTTTGGTGCAGTCAAAAACGGGTTTTGTTAAGCCTGAATTTAAAAAAGGCGAAACTTTGGGAGAAATTAAAGAGCTAAAAGTCAACAAAAGAGGGGTTTCAGGCAAAATAATGGAGCTTGAAATAGTAACCGATAATCAAAATTATAAAGTTTATAAAGAGCTTGTTATAAGAAGGCTTTTGACAAAAGACGGCAAGGCTTTGCCCAGCGCCAATGTTGTTTTTGACCACAATTGGGATGAAAACGGGAAACTTATCAAAATTATTGCTTACGGCGGAGGCTACGGGCATGGTGTCGGGATGAGTCAATTCGGGGCAGGGTTTATGGCAACTTCGCTCAACAAAAGTTTTGACAAAATTTTAAAAAGATATTATCAGGGGATTGCTATCGCAACAGTGCCTTTAATTCTTTCAGGAAGCGAAAATCAGCAGGTTGGAATACAAAAGTTTTATGCACCACAACAAAGCGCAACGGTGGTCGTTGACAACAAGTATCAAATTAAACAATTTAGTGCTAAAATTAACTCAAGAGATGTGACTTTTGAGCTTGCAAACAGTTTTATTCCCATTCACAGGTACAGCAGAATTGATATTTCAAGCTACATAAGACGCGGCAAAAACGAAATCATTTTTTATTTTCCGCAAAATTGCCAAAATAAAGCCATAAGAGTTTACGTTGAATTGATAGAAAAAGACGGGGATAAATATAATTTTTAAGAGGTAAAATTTGACAACGGGAAATGCTGAAGTTTTTGAAAATGAAAAAGGTCCGAGCCTGTTGAAAGCGGCATGGCTTATTGCCATGGTAACTGTTGTGAGCAAACTCATCGGGTTTATAAGAGATGTTGTAATAGCCAATTTTTATGGCGCTTCAATGGTTTCTGATGCTTACTTTTACGCTTATCAGATTCCCGCTCTTGCAATAATTCTGTTAGGCGGAGTCGGCGGACCTTTCCACAGTGCAACTGTGGCGGTTTTTTCAAAGCTTATCCCTTCTTTTAAAGAAAAAGCAAACGAGCAGCTCAACAGACTTTTCAATACTTTTTTGACGGCAAGCTTTTTGTTTTTTATGGTTTTAACCGTTTTGTGCTTTGTTTTTTCAGACCAGATAATGGGGTTTATAATCTCAGGTTCTAATCCTGAACTAACAGCACTTGCAGCGATGCATCTTAAAATTATGTCGCCGATTCTGGTAGTGGGCGGAATTGTAGGGATTTATTACGGAATTTTGATAAGTTATCGCGAATTTATCCTGCCCAATGTTTCTCCTATTTTGATGAGCGTAGTAATTATTTTCATGATTTCTGCCGTAAAAGGTGATAACGGCGGGGTTGTGCTTGCTTGGGCAACCACAATTGGCGCACTGTGCCAGTTTGTCTATCAGATTCCTAAAATAAGACAGTTGGGATTTAGGTTAAAACCCAATTTCGATTTTTATAACCCCCAGTTTAAAAACATTTGCGAGCTTTTGTTTCCGGCAATTTTAAGCTCTACCGTGGGGCAAATTCACATTTACGTTGACATGTTTTTTGCATCTTCCTTAAAAGAAGGCGCATGGACAGCTATCGGTTATGCTAACAGGGTTTTTCAGTTTCCTGTGGGAATTTTGGTAACAGCGTTTTTGGTTCCTCTGTTTCCGATTTTTTCAAGATTGGTAGCGCAAAAAGATTTTGAGGGGATTAAAAATTATTTTAACAAAGGAGTAGGTGTACTTCTTTTTGCTGCTTTTCCTATAATAATAGGTATTTTGACGCTCGGATATGACGGAATAAGGCTTATTTTCCAAAGGGGAGCCTTTGACGACAAAGCCACTTTTATGGTAACTCAAGCACTTTGGTTCTTGTCTTTTTCAATCTTACCTTATGTTTTCAGGGATTCTATTACAAGGGTTTACTATTCGTTTAACGATTCTGCGACCCCTTTTTTGGTGGCCTTCAGTTCGATTGTTTTAAAATTCTTTTTGAACTGGCTTTTGGTGACAAAACTTTCAATAGGCGGCGGGATAGGCGGAATAACTCTTTCAACAACACTTGTAACTTTGTTTAACGCTGTTATTTTGGGTGTTTTGATAAACAGAAAAATCAAATTGGATTATAAAAGTCTGTTCTCAAATTTTGCAAAAATGTGCACGGCAGGGGCGGTAACGCTTTTTGTTTGTTGGGCAATGGGTGCTTGGTTTGATACGTTGACACTTCCGCACATTTTGTTTGAAATTTCAAAAATTATTTTTGTTTTTTCAGTCTGTCTTATTTGCTACATTTATTTGAATTTGTTGTATAAAATGGACTATGCGGTCGAACTTAAAGAAAGATTTATCGGGAAAATTAAAAGTAAATTTAATTTATAAAAATTTAATTTACTTTTAATCATTTTATTTTTTACGTCATCCTGAACTTGTTTCAGGATCTCTTTCATTTATGTTAGAATACAAATCATGAAAAAACCGTCTTATGTATATATTTTAACAAATAAGCGAAATAATGTTTTTTATATAGGTGTAACGGCTGATTTGGTTAAAAGAGTGTGGGAGCATAAAAACAAGCTTGTCGAAGGGTTTACCGAAAAATACAATATTGACAAATTGGTTTATTACGAAGTTGCGGATAATATCGAAAGTGCAATAAACAGAGAAAAACAACTAAAAAGATGGCACAGGCAATGGAAAATAAATTTAATAACTGAATTTAACCCGACATTTGAAGATTTATATAGTAAAATAATTTAATGGAATAAGCGTCATGCTGAATTTATTTCAGCATCTTAAGAAAAGAGATCCTGAAACAAGTTCAGGATGACGTGGGAGTAAATGTAGTATGTATAAAAAATAATTACGGGAAAAATATGGGCTATTTAAATAACGAATTAAAACAAAAAATAAAAAATACACTTGAAGCAGGCGGGGTAATCGCCTTTGTAACAGACACAGTCTGGGGCTTGGGTTGTCTGCCTTCAAGAAAAAAAGCGGTTGAAAAAATATACAAAATAAAAAGCCGCGAAGCACAAAAACCCTTAATATTAATGTCAAACAGCATAGCAAATCTTTTGCCTTATGTAGATCCTTTAAGCAAAAAGGCAAATAAACTTATTGAAAAATATTTTCCCGGAGCTCTGACGATTGTATTTAAAAAATCTCAAAAAACACCCGATTTTATTACTTCCGGCTTTGACACGGTAGGAATAAGGGTTCCTGATAATAGAGTTTTCCAAGAAGTTTGCGAGTGTTTTGAAGGTCATGTGCTTGCCACCACAAGCGCAAATTTGTCACATGAACCTTCGGCAAAAAATTATGAACAGGCATTTGAAAAAATCGGAAGCAGCGTAGATTTAGTTATACAAGATTTCGGACAAAGTGCAAAAGGTTTAGAGTCCACGGTAGCTTTGGTTTTAGAAAATGAAATTAAAATTTTACGCCAGGGTGCAGTAAAAATCGATATTTGATACGATTTTTAATGTAAAGAATTGTTTATATTTATCGTTTAACTAGCAAAATATATTATTTAGATGATTTATACATTGGTGCAGTTGTTTAGGGTATTAAATAATTGTATAATAAATTTGGGTTAACACAGGATAAGAGAAAATGGTAGATAATCGTGCAGCGGGTTTCTTTGGAATAGGCGGCGCTTTTAATTTTAAAAGCGGCGACATTTCAGGTACTGCCGCAAAAACCCAAGACGATAAAATGGGCCCGGGAACAGAATATTATGCTCAAGGTCAAAACGAAGAAGAGCAAAATCAAAACGAATTCCCATTTGTGGATAGGAGCGCACAACTTAGAGCTACGCTAAATTCACTTGCAATGATGAATGTAGCTAATGTTTTAAATATGAAAAAACGAACCACCTTCCTTGAAGATATGGAAGACTTGGAAGAAAAAAAAGAGTATGAAGAAAATGAAGAATTCATGGATGACTTCGATGAAGATAATTATGAAGAAGACGGTCAGGAATATTATTAGCTGAAAAGCTGAAAGGGTGAATGGCTCAAGGGCTGAACGGGTGAACGGGTGAAAAGTTTAAAAAGTGACTAAGAAAATTTTATAACTTGCCCTCTTGTCCTCCCTCCCTCTTGCCTTCTATTTACCATTTACTATTTACTCTCTTGCAAAAAAACCTTGTCGTGTTAAAATCAGACAGAGCTTAACCGTTTAAAAAGGAGGGTAAGATGAGTTGCAAATCCCCTGATAAAAACTCTGCCGCAAAAACTTTGCACGAAGCACTTAAGGTTTTGGATAAGAAAAATTTTGCCCTGATAGTTCATTCAAGCAGTTTTCCTTCAATGCCCGATGAAGATACGGGATTTGGCAGCATAAATTCTACCGCAGGCAAAAAGTTAATCGATTTTACGTCGGGAATTTTTAATGCAATTCAATTAGGGCCTGCAGGAAAAACCAAAGCCTGTGATTCTTCCCCATATACCGGCACAATTTTTTCCGGTAACCCGCTTTTTATTGATTTAAAGCAGCTTACTACAAAAAAATGGGGCAATATTTTATCGCAAGAAACTTTTGATTCGGTTGTTCAAAATAATCCTAACAAAAATTCGGGAAAAACCGCTTACTCTTATATCTATAAAGCACAGCAAAGCGCTTTGAAAGAAGCTTATGAAAATTTTAAAAATTGGGCATCGGAGAATATAAAAGAAGAATTTGAAAAATATAAAAGAGAAAACAATGTCTGGCTTGAAAAAGACGCTCTTTATGAAGCGCTTTCAATTGAAAATTGCAACGATTATTGGCCGCTTTGGCAATCCGAAACAGACAAAAATCTGCTCAACCCTAAGTCAATAGAAGAAAAAATGGAATTTGCAAACAGGATAAATGAAATTGAATTAAATTATGAAGATGAAATAAATTTCTATAAATTCTGCCAATTTGTTTTAAGTGTTCAAAATAATGAAACAAAAGATTACGCCCTTTCAAAAGGTATAAAACTAATCGCAGACAGACAGGTGGCATTTTCAGACAGGGATACTTGGGCATATCAGTCTTTATTTATGGACGGTTGGTTTTTGGGCTGTCCGCCGGATTATTTTTCTAAAGACGGACAAAGCTGGGGTTTCCCCGTAATTGCTCCGGAAAAGCTTTTTACCCAAGAGGGGAAACTTGCAGAAGGCGGAGTTTTAATGAAAGAACTTTTCAAAAAAATGTTCAGGGAAAACCCCGGTGGCGTTAGAATTGACCATATTGTAGGGCTTATTGATCCTTGGGTTTATAAAGCAGGCAAAAATCCCAAAACAGAAGAAGGCGCAGGCAGACTTTATTCATCACCCGAGCATCTTGAGTTGGGAAAATACGCAATTCCTTCGCTCAATGATTTGAACCATGATCTTGAACCGGATAAGGAAAAAAGGGTTCAAACGCTCTGTGACGAACAAATTAAACTCTACGGAAGAACAATAGAGCACATTGTAATAGCAGCGGCAAAAGAAGAAGGGCTTGATAAAGACGCTATTGTCTGCGAGGATTTGGGAACTTTAACCAATCCTGTAGCCGCAGTTATGGAAAAATATAAGCTTCAGGGGATGAAATTGACTCAGTTTGTATCCCCCGAAATGGAAGAGCATCCCTACCGCTGTTGTAACATAGACAAAAACTCATGGGCAATGGTCGGAACCCACGACAACGAGCCGATTTTTATGTGGGCAGAAAATATGATTAATACTCATGAAGGTTATCTGCATGCAAAAAATTTGGTCGAAGATTTGTTTCCTGATGAACAGAACAAGGATGATCTAATAATGAATCTTACAAAAGATTTGACGTTTTTGGCTCAGACAAAGTTGGTTGAAATTTTTGCCAGCCCTGCCCAAAATATTCAGATATTTTTTACGGATTACTTTGGGATAAAAGATGTTTATAATCGTCCGGGGACTTCAGGCGACGGAAACTGGAATCTGAGAATTCCCAATAATTTTCAAGAGGTTTTCTGTAAAAATATAAAAGAACAAAAAGCACTCAATCTTGCCTTAACTCTAAAAAAAGCAATCGAGGCAAGAGGAAGCGGCTTTGTTGAAAAACATAAAAAGTTACTGGATGAGTTAGGTGAATTAATTTAATTGGGGAAAAAATGAAAAAAATATTGGTTTTAATTCTGATATTAATTTCAACTTCGCTTTTTGCAGTGGCGCAAGAGGCCAATAATGAAGCTGTTTTACAGTATAATCAGGGAATTGATTACTACAAGGCAGGCGAGTACGACAAATCCACTACCGCCTTTAAAACCGCTATAAGTCTTGACCCTGATTATATTGACGCTTACTATAATCTGGGCTCTGTGCTTGAATTTTTGGGAAAATACGAAGAAGCACTTACTATCTTTAAGCAAGTGGTGGTAAGAAAGCCCGACGATTATGATTCTGTATATAAAGCCGCATGGCTTAGTAAACAATTAGGGCAGGACCAAAAAGCCTTGACATATTTGAGTATAATACCTATTGACTGCGAGCGTGCAAAAGATGCCCAAGTCCTTTCGCAGGAAATTAAACAGCAGGGAACTCTGCAAAATGTCGATGTTTCATCACCGATTAAAGAGGTAAAAATTTCCGAGCCAAAAATCAGCCAGTCAAATTTTGTTTATCAAAATATTTTAGCACCAACGGGGATAACCTCCGATTCTGAAGGTAACATTTATGTGGCAGAATTTAATAACAATCTGATAACAAAAATAACTCCCGATAACAGAAAAATGATTTTTGTAAAAGACCCCAAAATAAGCGGCCCCATAGGGCTTGCTACTGACAAAACGGGAAACATTTATGTTGCAAATTACAACAAAGACAACGTTTTAAAAATTTCTGTTTTCGGCGAAATCACGGTTCTTATAGGCAACCTTAAAAAACCTTATTACCTTTATGTCAAAGACAACATGCTTTTTGTTTCCTGCCAGGGCACAGATTCGGTGCTGAGGTATAAATTGAATTAGGTTAAGGGGTAAATGGTTGAAAAGGTGAATGGCTGAAGGGCTTAACGGCTGAAAAGCTGAAAGGCTTAAAGGGTTAATAGAAGTAGGTCGGGCATACTTGCCCGACGACATAAATCCCTCAGGTCATTGCGAGGCTTTGAAAAAGCCGTGGCAATCTATTCGAGGAGACCATCGCACGTCTCTAAAAAGCTCATTTTTTAGACGTGCATCAGCCTACCGATTGAGATTGTTTTCATAGAATTATTTCTTAATGCTCAAATGGAAAGATTGCTTCGTCAGAAATAAACTTCTTCCTCGCAACGACGTAATTTTTTGTAATTGTTCATCTATTCACTTCTATTTACTATTTACCATTTACTATTTCCTAACTTATCCCCAAATTGTCCAAAATCTCGCTTGGGGCTTTGGATGAGTTCAGTGTGTAAAAGTGAAGTCCGCAAACCATATTGGTCTACATGTAACAAAATACTTAATAAGTCCAAAAATAAAGCAAATTCCGATTTTTTAAAACCTTATTAATAATATAAGGTAAATTCAGGTGTCACAGTGGTAGATTCTATTAATAATGTGAATAGTAGTGTAATCGGACAAAATTATAAAAAGCCGAGTTTTTGGAATTATGCCGGTGGTGTTGCTGCTGGAAGTTTGATTTCAAGGCTTCCGTCAGTTTTATTAAATCAAGTTTCTATGTTGTCAGAAAAAAAATATAAAAAATTGATACAATTAAATGCAGATGAGTTTAAAAACGTACAAGAGGCGGTTAATAAAACTTTCTCTTCTTCAAGATTGTCTGAAAAAGGGGTATCAATATTAGAAGTAACACAGAAAAATATTAAAGAAGTTACAGAAGCTATTAAAGCAACTATTGATAAAAATATGAGGTTTCGTTCTAAAGAATTTAGAGAAATGTGGACCAAAATAGAAGTAGAAACTACAATGAGTGGAGATGCGGCGCAATATTTAACGGAGTCTAAAAAAATCTTGTTCGATAAAAAATCACTTATGTCTGCTTTTCATGAAATTGGTCATGCTGTAAATGGAAATTTAAGTAAAATGGGCAAAATTATGCAAAAATGCAGATCTTTAAGTTTTTTAGCTGTGCCTATAGCTTTGATTGCTTTATTGAAAAACAAAAAATCACCTGATGAAAAGCCAAAAAATAAAATTGATAAATTTACTGATTTTATTAAACGGAATGCAGGAAAACTAACCTTTATATCGGCTTTACCTATGTTGGCAGAGGAGGCCTTGGCTTCAATAAGAGGTAATAGCTTTGCCAAAAAGGCTCTGAGTCCTGATCTTGCCAAAAAAGTTGCAAAGGCTAATTTTGCAGGATTTTGTTCTTATCTTGGACTTGTTGTTGCAAGTTCTATTGGCATATTTCTTGGAATAAAAGTCAGAGATGCCATTGTAAAACCAAAAAATGTTGAGGATAAAAAATAATTATCCCCTCAAATTGTCCAAAATCTCGCTTGGGGCTTTGGATGAGTTTAGTGTGTAAAAATGAAGTCCGCAAATGCCGAATTTTAAAAGCTCTTGGCATTGTTGTGTTGCAAATTCCACACCCAATTTTTTAATATCATCGGGGTTATCTTTAAATTTTTCAAGCTTTATCCTAAGTTTTTCAGGCAGGCTCACTCTTGCCATAGAAAGCATTTTTTCAAGCTGACCGTAGCTTCTTATGGGTAAAATCCCCGGAATTATCGGGACTTCAATACCTAAATCTCTTGCGCTTTGGCAAAAAGAATAAAACTTTTCGTTGTCAAAAAACATCTGCGTAAAAACAGCATCGGCCCCTGCCTCAACCTTTCTTTTTAAATTTTTCATATCAAGCATGAAATTATCACACTCCAAATGCCCTTCGGGATAGCCCGCAACCCCGATTGAAAGGTTTGAATGGGTTTTTATAAATTCTACAAGTTCGTTTGCATAGTGAAAGTCAAAATTTTTCACCGAACAATCGCATGGCACATCGCCTCTTAATGCCAAAATGTTTTTTATCCCCAAGGACTCTATCTGGCTTAAATATTCTAAAATATGATTTTTCCTCACACAAACACAGGTAAAATGCGGCATTACGTTAAGTCCGACTTCACTTTGGATTTTTTTAATCATATCAAAAGAATTTGTTTGAGTGCTTCCTCCGGCACCGTAGGTAAGCGAAACAAACGCAGGATTATATTTTTTTAAAGTTTTTAAATGCCCGAGTAATTTTTGAAATTTTTCTTTAGCTTCATTTTCGTTTTCACCTTTAGGAGGGAAAATTTCGAAAGAAATTATAGATTTTTCTTTGTTTGAATAATGTTCTTTTAAAGTCATGGAAAAATTTTAGCACGATATTGAATAACGAGCAAGAAAGGAGAAAAGATAAGAAGACAAGCAGTTTTGTCATCCCTGGCTTAAGCCGTTAGCGAGCATGCGAGCTATACGGATTAGGATCGGGAATGTAGATTTTGTTTGCGAAGAATGAGCAAGGACAAAATCACATGCGTGGAAACATGGATTTTGGCGGCTGTTCTTATTCGCCGCTTTTCGGGATCTTACCGGCAGACGCCGTTGGATAGATCCTGAAACAAGTTCAGGATGACGTAGTTCTACGGCTCGCTTCGCTCGCCTAGAACTACGTCATTTTACCGCAATTATGCAATCATAAATCTTATCTATTTTTTCTTTCATATCAGAAAACTGTTCTTTTAAATCTTTTACGCTGTTTAGTGTGGCAAAGCGTTCCTCTGCATCTTTTAAGATTTCTCTGTGTTTGCGCTCAAGTTGTTCGGGCGTTACTACAATTCTTTGCTGTATCAAAAAAACCATAATTGCAATTATTATGGGTGAGTAATGTAATAAATTTTCCATTTTTTCTCCGAAAAAATTCGACCTTTAAATTTTTAAAGGTCGAATTTTTAATTATTTTGAACTAATTATTCTTTTTTTATTTTTTTATCTGTGCCTGGGTCCTTTTCGACATTTTCTTCGGGCTTTTCTTCGGGCTTTTCTGTTGTTGTTTCTTCCAGTTCTTTTCTTTTGTCTTCAATTTTTTCTTTTACATCGTAGGCATTGTCTTCAATGTCTTCCATTTGGTCTTCCATTTTTTCAAACATTGCTTCCATTTTTTCCTTAATTTTTGATACAGATCCGCTCAATCTGCCTAAAAAGCTTACCTTTATTCTCTTTTCTGCTTTTTCAAGTTGTTCTTCTCCGTATTCGACATTGATCTCTGCAGAGTTTACTGTTGTTTCAAGATCGTCTTCAAGTTTATTTAATTCTTCTGCTGTTATTTTTTCACTATCTTCAACAAAATCTTCCATGCTTTCAACTGCATCTTCACATTTTTCCAGCAGGTCCATAGCTTTTTTGTAACTTTTTTCGGGCTTTTCTTTGTCAACGGTTTCGTAAGCCGATTCTTCTTCTTTCGACACATCAGTGTCATGCTCGGGTTTTTCAAACCAATGAATTTTTCCAATCTCCATAATTTAATACTCCTCATATTAATAACATCATGGTTAACGGAAATTTTAGGATAAATCTTTAAAAAAAAGTAATAAAAATTTACAAACCTATCGGCCAATAAAATTCAACAAGATAAGAAGCTGCATCCATCGGGTGTCCCAAAAATTTAAGCTCGCTTGAGTTTTTAATCTGCTGATACGAGGGCAGGTCAATCTTTGAAGAGCCTTCCTTATATCTCAAATTGTAAATGTTATAAAGTAATTTTTCACATTTTTTGTCCACAAAAAGCCTTATTTGCCCGTCTGCAGAGCGAATTTTTGAATTAAATGCCATAATCCTGTTTTTAATAGGCGGATTGAATGCTTTAATCCTTATTTCAATATCATCGTAGCCGAATTGTAAAAGCTTTTTCTTCATAATTACATAATTGGTAAATTCGCTAGTACAGCTTCTGTTGTCGCCAGAGGCATCGCCGTTTATAATAATCCTGCCTTTGTGATTCGGATATCTGTGGTAAAATTCGTCGCAAGCTTTTGCGGTTGTGGTGTCTTCTATTACAATTTCATCAAAAAAGAAAACTTTATCTTCTGTTTTATGAGCCAAAATCCACGCCATAGGATCAACGTTAAAATCGCAGGTAATATGCAAATCCATATCCTGCTGGTATTTAATTTCTTTTATATTTTCATTCGTAAAATCTTTTATAACAAGCCCTTTATCGTATTCGCCGTTTTGAGCAAGTACAAAAATCCTGTAATACTGTTCGTCATAGAGTTTTTTAAGCTCATCGCAAAAGCCTTCGGGCAGATAAATGTTGTCCGTTGTAGGAGCTGAGATTAATCTATAATTTGGCTTATATTCATCGATAAAAGTTTTATAAATCCACCCTCTTTGGACTTCGGGGTTAGTGTGCCCGAAAATTCTGTAAGTAAAATTTTTCCAGCCCTGTTTGATTTTTTGCCGCATCCTTCCCAATAGCATCTTAAAAGTGGAAAAAGGGATATCTGACATCTCTTCAATTTCCGCAAACCCTAAATTGAGTGATTTTAGTTTGTTGGGCTCGTCAAAGTGCCTGAAAAGAATTTCAGAGCCATTTTTAAAAGTCAATTTTTGAAGCGAACTTGACCAAACATAATCTTTGCCGTCTTTGAAGTTTAAATTTTCAAGATGTTCAAAGTAGGATTGCAAGGTGGTGTCTCTTACCAGAGTGTAAGTCTGTGCCCCGACCAGTCCCCTTATCCCGGGAAATTTCAGGCACAATAGTATCCCAAGAAGTGAGCCGGCAAAAGTCTTGCCTGAGCCAAACCCTCCTTGATATACTGCAATATCTAAACTGTAATCGTGCGGAATTTCCAAAAATTCGCGCTGTGCTGTTAATAATTTGTATTTCATTTTCTCCTTTGTTAAAAAAGTAAATAGTAAATGGTAAATAGTTAATTAATATTTTGTTCAATTAAAAAATTATTTGCGTTTTCTATTCCGTACTGTTCGAGGGCAAACTTGAAGCATTCAATCCAGTTAATTTGACCTGTCATGGTAGGAACTTCCGCAAATGCTCTTATCACGTCAAAAAGTTCTTTAGAGCGTAATTTGCGCTCCAAAGTTGCTTTTCTGTCGCCGTAGCGGTAGATGTATTTGGCGTTTCTTATCGTGTCATCTATTTCAATAAAAAGGGTTTTGCCTTGATCAAAAACGCTTATTACTTCTCTTCCGAGTTTAAAATTAGCGATTAATTCGGCGGTTTTTTCTACCATCGGGATAATTATTTTTCGATTTATGGCATCAAGAATCATATTGAGCCTTGTTGTCTGTCCGCTTATTGAGTAATTAAGCTCTGTCGCTGTTCTTTGTACATTTTGAATATTGCCTGCCATGTTTTTGAAAATGCCTGTAGCACTTTCGATTGTTGTCTTAAAGTAGTTTAAGAAATCCCAGCCGTGAAGCGCCTTTTCAAAATTTAAAGGCGAGGGTGCTGCCGGCATTAAAGAAGCATCATATTCGATAATTTTGCCCGGTTTTACTACTTGTTCGCCTTTAAAGCAGCCTTTTGGAGCAAGATATGGCGGATTCATCATTAGGGCAAGGGCGTCCACCTGTTTGTTTAAAATTGTGGATGAAATGTTGTTCAAAATCAGAGCCACTCTTAAAGGTGAAAGCCCTCTTCCTGTTGAGGGGTTTTCGATTATATTTGCGTGTATAAAAGGATTTATTATAAAGGGGTTTGCTTCAAAACGAATTATTTCTCGCCTCCCCGCAACTACAATAAGCCAATTTTTTAAAATTTCACCCGTGGAAAGTTCAATATCTCCCCAGTATTCAAGAATTTCCAGTCTGTTATCGCAGACTGATTTGTCTGTTTCCTTTTTTGTTTTATCTGCCACCACTCCTTTCAATATTTGGATTTTTGCCTCATCTAAAAGATTATTTGCTTTATTTGCTTTTATTTCTTCAATGTTTAAATATGTTCTGTAAACTTTTGCGCAAGAATCCCAGCTGTCACGACGGTTTTTGTCAAAAACAAAGTCTTCGGGCTTTATGTATTTGACCTTGGGGTTATCGTAGATAAGCTGGTTTTCAATTACAAACCCGTCTTGTGTAGGTGCTATAAGCTGCTCTTCAATGCTTTGAGCTCTTCTTATAGTTTTAATTTTTGTTTCCCAACCTACAAAAAGAGTGCTTTCGCCTGCTTCTACAATGCCGTCGATTATTTTTTCCAATTCGTCTTCAAGTTTCATTTGTTCAAAAGTGTTTACCAGCATTGCCTTTTGTCTGTTGGCAAAAGCCTGTGACTGTGGGCTTACACCCGAAACATCAAACATGGCATCGGGATGTGAGTATAAATTGTCGCTAATGTGCGATTTTAAGGTTTGTGCAAGTTCATAAATGTCGGGCAATTCAATATTTGAATCCCAACCGTTAACTTGCGGGACAGTATTTGTGTAAATCGCAGTTCTGACGAGTTTAATGTCATCAAGCTGAATTCGCCTGTCATCTTCAAGTTCATCATATTTTTGATAAATTTTTTGAACAAGAGTTTTTTCATCTTCTGTCGGAAGCTGAATTGTTAAATCTTCGTTTGTTTTTTCAAAATTCATTTTTATCTCCTTTTTATTAAGTGAATAGTAAGTTAGTAAATAGTAAATGGTAAACGGTAAATAGAAGACAGGAGGGCGTGAAGACAAGAGGGCAAGGAACAACTTTTCACCTATTCACCTGTTCACCTTTTAAGCCATTTAAGATTGAATACATTTCTATATCTTGTAAAATACCGTTTCTTAGCGTTTCTGCTCTTAAAAGGGCTTCTTTTTTGAAACCGGAACGTTTTAAAAGTGCTTTGACCTTAAAATTTTGAGGGAAAATAGTTGCCTTAAGTTTTTTGAGCTTGTACTTTTTAAAGCAGTATTTTATAAATTTTTTGGCGCAAAATTTGGTGTAATTCCCCCAAAAACTTGGGTTAAAACAGGTTGTAATTTCTGCAGAATGAAAGTTATTTTCTGTTCCGACAAAATTGTCTAAAAAAGCAAAGCCTGCAAATCGGTTACTTTTTTTGTGAATTACCACCCAGAAATACGGTGAAGTCTTTTCTACGATTTTCAAAACCAAGTCCATGGGACTCTCATACTTTTGTATGAAATAGTCATCGTGAAGATAGCCGAAAAACCTTTTGTACAATTCTATTACTTCGGGCAGATACTCTATATTTTTAAACTCTTTTTGAGTTCTGTTTATTATTATTTTTATAAATTTACTCATATTTACTTGACTTTTTAAAAATCTGCTTATACAATTAACTCAGAGAAAGGAAGGTGTTTATATGAATTCTGAAGAGATTATGTTTCAACAATATAAGCTTTATACGGAACAAAAGGAAAGGTTTGTTGACAGAAGTTTTCATACCAATAAATTTTATCTTTTGGTTGTTTTAGGCTTATTTTTGATTATGTTTTTACTAAAGGGATTCTCTTTTGCCTTTGATATTTCTGCCGTATTGGTTTTTAGTGCTGCGGGAATGGCAATTTGTATTCTTTGGTGGATAAATATGGATGCTTATAACTTTTTAATTAAAGTTAAATTAGGCAAAGTTATTGAAGAAATAGAAAAAAAACTTCCTTCTCAGCCGTATACGCAAGAATTTCTTGCTATAAGTGATTTGAGAAAAAATAAAAGAATGTTTTTGTTTGCAGATATGCAAAAAACGCTCGCTATTTTTGCGTTTTTAACTTTTCTTATTTTGTTTGTTAACGAAGTAATACCTATATTTATAATAAAATAATAAAGATTTAATGCTAAAGTGAAGGCTAGCGGTCGGGGGACCGCTTTTTTTTGCCCGCGCAGCGGGCAAAAAAAAGCTTAAAAGCTTAAAAGCTTAAAGGCTTAAAAGCTGAATAGCTTAAAGGTTATAATTTTGCTTAGTAAAAATTAATAAACTATTCACCTGTTCACCCATTCAACTTTTTACCCCTCAACTCCCTCAAATTTTACATAAGCGTCTTCGGTTGAAAACGCATCTATTTGCCCTAAGCGCATTTTATCCCTGAGGGAAGTTTGAAGCCCGAGCATGGCTTCGGCTTGAATTCCGTTTATAAATGTTTGAGTTTTATTTATCCGGTTAAAAATCTTATAAACGGCCTGTTTGCTGAAAACCAAGTGGGGCGGAAGTTTGGAAATATCTTTGATGAAGTTTTTTGGGGGCTTTTGTTTTGATATTTCAAATTCTTGTCTTATTTCTTCTTCCATTTTCTTTTTTATAAGTTCATCAAGCGAAACTTCGCTCAAAAGTTTTTGTTCAATTTCTTTTTCATTTTTTTTCATTTTTTTGCCTTTCAAAAATTTTGCCGGACAAGCATGCCCGAATTACTTTCTAATTTTTATTTCCCATTTCCTATTTGCTTATCATATTTTATTTTCGTCCAAATTACTTATTGTTATAATTTTTGCTTCAGAATTTTCTTCCTCGGATTTGTTTGCAAATCCAAGGTGCTTGCAGAGCGATTCAAGGGCTCTCAAGCCTGCGGTAGCATCTCTTAATTTCTTTTTGCCTGTGGGCTGGGCTTCTTTGTCTAAAATATCTTCTTCTTCAAGGGAAAATTCTACTATATCAAGAAGTTTTTGCACAATGTAGCCCTTTTGAATTAAAAGACAAGAAATTTGCTTTTTAATTTGGTTTTTAATTTCGTTTATTACGAGTTTGTCTGATAGGAGCTTTTGTGAAACATTTTTGTAATCTTTAGTTTTGTAACCGGCATTTTTGGCCGAAAGCTCCAAATCCAGAGATTTTATGTATTCTGAGACAAATTTTTTTTGTTGTTGTGTCAAGTTTTTCATTTTGGTTTACATTTCTTATTATTGTTTGTGTTTTTTTGAAAAAAATTATATAATAGTCATGCTATTTATATTTCGGCTAGTGTAAAATCTTAACAGGGAGGGTGAAGTCGGATTAACTGATATATTTTGGGTGTTGTTTTGATAATTCCTTTCATCTTGCAGCTTCCATTTCTGTTAAAAAGTTTTGTCCGCCCTGTTTTTTATTTGGATTTTATTTTCTTAGGATTTTGATTTCCGGGGTTTCAAGTGCGTTTGTACCTACTTTTGAGCGCATGTTTGCAAGCGCATTTTTGTACATACCGTACCAGTAATTAAACTTTTTATGCTCCGGATTTCCTTTAACTCTCATACAGGTTCCGTAAACTAAAAGCGGCTCTGCGTAGGGGTTTGGAATAACAGAAGAGTCTTGCTCAGAAGACATCTTGGGAATGGATATGCCTTGTGAGTTTTGGGCATAAAGATTTGTATAATAAATTATTTCAACGGTTTTTTCCTGATTAAAAAGCGGAAATAGAAGTTTGTCATTGAAAGTACTGAAAGTTTTTGAAGATTGTTTGTTTAAAATAAACTTTTCAAAATCACTGCAGTAATCATATTTTATATTATCAATAAAAACCGAATTTATTCTTCCGTTAATTGTATTTTCAATTTCGCCGCAGTTGGCAGGAAGTACCAGACTCGTTTTTTTTAAAAGGAAACTCCAGTTATCAAATCCACAGACTTCGGCGTTAATTATATTAAGTATATTTTTAATCTTATCGTGGTCATTTTTGCTTAATTCGGAAAAATTTGTAACTTTTCTGTAATTGAGCTCTACCAGACATTTGTTTATTAATTCAAAATAGTTCATATATCTCCTTTTCAGGTTATAAGGTGAAAAGGTTATAAGGTGAAAAGTTCTTCACCTATTGACCTATTCACCTGTTCACCTATTTAATAAGTCCTTTTTTAAGTTGTTCCATGATTAAGGGCTCATATTTAGTAAATTCCGCACCGTTCATTTTGCCGATTTGCTCACGTGTAAAAGTTCTTGTAAGATTTTTATCTGCAAAATTTGTATTTTGCGCATTTGCCGTTAATTTTTGTTTTGCAAGTTCATTTGAATTTTGCAGAGTTTTTTCGTGAGTTTCTTTTTGTAAATATCTTTCGATTGCAGCTTTTTCAATATTTTCAATCATATCGGATATTTTTTTAAGATCATCTTTTCCAACAATTACAGCATCGGATTTTAAATAGTTCCAAACTTCTTTTCTGCTTTCAGACTTGAAAAAATCCGGATTTTTCTGTTCAAAATGTTTAAACACTTCATCTTTTTTAAGCTCCGGTGTAGAGTTTGGTTTAATCATTTCTTTTTGTGATACTAAATCAAACGCTTTTTTCAGTACCTGATTTTTCAAGTTTTGCCCTTGCCAGGAATTGATTAAACCGAATTTCATAAGACTTTCTATTTTTTGAAAATCTTGTGCAATTACATTTTCTACCTCTTTTTGAATTCGGAAATTTTCTTGATTTCTACAAAAATCAGTATCTTCCTTTTTTGTTTCAACCGGAGCTGACTTTTCTTGAATATCTTTGTTTTCGGGTTTAATATCAAGCTTTTCAAGAACCTGATTGAGTGTGTCAGAGTTTTGTTGCTCTTTGCTTTCTTCTGAAGAAGATTTAATATCTTTTTCATCAGCTTTTGCTTGTAAATCTTGGCTTTCGGCGCAAGATGATTCTTTTTTGTTTTCTGTTTGGCTCATTTATGCCTCCAAATTTTTAATTTCTTTCATGTATTTGACCGCTTGTTCGACCGCTTCGTCAATAAATTTTGATAAAACAACAATGATAATACTTTTGAGCGGTTGAAATACAGGCAGCATTGAAACAATATATTCAATAGCCATTTGTTTTTTTTCTTTACCGCTTTGCGTATCAAGCGATTGTTCCGCGATGTGAACTGCCGAGTAGGCAAGTTCTTTTATGTTGGATTTTATATTTTTAAACATGCTTTCCTTTCTTAAAAGGTTAGAAGTGAGCTGTGAACAGTGAGGGAGTTTTAATTTCGTTCACTGTTCACCGTTCACTGTTCACCCGTTTAAACTGCTGTAACAATCATTTTTGCTAAGGACTTAGGTGCAATCGTTTTTGCACCGTAGAGATAAAGCCCTCTGACAAGATCAGAGAAGCTGTCTTTGTCTCTGAGGCTTTCTATTTTTGCCAGTTGAGATGCAAAAGTTATTGCTTCGTTTGTTCCTGCAAGAACGTAGAATTTACCGCCTACGGCAGATAAATTTGTGCTTACAAGAACATCCATTCCCGCAATTCTTCCTATTGCACCTTCTCTTAAGGTTTCGTCTGCCACATTGTGCGCGCTGATAAACTCAGGGCTTTGAAGCAGGTAAGATTCGATGTTGGGGTTGATTACTACCCATGGTTTTTGGCTGTTTGAAAGCGCATCGGCGTTTTTGAGCTTAAGCGCAAGGTTTACAAAGTTTTCGTAAATAGTTGTTTTGTCAAGTGAAATGGCGCTTTGTTCCGTTCCTACAACATTTGAAGCATCAGCATAGGCATGCTGCGATAGAAGATATGTGTCTTGGACTTGTTCAATCGCTTTTTTGGCGTTTTGAAGATGTGCTTCCATAATGCTCTGATTTGCTTGAGCTTGTGCAACGTCGTTAATTTTAAACGCAAAGAATTTTTTCTGGTCTATAATTAAATCTGTTGTTAAAGGAGAAAGTTCGTTATAGGTAATCGCCGAAGAACTTACAGTTGATACCGTAACCTCTGCGGGAGTTATTATTTTAACGCAATCTCCCTGGTTTTTGATTTCACCTTCGTAATTTCTGTTTACGCATTGAAGCATAACGCAGTTTTTTGATAGCATTGTATTCAGTTTTTGGCTCCAAATTTCAGGGATAAAAGCTGAATAAGCATTTACTGTTTGATCGCTCATTGTTTTTTGTTCCTTTCTTTTTTAGTGTAACTTTTATTTTTAACAGTGCGGAAAATTATAAATTATTCATCTAAATATACTTCTTTAAATTCAAGTCCTATTATTGCCATATCATGTTCAATAGAGTCACCTTCAACACACAGCTGTATTGAGTAATTTGACTCCGAGATTTCTGCTTTGTATGTTGCATCCATACTTGAGGACCAATAAGAAATACAATCAGAATCATTGTCCCAATAGGAATTTTTTCCCGTTTCGTTTTCGTCTCCCCAGACCAAAGTGGTAATAACTTCAGAAAATATCAAATCAGAATCATCTTTTGATTCAGAATCATAATTTTTGTAAGTTGAAAATTTAAAATGGTTGTCACAACCTTCGTCTATGATAAAATAAAATTCATCAACGGTTTTTCTTATATTTGATGGTCCGGCACATAAAAAAGGCGATTTCCACATAAATTCAATCGGCAGTCCGCTGAAAGTATTTCCAAAATTTTCTTTATAAATATTACTGTCTTTATCTGCGGTTAATATATCATCTTTAAATATACATGCGGCGGTGATATCTTGAGGTATAACTCTTTTAAACCAAGCTTTGTTTACATAATCGTTAATCCATATAGTATGAAAGTAAGGGTCGTTTTTGTAAGGAATGAAATACCAAACCTGATTTTTCTTTTCATAATTCAGGGCAATTATTTCGTCAAAACGCTCTGTATCAAAATTTTCAAATTCAGATTTTATATTCAGGGTAATTTCATCTCCAAGTTGAATTTGATTTAATTCTCCTACTTGTTCAAGGGCAAAAATTCCTTGATTTGAAAAGTATTGTTTATTATTTACATTGACAACGCCTTTGGCAGAAGTCGCTCCTTTATTTGCAAACGGAATTATCGTAAAGCTATCGGGATTTGAGCCGGTAAGAAGATAAACCATATTTTTTTTATATATTGCAAGATAATCTTTGTATGGCTTAAGTGCGATTATTTCATCGGTATCGGTGTGAAAATCTTTTATAAATCCTGCATCTCCTTCTGTTGTAAAATCATCGTATTTGCCTAGTGCAGAAAAATATATTACAGAATCTTTTGCTGCCCAGACCCGTCCTTTATAAACAGTCACAACATCGGTTAAAACCGGATTATTATATTCATCGTTAAGGTTGCATTCTACTATATCAAAGTTTTCATTGTTCATAATATAGTATAAGGGGTCAAATTTACTTGAAACTATTACTCCGTTTAGATAATCTACAAAATTAACTGTTTTGCCGCTATTAAATTCTGTTTTAAGCTTTTCCGGTTCATTATTTTCAAAATCAAGAATACAAAAAGAACCTTTTTCTGTTGCATATAGAAGAAAATATTTTTTCCCTGATTTAAGTTGGTGCATTCCTGTGATTGTATCACTTTCATTGTTCTTTGTTATAAAAATGTTGCCTTTTTGCCTTGTTATACCTTTATTTTGCAAAAGTTCAATGTTTTTTGAGTCACTCCAATAGAGTTTATTTGTATTAAGTCCTAATTCTGTTTTGGTTGAAGATTGTTTGATTCCTCCGCCAAGGTTATAAAATGTGTTTGTCATAATGTTTCTCCAAATTTATTTATTTTCTGCATACCACCTGATTTTTGATCTTATAAAGCTTCCTATGTCATCTTTTTTAATCCAAGGAAAAGGCGGCAGGAAAATGATGTCGATTTTGCCTTTGCTTGTTGTTTTAGGATATTTTTGTCCGAATTCGTAATGAGTCATTATATTTTCGGGACAAATATTTATATTATATTTTTTTGTCAATAGGGCACATAATTTCATAGTTGATTCAAATTGAATTTTTGTTATGGGGAATATGCCTATATTTTTTGTATCTTTAAAATTTGCCATAGCACACATTGCAACGCCTATTGAGCCCGTATTTCTGCCTCCGGTGTGTGCGGCATACATTCCTGTTTTGCATTCAAGATTTGCCTCCGGCTTAAATTTTCCCAGATGTATTTTCCCAAGTGTGTCAACCAAAAAATGGTAACACTCTTTTTCATAAGAAGTCGGGACAGGCCCTCCGGCTGTCCAGTGTATAATTATTCTTTTCATTTTCACTCCTTAAACAGCGCTGAAATTCAGACTATGTT
This sequence comes from uncultured Muribaculaceae bacterium, assembly GCA_964640325.1. Lineage (GTDB taxonomy): Bacteria > Cyanobacteriota > Vampirovibrionia > Gastranaerophilales > Gastranaerophilaceae > DAOQAU01. The sequence goes on along the minus strand of CAZXID010000002.1, from coordinate 98,649 downwards.
GTCTGAGATAATTAGCCACAGCATTTGTTCTGTTTTTGGCATTTAATTTAATGACACTTCGCATAACATGGGTTTGAACCGTCCTTGCAGAAATATTCAAAGTATAGGCGATTTCTTTGTCGGAATATCCGAAGCTTAATAGCTCAAGGATTTCCAACTCTCTCTTTGATAACTTCATCATAATTCCTTTTAAAAAGATTCTATTCGATATTATTCTTAACACCGGCCAGTTATCTCATGCTACATGCTAAAACATGAGGTTTTCTAATGTATTTTCCCTTGTTCTTTTTGTTAAAAAAATTTGAGGGGTTTCCCCCTCAAATAGAGTAAGATAGTAAAGACAATTATGTCTTGATTAGGATAGTATGGAATATGTGCTGGTTATGATTGGTTTATGTAGGGATTGTTTTCAAACATTCCTATCTTAAGCGAGCTTAAATTTGAATAACACTTTTTTTTGACTCCAAATTCGTTGTAATGGAGATAAAATTTTGAAAATACTTTTATTCTTTTATATTCGGGTTCCTTGTTGTACAGAATTGAATTTTGCAAATTTTGAAATAATTTTTTTGCTTTTTCGTTGACCTTTCTTATAAAAGAAACTTCATTGTTAAAATTAATTCTGGTTATCTGCAAAACACTGTGTCCGCATTGGGGGCATTTTTCCAGATAATCTGCTTCTGCCAAAAGGTAATTTTTATCCGGTATTATAGAATAGCTTTTGGTCTTTCTCCTTGCTCCGCAACAGTGAATGTAGCCCATTGTCGGTCCTCTTTGAACGCTATTATCCCCTATTTTTGTGGCAAACAGCTTTACCATCGAGGGTGTGAGCCTTAACCACATAAGACCGTTTCGGTCTGACTTTTTCAGTATAAATCATTTTAAAAATTAAAAAAGTCCGCAAAACTACGTAGTACATGCTATGTAGGTATTTTTACGGACATGAAGACAAAAAATAAAAAGAGGATAGGACTTTTGTAAAGCGCCACAATCCAATAATAATAATAATGTAAAAAACTTTGCCCAATGTTCATTTTAGTTGTATGATTAATTTAGGATTAACATTAACTTAAAGGAAAATTATGAGAGAAAGATTTAGAGGATTTACAAAACTACGTCATGCTGAACTGACGTATGGTGTTGCTGAGACGAAGTCGAAGCTTAAAGCTACGGCTTTTGCTTGCGAAGTAGGTTCAGCATCTAACCCGCATAAGTATGATGGAAAGATCCTGAGACAAGCTCAGGATGACAGAAAAAAAGGCTTTACCCTTGCAGAGGTTTTGATAACATTGACCATTATAGGGGTTGTGGCGGCTTTGACTATACCAAACTTGATTGCCAGCTACCAAAAACAGCAGTATGTGACCGAGTTAAAAAAGGTTTACACCGAAATTTCCCAAGCATTAAAACTTATGATGGCAGATGAAGGGATAAATAAATTAACCGCTTCAAACACTTTGACCTTTTATGAAGGATCTAATGAAAATGAGTTTATCGAAAGATTAGGAAATGATTTTTTTAAAAAATATTTTAAAATTGTAAAAGATTGCGGAACAGAAAACCCATCAACATGCTTTGCGGATAAATATAAATCTATTGACGGCGGCTCTGAAAGTTCAGTCTTCTGCACCTATAGTGTTATTATTGCAAGCGGGGCTAGTATTTGTCTTAAACAATATTCCACTGAGGATTGGCCCGGATATTTTTTATTGGATATAAATGGTCTAAGTCCACCAAATGTAGCAGGTAGGGATCTTTTTAATTTTTCATATTATTATGACGGCTCTATTGATGAAGACGTTACCCCCGAATGCAAAAAGGGAATCCCTAATCAACATAATAACTTCTTATGTGGAGGAGCAGGTTCCAATCCGCAAGAAGTAAGAGATGAACGTTTTTTAAATTATTGCTTGGAAAGCGCTTACGGAATTGGCTGTTTCGGCAAAATATTAAACGACAACTGGAAAATGGATTATTAAATTTATTTAACCTTTAACTCGCAGCACATCTGGCAGGCTTCAAATACTTTTGAAACCTTTAAATTTTTCCTGAAACAACAATATTTTGGCTCGTTAAAACACTCTTTCAAACTTTTTTCTTTGGCATTTCCCACCTTTAATGAAAGGCATGGGTAAACATCTCCCTGAGGGTTTATCATCATATTAGACCACGGATACTTGCAAGGTTCATATATTTCTGGTATAGGTTTGTCTCCGCAGTTAAAAAATTTTTCAATATCTTCCAGTGGGTTTTTATCACTAAATTTTGGCGAAAAGCGGATTTGGGTTTTGCCTTTCATAGCCTCAATTTCTCGATAAACTTCTTTAAAATGTTCCATATCAAAATAAGGCTTTATAGGATATTTCTGCAGGTAAAATTCTTCCCCGAAACTTTGTCTTAAAATTGAATTTTGTTTTAAGTCATTGTTTCTCAAAAAAGCAATTGAAAGAAAATCAAAGTTCATATCTTCACAAAGTTTATAAAGCTTTGGCAGGTCATCTAAATTGTCTTCAAGCACAATGGTTTTTATATCAACCATAGGTTTGTTTTTTTTCTTTGAATTAAGTTTTTCTAAATTGCCTATAATTGTGTCAAAAATCCCTTCTTGCCCTCTGTTTTTGTCGTGGGTTTTCCCGTAACCGTCTAAAGAAACAGACAAAAGCATCATTTTTGTTCTTATAAAAGCATCAATAATCTCATCATTGATTAAAATTCCGTTTGTAACAACATTCAGTTTGCCCAAAGTCTTTTTTGCGGTTTTTTCTAAAATAGGAATAAAATCTTTCCTGAGCAAAGGCTCTCCGCCCACTAAAGTTACGAAAGAATAAAAAGGAATCTGCTCAATTACATCAAACCATTCTTGTGTTGTAAGCTCGTCTTTTTTTCTATTTTTTCCGACGTAGCAGTAAGGACAATTTAAATTGCACAGGTAAGTCAATTCAAAAAAATATCTCAAAGGAATAAAAGCTCTGCCTAATTTATTGTTGTAAGAAGGCATTGCGTATAAATCCCTTGAAATATCAAAAAGTTTTGAGTAATCTAGCATTTAATATCCTTTGGTTTATTTTTGCCCTCGCCCCCTGCGGGAGAGGGAGATTTTTCAATGCGAGGTACGAGCATTAGAAAAATGGGTGAGGGGTATCCTTTCTTGTAATTGCATCAATTTTTCCTGCGCTAGTCCGCTTTCAATTACATTTTGTGCTATTTTTGCCCCCTCAAACATGTCTTTTGCAAGTCCCGCAAGATAAATCATAGCACCGGCGTTCATCAAGATTATATCACGTTTTGCGCCTTTAATTTCGCCTTTAAATATTGCCTGAATTATTTTTGAGTTTTCTTGACCGTCTCCGCCTTGGATTTCTGAGAGTTCAACTGTTTTGAAGCCGAAATCTTCGGGCGAAATTTTGTAAGACAAAATTTCACCCCCGTTTAATTCCCAAACGGCGGTTTTTGAACAGATGCTTATTTCATCAATGTTTGGGTTAAGCCCGTTTACGACAAGAGCTTTTTGCGTACCGAGTTTGTCAAGTGCATAGACCATTTTTTCACACATTTCAAGTGAGGAAACCCCTAAAAGTTGGGCTTGCGGGAAGGCAGGATTTATCATCGGCCCGAGGTAATTAAAAATCGTTTTAATTCCGACTTGTTGTCTTATCGGGTTATTTACCCGCGCAAAATCATTGAAGTAAGGCGAATGGACAAAAGCGATTGAATTTTTTTCAAATTCTGCCCTTGCATCCTGTGGAATTCTTGCAATATTTATATCAAGTGCTTTTAAGAAATCGCTGCTTCCGCAAGCACTTGTGATAGAAGAATTTGTCTGTTTCAGTACATTCACTCCGCTTGCGCTTGCGACAATGGCACTTGCAGTTGAAACATTTATTGATTTTGAAAAGTCGGCACCGGTGCCGCAGCTGTCAACTATAAATTTATCCAAGATAACTCTGTTGGAAAATTTTCTCATGGCAGAGGCAAATGCGTAAAACTCATCTTCGCTTACCCCTTTTTCTGTTATTGCAACTAAAAACGCTCCTATTTGTGCGTCAGACACTTCCTGATTGGCGATTTTAACCACAATCCGTTCTATTTCTTCAAAACTCAGTTCTTCTTTTGCCGTTATTTTTTTAATTAATTGTTTCACTATTCACCATTTACTATTTACTCTCTTCCAATTATCCCATAAAAACATTTCATGCTAAAATAATTTTATGCAAGAACAGTTAAAAATAAAAATTCTTCCTATGCAAAAAAGCGATGTTGAAGAAGTTATGAAAATTGAAGAACAAGCCTACGGAGAGCATCACTGGTCAAAGGATTCTTTTTACGGAGAATTGTCTAATGAACTTGCTCATTATTACAGTGCTTTTGATTTAACGGGGAATTTATTGGGCTATGCTGGGACTTGGCGGATTTTGGACGAGGCGCATATTACAACTATTGCAGTAAAATCCGAATTAAGACGTAAAAAAATCGGCGAAGCCCTTTTGATAAGAGCAATCGAAGATTTTTATAAAAATGAGATAAAATATGTAACACTTGAAGTCAGGGTGAGCAATATTCCTGCAATAAAATTGTATGAAAAATACGGATTTAAGTCTTTAGGCGAGCGAAAAGGATATTACCAAAACAACAATGAAGATGCCTTAATAATGTGGACAGAAAATATATTTTGGGATAAATTTAAATTAAAATATGAGCAAAACGCTAAGAATTTAACAGAATTTATAACTGTTGAATGAAATAATTTTTATTATTCCTTTATTTAAATACTCACTCGAGGGAAAATGACAAAAAGATTAGGCAAGCAACTTGAAAAAATTCAATACATGAATCAGTCGTTAAAATTAAACATCACAACGATAATTTTAACCGTGATTTGTATGTTTTTTATTGTGATTGCAACTTTTACCCAATTTGATTTTAACCATTATGTTTTACCCTTTGACTGGTTTGCATATTTTGGGAAAAATTTTAAAGACCCTGCGGTTTATTCACATTTTATAAAACATTACAGGTATATTCCGCAAGTTCCGATGATAATGTTTATAGCGGCATTTTTGGGAAGAAGATTTGGAATAGCATCGGTGCTTTTATATATTATAACAGGTCTTTTTATGGCGCCGGTTTTTGCAATAGGAGGTGGGCTTAGATATGTTTTAGAATACGGATTCGGTTACATTCTTGCATATATTCCCGCGGTGTTTTTTGCAGGTTCAATTACAAGAAGCGGACTGACATATATAAACATGCTCCAAGCGACCCTGGTCGGGGTTTGTACGATACATTTGATGGGAATTTTTTATATGCTTTTTGTGGCGACAATCCAAAGAGAAACATCAGCCTTGATTTTAGGTTGGATTAGCGCTCAAAGCGGAGTTAAGATAATTTATGATATAGTTTTCGGCTTTTTTGCAATGATTGTTGCCAAGTATTTAAAAAAATGGCTTTGGTTTGCGATGTCTTAAGGTTTTAAATTATTTTTTTATAAAATTACATAATGTTTATTATTGTCTTTTAAATATAGTTCATTTTTGTTATGTTCATTTTCTTTCTTTTATATCGACGAAAAGAAAGAAAACGAACCAAAAGAAAGAAATCACTCTTTTCCCTGCGGGGCACTGCAGCGGCTTTGCCACTGCTATTATTTAATTTTTGCTTTGCAAAAATTTTTTTATCTCCCCCCTTTAGCGAGTTTTTTAGATAGATTAGACGAAATGTAATGCCTGAAAATCCGATTGTTTGAGCGTTAGCGAGTTGAGGATTTTCAATGTAATGAGTCGTAATCTATCTTAAAAACGAGTAGCAGGGGGTGGCTTTTTGCGGCGCTTTTTGCCACCAAAAAGCGCCTAAATAAAAAAATAAGATAAAAACAAACTTTTATAAAAAATATATTCAAATAGTAACAATAATAAACATTATGTAATTTATATCAAAAAGGCTTGGGTTTGAATATCATAACCAAGCTTTTTGAAAATTATTTAATTTGCTAATTAGTATCTATAATGAGCGAAAGCTTTGTTTGCTTCAGCCATTTTGTGGGTATCTTCACGTTTTTTGCAAGCTGCACCTGAGCCGTTTGCCGCATCCATTAATTCATTTGTAAGTTTATCAATAAATGATTTGCCGTTTCTGCTTTTGGCAGCAGCTATAATCCAAGAAAACGCTAAAGCCATGCCTCTGTCGGGCTTAACTTCCAGCGGAACTTGATAGGTAGAGCCGCCGATTCTTCTTGCTTTAACTTCCAAAAGCGGGGTTGCATTTGTAACTGCTTTTTGGAAAATTTCCATCGGTTTTTCGTTGGTTTTTTCTTTGATGTTTTCTAAAGTAGAGTAGAAAATCTTTTCAGCCAGAGATTTTTTACCTCTGCGCATTACTCTGTTAATAAATTTTGAAACATCCACGCTGTTATAAATCGGATCAGCGGGTGGAATTCTTTTTGTTGGTTTTGAACGTCTTGACATTTTTACCATTACACGAAACCTTCGCAGTTTCGCCCTTTCTATTCTTGAGTATTACTTTTTATGTCATACCGAACAATCTGCTCGGGACTTAATTTTGTTGGGTCTTCTGACCCAACCTACATTCTAATAAAGTAAACAGGTAAATAGTGAATGGATTTTTCCATTTACTATTTACTATTAACCTTTTTTAGCTTTTTCTCTTTTTGTTCCGTATTTAGAACGTGCTTGAGATCTGTTTGCAACACCTGCTGTGTCCAAAGTTCCTCTTACGATGTGGTATCTTACACCGGGAAGGTCTTTAACCCTTCCACCTCTGATAAGAACAACGGAGTGCTCCTGAAGGTTGTGTCCGATTCCCGGGATATAAGAAGTTACTTCAAACCCGTTAGTAAGTCTTACCCTTGCAACTTTTCTCAAAGCTGAGTTAGGTTTTTTAGGTGTTGTTGTATAGACTCTTGTGCAAACGCCTCTTCTTTGTGGGCATTCCATCAAAGCAGGGGACTTTGTTTTGTCTGTCAAATTTTTACGTTCTTTACGCACAAGTTGATTAATAGTTGGCATTAATTTTCTCCTTTTTGTTTTCTAACAAAGGGTCATAGCAAAATGCCACCCTCGGCTAGAGTTGTATTCCTATCTAACAACAACCAAAAGCCTTTGTCAACCATGAAAGCTTTGTTAAAACAAAAGAAATTGAGAAAAAATTAAAAAATTTTTCTCAATTTCTTTTGTCCGGCTTTCATCCTTGCCGCCGGCTATCCCGCAGCCGGCAAGGATTTAGCACTTCTGAGGTCGAATTTGAAAAATTGCGAAAAATTGTCATTTTTCGAATTTTCCCGCATCCTCCTAAACTTTAAGTATTTTAACATTTATGTAATAATATTTTTCAGGCGGTGTTAATGAAAAACGGCGTAAATATAAAAGAAATGTTTGATAAAATTTCTGCAAAGTATGATAAATTAAACGAAATTATGACTTTGGGGCTAAATTCCTGTATAAAAATTAAAGCAATAAAAAATATCCCCCTAAAATCTGATGTTAAAGTTTTGGATGTCTGTTGCGGGACAGGCGATATTGCAATTTACATTGCAAAAAACATCGCTTTAAAAGGTGAGGTCACAGGGGTTGACTTTTCTGTTAAAATGCTTGAAATTGCAAAAATTAAATCAAAAAATATTAAAAATATAAAATTTATTGAAGCAGATGCGCTAAATCTTCCTTTTGCAGAAAATGAATTTGATGCCTGTTTTATAAGTTTCGGGCTTAGGAATTTGGAAGATTTAAAAAAGGGGCTTGAAGAAATGAAACGGGTTGTAAAACCCGGCGGTTTTGTTGTAAACCTTGATACCGGAAAGCCAAAAGGGATTTTTAAATTTTTTCACGAAATTTATTTTCACAGGGCGGTTCCCTTAATGGGTAAAATTTTTGGCGGAAATTATGAGCCTTACAAATATTTGACGACATCTGCAAAAGAATTTCCTTCATCGGATGAATTGGTTGAAATTTTTAGACAAATCGGACTAAAAAATGTTTCAAAGAGGGAGTTTCTTTTGGGCGCGATTGCCCAGCAATTCGGACAGGTCTAGTCGCCTATTAAAAGACCTATGCAAAGAAGAATTGTAAAAAACATCATAAGATTTCTTGCCAGGTAAATTTTTAGAGTAAAGCTGTGTGCGTTAATTTTTTTAAGTTCTTCCCAATTTTCCATAGGGCCCATCCAAAGCTTTCTTTTAGGCACGAATTCGGGGTTTTCTATACTTAACTTTATGATTTTATATAAAGCAACAGCAAGAGGAATTGTTATAAATGTTGCTAAAGTTGCTAAGGGTAAAATGTTTAAGAAAATGCAAATAATAATATTTATATAAGCAACAGTCATCATTATTGCAAGTGCCATAAGCGATTTATTTTTGCTGCCTAAAAATGTGCATAGAGTTTTTTTGTTGTTTTTTATATCCAAGTCAAAATCCAAAAGGGCATGCGTGTGCAAAAGCCCCACGGTCAGAAGTCCTGTCGGGATTGAGATAAGTAGTATTTCTTGCGTAAAATATCCCAGCATAACAAAAGATACACCTGCAAATAACAGCGGAGCAAAAGTCATAAAAACTGCAACTTCGCCCAAATACATATAAGTTAAAAACGGATAAAATATGCACAAAAGCCCTGCGATAATTGTAATTAAAGCAACTTGCCATCCGCAAAGAATTAAAAGTGTAAGACCGATAACAGAGGCTATCCCAAAATATATAAACGAAACTATAAAAGCATTTTTCAGGGTTGTTTTTCCATCAATTAAATATTGACATTTACTGTCTTGCATTTTAATGTTTTTTACTTCTTCAGGGCTTTTGCATTTTGCTATTTCTTTTTTATAGTCAAAGCAATCGTCAATCAGATTAACTCCAAGCTGAGCAAAAATAATTCCGATAAGCGCAAGAACTCCGTAAAAGAAATCGCCGCCTATGCTGTATGACCAGCAAAAAACCACAAGCCACGACATTATACTCATTGGAATAGTATGTGCGCGTGCGGCTTTAAGCCAAAAAATAATTCTGTTAAAAACTTCCATTTAAATTTCTCCTGAAATATTTTTAGTAATTTTAATTTTTTGTACTTAAATTAAATTAAAATCGCCGTGTTTTTTGATGTGTTCGACAAGTCCGCCGTCTTTGAGAAGTTTTATCATCACATCCGGCAGCGGCGTGAATTTTATTTGACTGTTTTGGGTTATGTTTTTTACAATCCCGTTTTTTAAATCCAGTTCAAGCTCATCGTCTGAGTTAATTAAATCGGTGTTACATTCAATAAGCAAAAGCCCGATGTTAATGGCATTTCTGTAAAAAATTCTTGCAAAAGATTTTGCAAGAACTGCTTGAACTCCCGCTATTTTAATAATCTGTGGGGCATGTTCTCTTGACGAGCCAAGCCCGAAATTATTTCCCGCAACAACAAAATCGCCCTTTTGCATTTTTGAAGCAAATTTAGGGTCAGCATCTTCTAATACATGTTTTGCAAATTCCTGCAGGTTTGAGCGCAGGTGAAAGAGTCTGCCAGGTGCTATGTGGTCGGTTGAAATGTTATCTGAAAATTTAAATGATTTACCCATATTATTATTTCTTCTTTCTGTCATGCTGAACTTGTTTCAGCATCTTTCCAATATTACAAGCCGGATAGATCCTGATACTATTGTGAATTCTATCATGGAGTGGGTTATTTTAGCAAGCCGTAAGGACATTTTCTACGGCTCGTTCCTCGCCTTGAAAAGAAGTCAAATAAATTCAGGATGACATCAGATGCACTTGTTTTTTGTTCGATTAAAAGTATAACAAAAATTAAATTTCTTGTAAAATGACCAAAATAATTGTAATATATAATTATGTTTAACAGAAAATGCAAAATTACTTTCATAGCACACGGTGCGACCATTCATTCGGAAGAAAATCGAAAATCCGACAGGGAAAATTACCCTCCGATAAACGAAGCCGGTGAAGAGGAAATGGAAAAAATATCCGAATGGCTTAAAAAAAGAGCGATTAAAACAGATAAAATTTACACAAGCCCTGCGCTCAGGACGGTTCAATCTGCAAAAATTATTTCAAAAGCTCTTAAGAAAGAATTTGAAATTATGGAAACATTTACTTCAAAAAAAGACGAAGAGATTTCCGATTTTACTAAAAGAATTTCTTTAATAATTAAAAAAATCGTTGAAGACAATATCGGCAAAAGAATTATTGTTATAACCTATCCTGAAGTAATTCAAGCTGCGATATCTTCTGCAATAAAACTTAGTGCCAAAAATCAAACAAATGTTTATATAAAAACGGGAAGCGCAAGTCAGATAAGTTATTTTGAAAACTGGTCAAGCTTGGTTTATTCGGGCTGTGTTCCTTTGTAGTTAAATAATCATTTTGTAAATGTCGTTTTTGTTTAAGTTGTAAAGTTCGGCCAAAATTGTTGAAATGTCTTTTGCGCCGAATTTTTTGCGCTTTAAAATCTCTATTTTTTCTAAAAGTTCTGTTTGACAAAATTCGACATCTTCTTTTTTGTAAACCATAGCAACGATTTCACCTTTTAATACATTGTTTTTGTAATATTCAATAACATTTTTAACATTATCTGTTAAAACTTCTTCAAAAACTTTTGTTAATTCTCTTCCTATGGCTATTTTTGTTTCTGGATTAAATTTTTCAATTACGCAAAGAGTTTTTAAAAGGCGGTTGGGTGATTCGTAAAAAACAAGATTTGTATGGGCAAATTTTTGTAAAATTTCAAAAATTTTTGCTTCTGTTTTTGGCAAAAATCCAATAAATGCAAAGTCTTCGCTGTCTCTAGGGACTTGCGACAGAAAAGTCGGAATAGCACAAGCTCCCGGAAGCGCAGTAAACTTAATCCCATTTACCCCCAGTTGAGAGATTAAAATATTTCCCGGATCGCTTATCAATGGAGTTCCGGCATCTGAAACAAGTGCTATTGTTTTGCCTTCTTTTATCAAGTTTAAAAACATTTTTACTCGTTGTTTTTCATTGAATTTGTGATATGAAATCAATTTGGTTTTAATTTCATAGCGATAGAGCAGCTTTTGGGTAATTCTTGAATCTTCGCAGGCAATAATATCAACCGATTTAAGAATATCTATTGCTCTTAGAGTTATATCTTCAATGTTCCCTATCGGAGTGGGCACTATATAAAATTGAAATTCTTTTTTCATAAGTAAAAATTACCTTAAAAATCCTTGATTTGCAAACTGTGAAATTTTCATATAAACTTTCTGGAAGGGGGAGCTTTTTATGAAGTTTGGCAAAAATTATTTAATTTTTATTGCAAGTATTATTTTTTTTGCGGTTATTTTTTACATTTTAAGCCACGCGGTTGAATTTGTTTATGTAAACCCAAATGTTAATACCAGAGTTTTTTCATTTATTTCGCCTGTGGTTGAAAAAATTGATAAAGCAGTAAAAAGTTCTGTTTTGAGCTGTAATCTAGACAAACAAAAAATAAAAATTTTATATCAAAATGCTTACGGTTCGGGCTTTTTGAACCATAATCCGATTCCAAATGATTTGGATTATTCTGTAGGAATTCATTTGGGCAAGTACGTTTATGATGGCAAAAATGCTTCAGAGATTGCAAAAGATATTGATAATAAAATGTCTTCTTTCCAGATTAATTTTTATGATTACATTTCAAACAATAAAAATCAAAGTTTTTTAACCGAATTCGATACTTTAGGGTCAATAATTCATTTTGAAAGAAAAAGTTCTACAAATTCAAAATTTATAGAACAATCTATACCCGAAATTTTTAAGGATAAAGAATATGTCGTTTATTTAAAAAAAACTTTTCCCGACAAGCCTGATTTTGTGCTTGAATATCCTTTTGTTTTAAAGCCCAATGAAATCTTAATCGAGGATTATGCCCCGATTCAAATTTTTGCAAAAGGCATAAGTTATAACAAGCAAATGCAGGATTTTTTAAGAGAGATTACTATCGTTGTTGATTTTTATGCGGATATAGAAGACGTAAAGACAAAAAAAATAAAAACGGTAGAAATAGTTGCAGAATCTTTCACCGGACAAAGGCTTCAATTATCAAGAAGGTTTTTCCCACCGATTACTTTTGTGGGAGAAAATTCGGCAAGTTATTTGAAAAATCTTGATTATCTCAAAGATGACGATAAATACCTTGAATACAGGCTTTTTAATTTCAAAAGGCACCTGCAGGAGTTTTCAAGTTTAAATGAATTTAAAGATCGTCCCGTTAAAATGCTCAAACGGATTTTGCAGTGTACGGAAATAATTTCTCCTGCATTAGATGAGCAAACTAAAAATGAGATTTACAGAAATGTTTTTGAAAATCTTAATAATTCTACGGTTATTATTTTAAATGATTATTCAACTGCGCTTGGGAATTTAATCCAAATTACACAGAAGCCAAAACTATATTCAAAAGTTCTTATTTCGGGGGAATTGCAAAAATTGGTCGAATCAATGAGGAAAAATTTGAATAGTTTAAAGTCTGATAATTCGCACGATATTGAGGAGTTAATCAAATTTCAAAATTATATTGAGCAAAGCATTTCTATTGTCAGAAGCAATAAAGACCTTATTTTTTTCAGTCAAAATCTTCTTGCGAAAATGGAGACATATAACAAAAATATTCTCAATTTATTTAATGAAAATATTAAAAATCAAAAACAGATGATTTCTTATGTTAATACTTTCAGCAAGATATACAAAGATGCCGGATTTCATAAAATCGAGCTTTATTGGATAGATAAAAGGACTTTGGGAATTGTAAAAGATGATTTTACCAAAGATATTCCTCAAAATGAATTGAGTAATTTTGCAAAAAGAAATGGGCTTGCTCGCGTAAACTACAAATTAATTTTAAAATCCCAAGCTCCAAAAGTCAGCGTGAGGTACGAAAATTGGTCAAGATATAATCCAACACGGGAAGAAGAACAAAATTGGCAAAAACTCAAAAGAAGTCTTTTAAATGATAAAAAGAAATTCAAAATTAAACGAAAAATTATATTAAGATATTCAAACCCCATTTTATAAAAAATCTAATTTTGTCCTAAAATTTTAGTTTTAAACTGCCAGGTCAAAGTGTAGTAAAGTGCGCATGAAATAATTATTTTTGTTATGACAAAATAATATTCGTAATTCAGTTGTAAAAAAACAAAATCAATCGAGCAAAAACAAATTATGGCAAAAAGAATTGATAAAATTCCGGTTTTGAGTATTTTTAAAGGATTAATATAATAAAAGGATTTAAAATTTATCAGAGAATTTAGGATTAAAAGCAAGAAGATGCAACTTATCATTACAAATCCGGCGGCTAAAAGATTAAATTTGGGCAGAAGGAAAATATTTAACACAACTGCAATCGTGCCGACAAAAAGGCTCAAGCCCATTTCAATATAAGTTTTGTTGCGCAGATGATATTTGATATTCATTAGTTTTAAAAATTCATGCGCAAAAATTGAAACGGCAAAAAACGGCAATAAAATGTGCCCTGCGAAATATTTTTCCGAAAGCATAAATCCTGCGATTTCTTTAGAAAAGAAACAAAAAATTCCTACTATCGGAATGAAAATTACAAAGTAGAGTTGGAGAGTCGAAGTTACAAACTCGTTTATAAGCCGCTTTTTTTCAAATTGTTTAATTATTGTAGGAAAAACTGAAAAAAGCAGAGTTGAAAAAATCGGTGCTAAAATATTTGTCGTGAAAAACCAACAAATACCTGCAACCGCTGTTTCAAAAAACATGTGATTGTATTGAAAAACAAATTTATTTATATTCAGAATCGCCCAAATGCTCACGTTTGTCCCGATAAGCGGCAGGGAGTATTTAAGACTTTCTTTTAAAATTAAAATATCGGGTTTTATGTTCAGTCTTTCTTCAAACCCGATTTGTTTAATTATATAAGCATCTATGACAAAAATACTTGTCGTCATTGCAATAAGCAGTGCATAGATATTTGAGTACAAATTTGAGAAAAATAAAAACAAAACCAAAAGCGATAATTGATAAAAAATTATGCTGAAAGTGTACATAAAAGGTTTGTTTAAAATTCTTAGCATTTGGTATAAAAACTGTCGTATTCCACAAGGGATTACAAGAAAAAGTGTCAGTAAAAGAGAGATTTTATCAATGGAGAATTTTTGTAAAATAATTCCTGAAAAGCAAAAATAAAAAACAAATATCAAAATATAAGAAACAAAAGTTAAAAATACGACATTTGATAAGAATTCACCTGTCATTTTTTTGCGTTTGTATTTGTGCCAAAACCTCAGTGCAGATTTGGCAATCCAGTCGGTCGAACATGTGCAGACTAAGTTTAATATCCCTATACAAAGTTGCAAAATTCCCATTTCACGCGCTGATATGACGTGCGCTAAAAAAGGTATTATGATTAGTGAATTTAAAATTATAAAAAATCTTGAAGGAAGATACTTGAAAAAAGTATCCAGTATAATCAAATAATTTTTTGATAAAGCTTTTTCCATGCAAAAATAGTATCATAAACTTGATTAAAAAACCTTTTTAAACTAAAATCTAAGGGTAGATTAAATTAAGGGAGAACACTATGAGAAAACCGATTATCGCAGGAAACTGGAAAATGAATAAGCTTCAAGGTGAGGCAAAAGAATTGTTTTTAGGCATTGCCTATTTTGCAGAAAGGTTTACAAAACAGCAGTTGCCCGAGATTGTTTTGGCACCTACTTTTACATCACTTGCCGCAGTTGAGAGCATGAGATGTGATAATTGCAGAGGGCTTGTTTCAATAGCAGCACAAAATTGTCATTGGGAAAAATCAGGAGCTTACACAGGCGAGATTTCAGTTGATATGATAAAAGAAATGAACTGCGAATATGTTATTATAGGACACTCCGAAAGAAGACAGTATTTTAGCGAAACAGATGAGATGATTAACAAAAAAGCAAAAGCGATTTTGGCAGGCGGATTGATTCCTATTATTTGCTGTGGCGAAAGTCTGGAGCAAAGAGAAGCCGGAATTACAGACTCTCACATTACAAAACAGATTAAAGCAGCACTTGAAGGGCTTTCAGAAGAAGAAATTACAAAATCTGTTATAGCTTATGAACCTATTTGGGCAATAGGAACGGGCAAAACCTGCGATTCTGCGGAAGCAAACAGAGTTATTGCGATGATTAGAAATGTCGTAAAAGAAGTGAGCACAAATAACGCAGGAGATTCAATCAGAATTTTATACGGCGGAAGCGTAACTCTCGAATCAATCGAAGAGCAAATGTCGCAATCTGATATTGACGGAGCTTTGGTTGGCGGAGCAAGCTTAAAAGTCGATAGCTTTAACGAAATTATATCTAATACAATGAAGGTAAAAGCATAAAAGGAGTAATTTTATGGCAAAACAATTCAGCGGAACACCGCAAATAAAAACAAGAACGGCACTTTTAATTTTTATAAAAGGCTCATCTGCACCGGTTGTGCTTTATATTGAAAATCCTCAAGCCGCTTATGAGGAAATCCAAAAGCTGCTAAAAGCGCCTTCTGCCGCATTGGTTGAAAAAGAAGCGGTCGGTCCTATCAAAAAAGTTTCAATTCAGGCTAACCAGATTTCTGCTGTGGCGCTTCAGGAAGAGCAGTACGTTTAAAAAAATTAATAATATAAAACAAATAATTATTT
This sequence comes from uncultured Muribaculaceae bacterium, assembly GCA_964640325.1. GTDB lineage: Bacteria > Cyanobacteriota > Vampirovibrionia > Gastranaerophilales > Gastranaerophilaceae > DAOQAU01. Next base: position 83,017 of record CAZXID010000002.1, on the reverse strand, counting down.
TTATGATATGCTTTCTTAAAGTAAACAGTGAATGATAAATAGAAAATTTCTATTAACTATTTACAATTTACTATTTATTGTTAAATAAAGTTAAAAAATATAGACAAGGAGTGTAAAACACAAATGGCAGTACCAAAGAAAAGAACGGGGCATTCGGCCCAGGGTCATAGAAGATCAAATTGGAAAGCAGCAAAACCTGAAATAACAAAGTGCACAAAATGCGGTGAACCCGTTTTGACACATACGGTTTGTGCAGCTTGCGGATACTACAAAGGCAAAGCTGTAAGCATCAAATCATCTGATTACGTTGAATCAACTTTAGAGCCTAAAAAATCTGTAAAAAAAGCGGCAAAAAAAGCAGAGGCAAAGCCTAAAAAAGTTGAAGAACCTAAAGCTGAAGAAGCAAAAGTTGAAGAAATAAAAGCTGAAGAAGTTGTTGAGGAAATAAAAGAGGAAGAACCTAAGGGAGAATAGGTAAATAGTTAATAAATTTTATTTACTATTTACAATTTACTATTCACTTAAAAAAGAGGGGAAATATGACAAGAATAGCTATAGATGCAATGGGCGGAGACCATGCGCCTCGTGAGATAGTGGCAGGTGCAATTTGGGCTGCCGCGGATTATGGTGTTGCAATAGAATTAGTCGGGAAGCAAGATCAGATTGAATACGAAATTGACAGAATAAAAAGAGAAGGAATAACTTCAACTGCAGGCGGGTTCAAAAATAAAAAAATAAGAGTAGATGTATCAAAACTTGATATAAAAGTTACTCCTGCAACAGAAGTGATAGAAATGGGAGAAGCTCCCGGGCAGGCAATAAGAAAGAAGAAAAAATCTTCTATAGTTTTGGCTGTTGACGCTGTAGCAACAGGAAGCTCAGACGCTATAGTAGCGGCAGGCTCTACAGGGGCTGCTATGGCTTCAAGTTTGTTCGGGTTGGGAAGAATCCCGGGAATAGACAGGCCTGCTATTGCAATAACTCTTCCGACAATGAAAGATCCTATTGTCGTTATAGATGCAGGCGCAAACAGCAATTGTACTCCTGAAATGTTATTTCAGTTTGCGGTAATGGGTACAACTTTTTCAAAAAATGTATTAAATATTGAAAATCCCAGAGTCGGGGTTTTGAATATAGGTGAAGAGGCCGGCAAAGGGAATGAACTTGCTCAGGCAACTTACAAATTATTGGAAGAAAATCAGGATAAAATTAACTTTATAGGTAACATCGAAGGCAGAGAAATTTTTTCAGGTGTTTGCAATGTCGTAGTTTGTGACGGGTTTGTCGGAAACGTTGCGTTAAAAATTACCGAGGGAACATCTTCAATGCTTTTTAGAATGCTCAAACAGGAATTCAAGACAGATCCGCTTGCAAGAATCGCAGGATTGATTGCAAAACCTTTTATGAAAAGGATTTACAAAAAAATCAATTATGAAGAATTTGGAGGAGCTTTGCTTTTGGGGGTTAAAGGAATTACAGTAATCTCCCACGGAAGCTCAAAAGCCTATGCGATAAAAAATGCTTTAAGAGTGGCAAAAGAAGCTGTCGAAACAGGTGTAAACAAAAAAATATCAGAATTCTTGGGCGAATAGCCTTTATATTAAAATACGAGAGGTGGAAAATGACAAGACAATTAGTTCCGTTGAAAATTGCCGGTGTAGGTTATTGTGTGCCTGAAACGGTTATAAAAAATGAAGATTTGACAAAATTATATGATACATCAGACGAGTGGATTTATACCAGAACGGGTATAAAAGAACGTCGTGTGGTATCGGGCGAAGAAAATGCAATAGATTTGGGTTATGAGGCGGCAAAAAATGCTCTTAAAAAGGCAAATATTAAGCCCGAAGAAATTGATATGATTATAGCAGCATCATCCGCACCGGCGGATTTATATCCTGCGATGGCATGCAGAATTCAAGCCAGATTAGGAATTAAAGAAATTCCGGCCTTTGATGTTACGGCTGCATGCTCAGGTCTTATTTATACCATGGAAATGGCAAGGGCTTTTATAGGTGCGGGTATTCATAAGAAAATTTTAATTGTTGCAACAGACAACAATTCAAGGTTTTGCGATTGGACGGATAGAAGTGTATCAATCCTTTTTGGTGACGGTGCAGGGGCTATGGTTTTAACCGAAGCCGAGGACGGAGTGGATGATATATTGGCTATTGACATAAAGGCGGATGGATCAATAGGTGAATATATAACGCTTCCGTTTACAGGGCAAAATTGTCCGCTTGTGGAGCCTTGTGAACAAAAACCCTCACATGTAAAAATGAACGGGCGTGAAGTTTATAAGTTTGTAGCTAAAATTTTGCCTGAATATATTGATAAATGTTTGAAGCAAGCTGGCATGAAGGCTGAAGATATTGATTATTTGATTCCTCATCAAGCTAATCAAAGAATTATTGAAGCAGTTCAGAGTAGATTGGGCTACAGTGATGAAAAAGTTATTTCTAACATAAAATACTACGGTAATACATCAGCCGCATCTGTTCCGATAGCGCTTGCAGAAGGCGTTGAACATGGAAAAATCAAACTCCCATGTACTGCTATTCTTTGCGGTTTCGGTGCAGGCATGACTTGGGGCGTTGCTATCGTAAGGCTTAGAGAAGGAATATGCTAGTTGAAAGGCTTAACGGGTGAAAGGGTGAATAGTTAAATTTAATCTTTAAGCCGTTCACCTGTTCACCTATTCAGCTAAAAGACATAAAAGGAATGTATCATGACAAAAAAGATAGCATATATTTTCCCCGGTCAGGGCTCACAGTCTGTCGGGATGGGAAAAGATTTATATGAGAACTTTGATGCGGCAAAAAAAGTTTTTGACAGTGCCTGTGAAGTTTTGGGAAAAGACATTAAAAAACTCTGTTTTGAAGGTCCTGAACAAGATTTAAAACAAACAATTAATACACAGCCTGCGATTTTGACAACTTCAATAGCGGCGTTGGAAGCTTTGAAATCTAAATTAAATATAAAGCCGGATTTTGTTGCAGGGCATAGTTTGGGTGAATATGCTGCACTTTATGAAGCCGGTGTATTTGATTTACAAACAGCTTTAAAATTAATTTCAAAAAGAGCAGAATTTATGAACGAAGTCAAAGGCGGAACCATGGCTGCGGTTTTAGGGGCATATGAAGATGCTTTAAAAAAATGCCTTGAAGAAGCTTCAAAACAAGGTTATGTGGCAGTTGCAAATTATAACTCGCCGGACCAAATAGTTATAACAGGCTCTGTTGAGGGGGTTAATAAAGCTTCTGAGCTTTTAGTTCAGATCGGTGCAAAAAGAGTTATTCCACTGGCAGTTTCTGGTGGTTTTCATTCAAATTTGGTAAAGGATGCGGGTGAAAAGTTTTCGGTATACCTTGATGATTATATTTTAAATCAGGCGAAAATCCCTGTTATAACAAATGTTGATGCACAAATCACCTTAAGCGCAGACGAATTCAAATCAAAAATGCCCAAACAGATGTATTCATCGGTTTACTGGACGCAAACCATCCAAAAAATGATTAAAGAAGGCATTGATACATTTATAGAAATAGGACCGGGAAAAGTTTTAGCGGGGCTTAACAAAAAAATAGCACCCGAGATAAAAACTTATAATGTTTATGATAAGGTATCACTAGATACTTGTGTCGAAGAGTTAAATAAATAAAGGAGAAAAGAGATGTCAGAAAAGAAAGTGGCACTTATAACCGGTGCGGCAAGAGGGATAGGAAAAGCATGCGCGATTGAGCTTGCAAAAAACGGTTATGACATTGTTGTTAACGACATTGCGTTAGGAACTAACGAAGAGACGGCAAACGAAACAGCAAAAGAATTAAGAGCTTTTGGTGTTGATTCTCTTGTGGTTATGTTTGATGTTACAGACAAAGAAGCAATCGAAAAAGGGGTAGAAAAAATCGTTGAAAAATTCGGAAGGATTGATGTTCTTGTCAATAATGCAGGAATTACTCGCGATAATTTGCTTGTAAGAATGACTCAGGAAAATTGGTTAGCTGTAATAAATACAAACCTAAACAGTGCGTTTTATGTTTCAACACCTGTTGTTAAAGTGATGATGAAGCAGCGTTTCGGTTCTATCATAAACATGGCAAGTATTGCAGGCGTTTACGGAAATGCCGGTCAACCTAATTATTCAGCTGCAAAAGCGGGTTTAATCGGCTTGACAAGGTCAATGGCAAAAGAATTGGGTTCAAGAAATATTCGTGTAAACGCTGTTGCACCTGGGTTTATTAACACCGCTATGACCAGAGAGCTCAAATTAGAAGGAATAGAAGAGCACATTCCGCTTAGAAGGCTTGGTGAAGTTGAAGATATAGCCGCAGCTGTTAAGTTTTTGGCTGTGGACGCCACTTACATCACGGGACAAGTCCTGCAAGTTGACGGCGGATTGGTCATTTGACCAAAAATTCAAAGAACTTAACAATAAGCATTTTTTTATGTTAATTTCTTGCAAAAAATTCTTTAAATAGTATAATCCTTAATGGATAGTTTAGTTAGTAATTACAAAAAAGGAAGACAAAATGAGCACATTAGAAAAAGTTAAAAAAGTAGTAGTTGAGCAGTTAAGCGTTGATGAAGCGCTCGTAACACCTGAAGCAAGCTTTACAGGTGATTTAGGTGCAGATTCATTGGATACTGTTGAATTGGTAATGGCTTTTGAAGAAGAATTCGGATGCGAAATTCCTGATGAAGAAGCTGAAAAAATTCAAACAGTTCAAGATGCTGTAAACTATATCGATTCTCATTCGTAATCGATTTTAAGGTTAAGCTGTAACAAGAGAGGGGCTTTAAGTTCTCTTAATTAAGGGAGAAATCCCCTCCTTTGTTATATGTTTATTTTTATCAAATTAGTAAAAAGGTAAAAATTTATGGACAAAAAAAGAGTAGTAATAACAGGTATAGGAATGGTGTCGCCGTTTGGTATAGGCACTGATATTTTTTGGAAAAATCTTTTAGAAGGCAAAAGCGGCATAAGAACAATTCAAAGCATGGATTTGGAATTGCACCATGTAAAAATTGCCGGTGAAGTCCCTGATTTTAACCCTGAAGATTATATGGATCCTAAAGAAGCAAAGAAAATGGACCGTTTTACTCATTTTGCACTTGTTGCTTCAGAGGAAGCAGTTAAGGATGCAGGTTTGGATAAAATAACCGATTTTGATCCTTATAGATATGGAGTTATGGTAAGTTCTGCTGCAGGCGGGTTTAAAACTTTTGAGAAAAATCATATGGCAATGATTGAAAGAGGACCGACAAAATGCTCGCCTTTTACAATTCCAATGATGATTGTTGACATGAGCGCAGGCAGAATATCTATGAAATATGGATATAAAGGTATAAATAAGGCGGTTGTATCTGCTTGTGCAACAGGCTCACATTCCGTGGGGGATGCTTTTAGGTCAATTCAATGCGGGGATGCCGATGTAATTCTTGCCGGCGGTTGTGAAGCTACGATTTGTAATCTTGGAGTCGGTGCTTTTACAAGTGCAAGAACTCTTTCTCGAAGAAATGACGAACCTCAAAGGGCTTCAAGACCTTATGATAAAGATAGAGACGGTTTTGTTATGGCAGAAGGAGCCGGAGTTTTGGTGATGGAAGAATACGAGCATGCCAAAGCAAGAGGGGCTAAAATTTATGCAGAAATAGTCGGTTATGGTCAAACAGCAGATGCTTATGACATAGTTGCTCCTGATCCTGAAGGAAATGGCGCAAAAATGGCAATGGAAATAGCACTTAAAGATGCAAACCTTGAGCCTGAGGAGATACAATATGTAAATTCTCATGGAACAAGTACCGGCTTGGGCGATGCAGCAGAATCTCATGCCATTGCAAAAGTTTTTGGAGACTTAGACAAAAATAAAAATTTACTCGTAAGTTCAACAAAAAGTATGCACGGTCATATGCTCGGAGCAACAGGCGCTGCAGAAAGTATTGTTTGCATAAAAGTAATTAACGAAGGTATGGTTCCTCCTACGATTAATCTTGACAACCAAGATGAGCAAGTAGCTAATTTGGATTATGTTCCTCATAAAGCAAGAAAAAAAGAAGTTAGCGCGGCTTTGACAAATTCATTTGGCTTTGGCGGGCATAATGCTTCTTTGATATTTAAGAAGATATAAATTTTTAATTAGATATTAAACAGGCGGATTTTCGTGAAACGAAAATCCGCCTGTTTATCTTTCAGCTATTTACCAACGGGGCTAGATTTTATTAATTCTTTTTGTCAAAGAATCGATAAATTCTTTGATTTTTTTAAGTAATAATTTGAATTCGCCACTGATACTGCAAGCACCGGGCCAAGTATAACTAGGATACATTTTATTTTCTCCTTAAAGTTTGATACTTTATCCTATTGGGGTATTTTCGGGTTTTTAGCATAAAACTTTAGAATTTTAATACAAAATGATACACTTCTTAATAAAGGTGCTTTTTTAGGCAATTATTTTTTTTATAAGAGTTATTAGTTGTACAATGGTGTAAGCCTTTAAGGTGTGAAATGATTTCAGCAATAAGTTTTAATAATAGAGCAATTGGGCAAAAAATTAGCAAGAATAGCTTTAATCAAAGGTTTGGCTTTGGTTCAAGTGAATTTCAAACTAAAAATCTAGAGCAATTTTTAAAATCAAAAACATATGACCACACTTGTATTGATGAAGGAAAAATTCTTTGTGCCCGTGAGTGGTTAATGAGTGATAATGATATGATTTTTCTTGCAAAGAACAAGGTTACAGTTATTGATTTTGATTTTGATAAAATCTCCGGAACAAAAAAATTTGCAAAAAGATTAGGCCTTAATTATTTGGGGTTAGATGATATAGCCAACAACCCCAAAGATATAAAGGACTGTTACAATGGAATTGTTAAACAAATAAATAAGTCAACAGATCCTGTTTTGCTTTATTCATTCAAAACACAAGATTTGCAGTTTTATCTTAGTGCTCTTTATTTGATCAAAGAAAAAGGACTTTCAATAAGTGATGCAGCGGAGTTAATTGAGAATAAACTGGTAATTCAGCCTCGCTTTGACTTGGCAGGGATGTTAAAGGCGATGTTAAAAGAAGTAGAAAAATAAAATGGGCCCGGCTGGATTGTCTTGGTAGCTCGCTTTTAACGGGACTACGGTTTTTCTTTTCACAAGCTTTGCTTGTTCCAAAGAAAAGACCTTCGCCCTCAGCTCGCTCCCGCTCGAGCCAAACAAAGCTCCGCTTTGTAGTTCTCATCAGATTAAAGCCAAATAAAAAGGACTAGGTTAAAACCTAGTCCTTTTTATTTGGGCCCGGCTGGATTCGAACCAGCGACCAAAGGATTATGAGTCCTCTGCGCTACCGCTGCGCCACAAGCCCATTGTGTACTTCTAATTTATCATTTAAAAACTTTAAAATCAAGCCCTTTGGGTGAATAAATTTTTTATTAAGTGTAATTTTTTAATGTTTTTTGAATCGTTTCTATCATTTCTTGCCTGAATACTTTTGGAGATATTACTTCGCAAAATTTTCCGTATCTCATTAATCTTTTTAAAAGAAAAGCTTTATCTTCTTTTTGATTAACAATAATTTTAGTCCCGTTAGGTTCTGTTTGAATTACCCTTTCGCCCTCATGAAGTTTATAATTTTCAGCAAGTCTGTCTTTTATTTTAAATGTTATGTTTGTGCAAATACTTGTTGCATTTGATTTTACGGGTAATTGTGCGATTTCAATAATGTCATCAAGCAAAATGTCTTGAATTTTACCTTCAAAAAGATTATAAACACTGAAATAAACCTTGTTTTCCATGTATTTGAACTCCATAGGTTCTGCAATTATATATGATTTTGTTTCATCTTTACTTTTGCACAAAATTTTAATTTTTTGTCTATCAGCACAGTATTTTTCGTAAGTTTTTATTATCTTTGAATATTTTTCGTAATTAATTTTAAGTATCATACAGTCCTTTTTTATTATTTTACTTGCTAAAAATCGGGTTTCATCACTAAACCTTTTTTCAAGATTTTGTAAAAATTTATTCAATTCGGCTTTAACTTTTTCTTCAGGGAAAGCCTGTACAATATTTTCTATAAGACACAAAGTTTTAAGCTCGTTTTGTGTAAACGAAATTTGGGCTGGAGGATTAAGAAGGGAGTACTTATCTTTGTTTTTGATGAATTTAAACCCAAAAACCTTTAGCGTGTTTATGTATTTGAGAATAACTTCATTTGTATAAATTCTGTTATTAGAATCTATTTTTTCAAAGTGATTTATTATATCTTGAATACTGGGATCATTTTTTACTAAAACTTTAAGCGTTTCCAGTACTCTTGTGCTTGTGTCGCTGATTTTTACATTTTTTTTCATAGAGTATAATTTTTCTCCATTGATTTTAAAATTTTTGTTACTTCATCTTTAATCTCTTGCGGAGAGATTATCTTGCAGTCTTGCGCCAAATATAGAAATTTTTGAATTGTTTCAAATCTATTTTCTACAAGTCTTTCTATGACAAGTTTTTTCCCATTTTGCTTTATAATTTTTTCGCCTTGCTCAGGCAAATAATTATTAGCACTGTGGTTATAAATTTCATAAATAACTTTTATTGAATTAGTATTAAGTTTCTCTTTTTTAAGTTTTATCATCATAATTTTTAAAATATTTTCAACTTTGTAATAAGAGTATTCTTCGTGTGTAAGGCTTTGGCCCCACAAGTATAATTTATCGGACTTAAAGGAGAGTTTATCTGCTATTATTTCTATTTCTCTTTCCATTTTCCGCGGAGATTTGTAAATAATGGTGATTTGGTTTTTATTTTTACAATGCAAAAGCAAATCTTCAACAAGATATTTTTGTATACTCTTAAAGGCAGAACAATTTGATAAAAAATCTTTTATCTTAGGTCTTTTTATGAGGGTTCCTATTTTTGTAAAAAGATTTTCAATTTCAAGGACTTGTTTAACTTCAATTTTTTCATAAATATTTTTGTATAATTTTTGTATTGCCATAAGCTGTTCTTCGGATATATCAAAATCAAACGGATGTGAAACGAGCACATATTTGTTATTGGTAGTTTTATTTGCCTTGGTTATCTCGCAGCCTATTTCTCTGAGCGAATTGATATAAATACGAAGCATATCATTAGAAAAAGTTTCTTTTATATATTGATTTTCTAAAAAATGTTTATTTATTTCATCTGTAGATTTAGGGGATTCCATCAACAGACTCAGTATTACAAGAGTTCGGTATCCTGTAAGAGACATCAAATTGCAGTTTACTGTATTATTTGTTAAAAACTCTTGCATACTCACTCCTTATAAAACAATTCTAACGTAAAGCAAGAAAACTTAAAATCCTTTTTTTACAAATTATTACTATATTAGCGCAAGCGGTTAAGCTTGAAATTTTATAAAATTAATGATTAAATTGATTTATGAATTATATATTTTACGTATTGTTGGTATTATCAATAGTTTTCGGGGCAATAAACGGAAGACTGTCTGATGTTGTAAATTCTATTATGACAGGGGCAGATAAGGCCGTTAAAATTTCTTTTTCTCTTATCGGATTGATGGCTTTTTGGCTCGGGATGATAAAAATAGCCGAAAAAGCTGGGCTGGTTGAATTAATAGCAAAATTAATAAAACCGGTTACCCGAAAACTTTTCAACGAAATTCCGTCTGAAGATTCTGCCATAGGGAATATTGCGATGAATTTTTCCGCAAACGCGCTGGGGCTTACAAATGCTGCAACGCCTATAGGAATAAGGGCGATGCAGGACTTGCAAAAACATAATAAAAATAAAAAAACCGCTTCAAATGCCATGTGTATGCTTTTGGCGATAAATACGGCGGGTTTTCAGCTTATTCCTGCTTCTGTGCTTGCAATTTTGGTGGGCACAGGTTTTAAAAATCCCACTCAAATAATCGCCCCTACGCTTTTGGTGACCTCTTTTACTTTTGTAAGTGCGATTTTGCTTGCAAAATTATTTGAAAAAGTTTTTCCGCCTCAAGAGGCTTCTCAGGGGGGTGAGCAATGACTTTTCAGGGTGTTTTGAATTTGATTTCGCTTTGGGCGCTGCCCTTTATAATTTTGTTGATACTTACAATGGGAATTGTCAAGAAAGTTCCCATTTACGAGGTTTTTACCGATGGTGCAAAAGACGGATTTAAGGTTGCCGTAAACATAATTCCCTATCTTATAGCCATAATCGTTGCAATTTCAATGTTGAGAGCATCCGGTGCGATAGAAAGTCTTGCCGGTATACTTGCGCCTTTGTTGACAAAATTTAGAATACCTGTGGATATTTTACCTGTTATTTTGATAAGACCGTTATCCGGGGCGGCGGCTTTAGGCCTATTTTCCGACATTGCGACAAACTCTGCCTCAGGTGAATTTTTAACAAAACTTGCGGCCGTGATGGTGGGAAGCTCGGAAACAACTTTTTATGTTTTGGCGGTTTATTTTGGCTCGGTTGGGATTATGAAATTCAGATACGCCCTTTGGGTAGGGCTTTTTGCTGATATTATCGCTGCTGTTATGTCTATAGTTGTTTGTCAATGGATGTTTCTTTAATTAGGTTAATAGCAGAAGAGCTGAACAGGTGAAAAGTTAAGTTTATTATAATTGTATTCATTCCTCTCTATTTACCATTTACTATTTCCTATTTCTTATTTACCCTGCCAGTAGTTTCAACTGTACAATTTCTTCAGGTTCCACCCAACATTGGATAAAGGATTTTCTGTCAGATTTTATTATCTGTTTTACAATGGCGGCGTAATTTATATCAATAATGTTTATTTTATCGATTTTTTCTATATAAAAAGAATTGCTTCCGCAGTTTCTGCAAAATTTATTTTGGGATGAAATTTTACCTTTTATAATTGTGGTTCTTTGTTTCAGCCCGCAACAAGAACAGCGGCTTATAAACCAATGATTTTGGATATATTGACCGCAATCAGGACAATAGCCTTCTTTCATTTCGGGTGTGATTTCATCGTGCGGGCATTCATTTCTTTTGAATAAAAAATCTAAAAACACAAAATTTCCTCAAAGCTGACAGTTAATTTTTTAATGATATAAATTTATTTGTCAACTTTTTCTGTTTTAGGGCTTTTTTTGTCCATCCAAGCTTTTGCTTTGTCTGCAAGAGGTGTTGCAATAAAGGGAACGATAACTCTTTTTGCTAAAATCGTTGCGGCTACAAGCGAAGTGAGGATGCCGAAAGTTCCCTTAGTTGTCTTTTTAAAGGATTCAAATCCCGCTTCAAAATCTTTAGCAGAAATCGTCGCAAATTTATCTTTTGCTCTTAAAATAGCCTCGTAACCTTTTTTTGCAGCATCGTCAAAATGTTTACCGAATAATTTACCGAATAATTTTTCCTGAACTTTTTCATTGGAAACTGTTTTGAAAGCAAGAAGCTGGGATAAAATCATCAACCCGCCGTTTGTTAAATCAAGTGCAGCAACGAATTTTCTTTTATCTTCGGGGATTTTTTTGTTCGCCAAGCTTTGTTTAACGTAAAGATAGCAGCCAAGGCCGTCTTTGAGGATAATTGAAAAAATTCCCACCCCCGCAATAAATCTGAGGTTGTTTCCCCTGTACTCTTTTGTAACTTTTTTAATCAAATTTGTATTTGAAAGAACTTTTAAAGGTTTTTTAAGCCCGTAATTAACCGCAGAAGTCATTATTTTTGAAACACGCATTATTTGCTCACCTCCTTAGTTTTGCCTTGGAAGGTATCAATTTGTGCAGCTTTTAATAAATTTGTTTCGCTTTTTTTCTTTTTTGAAAGGCTCGGGAAAAAAGTATCCATAAATCTCGGATAAAGCCAGTTTAGTGCAGTGCAGCTGACAGGAAGTATTGCAAGACTTACCATAAGCCCCACCACTGCTTTTAATCCTTTAATGTTGCTTGCAACATTTTTTATGTGCTTTTGGACCAAATCGTATGTAAAGTCTGCTTCTTTGCTGATTTTTCCGATTTTTTTAGAAAATTCCTTGATTGAAATTCCTTTTGAAATATCTTTTTTAAATATTTCATAATTTTGAGCAACTTCCGGGTGTTTTTTGGATAAATCATCAAGGGTTTTTCTCATAAGCTCTTTTAGTTGATTTTTGGATAATTTGACCTTTTTTCCGTCAAGAATATAGCCGATGAAGTTTTTATCATTTGCTTGCCTAATCATGGTTACTAATTGTTCAAGCTGTTTTGATTCTGCAAGTTTTTTGATTTCATCTTTTGGTAACTTTGGATTTTGTTTTTTAATTGTTTTTTCTATATACTTTAAATCTTGGAAACCAGTTTTATTGAAAATATGTCCGTCCCATTCACCTTTATTGCTCATATTGTTCATTAATCTGTCGAATGGAAGAACAAGTCCGCCTTGTATTAAAATGGCCAAAATGGCAGAAACAGGTTGTCTTAGCGCAGAGTATGTTCTTGTATCTTCATCTGACTTGGAAAGAAAATTATATTTTATAAAAATTGGTGCAACCAAACCCGTTCCAATTGCATTTATCAAAATATTAGGGACTTCTCCTGTTAATACCCCGAATTTTCTTATAAATTGTATAATTTTAGGAGATGCAGCAGCAAGTTCTTTTTCCATCTTTTTTTCACGAATAAACTTTTTTGCATAATAAGAAAACTCTCCGGTTATTGTACCGGCCGCTCTACTTTTAAAACTTACTACATCAACATTCATTGCTTTTTACTAACCGATGCCTTGGTTTCCTTCCAATTATATAAACGTAAAAATACTTTAAATAATGCTATAAAATAAGGCTTTTTGCTTATTTGATTTACATTTCTTTACACTTTTTTTACGGATTAAAAATATCTTTTTTTAATATTAAAAAAAGATTAAGTTGCTTGATAAAGTTTTGTGTTTGGGTTATAAAATAGTTGTTTATAACCGCACACAAAATAAGGAGAAAGACGATGGTAAAGGTAGCGATTAATGGCTTTGGAAGAATAGGCCGTAACACATTAAGAGCAGCAATCAAAGAAGGTATTTACGATAAAGTTGAATTTGTTGCAATAAATGACCCCGGTTTAACAATGAAAGATGCAGCTCATATTTTTAAATATGACTCTGTAATGGGAAGATTTGACGGAAAGGTTGAAGTTGCCCAAGACGGACTTATAGTTAACGGCAAAAAAATCAAATTTTATGCCGAAAAAGACCCTGCAGCACTTCCTTGGAGAGAATTGGGCGTAGAAGTTGTAATCGAATCAACAGGTTTTTACACAGATGCTGAAAAAGCAAAAGCACACATTACAGCCGGCGCTAAAAAAGTTATAATCTCAGCTCCTGCTAAAAACGAAGATATAACAATCGTTTTGGGTGTAAATTGCCAAAAATACGATACAAATATTCACCACGTAATTTCAATGGCATCTTGCACAACAAATTGTTTGGCTCCTGTTGCCAAAGTTGTGTTGGAAGAGTTTGGTATTGTAAAAGGCTTAATGACAACAGTTCACTCATATACAGGTGACCAAAGGCTTCTTGATGCAGGGCACAAAGACCCTCGTAGAGCAAGAGCAGGCGCTTTGAACATTGTTCCTACAACAACAGGTGCTGCTAAAGCTGTTGCTTTGGTTCTTCCTGAATTAAAAGGAAAATTAAACGGCTTTGCTATGAGAGTCCCAACACCTGATGTTTCTGTTGTGGACGTTGTGTTTGAAACAGAGAAACCTGTAACAGCAGAAGCTCTTAACGAAGCATTGAAAAAAGCCAGTCAGAATGAACTTAAAGGATATTTGGAATATGTTGAAGAACCGCTTGTATCATCTGACTTTATAGGTTCTAATTATTCATCATCCGTTGATGCGGCTTTGACAATGACAATGGGCGATAATATGGTTAAAGTAATCTCCTGGTATGACAACGAAATGGGCTATTCAACCCGTTTGGCTGAAACTACTTTGATGGTTGCAGAAAAACTTTAATAAATCGGTTAAAAAATACAAAAGGGCGGATTTTCGCTTCGCGAAAATCCGCCCTTTTGTATGATTATTTTTCATATTGGTCAATTATTTTTTTTATGTATTTTTTTTGATTTTCTTCAGACTGGGGATTTTTGTTGTTGTCGAGTTTTTCTTGGGCTTTTTCTAATTTTTCCAACAATTCTTTTATTCCGCTGAGCTTATTTTTCATCTCAGGATTATCTTTGTATTTTTCAATTAAGTTTTGAAGCAATTTCATTATTTTTTTAATACTTTCTTCAGGTGAATTAACAAAATCAGCTAATTCTTCTACTGATAAATCAGAAACAATGTCATCTGAAAGATCCACATATTTTTGTAAATCAGAATCGTCTGATAGTGCATCAGTAATAATTGATTTTATAGTTGAACCAACAGAGCTTCTTAATTGATCTACTGTTTTATATGACGTCCGGTTGAGTGCTTGAAGTTCTTTTTCGTTAGAACAACCTCTGCTGCTTAATAAGTCTTTAAATTCTATTTCATAATCAACATTTTTTGTTATTAAATTTGAATCTTGTTTTTGAGAAGTAAGCTGTAAACTTCTGGCTATTTTATACTCATCTAAGGTATCAATCGATTTTGATGTTAAAGAACTATAATCTCCGCATGAAATAAATTCATCTGCGATTTCCGACGCTTTTAATTTTATATTAATTCCGCAAGTTTTTTTAGATTCGTCTTCGGAAAATAGAGAAGACATGCTTATAGAATTTAAAGTTGAAACCATATTTTATCCTCCAAGTCATGCTTATGTTATCAATCAAGAGTATAAAATTTATCCTCTAAAAATAGTAAATAATAGCATGACTAATAACAAAAAAGGCGGGCGGTTATGAAATAACCGCCCGCCTTTTTTGTTATCTATAAACTTCTGCGTACTTGGGATTAACTGCAAGCCACTTGAAAGATTGATTTGAGGTTTCTGGGATGTCGATTACAAAAGTCCCGCCGTAGCGTCCTCTTGCAAATCGTAGATAACCTTCTTTTGCAAGATTGTTAAAAGCTTTTCTTATTGTGTTGGGGCTCAAATCCAATTCTTTTGAAAATTCGGAAATAGAAGGCAGTTTTGAGCCTATTTCGTATTTTTGGGCGATAAGTGTTTTTATGTGATTTTGTGTTTTTTCGTAATTATAAAAGGCTGTTTGTTGCGCTGAGGCAAATATTGAAGTTTCTTTTTTGGGCGAAAATTCTGTTTCATAGGGCATTTTTACCACAGTTGTTCCGTAACGGCCTCTTCTTGCAAGTAAAATTCCGCTTTTAATAAGTGATTTAAGAGCATCGTGAATTGTTTTTATGCTGACTTTAAATTGTTCAGACAGGTCTTCGTGTGCGGGCAATTTGTCCCCGATTTTAAGATTTTTTGAAATATAATCTTTTAGTTCTTTTTCTATTTTTTCGACCAGTGTTACGTTATTAGACTCCTGAGAAAATCCTTTTTCAATGGAAAAATTTGTTGTTTTTAAAATCCATTGGGCATCATTTGAATTCATAAAATTGTGCCGGATTATTCCTGATGAAGCAAGGTATTCGAGGGCAAGTCTTGTCGTATTTACGGAGGTTTTTAAAGTATTTGCAAGCGCCCTTGCCGAAGGAAGTTTTTGTCCTTGTTTAAATTTATTTTCCGTAAAGTATTTTTTAATTGCTTCTGCACTCAAATCGCGCTTGGAAGTGAGTTTTCTGACATAATTTGTGGAATTTTTCCAGTCTTTAACCATTGTCCCGATGCACTGTTTTGATTCGACATAGCCTTTGTCTTCAACGTATCTGAAGGCATTTTGCATTGTTCCTATGCTCACGCCCAAGTGATAAGCCAGCTCTGCTTTTTGGGGCAGAAGGTCTGTTTCTTTTATTTTTTTTGATTTAAAATCCCGTTCAATCCAGCTAATAAGCCAATTTGCTATTACAATTGATTTTGGTTCAAAAATGTTTTTCAAATCAGGTAAAGGAGTTGAAATATCCTTTATATTTAACTTTCTGAGGCTTGCTCTATCTAAGAGCATAAAATTATTTTCGGTTGTCATATTAACCTCCACACTTTAATTATACAGTTAATATAAAAAAACATACACCTTTTTTTTGCTAGTTGTACAGGGTTTATTAACTTTTTGTTACCTTTTATATATTTTTCAGGTGGTTAATTTTGACCGAAGGGGTTAATACTATTGATATTGCATCTATTCTGAATTTTTTATAATTTTTGTTTTCCTGAAGGTAGGTAAAAAGTCCTGTTTTAATGTGTTCGTATTTATTTTTTGTAATTGCTTCAAAGCCGGAGCCGCAGAAGTCTGATGAGCGGGTTTTGACCTCGCAAAAAACAAGAGTATCTTTGTCTTTTGCAATAATATCAATTTCACAGACACGCGAAAATCTTTTGTTGGTTTCAATAATTTCATAACCCAGTTTGTTAAAATATTCTTTGGCTAAAATTTCGCCTTTTGCGCCTGTTTCTTTGTTGCCCATTTTTAATCCTTATGTTGTCGGGCAAGTTTGCCTGACCTATTTTTTAAGCTATATTAGGCGGAGTTTTTTCTTTTAATACTTCTAAAAGTCTGGAATCTCTGAGCTGATTATATTTTTTTTCTCCGTTTGAATAATTGGCAAACGGAGTGATAGAAATTCCGCCTCTTGGAGTAAAGATTCCGGTGATTTCAAAATATTTTGGTTTCATCAATTTAACTAAATCTTTCATAATCATATTTATGCAATCTTCATGAAAATCCCCATGATTTCTAAAGCTGAATAAGTATAATTTTAAACTTTTAGATTCAACCATTTTAATGTTCGGGATATATTTGATATAAAGTTTTGCAAAATCCGGCTGACCTGTTTTTGGGCACAAACTGCTGAATTCATAGGCGTAAAGCGTTACCACATAATCATTATCCCTGTGAACATTCTCAAAACACTCCAAAACACAAGGATCGTAATCTGTCGGGTAATCGGTTTTTACAGCGCCTAACGACTTAATTGATTTTAATTTTTCCCCACTTCTCACTTAGATTATTTCCTTATACGATTCGGGATTGTTTAATAAATCGTAGTTAATTTCATTTTCGTTATCTGCGATAACCGCAGCTACAACCGCATCTGATGTTACGTTAAGCGTGGTGCGCATCATATCTGTGAGCCTTTCGATAGTAAACAGGAATGCAAATCCTGCAACAAGCTGTTCTGGGCTTAATCCCAGGCCGTTAAGCACAAGGGCTATAGTTATAAGTCCCGCTCCCGGGATTCCTGCACATGTGCTTGAAGCAATCATTGCAAGAAAGGCTATTTGAATAATCAAGAATGGACCCAGATGGATTCCGTAGGCTTGGGCAAGGAAAATCACCGCAACTGTTTGCAAAAGAGCTGTTCCGTCCATATTTAATGTAGCACCCAATGGAAGAACAAAGCTTGAGACTTTATGTGAAATTCCTCTTTTTTCGCAGCATGCAATGGTTAACGGAAGCGTAGCAGAAGAACTTGCGGTCCCGAATGCTACCATCATCGCTTCTGCTATTGCAGCATATAGCATCAATACGGGCACTTTTGAAAATATTTTTAAGAAAACAGGGTAGACAATAAAAAACTGTATGGCAAATCCTATACATAAAACTGCCAAGTACTTTGAAATACTTTGGAAAATGTCTATTCCGAAACTTGACACCGCAGTTGCAGTTAAAGCAAATACGCCGGGTGCTGCAAAGTACATTATCCAGTCTGTGACTTTCATTGTAGCGGCAAAAATCGATTCAAAAAAGGAGACTACAGGCCGATTAATTTCTCCGACTTTTGCAAGTGCTACCGCAAAAATAAGAGCAAAAACTATGATAGAAATCATATCGCCTTTTGCTACTGATTCAAGAGGGTTTTTTGGTATAAAGTTTATAAAAATATTTAAAACATTGCCTTTTTGTTGTTCGATTGTTGTTGCAACCTGTTGTTGAATTGAAGCTGCGGCATCAACATTAATGTATTGGGCGGCGCCTACACCCGGCTTCATTGCAAGGGCAAGCACAGCACCTATTGTGACAGCAAGAACAGTTATGATACCGTAATAGATAATCATTTTTGTTCCGAATTTACCCAGTTGTTTGTTGTCGCCGATGCTTGTAATTCCTATCACTATTGCAGAAATAACCAAAGGAATAACTACCATTTGAATAAGCCTTATAAATATTTGTCCTATAAAGGTAAGTATTTTTGTCAGAAAAACACTGTCATGGCTGTGCATAAAAATTCCTACAAAAATACCGGCAATTAAACCGAAGAATATGTGCCAATTACGCTTCAAACCAAGACCGAGCGCTATTAAAATCTGCATGTGTAACTTCATATATTACCCTCTCAAGTTAAAATAACCAAATGATTTTTTAATTCTACTACTTTCAAGCAAAAAATACAAATAAATTTACAAAAAGTATACAATTTTATTCGGGTATAAGCACTGAAATTACGGCATTACTTACTGGCAAGTAGTTTCGGGCAGCTTCTTGTAAATCTTTTGTCGTGATTTTTTCTAAAATGTTAAGATATTCTTCTACGAGCGCCAAATTTTCGCACACGGTCATGTAATAACCGATAGTTTCACCGATTTCAGAAACAGTTTCGGCACTGTGGGCAAATAGGGATTTGATTTTTTTCTTTGCTTTTAAGAATTCTCTTTGAGAAACTTCTTCAAGTAGAATTTTTTCAAGTTCTGATTTTATTAAATTTATTGCCAAATCTTTCTTTTCGGGGATAAAGTTTGCCTGAATAAAGAAATTGTTTCCGTCTTTGAATTGGTAATTGTCTGCATTTACCATATTAAAAACAGGCTCTTTTTGTTTTTCGATGAGGTTTTGATACAGTCTTGAACTTGTGCCTTCGCCTAAAATTATGGCAATCATTTCAAGTGCGATAGAATTTTTTAAATCACAGGCAAGAGGGCCTAAATATCCGAACATCATAAACGCAGAATTTATTTGCGCTTTTTGTTCAATATATTTTGTTTCACAAACAGGGGTGTCAATTTCATTTGATAAATTCAAGTTTCCTCTTTGACCCCATTTGTTTTGGAATTCGCTTTTGACTTTGTCTAAAACTTCCCTGCTGTCAAAGTCGCCAACGATAATGGTAGTAACATTTTGCGGTGAATAAAAAGTTTTGTAATAATCCATTATATCTTTTCTTGTAACCTGAGAAATTATTTCAGGAGTGCCTATAACATCTCTTTTGTAAGGGTGAGAAGTGTACATGGCTTTATTACATGCGTTGTAAACCTTTGTCCATGGTTGGTCTTGACGCATACGAATTTCTTCTATAACGACATGGCGTTCTCTTTTTTCATTTACGTTTGTATCATTAACATCAAAGACAGGTCCAATCTCTTTTTCAGGCAAAATAGGGTCTAAAATCATATCTGCATGAAGTTCTATTGCTTTATATAAATCTTTGTTGCGCTCTCCTTTGGGAAGGGTTACATAGTAAAAAGTGTAATCTTTCCAGGTTGCGGCGTTTACAATGCCGCCTTTTGCTTCTAAAATTTTGTCGAATTCCCCGGCTTTATATTTGTTTGTGCCTTTAAACATCAAATGTTCCAAAAAGTGCGAAATACCGTTATTTTGGTCATTTTCGTTTATTGAGCCTGTTTTTATCCAAGAGCTTACATTAACAAGCCCACCTTCTTTATGCGCTAATACTATTTTGTGGTTGTTTTCAAGCTCATAAATTTCGACTTCTTTAGTCAAAAACGGATATTTAACCAAGGTTTTTTTCATATTCATATTTTGATTATACCTTAAAAAAATTTTTTGGTTATAATTAAACTCATGGAAGTTTTAGCTCAATTAAAAAACAAAATTGTCGTTTCCGTGCAGGCGATGCCTGATGAACCTCTTTACAAAGAGGAGTGCATGCTTGCGATGATGAAATCGGTAGTGCAGGGAGGTGCGGTAGCGCTTCGAGTTGCAGGAGTCCGTGATGCTAAAAACGCCAAAATTTTTGGCGTGTCTGTAATCGGGCTTACAAAACCAAAAAAAATGCCGGAAAATTGGCTTGATACTGTATATATAACCCCGACACTTGATGATGTTGAAAAATTAATCAACGCGGGAGCTGATATAATCGCATTTGACGGAACTTTTAGAAAAAGAGAGTGCTCAGTCGAGGATATAATTAAAAAAATTCATTCTAACGGAAAGCTCGCAATGGCAGATATTTCAACTTTTGAAGAGGGGCTGGCATGTGCCCGGCTTGGTGCGGATATGGTTTCGACTACATTGTCGGGATATACGAGTTATTCGCTTACAAAATCAGATGGGCCGGATTTTGAACTGCTTGCAAAGCTGACAAAAAAAATAAAGGTGCCCGTTGTCTTAGAAGGTAGAATTTGGGAGCCTAAACAAGTTCAAAAAGCATTTGAATTGGGTGCATGGTGTGTTGTGATAGGCTCAGCCATAACAAGACCGCAGCTGATTACAAAAAGATTTATAGAACAAACATAAATGTCATGCTGAATTTATTTCAGCATCTATCCGGCTTTGGCAACTGGAAAGATCCTGATACTATTGACAACAAAAACTAAAGAGGAGACAATTCAAATATGCCGTAAGGACATTTTCCACGAAATTAAAGATTTCGGAAAAAGAAGTCAAACAAGTTCAGGATGACAAGGATAGAGGGAAATAATTATTATGAAAAAAGCACTTGCAATAGATATCGGCGGAACAAAAATTTATCACACCCTTGTAAATGAACAAGGTGAAATTTTGGGCGAAGTTAATAAAATTTGCACGCCAAAAGATATTCAGGAGCTTAAAAATCTGCTTGAAAGTATAATAAAAACTCACGAAAATCATGTTGATGTAATTGCAATAGCAACGGCGGGTGCTGTAAACAATCAAAATAATAAAGTCATAAGTTCAACCGCAAATTTACCAAAAGGTTACAATCAAATTGATTTTCAATCATTTTCGACAAAAAAAGTCTTTATTGAAAATGATGCAAACGCTGCAGCCTGGGCAGAGCATGAATTGGGCGCATCAAAAAATTGTCCTTATTCTGTGATGCTTACACTTGGAACAGGAGTGGGCGGCGGCATAATTTTAGATAACAAGTTGTACAAAGGAAAATCAGGCGGTGCAGGTGAAATGCATTTTAAAATGTTTACAGATATGCGCCGCAGGTGCACCTGCGGCGCATGGGATTGCTTTGAGGCATACGCATCAGGCACAGGACTTAGAATTACTGCAGAAGAAATCCTTAACGACAAGAACGTAACCACTTATGATGTAATCGAAGGGGTTAAAAAGAGCGACAAGAAAATGAAAGAAGTTTTTGATACCTGGCAAAATCATATTTTAGCAGGTTTAGTCGGGCTTTCTAACCTTTTTGATCCGGATTGTTTTGTTTTGTCAGGCTCTTTGGCTGAGTTTGTGGATACTGATTATCTGGAAAATGAAACAAACGCGCAGATTGTAACAGCACCGGTGAAGGTTTACAAGGCAAAAGCGGGCAATCATTCGGGAATGATTGGAGCAGCACTTTTATCACTACAAGAATAACATCCAATCTGTCATGCTGAATTTATTTCAGCATCTTACCAGCCTAGAATGTCGGATAGATCCCGATACATCGTTACCGATACTCTCCCTTGTAATCCTCACCTTGTTCGGAAACAAGAGGAGAAGACAAGTTCGGGATGACAAATTTAATAATATAAGGTAAAACAATGGGTAAATCCAAGAAACGAATTTTACATCAAGGAAGAAATAATCAAATTACCAAACTCACCAGAGAAGATGCATTGGGCGAGGTAGTTAAAGCCTGCAACAAAAAACGAGTTGACGAAGAAGCAAAAAACCTCATTTCACTTTTCGGGTTTTCCGCCGAAGAACTTCTTGAATCAGGTGCCCGCTACGAAGACGTCCTCGGACTCAAAGGAATTTTGAATTGATAAAAGAATTATTATATAAATTTTTCAGACAAATATTTACATTTATCATAGCTGTAAAGCGATTACAAATTATCCTCAGGATAAATACTTTCAATTATCATAATAATAGAGTTAATTTCAGCTTTTAGCTGAATATATAGTTGTTTTATTTTTTTAGATAAATGTATTAATTGTAAAAAGCTTTGCTCATCACTTTTTATGAAATTTATAACTTGTTCCTGATTTATATATTGAGACTTTAACCATGACCAATCATTTTTACCGATTGATTCAACAATTATAGCAATTTCAGGTGCGGTCTTGATATTTGTAAATATTCCATTAACAAGATTAGGATAAACTGTTGCAAGAAAACTCTGCCTATTTTGATAAAAATTGTCTAAATATTTTTTATAAATTAAACTCTCTTCTAAATACCTTTTTATAAAAATATAAGTTTTTATTATTTTATTTCTTAAATTTTTATTTTTTATATAGCCTATTTTATTGGCATTTCCATGGTAAATTGTCATAAAATCTTGTGTAGCAGTGTAATAAGACGTTAAATATTGATCTTCTTTAAGATTTAATAACACTGTATCTAATTCTTGTTCATAAGCCTCTTTTAAAACTTTTAATTCTTCATTGATTGCTAATATTAAATTTTTTTCATTTTTTTCTTCTTTTTCTTTTTCTAATACAGTATTATTTATATGAGATTTATCAACAGCTTTATATGTTGCAAATCCACCTATTGCTGCACCCAACAGGCCTGATACTAGGGTAATTAAACTACTAAAATCTGCTTGCTGAGGTATAGAATTTATAGAGATAAAGTCAACCATTATTATAATTTCTCCGTTTTAAACCCGATTTTTGCAGGTTTTGTGATGTCGGTCAGGTAGTTTAATTGTTTGTAAATGTCTTCGATATTGATATTCATATCACGGGCGTATTGAATAAATTTGTGTTCCATTTCATTTAGGCGTTCGGTCAGTTCCTTATTTGTCAGCGCAAATTGTTTTATTTGAACAAATACACGCATTATTTGGATATTGATTGCAATCGCTTGCTTAGAATTTAAAACAGAAGAAAGCATGGAAATACCCTGTTCTGTAAAAGCATAAGGCAAATATTGACGCCCACCGCCTTTAGGTGAGGTCACAATTTGTGACCTCAAACTCACAGCATTCCATTCTTCTTTTGATAATTGAAACATAAAATCTTCAGGAAAGCGTTCGATGTTACGTTTAACCGCCTGATTTAATACCTTTGTTTCAACTCCGTAAAGCTTTGCCAAATCACTATCCAGCATAACTTTTTGACCTCTAATTTCATAAATTAAATTTTGAATCGGTATTATTTCGTTCATGGATAAATTATACTATAAATATTTTTTAGCTACTTTTTTAAATTGATTTTGTCTTATAATTTCAAACATTAGTCGTCCAAATCATCAAAAAGCTCGTCAACATCGGAAAATCTTTTTTGATTTTTCCCTGTAGCACTGTCATTAATAGCTTTTCTTGTTTTTGCATTAGGAATTTTAACTTCAAACGGAAGCCCGTTGCAAAGTTCAATTTGCTTATAAAAAAGCCTTATAGCCTCTGTTTGATTAAGTCCGATTTGTTCCAGAATTGATTCAACAGATAATTTTAAGCTTGGCTCCATTCGGGCACGTATAAAAGCTGATTTTGCTAACATATAGTTTTCTCCTTTGTTTGTATTTCCATTGTACCACATTTGAGATACAAAATCAAGTGTTTTATTGTAAAAATTTTAAATGCCAGCTAATGTTGGGGTAGAAACCCCAACCTACGGACTGATGAGATTCTGAAACAAGTTCAGAATGACGTGTTTGCTTAAACCCTTAAGCCCTTCACCCATTAAGCCCTTCACCTGTTCAGCCATTCAGCCAAGAGCTATGTCAATTATTCAAATATTTTATAAGTTTGTTAATATCTTTGTTCCAGCTGCCGTACCAGTTTTTTAAAATCACATCCGCGGGGCAAAGTCCTTGCAGGGTAAATTCTTCTATGGGGTCAAGAAATTTTTCTTCTCCGAGTCCTTGTTCTTTTAGCCCTTTTTGGCTTATTTTTAGAATTTCTTTTGCTATATCTTTTGCAAGATGTCCTTTAATTTTTGTTTCAAGTGCGTTTTTTGGAACGTTATATCTGAATTCTTCGATGTCGTTATAAGAAAATTTTTCAAGAAGATTTTCAATCGCATTAAGGTTTTCTTGCGAGTATAAAATCCCTTTATAAATGCCTAAAATTGCATATTGCATGCCATGATTGGCGCAGTCATGGTTTCTGATTTCGATAAAATCTCTCAATCTGACTTCGGGAAAACACAAATTTGCATGCAAAAGAAAATCGTCTAAAGTTGCTTCAAAACCGTCAAAGCCTCTTTCAATGAATTGCTCAAAATCAATTTTGCCCAAAATTTTAACAGGGTTTCCTTCACGCATTATAAAAATCATCGGCGTTTTTATAACATCATCAATATAATCTTTAAAGCCGTAATCGGAATTTTTTTCAAAGAAATTTTTGCTTAAAAATCCGCATCTTTCGCTGTCTGTGTTAAGCCAGCTTAAGCCTCTAAAGGTTTTGTAGCCCGTGTCAACACCGCCTCTTATGGGTGAATTGGCAAACATTGCTGTCATAAAAGGCGAGAGCATATTTGTTATCCTGAATTTTCTTATGGCGTCTTTTTCCGATGAAAAATCAAAGCAGGCTTGAATTCCTGCTGTTTCTCTCATCATAACATCAGACAAGATTCCCCAAAGGTAATTTGCCATGATATGATAGCGTTTTTTGGGAATAATTTTTATATTTTTGTAAGTCGAAACAGGCGAAACGCCGTATTCAAGCAAGTTTATGTTATATCTTCTTAAAAGAGGGGTGATTTTTTTGTTGAAATTGTCTATTTTGGCTTTTAAATCGGTGATATTTTTTTGGGGTTTTAAACTGAGTTCAAACTGACAGCCCGGCTCTAAAGTAATTAAATCACCTTCTTTTTTAAGTCCTATGATATTGTAATCGTCTGTTATATATTCCCAGTTATCAAGTTTTGAAAAAGCTCTTAAAAGTTCATAAATCCCGCCCTCGCCTTCATAGGCTAAGGATTTGTAAGTTGTGGCATGGATTGGAAGTCTTTCGTATTCAACTCCGACGGTGTATTCTTCTTTTGGTTTGCAGCCTTTTTTGAACACAGATAAAATCGTTTCATCTTTTGATTTCAACATAAAACCTCTTTTGGCTAAAAAGCAGCCGACTTATCCGATAAATTATAACATGTCTTAAACTATCATGTATAATTTGAAAAAAACATTACCCTGTTTGTATTATTATAGATTAGTAACATGGACTACTTACAAAGAGCAAAATCTTTTAGAACAAAAAAACGGCTCGGACAAAATTTTCTTGTCGACGAGAAAATAATCCGTGCAATTTTAGACAGTGCGCAAATTTCAAGCGAAGACATCGTGGTAGAAATCGGCGCGGGGGTGGGGTTTGTGACAGAACAACTTCTTAAAGTGGCAAAAAAAGTTATTGCAATAGAACTGGACGAAGATGCGATAAAAGAGTTAAAAAAAATCCCTTGCAATAATTTGGTTATCCTGCATCAGGATATTTTAAAAACAGATTTGAGCCTGCTTTGCGATGAAAAAGTCAAAATTGTAGCAAATATTCCTTATTACATTACAAGCCCTATAATAGCACACCTTTTGGGTGAGATTGATGATTTAGACAATAAAAACAGAAATAAAATCAAAGAAATTATTCTTATGGTACAAAAAGAAGTTGCCCAAAGAATTGTCGCAACAGAAAAAAGCCCTTCAAAACAGTACGGGCTTTTAACCATTTTGTCCCAGTTTTGGGCTGATTGTGAAATAATTAAATCAGTTGGGCGCAAATGTTTTTATCCAAGCCCCAAAGTTGATTCGGCTCTTGTAAAACTAATTGTCCGCCAAGATCCTAAAGTTAAACTTTGCGATTATAAGCATTTTAGAAAAACAATTAAAGCGGCTTTTTCTCAACGGAGAAAAAATATTAAAAATTGTCTTTTAAGCGGCGGGTTTTCAAAAGAAAATATTGAAAAATCTCTTGAAAATGTTAAAATTGACCTTAACGCAAGAGGCGAAACGATTTCTATCGAAAAATTTGCTCAATTGTCGGAAGAATTGTTAAAAAATTGTCATTCTGAATTTAATTCAGGACCTAACCAGCATTTGTCCACTGGCAAGATGCTGAAACAAGTTCAGCATGACAATTATAATTATAAAGAGATTAAAATCAAATGTCCGGCAAAGATTAATCTTACACTTGAAGTTTTAAGCAAACGCCAAGATGAATTTCACAATATTCAAAGCGTTATGCAAACAATTGATTTGTTTGATTTTTTGAGAATAAAAATTGAAGAAAACAGCAAATTTGAAATAAAACTTTCAGGAACAAGCAGCGAAATTCCTTATGATGAAACGAATTTGGTATATAAAGCCGCTGAATTGTTTTTTAATAAAATTAACGGTTCACCTGTTCAGCCTTTCAGCTATTCAGCCAATATTCATATTGAAAAAAACATTCCCGTATCTGCAGGGCTTGCAGGCGGAAGTACAGATGCAGCAGGTACGATTTGGGGATTAAATCAACTTTTTAACAATGTATTTTCTAAAGAGGAACTGCACAAAATGTGTGCTGAACTTGGCTCTGACCTTAATTTTTGTCTTGAAGGCGGATGTCAGCTTGCAATAGGCAGAGGTGAAATTCTTGAACCCTTGCCGTTTCAGGAATTTCACCTCTGCTTAATTAAACCCAAAAGTTTTGGCATAAGTGCAAAAGAGGCTTATGCAAAGTTTTCACAGTTAAAAAATAAGCCGAATTTAAATATGACAAAAAAACTTGTCGAGGCACTAAAAACAGGCAAAAAAGAAATACAAAAACATTTTTACAATGACCTGGAAACAGCAGTAATTAATGATTACAAGGAATTAAAAGAAATTAAAAAATTATATCCCAACGCAATTATGTCGGGTTCAGGCTCGGCGTTTTTTGCCGTAGGCGAAAATATTTTAGAGCATGACGATTTTTGGGCAAAAAACGCCTTAAAATCGATTAATTATGGAGTATGCGAGGAATGATTTTTAACCGAGGTTTGTGAAAGATTGCTTCGGTGGATAATAGTTGTAAAAGTCGGCAACCCATGTCTTGCAATGACGTGAACGTCTTCAGTATTAAACCAAATCATTTACCCACTTGTAATGACGTGAGTGGCTTTAGTGCTGGCGGAATGGCAATTCCGCCCTAATCTTTAACCATTAAGCCTTTCACCCTTTCAGCTATTCAGCCAAATTACCCCTAAAGTTCTTCGTAGGCTTTTCTTAAGACGTATTCTTCAAAAGTTTTTTTGTCGAAATTTGTTGATTTGGAATCATTTACCATAATGCAAAATGCGTAAGTTTTCCCGCTTTTTGCGGTTAAATAGCCTGTAATGGCGCTTATATTTGATAAAGTGCCTGTTTTTGCTTTCAGATTATCTTTAAAATAAAGCATTCTGTCTGTTAAAGTTCCTTCGCCGGGTTTTGCCAGAGAGTTTATAAAGTCATTATAAGGGGGGTCTTTGGCAATTTTTACTAAAACATTTGTTAGAAAATCTGCGGTTACAAGATTATTTTTAGAAACGCCACTTCCATCAACTATTTTTATGCTGTCTGTATTTACGCCTAATTTTTTATAGTAATTGTTTAGCATTTCTGTGCCGGATTCGGCAGAGCCGGCGTTATTTATGTAGTTGCCCCCTGCAAGTTTGAAAACTGTTTCTGCCATCATATTATTGCTTTGTTTTAAAATATCAGACTGCGCCTGTGAAATAGGATGGGTTATTTCAGCCAGTAAAATAGAATCTTTAGGAAGTTTCATTCTTTCAAATTCGCCGTAGTAACCTACTTTTTGTTTTCTCAAAACTTCTTCAAGGCGAAGCACAAAGTATCTTCTCGGGTGGTTTATTGGGATTTCTATCGAATAATCATAAGAAATTGTTCCTTGGACATTTATTACATCGGGGGAAATATAATTTTTTCTGTCAAGTTTAATTTCCGTTTTATTTCCCGTTATTACGTTGTTTGCAAATGCGGTAGGATAAAAAACTTCTGTTAAAATTTCAGCCGGCGCTCCTTGTTGTGAGCCGGGGCAGAAATTTATTTTCAAAAGATTTCTGTCTAAATTATATGCTCCGAATTTTTGCATAAGCGGGTTTAAATCATCATCCCATTGCCAGCCTTCGCCCCATTCTTGGCTGTCCATTATTGAATCATCAATATAAAAATGTTTATTTAAGTCTTGTTTTTGTGGAAGTGCACTGATTAATTCTCTTAAATTTGCAGTTGTGAGATAAGGGTCTGCTCCTAATTTTAAATAAATATTTCCATCTTGTCCTTTATATAGCGCTGTTCTGAATTTGTAATCTTCTTTTAATGTATTTATTGATGGCAAAAGAGTTATGACTTTTTGCACAGACGCCGGTGACATCGGGGTTTTAGAGTTCATTTCATAGGCTGTTTTCCCGCTTGAAACTTCTTTAATCGAAACTCCTATCAGAGCCCTTCTTGAGAGGTCAGAATCCCATATCGCAGAAAAAATAGGGTTTATAAAAGGTTTTGCACAAGCAATCTGTGCAAAGACAAATAGTGTTATAAAAATTGAAATTAATTTTATTTTTTTCATGACATCCTCAAAACAATTTTACATCATACTTTTTTTGTATATCAAGTAAAA
Source organism: uncultured Muribaculaceae bacterium (assembly GCA_964640325.1). Classification (GTDB taxonomy): domain Bacteria; phylum Cyanobacteriota; class Vampirovibrionia; order Gastranaerophilales; family Gastranaerophilaceae; genus DAOQAU01. The sequence continues at coordinate 54,376 of CAZXID010000002.1, read as the reverse complement.
CTGTGCATTTTTTTCTAAATTGATACATCTGTTCAAAATCAGGCTCGGCAAAAATTATCCCCTCACCGTTTTTTATCTCGGAGATTACTTCTCCGTTGAAATCTATAATTTTTGAATGGCCTAAATTCCACTCATCTTGGGTAATTTTTCCAGATTGGGTTAGTGCGATCATAAAGCATTGGTTTTCAATGGCACGCGCCTTGGTTAAAGCATCCCAATGAACAGCTCTTTTCATGGGCCATGCCGCCATATTAATAAGCAAGTCCGCCCCTGCTTTGGCATAAGCCCTGTAAAGTTCGGGGAATCTTATGTCATAACAGAGACTAATGCCGATTTTAACCCCGTTAACTTCAACCATTACCGGATTATTTCCTTTTTCGACAAAAGCTCCTTCATCGCAGCCGTAGTAAGAAAAAAGGTGCATCTTATCGTAAACTGTGAAAAGTTCGCCTTTATGATTTATAATAGGGCATGAATTGTAATATTTTGAATCCCTTTTTGTTATAAAACTCCCGCCTATAATATTTGTGCTATATTCTTTTGCAATTTTGGACAAGAACAAAAAAGCTTTACTTTTTTCAAGTTCTTGGGCAGAGCCTTGAAATTTTGCAGGCATCCAGCCTATTGTCCAAACTTCGGGCAAGATAAGCAAATCAATTTTTCCCTTGACATTTTTTTTAATCAAATCGTCAATTTTTTGGATATTAAAATCAATATCGCCGATTTTTGACGACATTTGAATTGCAGCTATTTTTAATTTTTTTTCCATAATCTGAATTTATAAGCCTCTTTATGGGCTTGAGGGGCTTTTTCTTCAAGCTCTTTTAATACATTTTCAAGGTGCATTCTGATTTGCTCATCTTGTTGGTCGGTATTATCCGAGTTCACGTAAATGGGCTCGCCGTATAAATTTACAAGCCAAGTGGCACCAAGCGGATACAACAATTTATCCCAAGAGGGGAATTTGATAAAATTTATTTGGGGAGAATACCAATAAACAGGGATTATCGGAGCGCCTGACATTTTTGCTATTTTGATGACTCCTTCTTTAACTTTAAAGGCAGGACCGCTTGGTCCGTCAACTGTCATTGCTATACACTCGCTATTTTTAAGCCTGTCAAGTAATTGCATTGTGGCTTCAACGCTGCCTTTTTTGCCTTTTGAGCCTCTGACTGTTTTAAAGCCTAATCTTTCCACCGCTCTTGCAATAATTTCCCCGTCAATCGAGCGGCTTATTAATACGTTTAGATGAGATTTGTCTTCAACCCCGAAAACGCAACACTGATGTCCGTGCCATAGCGCGTAAATGCAAGGTTTAAGTTCAGGGTTATTAACTTCTTTGATAAAAGTTAAGTGCCTTTGAATGCTAAATACAAAATTCACTAAACCGGTTAATAAATCTAACTGTTTTTCTCCCGATATTTTCATGTAATAATTTTAGCACAAAAAAAGGTAATGAAAAAATCATTACCTTTTTTATTTATTAGCAAATCTAATTATTTTGCCCACATAATATCTCTGCCGACAGCGTTAGGAAGCGCTTGTTGACCGTAGATTTTAATACCGAATTGATCTTTTACGTCAGTAGATGCGGTTGTATATACGTTAGGTCTTTTCTTTCCGTTTACATCAACCAAAATATTGCATTGAGCTGTTGTAGTACATCCTCCCGCAGTCTTGAGCCAAGAAATAGCTGCCCCGTCGTTTAGAAACAGGGTATAGTTGGTCGCATCGTTTGCTCCACTAATTACATCTGTTGCGCTGCCTGTGCTTATAACATTCATTCTGTTAGAGAACAAATAATATAAAGACAAAGGATCTGTTGTAGTTGCTGCAGCTGTTGTGGTTACATCAGCAAAACTTACGCTGTCTAGGGCAACGTTCATTGTAACAGCCTGGTTAAGTGCAGAAACCATCTTTTTTAAACCTGTTTTAAACTCAGCTTGTCCGGTTTGGTTCATCAATGTTGGAATAGTCATGGCAGCAACTACACCGATAATACCCAGAGTGATTAATACCTCTGCCAAAGTAAATCCTAATCTTTTTTTCATAATCTTTCTACCTTTCGCTTAGTTAATATACAATAAAATTTTTACAATCAACCTTATATTATAAAGTACAGATAAATACTAACAAACTTTAAAAAAAAAGTCAATAGCTTAACATCTTGCCTCATAATTGAATATTTTTTGTACAAAAAAGTTTAAACTGATATATACAAAAGCGGCAAAACAAAGCAGTTCAAATTCGTGGTAGGAAGTCTCATAAACAATTTCGCAAGATCTTGTAAGCTCAATTAATCCTATTGCAGAAGCAAGGGAGGTATCTTTTATGAGTGTAACCAGTTGTGCCGTTAAAGCCGGTTTTATTACGGTTAGCGCTTGAGGAAGCACTATATGTTCAATAATTTGCACCTTGCTTAGTCCAAGAGATTGCGCCGCAAGAATTTGGTCTTTTCCCACACTTTCGAGTCCGCTTCTTATAATTTCTGCCATGTAGGCAGAATTAAAGATAAAAAGGGCGATGATAGCCGAATACATTTCCAACGAGTCTATTCCTATGTGGTTTAGAAAAGCCGAATATCCCGGCAGATAAGGCGAAATTGTAAAATGAACAAATATTATAAACAAAATCAGCGGAATCGTTCTTGTAATGTCAACAAAAGCACCTACAAATAAACTTATAACAGGGATTTTTACAAACCTCAATGTTCCTAAAATTATCCCTGAAAATAGGCTTAAAATTATGCAGATAAAAGCAACTTTCAGTGTGACCAAAAGTCCTTTCATTAAAAATGGCAGATTGTTTATGATTACATCAACTGTCATACAATCACCTCCTGCGAGGGAAGTGTATAAATTTTTTGCAATATTTTTATTACAAAAAGTACAAAGCCGGTTAAAATTAAATATAAAACCACCGCCAGAATAAAATATTCATATATTCTGTAAGTGTCTGAAATACCTTGATATACAACATAAAAAATATCTGTTACGGAAATGAAGCTTACAAGGGACGAATTTTTAATCAGACTCATAAATTGATTTCCCAAAATCGGAACGCAGTATCTTATAGCCTGGGGATAAACGACGTAAACAAAAGACTTAAATCTGTTCATGCCCAAGGCTTGACTTGCCTGAAAATGTTCTTTTGGGACGGCGTTTATTCCTGAAATAACAGCATCTGATATATAGCATCCGCTATATATGCCCAAGGCCAGAACGCCGCAGGTATATGCAGACCAAACAAGATGAATTGACGGCAATCCTTTGTAGAAAAGATAAATTAATATTAAAAGCGGCATATTTCTTATGCAAAGCACAATAAAATTTGTCCACGAAGAAATTAATTTAGCCGGACTTGTTCTTAAGTAGGCAAAAACACTTCCTAATAAAAATGCCAGGATTCCGGCTAAAAGAGAAACCGAAATTGTCGTTAAAATACCTTCTGTTATCATTCGGTAATTTTTTAAAAGTATTGAAAAATCCATTTCATACATTAGTATTTAACCCATTTTGCCTTAAGTTGTGTCATTTGCGCCGATTTAATCATTTCATCTAAAATCAGATCAACTCTTTGCCTGAGTCTTTTTGAGCTTTCCCCTTTTCTAAATCCTATCGCATAAGGTTCTTTTGAGTATCTTTTGGGCAAAAGCTTAACCGAATCATCCTGCATGACAAAGCCCATTAAGATAGTGTCATCGGAAGTTATTGCATCTGCTCTTCCCTGCTTGAGGGCGCTGTATCCGTTGGTGTAAGTTTTGTAACCTGAAATTTTTGCTTCAGGAGCCATAAGTCTTGTGTTTTTTTCTGCAGTCGAGCCGAAAATGATTATGACCCTTTTGCCGTTCAGGTCGGACATGGAGGTAATGGAACTGTCAGAGGGCACTAAAATTGCTTGTCCTGCCATATAGTAGGGTTTTGAAAAGTCTATGACCTCTTTTCTTTCCGGTGTCATCGTCATGGTTGCTATAATCATGTCGATTTGTCCCGAGTTTAGAGATAAAATTCTATTAGAAGGAGTTACCTGCTTGAATTCTACCTTTTTTTCACTTCCTAAAAGGTTTTTTGCGATATATTTTGCCAATTCTATGTCAAATCCTGTCAGATTGTGGTTTTCATCAATATATCCGAAGGGTTTTGTGTCAAATTTCACTCCGACAATTAATTTATCTCGGCTTAGTACCTTATCCAAAACATCGCTTGTTTCGTCTTGTTTTTTGCAGCCTGAGGAAAAAATAACCAAACTAAAAATAAATAAATATATAAGATGTCTTTTCATATTAAAACTTTCTATTCCGTCTTAGAAATTTTTTCAAAGAACATTTTTGTAATTTCGTTTTTAGGACAATTAAAAACATTTTGCGCAGAATCATTTTCTATAACCTGCCCGTTGTATAAAAATACCACTCTGTCTGCGATTTCTTTTGCAAATTTTAATTCATGGGTTACAAGAAGAATAATTATATCCTGATTTTTAAGCTTTTTTATAACTTCAAGAACTTCAGATTTCATATGAGGATCCAGAGCGCTTGTGGGCTCATCAAACATAATTACTTTGGGCTTCATTGCAAGAGTTCTTGCTATCGCAACCCTTTGTGCCTGCCCGCCCGAGAGTTGATGCGGGTAGTAATCCATCTTATCAAGCAGTCCGACTTTTTCCAGAAGCATCATGGCCAAAATTTCGGCATCGTTTTTTTTCATCCCTTTTACAATCAAAGGAGCAAGTGTAATATTTTCTTTTACCGTCATATGTGGAAACAAATTATATTGCTGAAAAACAATTCCGACATTTTGTCTTAATTTTGATAAATCTTTTGTTTTTTTGGTAATGTCATGCCCTTCAATAGTAATCGTTCCGTTATCAATTTTTTCCAGCCCGTCTATACATTTGAGCAAGGTCGTTTTGCCGCAGCCCGAGGGGCCTATAATTGCAACAATCTCGTCTCGGTGGGCGCAGAATGAAACGTTATTAAGGATGCGTGTTGTTCTGTAACTCTTTCTTACATTTTCCAACTTAATCATAGTCATATATAATCTAAACCATTTCACATTTTTTTGCAAGGGGGGTAACAGTAAATAGTAAATAGTAAATAGTAAATAGTAAATAGTAAATAGAAGCGGTTCGGCAGCTTAGAGGTTTGGCAATGCAAAACTTATAAACTCATAATCTCATAAACTTATCAACTTAATCAAAAACCATTTGCATTATAAAAATAAAAATGATATAATCCGATTGTAATTATATAATTAACAATAAAAAGGAGAGTTTTATGAAAAAGACAGCACAATCATTGATTGAATACGGTTTGATTTTAGCACTTGTTGCAATCGTTGCACTTGCGGTGTTGAGCAAATTCGGCGGCACAATCGGCAATATGGGAAATAACACAAGCAATACGGTGGAGAATGTGAGCGGCAATGCAGGGGAGACTTATTGTCAATCCGCAGGGCTTGGGGCATTTGATCCTGAAACAGGAAAATGTACTAAAAAGTAAGGAATATAATGTTTAATTTGAGAAAACATGCACAATCACTTGTTGAGTATGGCTTGATTTTAGCACTTGTTGCTATAATAGCTATAGCTGTGCTTACAAAACTCGGCGGAACTATTACTGATGCAGGAAATAATGCTGGAAAGACTGTTTCCGGTGTTAGTAATAATGCAAGCAACAATTATTGTACCGGTATAGGATGCACCGGTGGTTATGACAGCACAACAGGCGAGTGTACAGGTTGCCCTTCAAATTAATATCTTATTAAAACTTAATAAATAGACTTTTGCGGACTGACGGTATTATAATGTTGTCAGTCCGCTTTTTAATTTTTTTACAAAAACCTTTGAGGTATTAATGGAAAAAACCCAAGATTTTTCGAAACATCTTACCAAAAGAGAATTTGAGGTACTTAATCTTATTACCACCGGCAAAAGTAATACCGAAATCGCAAAAGAACTGTCTTTGAGTTCGCATACAATAAAAGCTTATGTTTGTTCTATTCTTCATAAAATGTCTGTCGAAGACAGGGTTCAGGCTGCCGTAAAGGCTGTTAGGGAAGGGCTTGTAGACTAAACTTTAAGTGAAGAATTCGGGTTTGTTAACCTTGTTCTGTTGTTTATATTTTGGGTGTAGTTATCAATTGTGACTCTTGGTTTTGTGAACATGATGCCGCTTTGGTGCAGCTTGTCGTGCATGGCAATTTCTTTTTGACGTTTTGCGCCAAAAGCGTTTCTTAACAAAGGGGTAACAATATTGCATGAAATTATCGAGCCGATAGTGGCAGAAATAAAATCTATACCGTCGTAAAATTTATAAAAATCATCTTTAATATTTTTGTCATTTTTGAATATATCTGAATCTGTTATATTGAATTTTCTTTTGGTGAAGAAAGGTTCAAATTTTTGTTTAATTGCAGAATCATTTTTAAATATTTTATTAAAACATTTAGAAATGAAATTGTCAGAGTCCACAATTCTTTTATTTAAGTTTTCAAAGGATTGAGAGTTTTTAAGCAGAAAATTACGAATAGGTGCGGTAGTGAGCTTGCCTGATTCAACCAATTTTGTTCCGAATTTGTTAAATTGGTGTGTTATGGCAACAAAAGCGGCAATGTTTACAAAAGCGTCTGCTATTTCTTGAGGGACAAGAAAATCCTTCTGTTCTTTAGGGATTTCTTTGTTTACTACTACAGCGGTAACATGGGCAATAGAAGAAAGTGCCCAGCCTACTGCGCCTGTAACTAAAAGCATAAACCCTAAATCGTGTGAAAAATGCTTATAGATTTTGTCCACATTTTTTTGCAAGAAGGTCGTCATTTTGAGCCTCCTTGTATTTTTGACTGCTGCTCTTTTTCCATTTTCTTCTTGGCATTGTTTTCAAATTTTTTGGTAAACCAATTTGTCATCATTTTGGTAAGCGGAAGGTCAATGGTAAAGTTTGTAATAAGCATTACCCCGAGTGCTATAAAAGTTCCAAGGGCTTGTCTGTGCTTAACAAGTTCTCTTGTAGTCTCTTTAAATTTCACGTTGCTTGGAAGCAAGGCTGTTTTGAACTTTAAATACTTCGGATTATTTAGTTTTTTGGCATCAACTTCTGTACAAAAGTCAATTGCCCTAATACAGAGCTCTCTTACAGTTATGCCGACTATTGTTCCAACTATGTTTTTTGCAAGGGTTCTTGCACAAGAAACCACTCTCGTTTTTTCATCCACGCTTTTATTATAAAGGTCAATAAAGGGTTGGGTCATTAATGCCGTTACGCCCAAAAATAATCGTTGTTGGGGTGAGGAAAATTTGCCCATTTTTTCAAGCATTTCAAGTGTTTTCGCTCCTTCAAAAACTTTAAAGGGCTTAGGTATCGCCCCGAAAGAAGGCGAGTTTGTATTCACACTATTAACTGTTTTTATCGGCATTTTATTCCTACCCAAGTTTATAAAACTGATGAAGGCTTATAATTGCTTAATTTACCATATTTTTTACAAAAGGTTTACAAAATAGTTTAAATTATTACAATTTGTAAAAAGTTGTTACAAAAAAAGACTTTTTTCTAAAGGTCATTAAAAATTAAACCGATAAACAAAAAGTGGATACGAAATCTAAGGAGAAACTAAAATGTCAATCGATAGAATAGGGCTAAATAGTTTAGGTGTGGGCGGTGCAGGCATGAGCGCAAAAGCAAAAAAAGCTCCTGAAGAAAAAGTTGAAGAAAAAAAGCCGGAAGCTAAACAACCGGATATTCAAAATAAATCTGCAGAAGAAGTTTTAGGATTTATGGCTGCAAATGCAGGCATAGGTGTAGGAGCTTCATCCTCTATAAAAAGAGCTTTTGAAATTGCTGAGGGAACTTCGCCTGCAGTAGTAGCAAGAATGACAGAAATGATGAATAAGTTTGAAAAAGAAGTGACAGAAAATATGGTGGCTGTTCAAGAAGAATTAGGCTTGTCAGGGAGTGCAGCAAAAGAAGTCGCCCTTAAAATGATTAAAGAATAATTTTTATAAATCGTTACCCCTCGATGTGTATAAAAAAGGCTTGTTGAAAACAAGCCTTTTTATTTTGCAAACTTTTTTATAATTTTTTGGGCTTAAAGATTCCAAACACATCGTGCAGTAAATAAACCAGCCCATATGCTACCAAACCCAGTCCGAATGTTTTTGATAATATGCCTTTGGTCCCTTTGGCTTTGTTAGCGCCTGCTGCAACAACGGTTCCCATTGCCAAGCTGAAAGGAATAATGTTGTTGACTAACATTTTGGCAAATCCTTTAGCATAGCCTGCCGCTCCTGTAAAGAAAGTTGAAAATGTTTCGTTTAATTTAAAATTCAGGAACTGTTTTCTTAAAATGTCTTTGGTTTTGCTTGGGGTATCCAGTGACATCGTATCAATAAAAGTTTTTTGTACACTGTCGGTTTTAATTACATGTTGGTCAATTTTGCTTTGCTGTTTTCCCATAATGTGTGAATCGTACAGTACGGAGCCCAAGCCTACCATCCCTATAGTTTTTATCAGTATGTTTGATACATTCATTTTTAATTTTCCTTATTCTTTTTTGTCTTTTTTATCTTTTTTGTTATTTTCTTTTACTTCAAATTCTTTTTTTATGGTATTGCCTGACATTTTTAAGAGTATTTCGGAAGCCAGAAGGGCATCTTGTCCGTCTGTTGTTTTCTTGTTCTGCATATTTTTAAGAATTTGTACGGTTAAATCATCTCCTGTGGCTGCTTTCGAATTCAGTGCGGCAAGTGCTATTACCCTTACTTTTTGTGAAGGATCTTGCAGCATTTTGTTAACAAGGGCATTTAATGCTTTGTCGCTTTTTCTGCTGTCATCTTCCTGAAGCCTTGCCAAAACCTCTTTTCCTCCCATTAGTCTTACTTCAGGGTCTTGACTGTTGAGGTAATTTTCGAGATTTTTAATATAATCATCGGTTAATTCAACAATATCTCGTTTTTCTGTTTTCTTTTTATCTGCTTCTGTCGGAGCAGCGGGAGTTTGAGGCGGTGTTTGAGGAGGCATTGGTTGTGGAGGTTGTCCTTGGGGCCCGTAATTTGTCGTGTAATAATTCGGCGGATACGTCATATTTGTCCCCGGTGCCATTACCGAGGGATTAAAAATTTGAATATTAACTCCTGAATAATTAGGAACTTGTACGTTTTGAGGATTTTGAGTGTTTACAACTCCTGGGTTAACCATTGGTTGGGTGATTGCCTGTGGCTGATTAGCCGCAGGTGGAGTTGAAACCGCTTGCGCAGGAGCTATATTTTGAGGGCTTACTACCGTATTTTGCATGAAACTTACCTTTCACCACTTATATAAATAAAGTTAAAAACCATGAAATAATTGCTCTTTGAGCAAATTATTTAAGAAATATTAAGCTGATTTTCTGGTATAATAAAAATTGAAAATTATGGAAAAAAAAGAAAATTTTATTGAAAATCGTCCTCAAGAGCTTTGCAAAATGTGTGCAAAGTGTTGTAGAGTTTTGACTTCCCCGCTTTTGCATGATGAATTAAAAGAACTTGCTCAAAATGGTGATGAATATGCCAAAGATTTTTTAAATATTTTTGAACCTTACGATTCAAAGTATGAAGCTGCAATAATATGTAAAAAGACCGTTGATAATATATTTTCAAAGCTTAGGGCGGATAGAAAAAATTTTGATGAAAATGAAGTTACTTTTTATCATTGTCGTTATATCCAAGAAAATAATTCATGCGGTATTTATGAAAAAAGACCAGAGTTATGCAGAAATTTCCCCTCAAATCCTTGGGTGGTAGTGCCTCCTGGATGCGGTTATGAGGGTTGGCTTTTCAAGAAAAGGGAAGAAAAAAAACAATATATCAGAAAGCTCAAAGAAGATATTTTATCTTATAAAAACTTACTAAGAGGGGATGTATCCGAAAATGAAAGACAAAATATCCTAAAAATCCTAGAAAAAATAAACGAAATCATAAAATGTTACTCGAAATACGGATCTGAAGATTGGTAGTTAGTTAAATCTTGAACAAATTTTATCCGTATTTTTTAAATAATCTTTTGTGTCGAAGCATGTTTCTATTTCTTTTGCCGATAAATATTTTTTAACTTCTTTATCCGCTAAAAGATTTGATTTAAAATTCCCACTTTTTTCAAAGGCCTCAAGGGCATTTCTTTGGACGATTTTATAGGCTTTTTCTCTTGAAAGCCCTTTTTTTGTTAAATTCAGCAAAACCTTTTGTGAATAAATTATTCCTCCAAAAAGATTTGTATTTTTTAACATATTTTCTTCGTGTACTACCAAATTTTCCAAAACATTTTTAAATCTGTCCAGCATAAAATCAATTAAAATTGTGCTGTCGGGGAAAATTATGCGCTCAGCCGAACTGTGTGATATATCTCTTTCGTGCCAAAGGGTTATATTCTCAAGAGCCGCAATGGAATTTGCTCTGACGATTCTTGCAAGTCCGCAAAGATTTTCGCTTGAAATCGGATTTTTCTTGTGGGGCATAGCAGAAGACCCTTTTTGCCCTTTTTTAAACCCTTCTTCCAATTCCAAGACTTCAGTTCTTTGAAGGTGCCTGATTTCTGTTGAAAACTGTTCTATTATACTTGCAATTAAAGCTAAAGACTGCATAAATTGTGCGTGAATATCTCTTGCGATTATTTGGGTTGAAATTTTTGCCGGCTTAAGCCCAAGTTTTTTGCAGGCTATTTTTTCGATTTTTGGGGAAATATTGCTATAAGTTCCTACCGGTCCTGAAATTTGCCCGACCATTATTTTTTCAAGTGCAAAGTTAAAGTTTTCTTTCATTCTTTCAAATGCATCAAGCCAGCTGCACAACTTAACTCCAAAAGTCATGATTTCTGCGTGAACTCCATGAGAGCGACCTATACAGACAGTTTTTTGATATTTTTTTATAAGTTTTTTTAAAGAAAAAATAACGCCCTCGAGGTCTTTGTTTATGATTTTGCCAGCATCTTTAATTTGAAGCGCAAGCGCGCTGTCTATAACATCTGAGCTTGTAAGCCCGAGGTGAAAATATTTTGACAAATCGCCTAAGTTTTCATTTACGTTTGTTATAAAGGCAATTACGTCGTGATTAACTTCCTTTTCTATCTCATTAAGTCTTTTTAAATCGAATTTTGCCAGTTTTTTTATTTTGTCAAAATCTTTTTGGTTTATTTCGCCAATTTCACTATAAGCCTCACAGACGGCAAGTTCTACCTGCAAATAGTAGTTGAATTTGGATTGTAAATCCCAAATTTTTCCCATTTCTTTTAATGAATATCTTTCAATCATAAAAAATCCTTTTCCCTGTTATTGCGAGCGAATGAAAGGAGCGCGGCAATCTAACCCGATAATATTCTTTTGAATTGCTTCGTAGCTTTCGCTTCTCGCAAAGACATAAAATTAATTATATATATTATTTCAAACTAATTTTAACATAAAAAAGGCAATTTTTTTATAAAAATTGTTTTTAAATATGTAGATGATGCAGAAAAATTCAAAAAATGACAATTTTTTGTAATTTTTCAAAGCCGACCTAAGAAGTGCTAAATCCTTGCCGGCTGCGGGATAGCCGGCGGCAAGGAGGAAAGCCGGACAAGGGATATTTATGAGGATTTCGGGATGGATTTTGTCACTAATGACTTAAAGCAAAGAACTTTAGAAAATGTTAAAAATCAGGCTGAAAATGCCCATCAAAAAATGCAGGAAAAAATGGAGCTTTACGAGGCCTCAATGAAAAAATATATTAACTTTAAAGAAGCAAAACAAAGAGCCTTTGCAATTTTTAAAGCCTATGAAGGGACCGGAAAAGAGCAAGAATATAAAAATATTTATTATTCAGCTCAAAAAAGTTTATTTGATGCAGAGTCTGATTCTGATATTTTGAGAGATAGTGCCAGAAATTCTATTTCATTTTGTGCAAAAATGAATGAATCCGTCTTTATTGCAAATTCGATTTTAAGTTGATTTTTAAGTGCTCTTAACATAACTGTCTGTAAATGTTGATTTTTTTTCTTTATGTAATATGATTAACTGGTATAAATAGCTTACGCCGATTGCTATTACTAAGAAAAAGGAAAATTTTACATGAGCATTAATCTTAAAAACAAACAAGAACTTGTTAAAAAATACGGTAAAGACGAGAAAGATACCGGTTCTGCTGCGGTTCAAATCGCAATGATGAGCCAAAAAATCAGTGAACTTACCGAGCATTTGAAAATCAATAAAAAAGATTTCGCTACAAAGCGTGGTCTTTTGATGATGGTCGGAAGAAGAAAAAGACTTCTTTCTTACCTGAAAAATGAAAATGTTGATGAATACAGAAAATTAATCAAAAAACTTAACATCAGAGGTTAGTTTATTGATAAGATTTAAGGGCGGGCAAAATAAATTTTGTCCGCCCTTTTTTTATAGACTTTGGAGTTGGGTATTAATTTTTGAGATTAATTCGGTATTGTTTGTTGTTTTAGCGTTGATAAGGGCTTTTTGAAGAAGACTTTTTGCCTTGTTGAAATTTTGGAGACTTACCATGAGTTCGGCGGCTTTTTTATAATTGACGGCTATTTGTTCGGGTGATTTGGCTTCTTGATATTCCTTTATTGCCTCAGAGTAGTTTTGAAGCGCAAGTTTAGGGTTGTTAAATTTTGCATAAGCGCTTGCGGTATTGCCTGAGACATAGCCTTTAACTTTTGGGATTTTGCTTTCTTCTGCAATCACTTTGGCTTCATCATAGAATTCAAAAGCTTTTTTATCATATTTATCTGTGAAAATATTTCCGATTTTTGTCAATGAATTGGATTGTGCCGTAAAATTATCATTTTGTCCTGCAAAAGAAATTGAGCTCATGTAATGGTTAATCGCGGGTTCAAGCTGTGCAACATCATCATAGATTTTTGCCATTGAGAAGTGGGCTTTGGTTTTTATATTCAGGTCTTGTGTTTTTCCTATAGATTTGTTGTAGCTGGTAAGAGCCTGTGCAAGGTAATCTTTGCTGTCATAAATTTGTCCGATTTCATAGAGTATTTTTGATTCTGTTTCCTTGTCTTTAATTTCAGCCGCGCGTTTCATGGCAATTTCAAAAGTTTCAAGGGCCTTTTTGATTTCATTTGCATAAAAAAGCTTTTTTGCTTGAATAAAAAGTGATTTTAATTGGGCATCTTGTGGTATAACAATTTTTGTTATTTCTTCTTCACTTTGTTCTATTTCTTCTGCTTGGGAGTCATTTTCTGCGGCAGATGCTTTCGCCGAATCAGGGAATTGAACTAAAAATTGCGGGTTTACGAAATCTTCGCTGTATTTAAAATCAACTTGCTGTAAAAATAAAGCATCAAGCCAGTTTTCCACAACATTCGAAGGTCTTTGAAGTGTTTCTGTAATATAGCCGTCAAGAAGCGCGGATGCGTTTTTCAAGTTTGATTTAATCGTTTTAATATTGGGCATCTCTTTTCTGACTTGCATGTCTACCAGAGAAAGGTATGTTTCTACTTCTTGATTCAAATCAGGCGGAGTACCTATTGCCGAAGCCGTGCTTCTAAAATCCTTCAAAATTTGGGCAATATTTACAGCATTTTTAATTACACCGGCAGATGTTTGGTTTTTTTCAGTTTGTTCGGGGAATACTCTTTTTTGTTCATCAAATGTCAGCTGATTTTGTTGGCCTGCTTCGGCTTGTTCTTCAATAGGGCGCTGCGATTGGGAAGATTCATCATCTTCCTTTGGTTTGACAAAATTATTCCCGTTGACCGTATAAAGCTTGTGCCTTAACGGGGTTATTGTGTTGTAAGCCATTTTAAACCCTTTTTAACCGAAGTCTTCTCTGTTTTTTTGTCGGTAAAATCTTTTGTTTTACTCAGTTTTTTTGATAAAAATCATACTTTCGTATGACTTGTGTTTTTTATTTAATGAAATTCTTTTGAAAGTCATGTTATAATTGGCGGATAAGATTATAAGGTTATGAGTTTATAAGTTTAAGAATGAGAAATAGCGGCAAAAAAATTTTAATAATAAGATTAACTTCTTTAGGTGACGTTATTTTTACCTTGCCTTTGGCTTGCGCCTTGAAGGATGAGAGATGCACCCTTGGCTGGATTGTGGCAGAAAAAGGGTTAGAAATTGTTAAAGATAATTCCAAAGTTGACAAAGTTCATTTTGTGCCTTTAAAAGATTGGAAAAAAAGGCCTTTTTCATTTAAAACATTAAAAGAATTTTTTCAAATAATAAAAGAGATAAGAAAAGAAAAGTATGAAATTGCACTTGACTGTCAGCAGATGTTTAAAAGCTTGTTTTTGTTGATATTTTGCGGGGCAAAAAGGAGAATAACTTTTAAAGATGCCCGTGAATTATCTTTTTTGGGCGCAAACGAATTTGTTAAACCCAAGGCAAAATTTAGTGATTTTAATTATCATATTGTAGAAAGAAATCTTGATTTTGCAAGACATTTGGGTTTTGAATCGAAAGAAATAAGCTTTGCGCTCCCGCCCACAAGTCTTGATGTAAAAAACAAAGTCAGCGAATTATTGTCGCAAATTGACCATTTAAAATCGATTGTTGTTATTTCGCCTGCTACAACTTGGAAAAACAAGCATTGGGACGAGCAAAATTGGGCAAATTTAATTGATGAGATACACGGTAAATGCAATATTGTTTTTACGGGAACAAAATCAGATGAAGTTTTAATTCAAAGGATTTTGGACAGAACTATGACTAATCCTCAATATCTAAACTTGGTCGGAAAAACAAATGTTGAACAATTAACGGAGTTGTTTTCACATTCAAAAATTGTTATAAGTCCGGATTCGGGCAGCGCACATCTGGCATGGGCTACGCAAACTCCTGCGGTTATTGCAATTTTTACCTGTACTCCGCCCAAAAGATTCGGACCTTACGGGCAAGATGAAAAATATTTTTCAATATCGGGCAACAAACTCGATTGCCAGCCATGTTTTAAGAAAAAATGTAAATTAAAAATAAACAAAAATGCTTGCACAAAATATCCCTTAAGTGATGAAATTATAAATATTGTAAATCAATTGTTGAAATAATCTTACAATTTTTTCAAACTGTTGTATAATAAAATGGTTCAGCAACCATAGACAAGGGGCTAAATGGGTTTTTTAGATAAGATAAAAGAGTTTACCGGACACATTTCGGAAGTTGAAAACAAGATATACACCAACAAGCAAGATTTTCTTGAAATTTATGAGCGAAATCTTCAACTTGAAAAAGAGATAGCCGAAAGAACAAAAGAACTTGATATAGCTAATCAACGAATGCTTACTTTGCAGCACATTTGGGAGATGATGAATTCTTCAACTCCTCTTTCCAGTGTTTTGGCTACAATTACAAAAAGTATAAAAGGTGATTTGGGTTATCTTTACAGCGGAATTATGCAGAAAAAAGCTGATGGAAAGGGCAATTATATTAAAACAATAACTTATGCCGAAGACGAGCTTATTGAAAGGTTGAATTTGGCTTTTGGTGTTCCAATTCAAACCATAAAGTTTGATTATGCTGAAGAGAGTATGTTTGCAGAAGCTTTAATAAACAGAAGAATTGTTCAGACAACGGATTTAAGAAGCGTAATTAAAGCTGTTTCAAATGATTTATCGGAAGATAGTGTAGGGAAAATTTTGAACAATGCAAAGAGCCGTTCTGTAATTCTTGTTCCGCTTTGGACTCGAAATGCTGAATTCGGTTGGCTTATAGTCTTTTCTTCAAGAGAAGAAGCCAGCGAAGCTGAGCTTGATTTTTTAAATCTTTTTTCAAAGCAAATAGAACTTGCAATAACTATTGCAGATTTGTTTCAAGCGGTTAAAAATCAGGCGGTAACAGATGCTTTGACAGGATTATATAATAGAAGACATTTTGAAGAATTTCTTAAAAAAGAGGCTACAAGGGCAGAGCGTATGAATCAGCCTTTTACGATTATCAGTCTTGATTTGGATTATTTAAAACAAATTAATGACAAGTACGGGCACTCTTCTGGGGATATGGCAATTAAAGAAGTTGCTGAAGTCTTGAAGAAGAATGCTCGTTCAATCGATGTTGCAGCCAGAATGGGGGGAGAAGAATTTAATATAATTCTTCCGGGTGTTGATTCAAAAGGCGGACTTATTGCAGCAGAAAGGATTAGGAAAGCGATTTCGGATTGTAAAATTCGAAAAGTCGGGAAAATCACCGCCAGTATAGGATTGGCTACTTTCCTTGAACATTCCGAGAAAATAGATGAGCTTTTAGAGATTACCGATCAGGCAATGTATATGGCAAAAAGAAACGGAAGAAATCGCGTACAGGTTGCAAAACCGATTAGCGAAACTTCATGGCAGGAAGTTGCTATTACTACTTTTATGGATATACTTTCAAGAAAGAGACTGCCTATCCCAAAAGATGTTGCAAAAGAATTGCATGAAAAACTGGCAACTTCTCTTGAAAAAAGTTCTACTCCAAAAGAGATGTTATATTCTGTTGCGGACATGCTTTCTGCAACTTATAATCCTATACACGCCAAGGGAAAAACCAAATCAAAAATTCTTATGGTTTCAAATTTGGCAAAAAGTTTTGATCTTCCTAAAGAAGAAATTGATAAGCTCAGAATTGCCACTTTGCTCTATGACATAGGAAATATTATGCTCCCTCAAGAAATTCTGCAAAAAATAGAACCCCTTACAGAAGAAGAGCAGGCTGAAATTAAAAAACATCCGTTAATTGCCGCAAGGGAGATACTTAAGCCCATTTCTGACATTCAAGATGTAATCCCTATAATTGAGCATCACCATGAAAATTGGGACGGAACAGGGTATCCGGGCAAATTTTCGGGTGAAAAAATCCCTCTTTCTTCGCAGATAATTTTAATATCTGATGCATACTTTGCTCTTTTGGAACCGCGTGCATACAGGCAGGCGATGAGTCCTCAAGAGGCACTCGAAGTAATCAAAAAAGATTCCGATAAAAAATGGAATCAGGATTTGGTTAAAGAGTTTGTTAATCTTATTGAAAATGACTTAAAATAGATTTAGATTGATAAAAATAGGGGCAAAAATCTTTGATTTTTGCCCCTATAGATAAATGCTTTACACGAGCGAATTTTGTTACCTGCTTAATCTCGCAGGTGGGTGAGCGCCTTAGTTAATCCGTTTCCCGCTATCAGTCCAAAAAATGGACTTGCTCTGAAATTGATTCAAAGGCGGGTATACTTCAACACTATCAGAGTCAACTCTCCCGTTTATAAAAATTGAAGGAACAAAATTAACACCCGTGTAAAGCAAATACATTGTTGCATATTTTTTGTTCATTTTCAAGTGGGGTAAATAAAAAAGCTCTATTTATTAAGTATTAAAAAATACTTTTATTGGATGATGGTTAAGTCCCTGAAAATGTGGGATGATGTTGCAAGATGGGGCTGTGAAATTTTTTTCGCAAGTTCACTAGGGAAAATAGGGAGAAGGATTTTGAATTTAACTGCTGTTTTTGCACTTGCTTTGGGTTTTATAATGGTGTTTATTACTCAAATATTTGAGGGAGGGTCAATTTCTGTACTTTTTCAGCCGACTGCTTTTTGTATTGTTGTGGGCGGAACTTTTTGCGCATCGCTTTTGAATTTTAATATGCAAACGCTTAAAACTGCTTTTGCGCAAGCTAAAGAAATTTTTACTCAAAGGGAAAACAAGGCAATAAAAGTTGTTGATGATATAATTCAACTGGCTTATTTTGCGAGAAAAAACGGGCTTTTAGCCTTGCAGGGAGTTTTTGATAAAATTCAAGACCCCTTTTTGTCCCGTGGATTACAGCTTGCAATAGATTTGAATAATCCACAGCTTTTATATGATTTGTTGTCATCGGAGATTTCCTACGAAGAAGAAGAAGAACTTATAAATTCAAGGGTTTTTGAGGCTTTGGGTGGGTATGCTCCGACTTTTGGTGTTGTAGGGGCTGTTATGGGCTTAATTCAGGTTATGTCTAATATAAAAGATTTGCACATTTTGGGAACCGGAATTGCGACAGCCTTTGTGGCAACGCTTTACGGTGTGGGGTTTGCAAATCTTATTTTACTTCCGATTGCGGGAAACTTAAAACAAAAAACGAGAGAAAAAATTCTTTTAAAAGAAGTTATCCTGCAGGGTATTATTTCTATACAAATGCAGGAAAATCCTGCCATAATTGAAGAAAAACTTGTTGCATATTTAAGATTTCATAATAAAAAACATTTGGCGCTTAGATGAGAAACGACTACTATACAAATTCAAAAGACTATATAAACCGCTGGGTTGTATCATATGCGGATTTTGTGACAATGCTTTTGGCACTTTTTATGGTAATGTTTGCAATTTCACAGCTTGATAATCAAAAGTTGTTGGAACTTCAGGCAAAACTTCAGAAAACATTTTCAGAAGAGTCTAAAATCCAAAATGTTACGAAATATCACAAAAATACTGCCGGTGATAAAAGTTATTCAACCCGTGACTTAAAAATGTTGTTTGAACAAAATCTTTCTCAAACAAAATCAATAAAATTGATAAAAGCCGATAGGGGCTTGATTGTGAGAGTCAGTGATAAAATGCTTTTTGACGAGGGTTCCTCTGAGATTAAGCTTCAGGCAAAAAATGCACTTTCGGAAATTATAAAAGTCTTAACAAAAATCGACAACCCTGTTATAATAGAGGGGCACACAGACTCTGTTCCGATAAAAAATGCTAAATTCCCTTCAAACTGGGAATTATCAACGGCAAGAGCGACAAATATAATATCCTATTTGACAAAAAATGGGAAAATCCCACCTAAGAGGCTTTGTGCAGTTGGTTATGGTGAATATTATCCTATAGCTGACAATACATCAATTAGTGGTAGAATGTTGAACAGAAGAGTTGATATAATAATTCTTGGAAAAGATAATAGTTAGATTGGAGAATGTAAAATGGCAAAACCAAATCAACCAAAAGATATTAAACCTAAGGCGGAAGGCGAAGAAGGGTCTTCTTCAGAAGCAGCGCCGAAGATGGGAATAAAGATAGACGATAATATGAAGGTTATTGTTATTAATTTGGCAACAACAGTACTTATTTGCGTATTATTTTTGAGTGTAAATTATATTTTGCAGGCTAATTTGTTAAATTCAAAATTAGCTCAAAGAGCGCCTGCAACTCAAGATGCTATGTCTGAAGGCGAAGAAAGTACAGGTGATGAAGTTCAAAGGGGATTCATTGTGGATTTGGGTGATTTTATTCTTAACTTAAGTGATGTTTCACCCAGAAAATACCTTAAGGTTAATGTGGCACTTGAGGTTTCAAAATCAGCAAGTGATTTAGAGGCAGAAGCCGCGCCTAAGCAAAGTGGCGGGCACGGTGGGCATGGCGGGGGCGCTCCTGCGGCAGATCCTATTGAAGCAGAAATGAATCAGTTTAAGCCTGCAATCAGAGATTCTATTATAACAACTCTTTCAAGCAAAACATCTGCGGAACTTTCTACCGTTGCGGGTAAAGAACTTGCAAAAGAACAGATAGCCGAGGCGGTTAACGGAATTTTCTCAGGTGAGAGGGAAGTTATAAGAGTAAGCTTTGGGCAGTTTATAATTCAGTAGAGAGGTAAAATGCCAGAAACTCCGGACGAAAAAGAAAAAGCAGCACAAACCGAGGCCAAATCTGAAGAAATACCCGAAAAAGCTTTAGAGGCAGATTCGGCAATTGCTGTGTCGGAAGAAAATGCAATGGGTTTAGACTCTATTGACGAAGAAGATGTTTATAATCCTTACTCCGGCGATAATGCTGATGAAGATTATAAAAAGGGCTACAAATTATACAATTTCAGAAGGCCGGATAAGTTTTCAAAAGACCATTTAAGGGCGCTTCAGGATGTTCACAGAGAGTTTTCAAGGCAGATTTCTCTTGTTTTAACTGCTTATTTGCGTATGCATATTGAAATTGACGTTGTTTCAACTGACCAACTTACTTATGATGAATTTATGCGCTCTATGCCCTCTCCTATTACTATAGGAATTTTTGAGATGAATCCGTTGCCCGGGCAAATTCTTTTGGGGATAAGTTTTGAAGTTCTTTCTTGTATCGTTGACAGAATGCTTGGCGGGGTTGGTTTAAGCGAAAATAAGCAGAGAGAATTAACGGATATTGAAGAAGCTCTTTCAAAAAAAGTTATTGAAAGAACCATTAAAACCTTAGAAGGTGCTTGGAGTAATATAGTTCCTGTTCAATCCGAATTAATAGGCCTTGATAACAGTTATCAGATGATTCAGGTTGCCACTTCAGGAGAAATTGTTGCACTTATTACTTTTGAAGTCCAAATTTCGGGAAAATATTTCGGGCTTGTAAGTTTATGCTTTCCTTATCCGGTTTTGGAAACTGTTTTGGGGCACTTAAGTACTCAGCATATTTTCCAAACAAAAGGTATTGTTGCAACAACTGAAGAACGCCAAAAAATGATTCAAAAACTTAACACTTCAAAAGTTGACCTGAGTGTAATATACGGTTCTTGCCAGATAAGCCTTGAGGATTTTCTTGATATTAAAGAGGGGGACATTCTTAAGCTGGATAACAAAACCAATGAAGATTTAGTTGTGAAAGTTAATGAAGAAAAGAAATTCTTTGCCAGACCCGGAACTTTGAAAAACCATGTCTGTGTTAAAATTATGGACAGATACGATGCTACTATTGACTCACTTAAAGGTTATATTTAATCAAGGAGAAATTTATGCCCGATGAAGAAAAAATTGAACAAGAAGATATAAAACAAGAGGCTCCGACACCTGAAGTGAAAGAGGAGAAAGAAGAAGTTGTGGCGCAACCTGCTGAAGAGGTTATCGTAAAAAAACAGGCCGTTGAATCTACCGTGCTTGATAATGATGATACGCAAATCCAGTCTACGGATGAGCCTGTAACCGTAAGACCGATAAAATTTGCTTCTTTTGAGGATGTGACCCCTTCTCAAGGTGAGCTCAATAAAAATCTTGATATTTTGATGGACATAAAACTTCAGCTTACAGTAGAACTTGGCAGAACAGAACTTCCTATAAGAAAAGTCTTGGAATTAACAAGAGGTTCAATTATCGAACTTGAAAAAGTTGCGGGTGAACCCGTTGAGCTTTATGCAAACGGAAAACTTGTGGCGCATGGCGAGGTTGTTGTAATCGAAGATAATTTCGGATTAAGAATAACAAGTATCACAGAACCCGAAGACAGAATAAAAGGGCTTTGATAACTAAGTTTTGAATTTTATGATTAAATTTATTTGTGATAGACTTCGCCTTTTTGAATTTTAAAAGCCCGATAAATCTGTTCAACTAATATAAGTCTTGAAAATTGATGTAAAAAAGTCATTTTGGAAAGACTTAACTTTAAATCTGCCCTTGCCGAAACTTTAGCGCAAAGCCCGTGAGATGAGCCTATTACAAAAACGATTTCGCTTATGCCCATGTTAAAAATTTCTTCAAGTTTTCTGGCGAATTTTTCGGACGAAAAATTCGCCCCTTCAACTTCAAGCGTTATAACATAAGAATTAGCTTTAATCTGGGTTAAAATTTTTTCACCTTCTTGTTTAAGCGTTTTTTGTATAAGATTTTCATCTTTAATTTCAATGGGGTTAAGCTCAACTATTTCAACACTTGCATATGGAGTAAGCCTTTTTAAAAATTTGTCGATGCCTTGTTTTAAAAAATTTTCCTTAATTTTCCCTAATGCAATTATTTTAATTCTCATTTGGAACAACTTTTTCTTTCAAAGAAGTATTTTTTACAACGCCGTTTGCTACTATGTTATTTGGCACGATAATTAATCCGTCGGTTGTTCTTATTTTTGTGGAACGAAGGTTTATATCTTCCACAATACCTTCGACTGCTTTATCATGAACAGTTTGATTAATTATTATGTAATCCCCGATTTTGTAGGCTTTATCTGCAAGAAGTGAAAACGAACCAAACACATTTGATATAGTAGATTGTGCACCAAAACCCACAGCAAGACCTGTAATCCCAAAACCTGCGATTAATGAAGTTATTGAATAACCATGACTTTGCAAAAGAGTTGCCAATGCTAAAAATAATACGGTAATTTTAAGCACTTTGTTAATCAAAGGCATAAAACCTAAAATAGTAGAATCTTGATGTTTTGCAAAAATTCTTTTTCTTGCATTTGCATTAAAGATGTCTATTGTTTTAAAAAGAGCAAATACGGTTAAAAAAATAATAGAAAGTTCTAATATTTCATTAAAATGTTTTGAAAAAAATTGTGAAATCATAATTTGCTTTCGCTTTTTTAAAAAAGCGGAAGACGAGACTCGAACTCGCAACAGCTTGCTTGGAAGGCAAGTACTCTACCATTGAGTTACTTCCGCATATTATGGTAATATTCAATTTTCATCATAACTCAATGGTAGAGTATATTTAACTTGTGTTGAACTTTTACTTACGTAAAAGATTCAACCGGCATTGAGCTACTTCCGTATATTATGGTAATATTTAATTTTCATCATAACTCAATGGTAGAGTATATTTAACTTGTGTTGAACTTTTACT
>CAZXID010000002.1:0-31779 GCA_964640325.1 uncultured Muribaculaceae bacterium | reverse complement strand
TACGTAAAAGATTCAACCGGCATTGAGTTACTTCCGCATATTATGGTAATATTCAATTTTCATTATAACTCAATGGTAGAGTATATTTAACTTGTGTTGAACTTTTACTTCCGTAAAAGATTCAACTGGCATTGAGTTACTTGTGCATATTATGGTAATATTCAATTTTCAACACTGCTTTAAGCTCTAGTCTAATACAAAAAAAATTTTTTTTCAATAAAAAATTGCACATAAAAACATAACCATAAAGTATTAGCCCTAAAGTATTATATTTTACATTTGATGTCACTCCTTAGAATGGTGAAAAGGCATGTAAAAAGTTGTATTATAAATAAGTAAGTTGGCAACATCCAAGCACTTTTTCGGGGTTGCGATAAGAGTTTTTCTTTTAGCGGGTTTGGTTTAAAATGTCGCTGACTTACGCTCTTAATTAGTAATCTTTCTATGCGGTTAATAATAATGGATTAAGGTTCCTTCCCATTATAGGTGGGAAGGAATGTTTTTGCGCATATAAAAAGATTTATGCTAAAATGTTCAAATAAAGCAGCCGGATAATCGCGCCGATAAGGTGAGGAAAGTCCGGGCATCTAAGGACAGGTCGCCGGGGAAACCCCGGAGTGCGTGAGCGCGTGGATAGTGCCACAGAAATGAAGACTGCCGATGGCTGAGCAATCAGCACAGGCGATGGTGCAACGGTGAGTTAAGAGCTTCACCGGCGTATTCGGGAGAATACGGCCAGGTAAACCCCGATCGGATGCAAGGAAAAGAAGATTAAGGTCGTCCGCCGCCTTCTTGAAACCCGCTTGTGGCGGCAAGTAATTGCCGTCCCAGACAGATGATTATCTTGAAACAGAACCCGGCTTATGAGCTGCTTTATTTTTTATTAAAAGGGCTTTTTCATCTTTGATGAAAAAGCCCTTTTATATTTAGAATTAATTATTTATTCTTTTGTAGGTGCAACCGGCGGTGCTGCACTTTGAGTTTCCATTTCTTCTTTTGCCGCGGGATTAGATTTCGCCTGTTTTTTCAATACATCTTGAATTGTTAAAGGATTGTATTCAGGGTTTACGTATTCGATTTTCGCCTGTTTTTTAAGTGACTCAATCAGATTTTCCAGCACTTTAACCTGTTCTTGAGCTTCAAGGTAGGTTTTGATTTCATCTTTAACTTTCTCAAAAGGCTCTTGCCCCGCACTCATTCTGTCTGTAACCAAAATGATATGGTATCCATAGGGTGTTTGCACAATTTCACTTACTGTGTTTGGTTTTAATGCAAAAGCAGCCTTAGCAAAAGGTTCAACCATTTCTTGTTTGGCAAAAAATCCTAAGTCGCCGCCTTGTTTAGCGCTTGTAATGTCATGAGATTTTTCTCTTGCAATTCTTTCAAAACTTTTGGGATCTTTTTTAACTTCGGCAAGAATTTTCATGGCTTCTTCGTGCTGGGCAATAATCTGCTTTTCAACTTTTGCTTTTAATTCTTCTTCGCTTAAGTTTTTATTAGCTTTGTCTGAGGTTATTTTTTCTTTAATTTCTTCAGGATTTGCTGCGATTAGAATGTGTGATGCTCTCACTTTGTCCGGATATTTAAACTTATTTAGATTTTGTCTGTAGAATTTTTTTGCATCAGCATCTGAAACTTTTATCACTGCAAGTGAGTTAACCAGTTTTTTCATTTTAACTTCTTCTGTCAAATCTTTTTTAAATTGTGAAGAAGAAATGCCGTTTTGTTTAAGGATTTCGTTAAACTTTTCTTTTGAACCGATTTTATCAATGATGTTTTGCAGTTCTTTATCTGTGTCTTCCTTTTTAACCTTAATATTTCTTTTTTCTATTTCGCCATCGATAAGAGCTTTAACTATAAGTTCATTTATTACTCTGTCTTTAATCATCATATACAGAAAGCCGTTTTTGTCCTTTTTAATATCCATGCCCATTTTGGCAAACATGGAATTTCCCGCGGCTTTGTCAAAAGCTTGATCGTATTGTGTTTGAGTGATTTCGCTGTCGTTAACTTTTATTATGACGTCTTTTTTGCCAAAAGAACATCCTGTCAAAAGCAAAGCAGAGATTGCGATAGTTGCAAATAATTTTTTTGTGTTCATAATGTGCTCCTCTTAACTTGTGTAACCTTTACTAACCTTATAAATATAATAAAACAAATCAACCAATATGTTAAATACTTCATCAAAGTTCATACAGGAATTTTCAAGTAAAATGACGGATTTACCCTCGGGACAAGACTTTGGGGCGGGTGTAAATTTTATATATTTTGTAATATTTGGGGATAAATGTGTTTTAATAATGTTCCATTCGGGGGATAAATAAGGGGTATAAATCCTTATATTTTCCGGGGTTTCTCGGATTGAAGTTATTTTTGCATCAGTTGCCGCCAGTCTTATTTTAATAAGCTTAATAAGGTTTTGCACTGATTCGGGTGCTTTAGAAAACCTGTCTTGCCATTCTTGGGTTATGTAATCGAGTTCGATTTGCGATTTAACATCCGAGAGCCTTTTATATTCAATCATTTTCTGTTCTTGTGAGCCGACCCATTCATCTGGAATATAGGCAGTTATATTTATATCAACTATAGCAGGCGAAATTTTTTCTATGCTTTGGCCTTTAAGCTCATTGATGGTTTCTTCTAAAAGCTGGCAGTATGTATTAAATCCGACGTTAACCATGTGTCCATGCTGCTTTGTTCCCAAAATATTTCCAATCCCACGAATTTCTATATCCCGCAGGGCAATTTGATAACCGCTTCCCAGCATGGTAAATTCTTTTATTGCCTTAAGCCTTTTGATTGCTTCTTGGGTCAATTCTTTGCTTTTTTTGTAGAAACAGTAGCAATAAGCCTGCCTTTCAGACCTTCCGACTCTTCCTCGAAGCTGATAGAGTTGAGCCAGCCCGAATTTATCGCAATCGTGTATTATAATGGTATTTGCATTTGGAATATCAAGTCCTGATTCGATTATTGTGGTGCAAAGCAGAATATCAAATTCTTTGTTTGCAAAATCCACCATAACTTTTTCAAGTTGTTTTTCATCCATTTTGGCATGCCCTATTTGAATTTTTGCATCAGGTACTATTTTTTGAATTTGAAGCTTAAATTCTTCAATGGTTTCAACTCTGTTATAAAGATAAAAAACTTGTCCTTGTCTGTCCAGTTCGTGTACAATGGCGTTTTTGACCTGGCTTTCATTAAACTCGCCGACAAAAGTTTTAACGGGAAGTCTGTTTTTGGGCGGAGTGTTGATTACGCTCATATCTTTTATTCCTGAAAGCGACATATAAAGCGTTCTTGGGATTGGTGTTGCAGACATGCTTATTATGTCTATATTTTCTTTTAATGATTTTAATTTTTCTTTGTGTCTTACTCCAAAACGGTGTTCTTCGTCAATTACCAAAAGCCCTAAATTCTTAAAATGAACATCCGGCTGCAAGAGTCTGTGAGTTGCAATTACAATATCAACGCTGCCAAGCGTAAGTTCTTTTAAAATCTGTTTTTGTTCTTTGGCGGTTTTAAATCTTGATAAAAGTTCGACTTTTATTCCAAAAGGTTTAAATCTTTCTTGGATTGTTTGAAAATGTTGAAGGGCAAGAATTGTTGTGGGGACTATAACAGCTGCTTGATAACCTGATGTGACCGCTTTAAATATTGCCCTTGTTGCGACTTCGGTTTTGCCAAATCCCACATCCCCGCAGATTAATCTATCCATTGGGTTTTGGCTTTCCATATCTGATTTTACTTCAAGAATGGATTTCATTTGGTCGGGGGTTTCTGTGTATTCAAAAGCTTCTTCCATTTCAAATTGCCATGGGCTGTCAGGCTCAAACATTATTCCTTCTTCCATTTTGCGCTTAGCATAAAGCCTCAAAAGGTCGTAGGCAATTTTTTCTACTTCTTTTTTAACTCTTGTTTTAGTGTTTTCCCAATCACTTCCGCCCATGCGAGAAAGCTTCGGTTTAAGCGTACCCGAGCCTCTGTATCTGCAAAGCAGGTTTATTTGTTCTGCGGGCATGTGGAGTTTATCGCCGAGGGCATATTCGATTGTTAAATAATCTTTGTATTGTCCGTCAAGCTGCTGTTGTGATATTCCTTTGTAAATTCCTACTCCGTGGATTGAGTGAACCACATATTCGCCTTGTTTAATATCATTTATATTTTCGATGAATTCGGGCTTTTCTTTGTAGTAAGAACGTTTTGAGGCTGTAATTTCTTTGGGGCGTTTGTTAAAAAGTTCTCTGTCTGTAAGCAAAATCAGTTTTAAATCTTCTATAACACATCCTGAGCAGGAAAGACTTTTTGCTGTTTCAAAATCAAAAAGATTTTTTTGAGCAAAAATTTCTTTTACGCGCTCAGGAAAATCAGTTGCCACAAGAATTTTATATCCTTTTTTTGATTTTATGAAGCCTGTTATTTCGTCAATTCCTGAAAAATAACCTTTCAGGGGTTGGGAATCAAATTCGATTAAATCCCCGCAGCAGTAGTCTATAAAATTGTTAAATCCTATTTTAACAAAACTTGCAATTTGGTTTTGAAATTCTTCCAATTCAAAATAATTTTTGCACTTAATTTCAGAGATTAAACCTGTTTTAATATTTTCTAAATATTGGTTGTAGTAGTTTTGGGCAAAAAATTCGTACTTTGGAAAAATCTCCGACATCTCGTCAAAAATCAATATATAATCATTAAGATAGTCAAAAACGCTCACCATATTTTTATTAAAATTGTTTTGATAAACCTCAATACCCTCGAAATAGCCATCTTCAATATTTGAATGCGGATGAGATTCTGAAACAAGTTCAGAATGACGTATGTTTATAGGTTTATTCAATGTAAATTTATAAACAGGCTTGATTGTTATTTCTTTAGCTTTTTCGATACTTTTTTGGGTTTGGTTATCAAAAACTCTTAAATCGACAATTTCGTCACCCCAAAGCTCTATCCTGAAAGGGTTTTGTGCAAGCGAAAAAACATCTATTATATCGCCTCTTATGGAAAATTCTCCAATATCGCTTACCATGGTAGAGCGTTTGTAGCCCAAATCCACAAGTTTTTGGGCAAATTTTTTAATGTCAATTTCAGCGCCGATTTTCAATTTTATTGAATTTTCTTTAAAGAATTTTTTATCGGGAAATTTTTCTAAGAGCGCTTTGACGGGAACAATTAAATCTTTTTCGGAATTGAGCAGTTCAATTTGTTTTGCATAATCATAAAGGTTTGCGCTGATGCTTTCGTACATCGAAGAGCTTTGGTAGGGAAAAACTTCGGCATCAATTTCAAAAGCGTTTTTTAAATCATTTTGGTATTTAAGCGCAGTTTGCTCATTTGCGGTTATAAATATAACTTTTTTGTTCGAAAATTCTTTTATTTTTTGTACCAAAAACAGGCGCAAAAAAGAAGTCAAACCTGTTATTGCAAAAGACTTTGAAGCAGCAAGTGCGCGCTTCATGCGAGAGAAATTTTTATTATCGAAATCAAAATTAAGCATTATTTTAAATTAGGACTTGCGTATTCAATTCCTATTTCTTTGAGTGAATCAATAAAATGTTTTGCACAGCTTTTTTGGACATCAGGCGGAACAACTCTTAAAAGTTCGACTGTTTTTGAAATAACTGGGTCATGATCATACCAACGATTCCCATTGACGGGTTTTACAAGTATGTAAAATCTGTCAATAGCATCTTTTGAGACCTTTTCTTCAATTTTTTTCAAGAAAACTTCTGCTTGAGTTTTTAATTCTTCTTGATAATTTCTTAGAAGTTCAATTACTTCAAGCAACAGCGGATCATGATCGTACCATCTTTTATAAATGGGTTTCATTATACAATCCTTCTTTTATTTTTGCTGACGGATTTTCGTCGTTGTAACGTTCAATTTTGCCGCCGAGCAGTCTTATTTTTTCTTCAAATCTTTCGTAGCCGCGGTCTATATGATGAAGGTTTTCGATAGTCGTAATCCCTTCTGCCATAAGCCCTGCTACAGCAAGCGAAGCCCCTGCTCTTAAGTCGCTTGCAGAAACATCTGTTCCCGCAAGTTTTTTAACACCTTTTATTATAGCATGATTTCTGTCTTGATGAATGTCTGCGCCCATTCTTACAAGGTCGGGAACCTGCATAAATCTATTTTCGTAAAGGCTTTCTGTAATAACCCCGACTCCTTCTGAGGTTGACAAAAGTGCCATAGCCATTGATTGAAGGTCTGTAGGGAAGCCCGGATACGGTTGAGTTACAAAATTTATTGAACTCAGGCGGTTTTTGCACGAAACCTCAAGTGCCGTGGGCTCGATTAATTTGATGTTTGCGCCCATTTTAAGCAATTTGTCGTTGAAAAAAGTCAAATGTGCAGGAAAAACATTTCTTATAATCGCTTTTCCTTTTGTGGCAATTATGGCTGACATATAAGTACCGGCTTCTATTCTGTCGGGAATTGTTGTATATTCGATAGGTCTTAGTGAGTTTTCTTTGACTCCGTTTATTACAATTTCTGATGTTCCCGCCCCTGAAATGTCAGCACCCATTGTGTTGAGGAAGTTAGCTAAATCAATTATTTCAGGCTCTTGCGCGGCATTTTGAATTCTTGTCGAACCATCTGCAAAGACAGAAGCCAGCATAAGATTTTCTGTCGCCCCGACCGAAGGGATATCAAGGTAAACGTCTGCCCCTGTGAGTTTTGAAACTTTTGCATGCACGTATCCGTTTTCGATTTTTATTTTCGTGCCAAGAGCTTCTAAGCCTTTTATGTGAAAATCAACTCTGCGCTCTCCTATGGCACAACCGCCGGGAAGTGCTACCATTGCTTCTTTGCATCTTGAAACAAGCGCACCTAAAATTATAAATGAGGCTCTCATTTTGCTTACCAACTCGTATTTTGCGGTTATGCTTGAAAGGTCTGTCGCATCAATACTGATTGATTTTTCGATTTTGTCATAAACGATTTTTGCGCCCAAGCCTTCAATAACACTTGACATAATCTCAACGTCTGTAAGATCGGGAACGTTATAAATTTTGGTTTCGCCTTTTGCCAAAATCGCAGCTGCCATAAGCTTTAACACAGCATTTTTAGCCCCTCCGATTGACACTTCGCCCTTTAAGGGCACTCCACCTTTTATTTTGAATTTTTCGGACAAAATCCCTCCAAGAAATACATTTTATAACTATATAATACTACAATTACACACATAATATGTAAATAGTTTAACTAATGTAAAGTTTTTATAAAGATTTGGATAAATTCTACAAAATTTAATACAGGGGTAAATTTACCCCTTTCTATTAAACCCTGTTTTAGCCCTAAAACACAAGAAGGGCAGGATGTTAAAATGTAGTCGGCTTTTGTGTCGATTGCATTTTGTGCTTTTTTTGAAGAAATTTCTTTTGAAATTTCTGAGTTATTTAGCGCAAAAGCACCTGCAAACCCGCAGCAGGAGTCAAATTCTTTCATCTCTATATATTCGATGTTTTCTGCTTTGTTCAAAAATTCCTGCAAAAAATCAATGTTTTCAAGGTGGCATGGTTTGTGGAAGGTTATTTTAACCTTTTTATCAAATTCAAATTTTTCAACATTTTTAACGATAAATTCATTAATATTCAGTGATTTTTCAAGAATTTTATCAAGTTTTTGAAGCAGTTTTTCATCTTCAATCACTTTTTTATATTCTACAAATGCATTTTGGCAACTGGCACAATCGGTTAAAAAGTAGTCAAACTCATCGGGGATTTGTGCCAAATTAAATTCCGCCTGTTTTTTAAATTGTTCGGCGTTTCCCAACGACAAAAATGGGACTCCGCAGCATTGAAAACTGGTGGGTAAAATATTTACGCCCATTTTGTTCAAAATATTCTCGGTTGCATTTTTTACACAAGGGTTCAAATACTCGTTTACGCAGCCTTTGAAATACACAACCCTAGCTTTGTCATCCCGCACTTGCAGCTCCTCTTGTTCCCGAAGCGGAGCGAGGATTACAAGGGAGGGTATCGCTTGCGATGTATGCGGGATCTTTCCTTTGGTCGCATGCCGGATAGATGCTGAAACAAGTTCAGCATGACAATTATTTTTTATAGAATGTAGGGTGCAGTTTACTGCACCAATAAATTCGTTTGCTAAAATTATTCTTTTGCTAAAATTGAATTTTAAAAGTACCGGGTAAAATAATGTTAATAATTTATCTGCTTTCAAAAAACGGTAAGCGTTTGTGCAGATTTTTGCGTAATTTAAAAACAAATTAAATACAGGGGGCGAGTTCAAAAATTTTAAAATTTTTGAACTCGCCTTATTGTCTAAGCTTTCAAAATATTCGCATTTTGCGCAGGTAAAAATTTCTCTGGCATCAATTCCGCTGGGGCAAAAATCCTTGCAGGCATTACACTTCAAGCACATATCAAGATATTTGTTGACATTTTGGTTTAATTTTAAATCGCCTTTAATAATTCCGCCCAGCATAATAAATTTGCCGCGCGAAACGGCGCAATCGTTGCCGGTTATTTTATAAACAGGACAAACAGATTGGCAAAGCCCGCACTTGGAACATTTTTGTATTTCTTCTTTATAGTCGATTAATTTTTTCATTTGTTTCATTCACGTCATGCTGAATTCATTTCAGCATCGCAAGGTTGTTCGCTTATGAGATCCTGAAACGAGTTCAGGATGACGTAATTTTTTGTAACATTTTAGCCCTTCACTCTTCACCCTGTTATCGCACCGACACTTGCGCTTTTTACGGCTTGAGAATATCTTGCGAGGTATCCTTTTTTTGGCAGATTAAAAGGCTTAAGCTCAGTTTTCCTTTTTGAAAGTTCCGCTTCATCAACAAGAAGTTGGATTGAACGTTTGTTGATATCTATCTTAATTTTATCACCTTTTTTAATTAAAGCCAAAGGCCCTCCAAGTGCAGCTTCAGGCGAAATGTGCCCGATGCAAATTCCCCTTGTGGCACCGGAAAATCTTCCGTCTGTAATTAATGCGGCAGTTTTTCCCAAACCTTTTCCCACCAAAAGCGAGGTCGGGGCAAGCATTTCTCTCATGCCCGGTCCGCCTTTTGGACCTTCATATCGAATTACAATAACGTGTCCGGACTTAATTTCATTATTTTCAAGCGCTTTCATCGCTTCTTCTTCGCTGTCATAGGGCATTGCTGTTCCTTCAAATTCAAAACAGCCTTCATCCACGCCTGAAATTTTTATCACAGAACCTTCTGTGGCTAAATTCCCGTACAAAATTCCAAGTCCCGCATTTTTGGTTAACGGTGCATTAAACGGTTTTATTACATTTTCATCAACCCAAGCGGATTTTGCTATTTTTTCAATTGAAATTCCAACACAATTTTTTGTGTTTTTAAGCTCAGGAGTTTTGCCAAAAAGAGTTTTAATTGCCGCAGGAATCCCGCCTGCAAGGTGAAAATCGCTCATGGTGGTTGTTGAAGACGGGTCTAATTTTATTATTTGATTAATAACATGGCTCAATTTTTCAAAATCATCAAGCTTAATGTTAATTTGGGCTTGATTAGCGATTGCAAGCAGGTGGAGTACGGAATTTGTCGAGCCACCGAGTGCCAAATCCATTACGATAGCGTTTTTGATTGAATCTTTTGTTATTATATCAAGCGGTTTTACACTGCTTTTTACCATATCAACGATTGCCATTCCGCTTTCAAAAGCTATTCTGCGCTTTTGGGAAGAAACAGCACTTGCGGTGGCACAATAAGGCAAACTCATCCCCATAACTTCTGTCAAACAAGCCATAGTATTTGCGGTATAAAGTCCTTGACAAGAGCCCGCCGAAGGACAGGAATTTTCTTCGATTTCAAAAAGTCTTTCTTGGGAAATTTCGCCGTTTGCGCATTTTCCTATTGCTTCAAACCCACGTATCATAGTAAGTTTTTCGCCTTTTGAAAACCCGTCAAGCATTGGACCTGCCGTTACCACAATGGCGGGAATATTTAATCTTAAAGCGCCCAAAATCATTCCGGGTGTAATTTTATCGCAATTGGAAAGCAGAACAATTCCGTCTAATTGATGTGCTGCAGCAACGCTTTCCACGCAGTCGGCGATTAAGTCGCGCGAAGGAAGCGAGTAGCGCATGCCAGAATGTCCCATTGCAAGACCGTCACAGATGGCGGGAGTGCCGAAAATAAAAGACTGACCGCCGCCTGAGTGGATTCCTTTTTCAATTTGACGTTCCAAATCCCTCATTCCGATATGTCCGGGGACCAAGTCAGAAAACGAACTGGCGATTCCGATAAAAGGTCTTTTTAAACCCTCTTTGCTTACTCCCGTTGCATACAAAAAGCCTCTGTGAGGAGTTCTTGATATTCCCTTTTTTATTTCATCGCTTTTCATTTATTTATTCCCTTTTTTGATTTGTTATCCTGAATTTATTTCAGGATCTATCCCTTGGTTAACGCCGGTAAGATGTTGGAACAAGTTCAGCATTATAATAATATTTAATTATTTTTATATAATACGACTCCGTCTTTTTCTACCGCGGTTATGTTGAAATCTTCATCCCAAAAAACACATCCGTCAATTTCGATTTGGTGGTATTTATATAGGTTATCGCTTGCCATTTTTACATAATTTTCAAAGTTTTCAGGATTTTTCAGTGATAAGTTTCTTATAATTTCATCCAAAAAAGCGGTGCTTCCTGCAAGTGTACCTTCTTTTGACGTTGCTTTTTTGCCGTCATAGAAAATTTGTTTGCCTCCAAAATTCATTTCTTTTAAATTGCTTCCCGCAATCGGCAGAGAATCTGATATCAAAATGATTTTGTCATGAGGTTTTGTTTTGAAAACCAACTTTAAAATATCTTCGCTCAAATGAATCCCATCGGCGATAATCTCTGTATAAATCCTATCATCATTTAAAGCGCTCAGCGCAGTCGAATTTTCTCTATGATTTATCCCTGACATCGCATTAAAAAGGTGTGTAGCCCCGTTACAATGACTTAAGTTTGAACCTATACAGTGTCCTGACTGAATCTTAACGCCTTTGAGTTTTAAATATCTGCTCAGTTCAAAGTTTTCATCTAATTCGGGTGCAAGTGTAACTATTTTTATAAAATCGTCTTCTATGAGTTTATAGTTACTAACAGTAGGATTTAAAAATAAGTTTTTGTCATGGATTCCGCTTTTTTCCGGATTAAGAAATATTCCTTCAATATGAATCCCTAAAATTTTTGCCATTTGAGGGGTTTGTTTTCCTGCGGCGGTTTTTATCCGTCTGATTTGGCATTTGATGTTTTCAATAGTGTCTGTGACAAGTGTCGGATAAAAACCGCCGATTCCTTTTTGCAAGAGTTTTTTTGCAAGAGGTAAAATTTCATCGGATTCACAGGTTGAAAAATCCACTCCGAAAGCCCCGTGAAAGTGCTGTTCCACAAGCAGTTTTGATTTATGAAATTTTTCAAAATTCGTAATGTCCATTTTTTCCTATCATGTCATGCTGAATTTAGTTCAGCATCGCAAAGCCTTTCGCCTATGAGATCCTGAAACAAGTTCAGGATGACGTTTTTATTTGGTAAATACCCGTCTTGCTTCTTCTCTGTCGTCAAAGTGGATTGTTTTGTCTTTTAAAATCTGGTAATCTTCGTGTCCTTTTCCCGCTATGACAATTACGTCATTATTTTTGCATATTGTCTTTAAAAGAGCAATAGCCCTGCCGCGATCTGCTTCAACAAAAACTTTTTTTGATGTTATTGATCTCAGTCCCGCAAGAATATCTGTTATAATTTGTTGCGGCTCTTCGCTTCTCGGATTATCCGAGGTTATAATAATTTTGTCAGAAATATATTCGGCAATAGCTCCCATTTTTGGGCGCTTTGTTGCATCCCTATCGCCTCCGCAGCCAAAAAGGCAAATAAGCTCCGAATTTTTTGGTGTTATTTCTTTTGCGGCTTTTAAAACATTTTCAAGCCCGTCGGGAGTGTGTGCGTAATCTACTATTACAAGCGGATTTTGTGCCACAATTTCAAATCTGCCGGCTACTCCTTTTGTCTGCTCAAGTGGGTTTATACAACTTTTAAGATTAAATCCGAGGGCAAGCCCTGTTGTAATTGCGGCTAAAACATTGTAAACAGAAAACATTCCGTTCATCTGCAAGTTGACTTTTTGGGTGCCGAATTTGCCCGCTTCAAGGGCAAATTCGGCACCTTTCATTGAAAAGCTGACATTTTTTGCCATAATATCTGCTTTATTTTTTATGCCGTAAGTTAAAATTTTAATTCCTTTGGGTATAATTTCCAAAAATCTTTTTGTGTACAAGTCATCAGCGTTAATAACCGCAAATCCGCTTTCAAGACCTTTAAAGAGCATTGCCTTTGCCTCAAAATATTTATCCATTGTAATGTGATAATCCAAATGGTCTTGGGTTAAGTTGGTTAAAACTGCGCCTTTAAAAACACATCCGCCTACGCGATTTTGCTCCAATGCGTGTGAGCTTACTTCCATGACACAGTTTGGGATTTTCATTTTATCGGCTATCAAATCCAGTGTAAATTGAAGTTCTGGAGCTTGGGGCGTGGTGTGTTTTGCTTCTTTATATTCGCTTTCGGAAGTTAGTTTATAGCCTAAAGTTCCTATAAGCGCACATTGTTTTTCATTTTCTTCAAATATTTTTTGGATAAGATGAGTCACGGTGGTTTTTCCGTTTGTGCCTGTAATTCCTATCAAATTAAGCTTTTTGGAAGGCGAATCATAAAATTTATTTGCAATATCTGCTATTTTTTGTCTTGTAGACTCAACGATAATTTGAGGCAATTTTGTATCAAGTTCTTTTTCTGTCAAAAAAGCACTTGCGCCGTTTTCTTGCGCGCTTTTAAAATATTCGTGCCCGTCAGAGTGTTCGCCGACAAGGCAAACAAATATATCACCTTGTTTTGTTGTTTTTGAATTATAGGAAATCCCAGTTATTTCGACATTTTCAAAGTTTAATTTTTTTTCATATTGTAATTCTGATATTAAATCATCCAGTTTCATTTAAAATCCCACTTCCCTTTTTTGTATGATATTTCAAGCCGATTATAGCACAAATTTTGAAAAAAAATTTGTAACAAATGTTTTACAAAATAACAAAAAATATTTTTACAAGGTATAAAACACCAGAGAATTAAAAAGGCAAAAGTATGAAAATACAGAGTAATTTATTTAAACCTAATCAACCGGCATTTAAGCAAATATATCAATTAAGTCTTGCAAAAAATTGTTTTAAAGATAAGCAAGGAAGGCCAATAGAGACAAGCCTTATAGCCAAGGAAGACTTTATATGTAGCAAACTTGAAGGTATGTTTAAATCTTATTATAAAAAATATCTTGACGAATACTTGAAAGGAAAAAATCCGGATGATTTGCTTGATAACTTAAACAATAAGAACAATGTTCTTGCCGGATTGTGGCTTAACGAAATAAGTTCTCCGATTCCTTTTGTTGAAATAGTTGCCGAAAAACCAGGGTTTGCCTCGTTAACTGAAATGGTTGACCAGATAGGCACATATCCTTTAGCATACATAATCAATACCATTAATCCAAATATTAAAGGGCCTTTAAATCCCAAGGCTGATACTTTGTATATCTATACAGGTGATCATGCCAAAAGGATGAATGATATAACTTCAAATATTCCGGGTGATATCGATAGCTTTGAGAAGCATCCTGATGCCCAAAAATCGCCGCATCCAAAATATTGGGCAATTACAAAGGCAATGGAAATAAGCAAACAGAGGGCAGACAAAGAATTTGACGGTGAATCGGTAAAAAAATATCTGATTCCTACAATTTACAGTTTGAAAAATGTTTTAAATGAAATAGTTGAAGACAGTAGCAAAAATCCTTTTGCATTATGAAAAATAAAGTAAAGGTAAATATATGAGAGTACAAAGTACTATATTTAAACAAACCCAGCCTGCGTTTAGACAAATTTATAAACTAACCGTTGCAAAAAAATGTTTTGCCGACGATGAAAATAATGCTATTTCTCCAAACCTTTTGGGTAAAGAGCAGTATATAAGAGAAATTATAAAATATAATATGACCGAAGAAATAAAAAAATACGTGTTGAGTCAGGGTCTTAATGTTTTGACGGATGTTGATGGACGCAGTAAATTACAAAAATTTTTGCAAACAGATTTTTTGTCTAATTTTTCGGTCGTTGGAGAGCAACCGCTTTGGTCAAATTTAGAAGATGCGGTTGAGGATACTTTTCCTATGGAATATGTGACAAATACCATTAACCCTAATATCAAGCGCCCAATGAATAAAAGTTTTGACACTTTTTATGTATATTCTGCAGAACATTCAGATATTTTACAAGAAATAATGTCTGAAAGTGTTTCGGATTATGATAAATTTTTAAAATCAAAAGAGGCGGGAAAATCGCTTAACTCCGAGATTTGGGCTTTTACAAAAAAAATGGAACTTATCAAAAAGAAATTAGATGAAATGTTTGCGGGAGAAAATGAGTCTAACTTTATTGTGTCTTCTGATGAGGCTCTAAAAAAAATGTTAAAAATTATAGTGGAAGAAAATACTAAAAAATAATTTTATAAATTTAGTGCTTTTACGCTTAACTAGAAGTATTTTTATTTGGATTTATCAGGTTTAAGGTTTAAAATTCTTGCACTCTGGCTTGCGATTTCTTTAAATACCGGTGCGGCAATTGTACTTCCCCAAACCTCGCCTCCGGCGGCTGAATCAACCAATACATAAATTAAAACTTGCGGATTTGAGGCCGGAAGATAGCCTATAATTGAGGTATAGAGTTTATTTGAATATCCTGCGGCATTTTCGTTTGGTTTTCTTGAAGTTCCGGTTTTTGCTGCGATGTAGTAGGCATCCATTTTTATGGGCGATTTTGAATTTTCAATACTTTTGGTAAGTATTTTGGTTATTGTTCTTGCAGTTTCAGGGGGCATAACTTCTGTTCTGAAAATTTTTGTTTCAGCTTCTTCGGTTGAATATTTGATAACATGAGGGGTAACCCTTATCCCGTCGTTGGCAAGAGCCGAAACAGCCGAAACCATTTGAATAGGGGTTAAAGATGCTGCATAACCGTATGCCATTGAGGCGTGAGTTGAAGGATCCCATTTTTGCCATTTTGGCAAAAGGCCGCTTGACTCTCCGGGCAAATCAATTCCTGTTTTTGATCCTATGCCGAATTTTGTGAGCATTGAATAATATTCTTGAGAAGTCATTTTTTGAGCTACCCTTACTGCGCCTACATTACTTGAGTGTTCAAAAAGATATTCAAGATTAATTATGCCAGGGCAGGGTCTTTTTGAGTAGTCATAGTTTTTGATTTCCCACCAGCCGACACGAATTTTGCCTGAATCATAAACGGTCGTATGTTCGTTTATTTTGCCCAAAGCCATGGCAGAAGTTACAGTTATGGTTTTAAAAGTAGAGCCCGGCGGGAAAACATCTGTCAGAGTCCAGTTTTTAATTTGTCGCTGGGTGGCGCTTTTGTAATTATTAGGATCATAGTAAGGATAAACCGCATAGGCCAAAATCTCACCGTTTTTGGGATTCATTACGATAACCGTACCTCTGAGCGCGCTTCTTTTTGCAATCATCCTGTGAAGTTCTTGTTCGCAAATGTGCTGAATTGCAGAATCAATAGTCAAAGTCAGACTTTTTCCTTTTAAAGGAGAAGAGGTTGCAACAGGATCAGTGGAAAAGCTGTAAATTATGTTCCCATCGGGCGTTCTTTCGGTTTGAACATTTTTTTCCACATGTTCCAACTGGTCTTTTGCGGTCAGTTCAATTCCTGATGCAATGTCGGCGTCAAAATTATAATAACCCAAAATGTGTGCCGCCATAGAGCCTTGCGGATAAACTCTTGTGTTTTTTTTGCCGAGGCTTATTTCTCTCAAACCCAATTTCTTTATTGACTGAGCCGTGTTTCTGTCCAAGTCTTTTTTTAAGGTTATTACAGAATCAGTTTTAGAGAGTTTTTCAACAAGAGTTGCTGTAGAAATTTTTAAGTAAGGAGCGAGTATTTTTGCCAATTCTTCAGGCGAGTGATCATAATCTGCAGGGTGGGCATAAACATCGTAATAAATTTTGTCAGAAGCCAATTTTACTCCGTTTCTGTCAAAAATATCTCCCCGCATAATAAAATTTCTTGAACTGCGTTGTTTTTTAGCCTTAATTCTGTAATGTTTTATATCAATAACTTGAATGCAAAAAAGATAAATAATTAAAATTATCGCGAATATAGCAAAACAAATGTTCCAACACCCAAGGCGCCGATCAAATACTTTAAACCTTTTTTCTTTACTGTCCAAATTTGCCCCCGATTTAAAAATATTTTAACACAAGGTCAAATGCAAAAACACATTATTAAATAAATTTAAGAAATTCCGGCATTGATTTTTGTCCTTCACCCCTAAAATTTGATTTTAAAATATTTTTGAGCTACTATTTTATCAAAGATTTTATGCATAGAATCTAAAGGAGAAGTGTCGGGTTGGAATTTAAAAACTTACCGACAAAGTAAAAAAATTAAGGAGAAAAAAATGGCACCAAAAAATTTTTTATTCACTTCAGAATCAGTTACTGAAGGACACCCTGACAAAGTTTGCGATCAAATTTCAGACGCAATCTTGGATGAATTTTTGACAAAAGACCTTAAATCCAGAGTCGCGGCAGAAACAACCGTTACAACAGGTATGGCTTTGGTCTGTGGTGAAATAACATCCGACTGTTATGTCGATATTCCTCAGGTTGTAAGAAATACAATTAAAAATATCGGATATGAGGGCGAAAATTGCGGAGGGTTTGATTACAAAACCTGTGCGGTTTTAACAAGTATAGACGAGCAGTCCTGTGACATTGCAGGCGGGGTAAATAAAGCATTTGAGACAAGAGAAGATAATGCTGATACTTCAAATATGGAAACAGAAAACTTGGGCGCAGGTGATCAGGGTATTATGTTTGGTTTTGCATGCGATGAAACACCCGAGTTAATGCCGCTTCCGATAAGTCTTGCAAACAAGCTTTCTTTTAAGTTGGCGCAAGTCAGAAAGCAAGGATTGTTGAAATATTTAAGACCCGATGGTAAATCTCAGGTTACAGTTGAATATACAGACGGAAAACCATCAAGGATTGATACGGTACTTCTTTCAACTCAACACGACCCTGTAATTAACGGTGAAGAAGACAACCACAAAATTCAGCAAATAATTAAAAACGACTTGATTGAATATGTTATTAAGCCGGTATTTGAAAATGAGAGCTTAAAACCAGATGCTCAGACAAAATACCTCATAAATCCATCTGGAAGGTTTGTAGTGGGCGGACCTCAAGGCGATGCAGGCTTAACTGGAAGAAAAATAATTGTTGATACTTACGGCGGATATTCAAGACACGGCGGCGGTGCATTTTCCGGAAAAGATCCTACAAAGGTCGACCGTTCGGCAGCTTATGCGGCAAGATGGGTTGCTAAAAATATAGTAGCAGCAGGACTTGCGCAAAAATGCGAAATAGAATTGGCTTATGCTATAGGTGTTGCAGAGCCTGTTTCAATAATGGTTGATACTTTCGGCACGGGAAAAATTTGTGATGATGATATTTGCGAACTTATAAGTAAGAATTTTGATCTCAGACCTGCTGCAATTATTAATCAATTTGATTTAAGGGGGCTTCCTGCCAAAAATGGCGGCAAATTTTATCAAAAACTTGCTGCATACGGTCATATGGGTAGAATGGATTTTGAAGTCCCATGGGAAAATACAGACAAAGCTCAAATACTTAAAGAACAAGTAAATTTAAATTGTTTTTGTACAAAGTAAATTGTTTAAAAAATAAAAAGAAGCGGCGCAAAATTTTGCGCCGCTTTTAGATTATATGTTTGGTTTTACATTAGATGTATCTGAAATATTTTTAGCCTGTTCCAGCAGGTTTGTTATGGTTTTATTTTGTTCTTTCGCATTTGTATCATCTTGTTTAGTTTCGGATTGAGAATTTTGTTTTTTACTTTTGTGAAGCGTTTCAGTTATAAAAATATTAAATTTCGGAATGAATATGCCTATCAAAAGCAATGTTGCGGTAAATCCAAAGACTTTGGGAAGGGCTTTGAGAAATCCTGCTTGCTTATATGCCTTATTATCTGATTTCGAAAATGCTGCTTTAACTTCTTTTACTAACTCTTTATCGGCAAAAAGCTGATTAATAAATTTATCGTTTTGGGGGCTAAAGTCCTTTGTTCCATTTTTTATGTCATCTCCTAAGTAAGAACAAATTTTCTTTAAATTTCCGCCCATATCGGCTAATCTTTGGATAAAGCCTTTGAATCCGGTTTTTAAGTTTTTATCAAATATATACCAGTCACCTACTTGGTACTTTGGAATAATATTGCCCAATTTATCTTTTTTGCCCAACTTACCTTTTTGAATGTCATGTATTGCAAAACCTTTAGATTTTTGTAATCTTTTAGAGACAAATTTTTCTATCCAAGGAACTCCCATTACCGCAAGAAGAATGGTTGGGACATCTCTTATGATTGTTTCTCTTTTTTCGTTGTTATTACGGATATAATCCATGGTGGTTTCTTTTTGGTTTTTTTCACCCTTTTTGTCACGGGAACTCAAAAGTCTTCCGCTCAGCAAGAATATGTAAGCATTTATAACAAACAACTTCATACCCATTTCACCGGCTCTTCCCGGTTCAAATAAGTTTAAAACAGCTTTTCGAGATGTTGTTAAAATATTCCCAAAGCTTACGTTTTTATTTGTTTTGTTGATATTTTTATTGATAATCTCAGGAGAGATATTTCTAACTTGCATTAGCCCCTCCTTCCGATTTTTCTAAGCTTGCACGCTTGGCACTTTCTTCAGCCGGAGAAATTTTACCCATTTGATAAATTTTTGGCAAATGAACTAAAAATGCTCCTACAGCAAAGAATGATGCCACACAAGCTCCAAAGCGTAAATTAAGCCTGATTTTTTTCATACTATCAGTCCAGTTGACAGCTTCTTTTTTGATGCTTGCAGATGCGTCATCCATCCATTTACGTTTTGAAATTTTTGTAATTATATCGTTTGAATAATGCCTGAAGTCTTCAAATAGGTCTTTTGCCCTTACTTTTAAATTGTAGCCCATATCAATTATTTTTGGGTGAATCGTGGTTTTAGAGCGGTTTGAATTGTTTATTTCAGATACTATTTTTTCAAATGCTTCCATATTTTTCTTGAAGCTTTTTTTATCGCTTGTTGAATTTGCACACCAAACAAGCCTTGTTACAAAACGTTTTTTAAGTTGCACGGCCTTATCGCCTAAATCAAATTTTTCAAATGCTTTATCAAATATCTGTTGCGCGAATTTTTCACTGAATTCTTTTTTATTTGACAGTAAAGAAGTATCGCCAAGCCCTTTTAAAGTTTCCTTTGTGTGTTTGAAAAGAACTTTCATAGTGTTTTTTGGGATTTTAGAAGCAGCGGCGGTTCTTCTTACAACTTCAAAAATTCCCATAGGAATTAAAAACATGCTAGGACCCGAAAGAACTTCTCTTCCGGCTTCTTCGGCTCCTGCTTTATAGTTTAAACGTCCTAATTTATCTTTGTCCCTGTTTAAACCGACAACAATTCTGGGCACAATCAAGCTAAGGGCATCTACGATAAAAAAAGCACCAAAAAACCCCAGTCCTTCAATAAATCCCATCATATTGGCTAAATTATATTCTCCGCCTTTAAAAGAAACGTTTGATTTTGAGGCGTTGCCTTTTAAGGGGGTATTTGATGAAATATTAATATGATTTTTCAAACCATAGTTTTTAATTGAATTAACGTTCATCTAATTTAATTAACCTTCTCCGAAGATACATATAATCTTTACACAAATTGGCAACAGCACACTATTGCTTATAATTAAATAAAGGGTTTGCAAAGGGTATTAATTGCCATGTTATTCTTCCAACTTTACGATTTTTTACAATTGTAGTAGAAAAGAATAAGTGTATTTAGTATACTTGTTCTTTTGTTTCGGCACAACCCCCCTTGGGATGTCTTTAAACATTTATTTACATTTATTACTAACATCAGATAGTAGCATTAAAGTTTTTGTATTAATTTTAGATAATTCTGTTATAATATGTTCATGAATAATTTGTATGATGCAAATGATTGGTCAGAAATTAAGAGTCATCAAAAAATAGGCGAAATTCTTATGCAAAGCGGGAAATTGAGCCTTGTGGACTTGGGTATGGCTCTTGATATTCAAAAATTTGAAGACTTGCAGCTGGGAGAAATTCTTCTGGGCATGAAGGTCATATCTCAGGAAGAGATTAATCAGGCTTTATTTATACAGGAAGAAATAGATAGGAATATTAGTAAAAGGAGTTTATAGATGATTTTTAAAGAATACATGACAACAAAAAATGTAATATTTTTTATTTTAATATTAATTACGCTGACATTTATTTCGCAGATAAAAGCAATAGCGATGTTGTTTTTTGCATCTTATATAATTGCATGTTCGCTAAATCCTCTTGTAGACAGGCTCGCAAAAAAGATGAAAAGGTCTTTGGCAACAACTTTAGTCCTTTTGGGGACGATGATAATTTCGCTTGCGTGTTTTATTCCTATAATTTTTGTTGCAATCGAACAGATTAAGGGCTTTGTAAATGCACTTCCGGAGCAGTTAAAATTACTTGAAAATTTTGTTATGACACATAATTTTTACGGACACAAGCTTTCGGAATTTATAAATCTCGAATCAATAGTGAAATCTTCTTCGCCATTTGCAAGCGGGGTTGTAAATCAATCAATAAATTTAACATTGGGAATCACGCAGGGCGTAATCTTTTTACTTGCAATATTTATGATTGTATTTTATCTTTTGGCGGACAAAGATGAAATTAAAAAGAGTTTTATAAGTATTTTCCCCGACAAAATAAAAGAAAGGGCGGATTTAATTTCACAAAATATTTCTCACAAAGTTGGGGGTTATGTTATAGCCCAAATTTTAAATATGATTGCAATAGGTTTAATTACTGCAGTTGCACTTTTTCTTATAAAGGTTGATTACGCTCTGCTTTTGGGATTAATAACGGGAGTATTAGACATTATTCCTATTATTGGCCCGACAATTGCTTTAGGGCTTTGTCTTATAATGTGTTATCAAATGGGACCTGTTGGGATAGCTTTGGTCATTTTTGCATTTTTGGCTGCGCAGTGGG
This sequence comes from uncultured Muribaculaceae bacterium, assembly GCA_964640325.1. Lineage (GTDB taxonomy): Bacteria > Cyanobacteriota > Vampirovibrionia > Gastranaerophilales > Gastranaerophilaceae > DAOQAU01. Next base: position 10,618 of record CAZXID010000002.1, on the reverse strand, counting down.
CGTCAAACAATTTGGTAAGGCCGGTTGTTTTCGGGCGGTTCTTGGATTTGCACCCGCTTGTAATAATATTTTCACTGCTTGTTGCGGCACAATTTCTTGGGGTTTGGGGCGTAATCTTAGCGCCTGCGATTGCGGCTATAATTTGTGTTTTATTTGATGAAATATACTTGAAAACAGTTAATAACGGACAAGAATGAGCGAAAAATTTTTATATAACAGACTAAAAAATAAGAAAACGGATTTTAACGTATGGATGGCATTTCCGGGAATTTATTCTTTTGCCCTGTCTTCTTTGGGCTACATGTGGCTTTTTAAAACCATTGACGAGCTTGAAGATGTTAACGTAGAAATGGTTTGCACAGATACGAAAAAAACTTCTTTAATGATAAAAGACATAAATCTTATCGGTTTTTCTTTTTCATTTGATTTGGATTTTTTAAATATTTTTAAAATACTTCAAAAATACAAAATCCCTTTTAAAGCAAAAGACAGAAACTCCTCTCATCCTCTGATTTTTGGCGGAGGGCCTGTTTTAAGCGCAAACCCTGAGCCTTTTTGCGAGTTTTTTGATTTTATAATAATAGGTGACGGAGAAGAAACAAATCTGAAAGCGGTCCAAGTTTGCAAGGAAAATGTTTTGCTTGCAAAACCCGAAATTTTAAAAAAACTTGCCGAAATTGAAGGAATTTACGTTCCGAGTTTAGGGCAAAAGGAGGTTAAAAAATCTCATTGTGAACTTTCTCAGTGCATATCTTCACCGATTTTGAGCGAAAAAAGTTTTTTCAAAAACACTTTTATAATAGAAATAGCAAGAGGTTGTGCAAATCGATGCGGGTTTTGCCTTGCTTCTTACCTTAATTTGCCGGCAAGATTTATTGACCATGAAGAAATCATAAACACAATCGATTTGGGCTTTGAAAATACTGATAAAATAGCACTTTTAGGGGCCCTGATAAGCGCTCATCCTAATTTTGAAGATATTTGTAAATATATTTCACTCAAGGCTTCAAATAAAAAAATTGAAATGAGCGTTTCATCTTTAAGAGCAGATTCAATAGAGCCGGAAGTGGTAAAAACTCTTGTTAAATGCGGTCAAAAGAATGCTACAATAGCAATTGAAGCCGGCAGCGAGCGCCTTAGGAAGGTTATTAATAAAAATTTGAGCGAAGAACAAATTCTTAAAACCGTTAAAACGGCAAGAGAAAACGGACTTAGGGGGCTTAAGATTTATGCTATGATAGGATTGCCAACAGAAACAAAGGATGATTTGACCGAGACGGTTGCATTAGTTAAAAAGCTTAAATCCCAAAATAAGGGGTTTGATTTGACTTTTAGTTTTAATACTTTTGTGCCCAAGCCCCACACACCTTTCCAATGGTGTAAAAGGGATGATACAAAGACTCTTGAGGATAAAATAAATTATCTCAAAAAAGAATTTCATAAATTGGGAATAAAAACGAGTTTTTCAAGTCCCAAATGGGATTACTGGCAAACGCTTTTATCCAGAGGCTCAAAAGATTTAGCTGAGTACTTGGTTAAGGTTTATGAGCTCGGCGGTAACATAGGTGCTTTCAAATCCGCATACAGAGAATTTAACGAGAAAAAAATGCTTCCGAATAGCGATTTTTACGCTTCAAGAGAATACAATTTAGAAGAAATTTTGCCTTGGGATTTTATCCAAGTTTCCCCGGGGAAAGAATTTCTTAAAAAAGAATATTTGCGATTATTAAAAAATTGACACTAGAAATAATTATTTTTACTAAGCTTCAGCCGGCATCATTTTCTCTTAATAAAAATTTACAAAAAAAATGATTTAAAAAAGAGTATATTTAAATATTATCCTCTTTGATTTTAGTTGATTTTTTCAGGGAAACCCCAAAACGAGTTTAAAGTGTTCTATCTTTAGAAAATTATTTAAAATTCATCTTAATATAAACTTTACAAAAAGACTTTTTTAGGCAATTTTAAAAATTCAGCACTTTTAAAATAGGCATCAAACTGTTATCATTGTAGTGTGTATCGGTTTTAAAAATTAAAAATGATAGAAAAAATTAACACTAATAGCATTAATACAAAGACATCGCCCCAAAGCAAAAACCCTCAATTCGGCGGGCTTGGCGATGCAATATTAAGCGGAATTCAGCTTTGTGAAACAAATCCTATGGTGAATGTTGCGGTACTTGATCTTTCAACGGATATTATACCAAGAACCGCAAGGGAGACTAAAACCAACGTTTTTGCCGGATTTGAAGCCTTCAGAAGGGAATCTTCGGGGCTTATAGTAAACTGTCTTTTGCCTAGTCTTATTGTTTTAGGCATTGCAAAAATGTTTCAAAAAGTTACTATGGGCCACAAAACAAAAATGGGTTCTTGTTGGGCAAACGAAGAGACTATAAATACGGTTGCGAATTATTGGGAAAATGCAAAAGGCCAAGACAGCATAAAAATAAGAAATACAATAACAAATATTTTGGAACAAACTTATGGGTTAGACGGAAGTGAAATAAAAGAGATTGGTCAAGAAGCAAAGTATATCAAAAAAGCCTCAAGGTATCTTGAATTTGCCGTAAAATCAAAAAATCCTAAACTTACTAAAAAACTTGCGCAAAGGGCTTTTGAATATCTGTCGAGCCAAACGCATATCAGTGAAAATATAAAAATAGGAAGCAAAGACGGAAAATATTTCAGTCAAAATCTTTCTTCTGTTACGCGCGATATTCCTAAAATATTGCAGGAATTGATTAATAATCCAAAGGCTCAAGATCTCAGTTGGTTTAAGAACAGTGCAAGACGTTTGATTAATACAAAAAGCTTGTTGGGGTTGAGTATAATTATTCCGCTTGCAATTTCAATGCAGCCTATTAACAGATGGATTACTTCCAAGTTATCGGGGAAAAAAGGTGCGCCGATATATAAAGATTTTCAAGAGATGGAACATAAAGAGCTTACTTCTGAACAAAAAATGAAATTATTTAGGCAAAAAGTGGGTTCGGTGGGCGCAATGATTGGGGTTGCAATGCTTGCAATGCTTAAAAAACCAAGTATGCAGATGTTTCAATTTAGCGGGCTTTTTCCTACAATGAACCAGGCAAGATTAATTTCGGCTTCCACTTTTTCAAGCAGGATTGCTTCTTCGGAAAATGAAGACGAACTTAAAGAATCCACAGTAAGGGATATTGGTACTTTTTCCGGCCTTTATTTTCTTGGAGACTATGCTTCAAAAATAACAGCGACAGTAATTGAAAAAACAAAAGGCATTAAATTATTAAATTATTTGAGCGACAAACCTGATAAAAGCCAAGGTCTTGTTAAAGAATTCTTACATTGGGCAAAGGATACAAAACTGAAATCTTCATATGAAGTTTTAGAAAGTGCAAAAAAATACCGTGCACTTTGCCAGCTTAGCAATATTGGTTTTTCTTTGTTATTATTAGGAATATTCATTCCTTTTTATACCAGGGGAAAAACCGATAAAAAGCATCGCGAAGAAATGAAAAAAGCCGGTGTTAACGAAGCAACTTTGCAAAAATATTACCCTGCTTTTATGATGAACAATGTTCATAAAGCATCTGTAAACAATATTTATAAAGCCTTTTTCACCTCCAATTAGCAAAAAAATCGATAGGAAAAAAATTTGAAAGTACAAACCCCTCAAATACAATTGAATAGTCAAAATAAAAATCAACGCCGTTATGGTGCCGGTCGTAATATTTCATTTGGCGGACCTGTAGACGGGGCTTTTCAGGTAGTGTGGAAATTTTTAGATACAAATAAAGCATGGGGTGCAAATGCTGTTGATATAGGGGCTATGGTTTTGCCAAGGACTGCTGTTGATTTTACAAGAGGACCTGCAGCCGGTATGGAAACAGCCAGAAGAGAGGCCTCCGGTACAACAAATCACACATTAATAGGTGCTTACGGTATTTTTGCCGCTACACTTTTGGGCTATGGGCTTAATAAAGCCTTCCCCGGGGTCGGTGCTAACAGAATGTTTATAAGTAGCGATAATATAGATATTATGGCTAAGCTTTGGCACAAGCACCATAACAAAGGAGGCCAAGGCCTTGAAGGATTTTTGAATGATATTATCGGAAAAATTAGAGGTTTCAATCCTGATAAAAGTCAAAGAATCGGATGGACAAGCCTTGAAAGTTCAAAAAAAGAAGTTATTAAAACGTTAAAAGAAGAACTTGAAAAAAATAAATTGAGCGATAGTGCAAAGGAGTATATTAAGGCCCTTATAATTCGTGATACGGGTGCTGAAAGTAAATTCACCATCGAATCCGGATTGAAAGGACTCGATACCAAAGCTTTGTCTTTGGATACCTTGGTTAATAATATTTATAAATTTACAAGAGCTGCAAAAAGTCCAAAAATCCTTGAAATTTTCAAATCACAAAGTCTTGAAGATAATATTTTCATAAAGCGCTTAAAATCTTTAAACACAAAAACCGCATTATTGGGACTCGGCATGGCTGTTTTAGTCGGAATATGCGTTCAGCCTTTTAATATGTATTTGACTAAGAAAAAAACCGGAAAAAGCGGTTTTGTCGGCGTTGAAGGCAGGGAGCAGGATAATTCTTTGGGCTTCAAAATTTTAAAAGGTGCAACAGCTGTAGCCTTTGCACTTGGTGCTTTGGGTACGATAGGGAAAAAAGGCAGCGATATTTTTAAAAAGCTCCAATTTAAAGGTTTTACACCTACAATTGAGCAATTTAAGCTTGTTTATGGGCTTACTATTATGTCCAGACTTTTTTCTTCCCGAGACAAAAACGAATTAAGAGAGGCTTCAATAAAAGATACTTTAGGCTTTTTAAACTGGCTTGTATTCGGCGGTTTTGTAACAAAACTTGTCGCAGCCGGTTTTGAAAAAATCACAAAACAAAAACTTATAAACTATAATAAACCGGCAAACGGAAAGGGTTGGTTTAACTGGATTACAAGAGCCACAATAAAAACCCGTGACGAAATACTTCATACTGAGCTTAAAAAAGCAGGAGTAGAAACGGTTGAAAATGCTAAAGCTATTCCATTTAAAAAATTGCTTCAGCTGGCAAAAGAGCGCGCGCCGCATGCAAAAACAAAAATAATGTATATAAATATTGCGCAGTTAATAGGATATATTTATGCAGGGGTGGTTCTCGGATGGGGAATTCCTAAGCTTAACATTGCAATTACAAATGCGGTCGAAGGCAAAAAGAAAAATAAAACTTTAAACAATCAATCCGACACTAAATTTTTAAATGAAAAAATTAAAAAGCCCGATGTTTTTATGAATTTTAACGGTTTAAAATAGGGTATTTTAAAAGTTTTTTATGCAGCACAATGTTATGAACTCTTAAAAAATTCACTCCTTTTTCGATTAAAAGTGAATTTAGCGCAAGGGTAAAAATATCTTTTGTCTGATTATCTTCTTCTTGCAGCCCCAAAAATCCTTTTCTTGAAATACCAAGCATAACAGGACAATTAAGAGATTTCAGCTCTTCAATTCTTCTTATTATCTCAAAATTATGCTCGGCGGTTTTGCCAAAGCCTATTCCTGCATCGATTATGATATTTTCTCTTTTTATTCCTTTTGAAAGTGCAAAATCCATTTTTTCTTTTAAGGATAAAAATATTTCATCCATCAGGTTTTCATAACAGGGGTTTTGCTGCATAGTCTCAGGTGTTCCTTTTGAGTGTTGAATTACAATCGGAACATTAAATTCTGCAACTATATTTGCTAATTTATTATCAAACTCAAGTCCCGATACATCGTTAATCATATCGGCACCGGTTTCAAGACATTTCTGTGTAACATTAGCACTTCTTGTATCTATGCTCACGGGTGTTTTGATATTTTCTTTTTTTATAAATTCTAAAAGGGGAATAAGTTTTTCAAGCTGAATGTTTTCAGGCGTCGGGGAAGAAAAAGGCTTTGTGGTTTCTGCACCAAGCTCTATTATATCGGCGCCCTGTTCGATGAGTTTTAAAATATGCGCTTTTGCCTTGTCAATTTCAAAAAACTCACCGCCATCGGAAAAAGAATCTTTTGTAACGTTCACCACACCTATAAGATAGGGTCGTGTAAAGTCAAAAGCATTGTTTTTAAGAGTTATGGGGATTAATTTAAGTTGCAGATTATCTTCGATTAAATCAGCGAGTTTAGAGAGCTTAAAGGGTTGTTTTTTAAGTTTCTGGGCTATTTTTTTAAGTTGAGAAAAACTTCCGCCTAAAATGCAATCGGTTTTGTCTATTTTTGCCGTTATGGATTCTCTGTGAAGCGCACAATCTGCGCCTACAGAAATGGCTGTTTGTTTTAAAATATTTGCCTGAGGGAGCTTTAAGTCAAATATTTTTATGTTTTTATATTGAAATTTGTCAACGGCAGTGAGCAAATATGACTTGTCAAAGCCTATTTTTTCAAGCTCTTGCTCTAAATTTGCACTTTTAATTTCTTTTAAAATAAATTCGTCCATAAACTTAATTATAACATGCTCATTAAATAGCTGATTTAAAATAAATATTTTATATATATTTTTCTTAGCCGCTTTTGGTGGCAAAAGCGGCGCAAAAGCCACGACCTAGATCTTCGTTCATTAACTATCACTAAATTCAATCCGAGCTCGCGAACTCGCTTCGTTTACACTTCGCTCAAACACACTCGCCTTGTCGATATTTCATTAAGTGATAGTTATTCTCTCCGATAAGGTCGGTATGGGGGGGGTTCACTCTGAAACCCCAAATTTAATTGATTAGTGTACTCATCAATTGAAACGTTATTTAGCGAGAGCTTGCTCGAGCACGCCCCGCAGGGAAAAGAGTGATTTCTCTTTTTTGGTTACTTTTTTCTCTTTTCGTCGATATAAAAGAGAAAAAAGTGACAAATATTAAAATTAGACGCTTTTTAGATTGCTTCGGGGGTAAATGAGGTTATTAATGTAACTTGTGCAAGTATATTCCCCCCTTGCAACGATAAAGTCTTAAGTCATTATAACTTTATAAATAAAAATAATAATATACAACTAAATTCATAAAAAAAGAGGGGAACTTGCCATAGTCATCAAGTCCGCCCTCTCAATTTTGTTTTAAATTATAATTAAGCTCTGGAATCAAAGAGTTTTTCTCCGACATTGACCGTCGAAGCCAAGTTAACAGCCAAAGCACCAACGGCTGCAAAGCCGCCGATAGCCGCACCGGCTTTTCCTATGAATTTACTTTTAGCCGCACTTGCAAAAGGTTTTAGAAGTTTATATCTGCCCAAAGACTCAACTGCACCTTTAAAAATTCTTGAAACAGCATTGCTTTTTTTCATTACTACTTCGGCGCCGTCCAAAACCGTTGATGCTTTTTGAGCAGCTTTTTTAGGCAGAACTCTGGCTAATTTTTTACCGTTGGCTAATATTGCGGCACTGCCGCCGCCAACTCCGCCTTCAATAATTACATCCTTAGAAATATTTGACGAAGAATCTTTCTTTCCAAAAGTTATTGGTTGTACTGCACTTACATTCATAAGTTACTCAACCTCTTCTTCTGTTACTGATTTTGCAATATCAGCACCCTGAAGCGCCGCTGCAAAGCCTGATGAGGCAGCTATTGCTTCAAATCCCGCTTTTTTAATTTGGTTGATATTTGGGATGCTTTCTTTTGCTTTAACAGTCATTGTTTTTGAAAAATCCCAAACTTTTGCAGCTTTATTTTTTACAAAAGAGCTGAATTTACTTCTTTTAAATCTCCGCATAGCCACTTTGCTTTTTCTTGCAAATCTTTTTTGACTTAAATTTTCAACCATATCAGAAATTCTATTTGAAATTTTATTAACAAATTTCAAATTTTTAAAAGATTCAATAGCTTTTCTAAACAACGGCATAATTTTTTCTTTGCCGAAATTTAAAACAGCAAGCCCAAGGGCTTTTGCTTTTACGGCAACTTTATCTTTGGCAAAACCTGAAACATTTGATAAAACTTTTTGAGTTTTTTCGGCATTAACCATTTTTACTGCTTGTTTTTCAATTACTTCCAAGCCCCATTTTGAAGTTTTATATCCGATTAAACCGGTCAAAACCAAGAAGCCGGCTTTCCCAAGTTTAGAAAGAATCCCTGAAGTTTGTGTGCTTAAGTTTTGATATTCAGCGCGCATGCTTTCAAATTCAGCGGTGTCGGGATTGTCACCTTTAAAGCTTGGTTTTGCAGGCGCAGGTGCAGTGGTCGGGGTTGGCACTTGAGGCACATTTGGAGGCATTGCACTTGTTGCAGGTTCTATTCTAATCATATTTTTTACTCCATAAAATAATCTTGCTTACCCTAATTTAAAAACTCTAAAAAAAATTTTTGCTACATGAAACTACATTTGTAACAATTGTTTACATTGCAATTTTCTATACAATATTATTGCATATTTTAACACAAATGTAAATTGTTTGAGTAATTATAAAAAATGTTAAGAAAAATTAAAAATAATTCGTTTTAAAAAAAAAATTGGCAAAAAAATTTTTGTTTTGGTTTTATGAGAATATAACGCTCAAGGGGTTGAAATTTATAAAAAATGCGTTATCATAAGTAATAGATACCCCAAATTCCTGCCAAGTCAAGATAAATAAGCTATAGACAAGGGAATGTGCATTTAAAATCGTGTAGTGATAATAGTGAAAGGTAAAATAATGGATAAAATGTTTATAAAAGAAGTCAGTGAATTTACCGAAACAGACGAAAACAATAATGTAATTCGTAAATCAAAGCTTGTTATTTCAAATAACGGCGTAGAAACAGAAATTATTCTTGAAGGAAACGGCAAAATCAAAGTTACTACTGCTGTATAATTTCTTCCAAGTTTCTGCTTTCTTTTAGCGAAAAATTAAACTTAAAAAGATAAAAAATTCCTATGGCAGAAAGTATTACCATGAGGATTCCCTGATGTACGGTTGAAATAGCTAGTGCTGTTGACTTATCAATGCCGTAGAGTCCAAGTGCCAAAATATAGGCATACTGATATGGGCCCAAAAACACCGAGGTTGAGGGAATCATTGTTGAAAAAGAAATTAAGCTTATTACAAAAAGGGCTGCCGAAAAGCCTAAAGTAAGGTTAAAGCTGTTGATTATCAAGAATGCCACATAACATTCAATGAGCCAAATTACAAAACTCATTGCAAAAGCCTGAATACTGTATTTAGGACTGTTTAGGACTTCAAATCCTTCTACAAAGGAATTTGCGTGCTTGTTTATTTTTTGAATAAATTTTTCAAGACCGACCGATAAGAATTTGGGCAGTTTTTGACAGAATAAAGTTAATTTTGAGCATATAAAATCAATTTTATTGAATTTGAAAATTAAATAAAAAATAATGAAGCTGCCGATAAAAAGCGCGCCTATAAGATAGGAAAGATTGAGCATCCAAGGACTTTTTGCATAGGAAAGTACAGCAAAAAGAAGAATTAGAAATACGCAAATCCCGTCCAAGGTTCTTTCTAAAATAATCGAACCGAAAATTTTCATCTTTTTTTCTTCTTTTTTATCACCCAGATAATAAGCCCTGTAAACATCTCCGGCGCGTGCGGGAAGATAAATGTTGAGCATGCTTCCGACCGTAAAAATCGTTCCTAAATCGTAGGCGCTATATTTGGGGTTGTTCAAGAGAAGATTTTTCCAGCGAATTCCTCTTAAATAAAGGGTTAAAATATATACAGGGGTAATTATCCACAAATTTTTTAAATTAAAAGTTTTAAAAGTTTGCAACAGCTTTAACCAATCAATTTTGTAAAAAATCAGCCCCAAAAGTAACAAACTTATTAATAATGCAAAAATCTTCCTCTTTTTCATAATTTTAATTTAGCATAAAAAAGGTGAACTAGGAATAAATTAATAATTCATTTGCCAACCTTCATCCATTATGCGACCCGTGCAAAATATTCCTCTTGGATCACTTGGAGTGCAGGCATTTAAATCTTTCCAATATCCTGATAAACTGTAAGCATCATCCAATCCACCAATAGGATAAAGCACAGGGCCTTTCCCATTTGATATCCAAAACCCAAATATATCTCTACCCTGGGCATTTGGAGGTTTGTTAGGACCGTTTACATCTACCAATAAAGTACCGCAACCTTGTTTTAAGTGTCCGGTTTTGTTTGCCGAAATATCTGAACAATCTCTACTGGTGACTCTATAGCCCATCCCGTCTGCAGTTAAGAATTTATAAGACAAAAAATTTTCAACTGTCGGGGTATCGGATTTGTCATAATTCGGATTATAAGTTTCTGCCCAACAGCCGGTTATGTTTCCGACTACAGACGTTTCACATTTTTTTGTAACATTAAAGTATTTAACAAATTCTGTCCCAAAATTCTGATTGGCCGTGGAATTATTTCCGAAACTGTTGCCTGTAAACAGACCTGTACATTTTAAATCTCCGGGGCAACCCATATCGCTAGCCAAAGAAATTAATGCTTGACTAGCCACAGTATAAGCTTTTTTTAAGCCCGTTACATATTGGGTTTTTTCCGAATTATTTTGTAAAGTCGGGATGGTCATTGCAGCAACTATGCCTATAATCCCCAGTGTTATTAACACTTCGGCAAGAGTAAACCCTGAAAAACCCTGAGACATTGTTGACACATTTGGTACAATTATTACCAAAGGAGTC
>CAZXID010000001.1:0-156602 GCA_964640325.1 uncultured Muribaculaceae bacterium | reverse complement strand
TATTCACCTATTCACCTATTCACCTATTCACCTAAAATATCATACATTTAATTGAGGCTAAAAATCAAGGTTTTATGTAGTATATGAATATAAATATTTGGATGGGGATGTATTTTTTATGAAAAAAATGTTGGCGTTACTTATTATAGGTGCTTTGGTAGTATTAACCTTGTCTTTTGACTCGGCGCAAGCTGCAAAAAAAGGCGGCAAGGGTAAAGGGTTAACCCAAGATGATTTAACCACAATGTCAACCACAGTTGATACTTTAACTAAAAAAATCTACGCTAACGGACTTTTTTCTCCAACAGATAACGAAAATTTAATCGATATTAAAATAAAACTCGACAACCAAATGCTTGTTTCCCCTGATCCTTCGTTAGCACCTTTGTATTACAAAGTCGGGGTGCTTTACAAATCAAGACAAATGAAAGACGAAGCGGTTGAATGTTTCCAAACGATTCTGGAAAACTTTGCAGATACCGCGCTTGCACCAAAAGCAACAGCACAGCTTAAATCTATGGGTGTTGAAGTCAAAGCCCCTGAGAAAAAAGAAGGCGAAGGCGCAGCAGAAGAATAGAATAATTTTTAAAAAAATGGGCGAATTTGCAAAGCAAATTCGCCCATTTTTTACGTCATTATAAGAACTTTAGTCCAAAGCAATCCAAAAAGTAGGATGAGCTTGGGAACCCAGCCTACTTATAAACTGTTGCCTATAAACTCATAATCTTATAATTTTACAAACTAAAATAACCTTTTACCCCCCTTAGCCAATATGTTTAGTTTTATTAAAAGTGATTATTTTTTTAATATAAGCGCAAATACCCATGCCTACATGATTGCAATAGTTCATTAAGAAAGTTTACCAAAATTAATGTAAAACTTTTAATTTTAAAACCGAAGTCGGAATCTTAGCAGCGACAATGTTTTCTTAAAAAATACCCCGAAAATTGTAAAATATTTTTGATAAAATGAAATTAATAATTACACTTTTAAACAGGTTTGAGGTATTATTAAATATACCTATTTAATTTTTTTGGGAGAAATGAAATTACATCATCCAATCGATGTAAAAGGTTACAAACAAATTTATAATATGTTTGTAAGGTTTAATAGTCATCTCTTTTTGGAGGCAAGTTGTTAGAACACGGTTACATACAAATTTATACAGGAGACGGAAAAGGTAAAACCACAGCATCTTTGGGGCTTGCTCTAAGAGCTTTGGGGCATGGCTGGAATGTTCTTATAATACAATTTACCAAAGGCGATTCAGCGACAAGCTACGGAGAAATAGTTTCTGCTTCCAAATTCTTACCAAATCTTGATGTTGTACAATTTGGAATGGACAGAGTGGTTTATTCCCACAATGTTTGTATGGAAGATTTTAAAGAGGCCAAAAAAGGTTGGGAATTTGCTAAAGAAGCTATTCAAGGCGGAAAATACCAACTTATAATTTTAGATGAAATTAATATTTGCACAGCAATGAATATGATAAAAGTGTCCGAAGTAAAAGAAGTGCTTTTAAATAAGCCGGAAAATCTTGAAATAGTTTTGACCGGAAGATACGCTCATCCTGAGCTAAAAGCACTCGCTCACCTTGTTACCGAAATGCAGCCTGTCAAACATTACTTTGATGTCGGCGTTATGGCAAGACAAGGAATCGAGTATTAATATTAGATTGGGGACTAAAGAGAGAAGTTTTAATAAGCATAATTTATGCTTATTTTCCTTGCAATAATTTCATAATAAAAGTTCCGGTTCTTAACAAAAGTAACTTTGGTAAAGACGCAAAGATAAAGGCCAGAATTTTTAAATCTTTCTTATTATTTTTATAAACATCCCCGTAAATATCAAGCTGAAATAAAATAGGCTTTTTTGTTTTTTTTATGTAACTCTCAGAATGAAGTCGCCATTTGGTCAACTCTTCATTTATGTAATAAAATTTATTTTTATAAGCAAGATGAACCCACAGCCACCAATCAAGAAAAACATCACAAGGCGAATCAAAATCAATATTTTTGAGCGCTGCTGCCTTAACTGCGACAGCAGAGAAAGTAAATATAGGATTTTTTTTCATAAAATCAAAAAACATATCTCTTGGAAAAATCATTTTTGAAAATTTTTTTTGTGTTTTTTCAAATTCTTTAATTTTATATTGGGGCAAATTTTCTTTCCCGACAAATTCTACGGAGTTAAAAATTAAATCCACATCAGGATAATTCTTGATTACTTCAATTTTTTTGCTTAAATTATCGGGCTTGAAAACGTCATCGCTTTCCAAAAACGCAACCCAATCTCCTGTCGCGTTTTCAAGCCCGATCAAAATTGTGTCTTTAAGCCCTTTGTTTTGCCCGTTTTCATGTTGAAAAAATTTAATTCGATTATCTTTTTGGCAGAATTTTTTAATAATTTCAACGGAGTTGTCAGAGCTTCCGTCATCGACAATGATTAACTCCCAGTTATCGTAAGTTTGAGCGATAACAGAATTAATCGCTTCTTCAATATACTGAGCGTAATTATAACTTGCGGTGATGATAGAAATTTTCATTTTTTGCCTTTTTGTCATGCTGAATTTATTTCAGCATCTTTCCAACTGACTACTCTGGATAGATCCTGAAACGAGTTCAGGATGACACTTGATATTAAAAAATAAAACTATGAACAACCCGAATATCCGCAATTAAGACAAATAAAACAACCTTCTGCCATTTCAATTGAAGTTCCACACTCGGGACAAACAACTTTTTTAATTTCGCCTGTGGGCTCAGCCTCGTCAACGGGTTTAATCTCAATTTCAGGAGTCTTTTTGGCGTCTAAGTTCATAGGCTGGAAAGTCCTGCTGTTGTTTCTGTAAACGGTAATTCCTTTTAAATTATTCTCAAACGCCAATATGTAAGCTTTTTCGATATCTTCTCTTGTGGCATTTTCTTCAAAGTTAATCGTTTTTGAAACGGCATTGTCGGTATGAAGCTGGAATGCCGCTTGCATGCGAACATGCCATTCGGGAGTTACATCATGAGCGGTTGCAAAAATATGTTTAACTTCAACAGGAACATCTTTAACGTGTGCTATAGAACCGTCTTTAGAAATTTCTTTCATCAAGTCTTGGCTATAGAACCCTTTTTCTTTTGCATATTTTTCAAAGACAGGATTAATTTCAAGCATTTCTGTTCCGTCCATGACGTTTCTTGAAAACACAAGCCCGAATAAAGGTTCAACTCCGCCTGATGCACTTGCTATCATTGAAATTGTTCCTGTGGGTGCAATACAGGTTGTAGTAGCGTTTCTTATGCCGAATTGTTTAATCTGTGAATCAAGATTTGCCCACATTTCATCAGAAATCATGCCTGCGGATTTGCCTTTGTATTTATTGGAAAGAAAATTACCCCTTTCATAAACGCTGCCTTTAAAGTTATTGAAAGCACCGCGTGATTTTGCAAGCTCCAAAGATTCAATTTTTGAATGGTAATCAATAAATTCCATTACCTTATAAGCTAAATCGGTTCCTTCTTTTGAATTGTAAGAAAGTCCCATTTTCATAAGCATATCAGCCCAGCCCATAACGCCAAGCCCTATTTTACGGTTATTTTGAACCATATCGGCGATAACAGGTAAAGGATAATTGTTTATTGTAATTACATTATCGAGGAAATGAATTGAAAGTTTTGTAATTTCTTCAAGTTTATTCCAGTCAACATCCAAGCCATTTGCAGTTTCTTTCAACATTCTTCCGAGGTTAATAGAACCCAAATTACAAGCTTCATAAGCCAACAAAGGCACTTCTCCGCAAGGGTTTGTAGATTCAATTTCTCCCACAAGCGGAGTCGGGTTGTCTTCATTCATCTTATCAATGAATACTATTCCGGGCTCGCCGTTTCTCCAAGCTCCGTCAACTATCAAATCAAATACTTGTTTTGCATTGAGTTTTCCAACTGCCTGTTTTGATTTAGGGTGATACAAATTGTAATCCTGATTATTTTTAAGCGCATTCATAAATTCATCTGTAATCGCAACTGAAATATTGAAATTGTTCAATTTATTATTATCGTTTTTGCAGTGAATAAATTCAATAATATCAGGATGATCAACTCTTAAAATGCCCATATTCGCCCCGCGTCTTGTTCCACCTTGCTTAACGGCTTCTGTTGCGGCATTGAACACTTCCATAAAAGAAACAGGACCTGACGATACACCCATGGTTGAGCGCACAACATCATTTTTTGGCCTTAATCTTGAGAACGAAAACCCTGTCCCGCCGCCGCTTTTGTGAATAAGTGCGGTATTTTTGATTGTTTCGAATATTCCTTCTAATGAGTCTTCGACAGGAAGAACAAAACAAGCAGAAAGCTGCCCCAGTTCTCTGCCTGCATTCATCAATGTCGGTGAATTAGGCATGAAATAAAGATTTGTGATTGCTTCATAGAATTTTTGAGAAAGATTATCGGCTTCAATCTGCGACTTTCCATACTTTAGCTCGGCATTTGCAATACTTGATGCCACACGATTAAACATATCCGCAGGGGTCTCGACGCATTTGCCCTCTTTATCCCTTTTCAAATATCTTTTTTCTAAAACTTTAACAGCATTTTCAGCCAAATTTAACTTTTCGCTCACTTCTTCTCCCAATCCTAAACTCACATTAACCTCCATGACATAATCTTTTCTAGTTTATCCATTTTACAATAAAAGGCCGGAGCATGGAAACATGTTTAATAAAACGTAACGAAAGGGATAAGAGTTAATAAGTTAATAGTAAATGGTAAATAGAAAATAGGGTGCATGCGCACCAAAAAAGAAGGTGCGTGGGGTGCACCCTACCGCTTATAACCTGTTGTTTACTTGACAATCGAACATGTATTGAATACGATATAAAAGCATTATGAAGACATGACCAAGTGCCCGCCGGCGAGGCTAGAGGCAAGCGAGATGACGTAGTCATCGAGTGGAGTCGAAAACCGGCAGAGTTTGAGGCTTTGCCTCAAAGCAGTACGGTTTGAGCGGAGCCGTTTTTGAAAAGTTAATAATTAATAAAATGTATGGAGACATGGCCAAGTGGTAAGGCAGGAGCCTGCAAAGCTCTTATCCCCGGTTCAAATCCGGGTGTCTCCTTTTTAAAAACAAAAATACTTTTTTGATTTTAAAAAGGCTGAAAAGGTGAATAGTTTTCTTTTCACTTCTCACCTCTAAATATTAACTAAAGATAAGGGCGGTTAGCTCAGTTGGTAGAGCACTTGCTCGACAAGCAAGGGGTCGTTGGTTCGAGCCCAATACTGCCCACCATAAAAAAAGATTCCTTCGGGGGTCTTTTTTTATGGCCAGATATTAGGGCAAGAAACAGTCAAAAGCGAAAGCTTTTTGGGTTCGAGCGCGAGTGAGCAGAGGGCGAAGGTCTTTTGCTTGGAGTGGACAAAGTCCACGAAAGCAAAAACCGCAGACCCGTTTAACGCGAACGAGCAAGACATCCCAATACTGCCCACCATAAAACCTTCGGAAACCTTGCTAGTCAAGCTATTCGAAGGTTTTATGGTATAAAGTCCCGCATGTGGCGGCACTTTGGGCGTGTTGATTTTTTAAGATAATTTAGAGCATGAAAACAGGTATTTTTTTAGTAAAAATTACCCATTTTTTCTCTAAAAGACTCTGTTTCAATATTTAGAGGTCCCTTTTTTGCCCCCTATGCCATGAACTCTTATGACAACATATGGGATTCTATTATTAATTAAAAACTCAGCCCAAGTTATTTGATCCTCGCGTAGTTTTTCTTTTTCTCTCTTAACTTCAACAAAAATAAGCTCTTTTTTATTCCATATAATATAATCAGGAGTTCCTACTGTATTGTTTTTTCGGTCCTGTAAAATCCTAGTCACCATTTTATAAAAGATCTTATTATCAATCTTTGTCAAAAACTCCTGAACAATTGGAGATTTAAAATATTCAGTAGGGTTCTTATAGCCTTCAAATTCCCACTCATCAAGGTCTCTTATATAAGCACCAGCTTCATGTTTTTTAATCTGTAAATTTATAAACTCCTTTAAATCAGCATTTTTAATATAGGCTTCCTTTTTTATCAAATCCGCTTGCTGTTCTTTATAAAGTGACATATCATGAAAAACACCTGTTTTGCCATAAAAAGTGTAGTGCTTAGCAGGATACAACTCATCTAAAAATGAGAGTATAAACATTCCTTTCCAAAATGAATATTCAGCACGCATAACAGAATAGCCTTTAGCTTTGTAATATTCCCTCACTACTTGCTCAGTTGAACATTTATCGCCATTTTGGCAATAAAAATATGTTTTACCAACCTCACCTGTTACCGGAGCATAAATCGCTTCTGTATTCTTCTGAACATCCGCAGGTAAAATTTGCTGTGTCATGGAAATTTGAGCAATAAAAATATTTAATATTAAAACTAATAATATTCTAAACTTCATACTGTTATTATAATCAAAACAGATTTAAGTAGTAACAAATTTAACCAATTGGCAACCGCAATTTTCGTGAACAGGTATTTCAGGTGCATCTTCTTCGTTATCAAATGTTTCACCTTCCATACTAAGACAAAAATCGCAATGAGATTTTAAAGAATCATCTAACACCCAAATCCATTGTGTAGTTTCATTATTTTCATAATCTTGGTCTTGACTTGTTCTCAAATCGTCGTCAGTAGGAACGCCAATAGAATTCATTTGCATCATGATTTTATCTTCATTTTGTTCAAATTCTTTCTGCGTCATTTTTGCAATACTTTCTCTCGTAAAAATTTCTTTTTCTTTTGAAATCGGATTAATATAATTAGAAAGATCTAAAATTCGATTTTTATAGCCGTTATCTGTTTTAACTAATTGTTTGTAATTTATCATTTTTGCTCCTCTATATTTTTTATATTAAACTATTTTCAACTTTCTACAAGTCAGTAAAAATACTGATAAACAAACGTGTTCAACTGATACAAAAACCCTGAAAAAGCTTGATATAAGCTAAAAAATAACGATACTGTATATAGGATAAAAAAGTTATAATGGGGAAAAGTGTCCTATATTTTGGGTCCGCTATGCCCTACCATAAAAGGCAGAGTTTAAAAAACTCTGCCTTTTATTGTAATATTTATCCGTTAACTAATTAGGTTTGTTCCATATGAAAAAGTTTATAGTTAGTCTTTTAATTTTATTTTTAACCGCGCATGGCTGCCTTGCCGATACAGTATTTTTTAATGTTAAAACGCATAAGTATCATAAACAAACTTGCAGATATGCAACTAAATGCACTACTAATTGTATCAAAATTGAAAAACAGCAGGCCAAAAACAAAGGCGGTATCCCTTGCAAGGTTTGTGGCGGGTAGTCTGTAGAGTAGGGTGGGTTCCCCAACCCACCATTATTTTTTGGATTGCTTCGTCAAGACTTCGTCTTTCCTCGCAAAGACGTGAACGATGTTATCAAATATCAAAATTACTTTTACCCCCTCGCAAAAACCTAAAAGAGCGAAAAAAGACAAAGCCACATTTAACCCCTTTTGTAACAAAGTGTTTCACTTCTGTTAAAATATTTCTCAAAATAGCAAAAAACATTTTTGAGGTGTATTAAAATAAAAGTCTAGTCAATAAAAAATAGCCGAAAATGATTAATTTTAACAAGATTTCTCAATCAGTAGCAAAAAATGCAAAAGTTTTTGTAAGAGACATGGGTAAAGCCGATGCCCTCTTGCCGATTATTTTATTGGAAGCCGCCGTAACCGGCGGTAGAACGTATCATGCTTACAAAAGAGATGGTTTTGTAGAAGCAAGAGAAAGATTCACAGAAGAAACCCTCGGTGCGATTTTTTGGTTTTGCGGAATAGACCTGTTTAGAAGTTTAGGCGACAAATTAGGCAAATCCATTTTTAAACTCCCTGAATATGGCTTTGATACCGGAGAAGATGCCATAAGAAAACCCATGAATAATTTCGTGCTTAAAATGGCCGAAAAAGTTAAAATTAAAAATATCGATAATTTTGAAAAAGCTCTTTCAAAATTCGCCTTCGGTAAAGTAATGGCAAGTGTAGTTCTTGCTAATTTACTCGTTGGTTTTGTGGTTCCCAAAGTAAACCAAAAAATTACAAAAAAATATTTGAGCGGTAAAAATAAAAAAGATCAAACATTTTTACATAAAAAAGTTTCTATCGATGAGTTTATTGAAAAAGCTAAAAAAACAAACCAAACTTCATTCAAAGGCGCAGAGGCATTAAAAAGCCTTCTTGCCTTTAGTTACAAAATCGAAAATAATTCTACTTATAAACTTCTTGCCACAGACATAGGCGTTGCAGGAGGCCGCGGAATAAGCGCAAGAAACAAACACGAAAGAATCGAATGTCTTTTTAGAGATCTTTCTTCCATTTATTTCTACATGTTCTGCAGAGGGCACATCAACTCAAGACTAAACAAAATTCAAGACAAAAACCCCCACAGGATTGACCCTGTAAGCGTTGATGTATTTAATGAACATATTATACCTAAAATGGACCCCGAAGGACTAAGCCTTGAATCATTTAAAGAAAGGCTCCTGGGCGATGAAAATCTTATACCTGAAACATTTAAAAAAGACGATGCCTACAAAAACGGAGCAATAAGCCTTGATGATTTTGCCGTAAAAGTTAAAGAAATGAAACTGGAAAATGCCGATGAAATTATTAAAAAAGCGGACAAAATGTCACAATTACAGCCAAGATTACCCGAAGGGAGAATATTGTCGAAAACTCAGGTTCAAAACATATTCAAACAAGGATTTGCAAATGAACCCGAATTCTTGGAAAAATTTTATACAGGGTACTACAAAAAAGGCAAAAGTATTTTTACGAGAATATTTAATAAAAATGCGCCTGAAGAAATAAGTAAACACCTTTGTGAAACAACATTTATCTCACAAAATGATTTAGAAGGTCTTAAACAAAATATGGATGAATATATCAACCTCATATACAAAAAAGCGGTATCTCAAAGTAAAAAAATGATTGATGCTGATTTCTTGACAAAAATGGCAAAACAAAACTTCTGGAAAAATGCCTTTAACTTGGGTATAGGTTTTGCTATCTCAGGCTACTGCCTTGCTTCAGCTATCCCAAAAATGCAATACTGGATTACCAGAAAAACCACCGGCCAAGATAAATTCCCCGGTGTGCAAACTTATAATGACTAGACAATTGCAACATTTTTGTTGCAAACCCGCGGCTTAAGCCGCGGGTTTTATTTGTTGATTGTTGTTATCTTTTATATAAAATAAATTACAGCGGTTTTCTTTGAATAAAGCCAAAGAATGGATTATTAATGTAAGCCGTGATAACATTTTGCAAGAAATCAAAGATTTGAGCAAAAGAACGCAAAAAAAGACCCATTTTAATTAAAAAATGGGTTTGGAATTCTTTTTTCGTAATTCCTCGTGTGTAGAAGGTTAGTGTGTGGTAGGTTAGTGTGTAGTGTTTTGAAAGTGAGTTTTTATGCAATTTGTAAGTATTTCGTTCTTATATATTAATAAAGTATTTTTTATATACAAAATTGCAAAAAACACTAAATTTGTTTACATTTTGTTACAAAATCACCCCCGCCAAAAACGAGAAAAAAGTATATTGTATCTATTTATTTAAGTGATATGCTGATTTTAGGGGTGTTATGGACAAGAAAATTTTATTTATCATAGACAAAATTGAAGTAAAATACTTTGAATTTAATAAACTTATAACAGATTTTTGGCTGGTAAAAGAATTTCTCCAAAGAAATTTTGAAGTTGCCGTAACAACAACAGACAGGCTTTGCCTTGATAATTCAAAGGCTTTTTGCAAATGCTCTAAAGTTACTTTAAAAGAAAATAATATTTTTCTTGATAAAAACTGGCAAAAACAGCAAATAGAAGATTTTGCAATTGTGATGTTTCGCCCTGATCCGCCTGTTGATTTAGACTATATAAATTCCACTTATATTTTTGATTTTATTGACAGACAAAAAACTTTAATAATAAACGATACAAAATCAATAAGAGATTTTAACGAAAAACTTCATACAAACATGTTTTTTGAATTTATGCCAAAAAACCTTGTAACTTCAAGTAAAAAAGATATTCTTCATTTTTTGGAAAAACATGATCAAATAATCTTAAAACCACTAAACAAATGCTTCGGCGCAGGGGTTATGTATCTTAAAAAGGACGATAAAAATATTAATTCAATCATTAATTCCATGACCGATAATCAAACCTCTTTGGTAATGGTGCAGGAATACATATCAAACGCAAATTACGGCGACAAAAGAATCTTAACGCTCGGGAAAGAAATCTTAGATGAATGTGTAATAAAACTCCCCGGAAACAATGATTTTAAATTTAATACCCACAGCGATGAATATATCAAAAAGGCAACCTTGACAGAAAGTGAAAAAATAAAATTTCAAAAAGTTGCAAAAAAATTGAATGAAATGGGAATTTTCATGGCCGGACTTGACGTAATAGATGAAAAAATCATTGAAATTAATGTAACAAGCCCATGTTATTTTATAAAAGAGATTAACAATTATTTTTCAATGAATTTGGAAAGAAAAATTGCTAATTTTCTCATCTCTTGCTTAAGCAATAAAAACAAAAATAATAATTTGCCCTTAACAAGTAAAAATTCTTTATAAAGGTTTATTTTTTTGATAAAATTCTTATATGGGATTTGACAAGATACTAATTGATAAAATAAAACAGATTGTATCTTCCGAAAACGTTTTAGAAACAAAGGAAGAACGCTATGTTTATGCGCTTGATGCCACAAACAAGCAAAATATTGAAACCCTGCCCGATATCGTGGTTTTTGTCGAAACACTCGAACATATACAAAGAATTATAAAACTTGCCTACGACAATCAAATCCCCGTAATAGCGCGCGGCGCAGGAACAAATCTTGTTGGAGCCTGCATTACAAAATCGGGCGGAATTGTGCTTAATTTTTCTAAGATGAACAAAATTCTTGAAATAAACGAGCAAAATTTAACCGCAACAGTTCAACCCGGGGTTATTGTGGGGAATTTGCAGGCAGAAGCAGAAAAAATGGGACTGTTTTATCCTCCCGACCCTTCCAGTCTTGCCGTTTCGACAATCGGAGGAAGCATTGCGCTTTGCTCGGGCGGGCCCAGAACTTTTAAATACGGAGCGACAAAAGACTATGTTATTGACCTTAAAGTCGTTTTAGCTGACGGAAAAATTATAAAAACCGGCTCAAACACCGCAAAAAATTCGACCGGTTATCATATGAGTCAATTTTTTATAGGTTCTGAAGGCACTTTGGGCATAATAGCCGAGGCAACTCTAAAATTAATACCCAAACCCGAAGGTTCAAGAGTAATTTTAGCCTACTTTGACAAAATATCGGATGCGACAAATGCAGTTACGCAAATTCTTAAAAACAAACTTTCGCCTGCGACGCTTGATTTTATGGATAAAAAAACCCTGCAAACCATAGAACAGTTTTATCCGGCAGGCCTTTTAACAGACAAAGAAGCAGCTTTATTCTTAGAAGTTGATGGGCCACTGATTTCACTTGAGTACCAACAAGAAAAAATAGCCCAATTTTGTAACCAGTTTGGCGCAAGCCAAATTCAAACTTCAACAAATGAACAAGAAGCCCAAAAAATATGGACTGCCCGCCGCTCGGCATTTGGAGCTTGCGCAAAGCTTAAACCAAACGTTGTGGCAGAAGACATTGTTGTACCCAGAGAAAAAATTCCTCAAATGGTCGAAGGGATAAGAAAAATTTGTAAAGAAAATAATCTTACAGTAAGCATTGTAGGGCATATCGGCGATGGCAACATTCATCCAAACATTTCGCTTGATTTGACAGATAAAAATGATGTTGAAGCTTATGCCAAAACAAAAGACCAAATTCATCAATTAGCAATTGATTTGGGCGGGACCCTGTCGGGCGAACACGGCATAGGCTGTGAAAAATCAAAGTACATGACAAATGCCGTTGACGGGGTAACATTAGAATATATGGAGAAAATTAAAAAGTTATTTGACGAAAAAAATATTTTAAATCCGAATAAGATTATAAGTTTATGAGATTATCAGATAATAATCTTATAAACAGAAAACAAGGAGATAACAAAAATGGAATACATTGTAATCTACTGCACAGTGCCAAACAAAAAAGAAGGCAAAGAAATAGCAAAGGCTCTTGTTGAAAAAAAACTTGCCGCATGTGTAAATATTATAGACAAAATGGAATCTGTTTTTTCATGGGACGGCGAAATTTGCGAAGAACACGAAGCCATGATGATTATCAAAACCAGAAAAGAACTTTTTGAAAGAGTAAGAATAAGAATTCAGGACATGCACTCTTATAATGTACCTGAAATTATAGCCCTGCCGATGGTTGAGGCCGATGAAACTTATCTTAAATGGATAGAGCACGAAACAAAATAAACTTTAATTTTTAGTAGTCATTTCTTTGATTTTTTCTAAGAATTCCAAAAAATCCTTAATTGGCTTTAATCCTTTTGTACGATAATATTCAACAGGATTTGGCTCTATTTCGTTATTAATTTTTCTTTCTTCCATAAATGTTTTAAATAATTGCTCAAAATCGTCTTCGCAAATATTTAATTTATCCAGTCTTTCTCTTACATTTTGAATTTCTGCATCCAGCTTGGGGCTGTAACTTGTTCCATCATGGCAAATAAAAGGCCCTGCCATTTCATTCCTGTGCTCGGCATATACTTCTGACCTGAAAAAAGTATCCTGCTCTTTTTTACTTTCCTGATTCGCCGCGTCAACATCTGAAATAACCCCTTTAAAAGAAGGTTTTTTGCATGGTAAATTTGTCGAATTAAACATTTGGAAAGTTGTTATAGGAATAATTTTCATTTTTTCTCCTTTTGCTGCCATTTGATTAAAGTGTGCTGAAAAAATAAATTGCCCAAGTGAGCTATAATATTTAACATATTTTTACAAAAGTTTCATCCTTCATGGTAAAATTTTGGCCAGAGGAAATATGAAAAAAGAATTAATAAAATATTTTAAATCACTGAGTCTTGAAATTAAGACCACCACAAAAGCCCGCGGACATCAGGGGTTTTTCAGACAAAATCGCATTGATATTTCAAAAAAAATACCTGAAGAAAGAATTATCCCGACTCTTCTGCATGAATTTGCCCACTATATCCACAACAAACTCGAACCGGATATGGCAAGGACAGGCGGTGATTTAAAAATAATTTTTAACTTATCAACTTATCAACTTATCGACTTACCAATTATTAAAAATGAACTTCTACAGGTAACTCAATTTGTCGATGAAAATTCTCACCTGCACAAACTCTATGAGCACAAAGAGCAAATTAAAAAGAGAATTAAAATTCAGGAAAATATTATAAAAATAACTTACCCTAAATTTATGCGCTCAAAAAAATTCAAAGAATTTGACAAGTATATAAAAAAGTCCAAAGCAAAATATCTGCTTAAATACGACAGAGTAAAATTTATTTCACCGTTTCTAAGGCGAGTAGAGATTTTTTCGATTGATAAATTAGAGCAAGATTTTCCCGAAATTTCAACTGCTTTTTGCGCATACCTGCGCATGAAATCACTTCAGCGAAAACAAGCAAGAAATTCAAGAAGAATAAACTACTACAACAAATACTATTCAAAACCGTCAGAACTTTTTGCAAGATTTGTTGAGGGAATTTATTTGGATATTATAAATAAAGAGGCGCGAGTGCGCGCACTCGCGCCCAATGCAACACAAAGATTTTTCGAACTTTTAGAACAAAATTATTACTTTGAACTGAAAAATGTTTTAGAAATGTTACAAGAGTACAAAATTAAAGCAAATTTTTAAATTTTTTGACTTTATTTTTATGTCAATAAAAGGTCAAAAAATGCAAGATTCAAACATAAGTTTCACATCAAGAATATTATTTACAAACTTAAAAGGTTTCAACAGTGAACTAAATTCTTTCGCCTCAAAAATAAAAGTGGACAGGCCTTGGAGCGCAGATGAGATTATAAAAGCATCTCAGGCTTATACAGAAGAAATATTTAATTGCACCGCAGGCGGGATAATAACTGAAACAAAAGGCAAAAAAAGGGTCGTCATGTTTCATATTAATCCGACTTTGGAAGACGACTCCAAAATAGACTTTTCAAAAGTCAAAGAATATTTATTAAAAAAAATAGGCAAAGATAAACCCGTCCAAGGCTTTCTGATAGGCGGAAAAAAAGATTTTTCCCCGTCTTTTCTGCCAAGTGAATATATTAAAAAAATATGCAAAATAAGCATGGAAATATTTGATGATTTTGAAAATTTTATGGAAGGACTTAAAATTCCATATACAAAATTTAAAGGCCAAAATATTGGCGGACAAAATTCGCGAATTGCATATAACTCTGTTAATGACCAGTGGACAATTACCACCAGAGCTACAGAAAAATTTGAAAATATTCCAAAAGGACTTAACATTTTACCTGATTTTGATGAGATTGTAATTTCACCAAAAGATACTGTTATTTCAGATTTTTCTGCCAAATAAATACAAAAATAAACTTCACATAGGAAAAAAGGATTAAAAAGTGCAAAGTTCAAAAATAAGCTTCACATCAAGAATAATCTTTACCCCATGTGAAGAACACATCAGAATAATCAAAAAAATGGGGCGACATTTGGAAACCGGCTACCCTTGCACTTTAAAAAAAAGCCTGCTTGCAAAAGAGGCTTATACCGAACAAGTAAGAACTTGCAGTGCCGGCGGATTTGTCATAAATCAAAATGGGCAGCGTAAAGTTTTGATGTTTCATCTTGACCCTAATGATATAGAAAATCTTAACCTCGAACAACTCCAAAGGGAATTAATACAAAAAATCGGCGATAATAAAATCGAAAGAGCGCTTTTGATAGGAAGCAAAGACATAAAAACATCAAAGGGGTATGAGAATTCTCCTTTATTTTTCAAATTTCTTGAAAGATTTATTCAAAAATTAAATATTCCCTACTCTAAACTCCAAGGACTCTCAGAGCTGGATTATGCAAATTTGTCTTACGATGGTAATTCTGACGTTTGGAGAGTTTCTACCAAGTTTACAAGTTATCTGAGGGAAGATGTTTTTCAACAAAAAACAAAAAAAGCCTTTGAGCAAGTTCTTATAGATAAAGGCGATAAATTTACAATTCAATAAATCTATGGGCGCAAAATAGAAACAACAAATTTATCATTAAAATATTTATTTGCACACTCTTGAATTTGGGCTGACGTTACTTTTTTAATTCTTTCAATAATATTTTGCTGATAATCAAAGCCCAACCCCATAATCCCATAATATGCAAGCTGGCTTGCTTGCTGGGAGTTGGTTTCAGAAATAAATTGCTGTTTTCCTATCAAGTTATTTTTGGCATTTTCAAGTTCTTCTTGACCTACAAGAATTTGTTTTAATTTTAAAATTTCAGCCTCAAAACCTTCAATTGAAGTTTGTATGTTTTTAGGCTCTGTTCCAATATAAATGCTGAAATTTGCGCATTTTTGGTTGGGCTCATAAGCACTTCTTACCGTATAGGCAAGTCCTTTTTTATCTCTCAATTCAAGAAATAATCTTGAAGAAAGTCCCGCCGAGCCCAAAATTACGTTGGTAAGAATCAATGCTGGATAATCATTACTGTCAAAAGTCGGAAAAATCCAACCTTGTATAATTTGCGCCTGCTGGGCATCACTTTTTATTATTTCAACTGTTTTTGCCTCTTTTAAAATGGGAGTTTGAATATTTTGCACTTTTATACTTGAATTTTCAATATCACCAAAATACTTATTTAAAAGGTGTTTGGCCTCATCTTCTTTTATATCGCCCACAACTGCTAAAACTTTTTTACCTTCAAAAACTATTTTTTCAAAACTTTTTATTACGTCTTCTTTTGAAATTTTATCCATATTTTCAAGCATTTTTGTATAAGTATTTCCGTAAAAATGTCCATCAAAGATGGTTTTATAATAATTGTCAAGTGCTTTTGTCTTTGCAGAATCAAGTTCTGCTGTGATTTCGCCTTGCATTTTGTTTTTTTCTTTATCAAATTCTTCAAAAGTGGAATTTTTAATCACATCTGAGGTTATTTCAAGTGCCTTTTCAAAATCTTCATTCAAGCAAACAAAGCGGAAACGCAAGTAATCCTGTTTCATATCGCAATTAAATTCAATAGCATTTTCATCCAATTCGATTGCAAGTTCTTCCGAGGTGCGGTTTTTTGTACCTTGTAAAAGCAGCCTGCTCATCAAACAATAAACTCCTGCGACATTTTCAGGCTCATTTATGGCAAAGTTAAAGCTCAAAGCCACTCTGGGCGTATTTTTATTTTGCCTGCAAACGATTTTTATTTTGTTTTTCAACTCAAATTCTTGCATACAGATTATTTAATCA
Organism: uncultured Muribaculaceae bacterium; assembly: GCA_964640325.1. Lineage (GTDB taxonomy): Bacteria > Cyanobacteriota > Vampirovibrionia > Gastranaerophilales > Gastranaerophilaceae > DAOQAU01. The sequence goes on along the minus strand of CAZXID010000001.1, from coordinate 140,202 downwards.
TAAAAAAAAATAATGAACAAACCAAATTAATATTTGAGTTTGATTATGTTTGTGCTAGGCTATTGGTAACATGTACTATGTTTGCAATGTTATTTTAGATAAAGAAGGAGAAACAAAATGACACAAAAAAGAGTATGGCTTTTTAGAGAAGGGGATGCTTCAATGAAGAATCTTCTTGGCGGAAAAGGCGCAAATTTAGCCGAAATGACAAACTTAGGATTACCCGTCCCCCCCGGATTAACAATCACAACAGAAACTTGTATGGACTATATCAACAACGGGAACAACATGCCTGAAGGCGTTATGGATGAAGTTAGAAAAGCGTTATCTGATGTTGAATTCAACACAGGTAAAAAATTTGGAGATGCTTCAAATCCGCTTTTAGTTTCAGTCCGTTCAGGTGCAAGACTTTCTATGCCCGGCATGATGGAAACTATCTTAAACCTTGGATTAAATGATGAAACACTCCAAGGAATGATTAATTTAACAAACAACGAGAGATTTGCTTATGACAGCTATCGCCGTTTCTTAACGATGTTCGGCTCTGTTGCTTGGGATATTGAAAGAGACAAATTTGAACATGTTTTAGACCAAGTTAAAGCAAGAGAAGGCGTTAAACTTGATACAGAAGTTTCTGTTGAAGGTTTAAAATCTTTGATTCCCGCTTATAAAGAAATTATTAAAAATGAAACAGGAAAAGACTTTCCTCAAGATCCTTATGTCCAACTGCAAGCTGCAATTGAAGCCGTATTTAAGTCTTGGAACATTCCTCGTGCGGTGGCTTACCGTAACCACTATAAAATTGACCACAACTACGGTACAGCAGTAAACGTTCAAACAATGGTATTTGGTAACATGGGCGACGATTCTGCCACAGGTGTTTCCTTCACAAGAAACCCATCCACAGGCGAAAACAAATTCTACGGTGAATATTTGACTAATGCTCAAGGTGAAGACGTTGTTGCAGGTATCAGAACTCCAAAACAAATCGCGGAACTTGAAACCGAAATGCCTGAATTATACAAACAATATGTTGACATCGCAAAAAAACTTGAAAAAGGCTACAAAGATGTTCAAGATATGGAATTTACAATTGAAAGAGGCAAATTATACATCCTTCAGACAAGAAATGGTAAAAGAACTGCTGCTGCTGCCGTAAGAATTGCCGTTGAATTGGCCAACGAAGGTATTATTACAAAAGAAAGAGCAATCCAGTTGGTTGATCCTTATCAATTGTATCAGTTGTTATTACCGAGCTTTGATTTAGATGCTAAAAAACACGCAGTTAAATTGGCTACAGGTCTTGCAGCATCTCCCGGTGCAGCTGTCGGTAAAATCGTATTCAACACTGATGAAGCGGCTGAGCGCGGAACAAACGGCGAAAAAGTAATCTTGGTGAGGATAGAAACTTGCCCTGATGATATTCACGGTATGATAGCGGCTCAAGGTGTATTGACACTCAGAGGCGGTATGACATCACACGCTGCGGTTGTTGCAAAAGGAATGGGCAAGCCATGCGTTGCAGGTTGCGAAGACTTAAAAATTGACCTTAAAAACGAAACCTTAACAGCATCTAACGGACAAGTGTTCCATAAAGACGATATTATTTCTTTAGATGGCGGAACAGGCGAAGTTATGGAAGGGGCTGTTTCTACTATCATCCCTGAAATGGATGATAAATTCGACACATTGTTTAAATGGGTTGATGAAATCAAAAGACTTCAGGTAAGAGCAAACGCCGACACACCGGCTGACGTCGCAAAAGCGTTGGAATTAGGCGCTAAAGGGGTTGGCCTTTGCAGAACAGAACACATGTTTATGGATCCTGAAAGACTTCCTTGGGTACAAAAAATGATTATTGCAGGAACACCTGAAGCCAGAAAAGAAGCATTAGACAAATTGCTTCCTATGCAATATAACGACTTTTATGCGATGTTCAAAGCTATGGGCGAACTTCCTATGACAGTCAGATTGCTTGACCCTCCGCTTCATGAATTTTTACCTTCAAAAGAGGAATTAATCGCTGAAGTTGCGACTTTGAAAGCTAAAGGTCAAGATTATAAAGAAAAAGAAAACCTTTTACATATAGTTGAAAACTTGTCTGAATCTAACCCTATGATGGGGCTAAGAGGCTGCAGATTAGGTTTGACTTACCCTGAAATCAACGAAATGCAAGTTAGAGCAATATTCTTGGCTTGTTGCGACTTGAAAAGAGAAGGAATTAACGTTAAACCTGAAATCATGATTCCTCTAATCGGACACGTTAACGAGCTTAAAACTGTTCAAACTTTGCTTGAAAGAGTGGCAAAAGAAGTTATGGCAGAAAAAGGCGTTGATGTTGATTATATGTTCGGAACAATGATTGAGATTCCTCGCGCGGCACTTACAGCAGACCAAATCGCTGAATACGCGGAGTTCTTCTCATTCGGGACAAATGACTTGACTCAAATGACATTCGGCTATTCAAGAGACGATGCTGAAGGTAAATTCTTAACAAATTATGTTGAGCAAAAAATCTTGGCAAGAAACCCGTTTGAAACTTTGGATACAGAAGGCGTAGGACAATTAATGCAAATCGCATTGGACAAAGCACTTCCTGTAAGACCTAATTTGAAACGCGGAATCTGCGGAGAACACGGCGGCGATCCTGATTCGGTTAAATTCTGCCACAAACTCGGTTTGAATTACGTTTCATGCTCACCGTTTAGAGTTCCTCAAGCAAGATTAGCTGCGGCTCAAGCGGTTGTCGAAGAAGGTTCACTTGCTGTTTCTCACAACTAAAGCAAATACGTCATCCTGAACTTGTTTCAGGATCTCATAAACGAACGACCTTGCGATGCTGAAATAAATTCAGCATGACGTAAAATAATAAAACAGTAGGTTGGGGTTTCCACACCAACAACATATACAAACAAAGGGCTCGGTTTTTGAAAAAAACCGAGCCCTTTGTTTGTCCACTATCCTTGTCATCCTGCACTTGATGCGGGATCTATCCATTGAAGTAAATAGTAAATAGAGTAAGGCGGGATTTCATCCCACCTTATTTTTATGTTGTCATTGCGAAGTTTTTGCGATTAAACAAGAAAAGAAACAGAACCAAAGAAAAGAAATGAGGCAAAATAACCATTTAAAACATTTTGGATTGCTTCGGCTTCGCCTCGCAATGACGTGAAGAACTTTAGCATTAATCCAAATCATTCACTATTTACTATTTTCCATTTACTGATAAAATAAACTTATGATTACAATTGTCGATTACGAAGCGGGAAATTTAAAAAGCATCTGCAATATGCTTGATTTTTTAAATACAAAATACAAAATTTCTTCCGACCCTAAAGAAATTGAAGCCGCCCAAGCAATAATTTTCCCGGGACAAGGTCATTTTGCTCAAGCGATGAAAAATCTTAAAGAAAAAAAACTTATTGAACCAATTAAAAATGTCATTTCAAATGATGCAAAATTTTTAGGAATTTGCCTAGGCTTGCAGGTGCTTTTTGAAAAAAGTGCCGAGGCAAATGGTGTAAAAGGTCTGGGAATATTCAAAGGCGAGGTCAAAAAATTTGCCCAAGGCAAAATCCCCCAAATCGGCTGGAATAAAATTATAACAACCAAACAAAACACTTATTTAACAGACGATTATTTTTACTTTGTAAATTCTTATTACGTCTGCCCGCAAGACAAAGCGCTAATTTCTTCAACTTGCGATTATCATATAAATTTTGCGGCATCTGTAGAATACAAAAATGTTACCGCGGTACAATTTCACCCCGAGAAAAGTTCAAAAGCAGGAATAAACTTTTTTAAAAGCTGGCTAAACGGCTAAGCTTCCTGATTTTTTAAGGCTCAAAATGTTTAATTTACTATAATTAGAAGCATAAATTTTTCCGGCAAGATCGCTTATGTCATAATTCGTTGCCAAAAAAGCATAAAGACTTGAATTGTCTCTCAAATAAGAATATGAAAGTTCTTTTTCGCTAAAACTTCTGTCCATAATATCCTTAATAACTTGTTAATCGTGTTTATAATTATAAAAAGTATTTTTTCAAATTGAGATTGCGCTTTTGTTTAAAATATTAATATAACTTAATAAAATATGATTTTTAACAAAAAAACATTAAAAAAAATTAAAGACTAATTCATATGTATGATTTTCAAATTTCAGGCTACACCAAACAGATGATTTTCATCCCAAATCCATAAACTTTAGTCTTAGAAAACCGAAATAAAAACAACAAAGAAAAGGACGGTGAAAATTATGTCAAGCTTTTATCCAAAGATAGATTTAGCGGGAAGAATACAAAATTCAAGATTAGATATGGGGCTTCAATCAATGCCTTCGGCAAGGCTTGATGAACTGAGCGCGCCGGGCGAAATTAAAAGCTTTAAAGGTGTAATGTCGGGGCTTGTGGATAATCTCAACAAAGACATTAATGCTCCTGACCAACTTCTTAAGGACGCGATGACCGGAAACGGCGATGTTGACATACACGATGTAATGACCGCAATGGCCAAAGCCGAGTTAAGCGTTAACGTTGCGACACAAATTACGACAAAAGTCATCCAAGCGTATGACAAAATTATGCAAATTCAGGTGTAAACTTATTAACATATAGGCATAAACCCAAAAAAAATAGTATAATACTGCGGGGGATTAAATTAAAAAATGGACTTCCAAAAACTTTTAGAAAATAAACCTTTACTCTACGGCATAATTGCCGCAGTCGTTGTTGTGCTTGCCTTTAGTATAACAATGGGTGTTATATCCTCAACAAAAGCCCCCTCGGGAAAAACTACCGAAAACGAAAAGATTATCAAAGAACCTCTGGATCTTCTTACAACAGACAATCTGGGCAAAGCCATAGAAATTCAAGCGCTTCTTGCAAGAGAAGGAATCAACGCCGATAGGCGTATTGACGGTACAAAATCAACAATTTATTTGAAAAGTTATACCCAAACTCAACGCGACAGAGCGCTTTTGGCAATAGTCAAAAGCGGACTTATGGATCAAAATGTCGGACTGGAAATCTTTGACAAAGGGGATTTTACATCTACCAAAGAGGATAAAAGAATAAGACTTGCAAGAGCTATTAACGGTGAACTTGCAAGACTTATAAGAAAAATTCCTCCTATTGAAAATGCTTCTGTATTTATCTCAATTCCGGAGCAGTCAATGTTTACATCCCTGCAAAAGCCTATAACAGCTACTGTTCAGGTAACAATCCCGAGCGGAGATAAGCTTGATCCGCTTAAAATTAAAGCCATTACCAACCTGCTTTTAGGAAGCGTTACGGGATTAATTGCAGAAAATATTTCAATTACCGATACAAACGGAAATGTCTACAACAGCATTATGGACGCCGATGATGAAATGCTTGAAAAAGTCGAAGAAAATGATAAATACATGCAGCAAAAAGTCTCTGTACAGCTTGACAGACTTATAGGAAAAGGAAATTACGTTGCCACAGTAAGCACTTCATTAAGACAAAATCCTCTTGAAAAAACAAGCATATTATACGATCCCGAAAGCAAAACAGCAATGTCTGAGCAAACTTTTTCAGAAGGACTTGGCGACAGATCTCAAGATATGAGCAAAGGCACAAACGCGGTAAGTATTTATCTTCCAAACGGACTGCCCTCAGGAAGTACGGATTCATCTCAAAACAGAAGCTATTCAAGAGTTGCCAAAGAAACTCAATACGGCGTTTCTAAAACTCAAGTCAGTGAATATATAAAACCCGGAATAGTTGAAGATATTTCGATTGCGATTACTCTGGAAAAAAATTCACTGCCGCCAGAAACCACGCTTGAAGAACTTAAAGAACTTATAGCAAGTGCGGCAAGTCCGAAAGTTAAAGCAGAAGATGTAACAATAGCCTTTGCAGATTCAATAGAACCTTATCTTGCGACAGATAAACCCGTAAACTTGCCAAAACCTAATGAAACAGGGAATCCTTGGTGGCTTGCAATTGCATTTATTGCGGTAGGATTAGTTGGCGGATTAAAACACATCTCCGGCAAAGTTAAAAAAGAACAGGCAAAACAAAAAGAAGAATTGGAAACTTTAAGAGAAAAATACCAACAACAGGATAAACAACTCAGAGATGTTAATCTTAAAGCCGCAGAGTTAATTGAAAAACAATCACAGATGGCACAGGGATTAATCGAACAACAAAGAAGAGAAATGACTGTACCGTCTAATCATGACTTTGACAATTCTATAGCTGATTTGAGAAGCGAACTTGAAAGTCTTGATGACGAAGAAGCAGGGGAAAAAATAAAAAGCTGGATTGAAAAGGCTTAAGGGCGTAAATAATAAACTGTAAATGGTAAATAGAGGTTTAAAAAGGGGAAGGTTAAAATAAAAATATTATGGCGATAGAAGGATTTGATTACCAAAATTTTTCACAAGTGCTTGCCTCTCAAGTAGGCGAACTTTTGCCTGCAGATTTTAGTGAAGACCAAAAAAACTATGTTGCAAATACCGTAATGAATTTTTCACTGCTTGCCGGTGAGGCCCTATCCAAAGATGCAGACCTTAAATTCAATGCCGATCAGGCAATGCTTGTTACACAATTGATTGCAGAATGGTCATTTCATAAATCGGTTGATGTTATAAAATCTCAAATTCCGCCTGACCAATGGGATGCCATAATGCAAAAAATCGCCTTTACTATTTTTGAAGTTGCCAAACAATCTATTCAAAAAGGGCTCCCTCAAGAACAAGTTTTACAACTGGTCGAAGAACAGGTTAAAAAATCTTATGTTGAATCTCTAAATGAACTCAAACAAAATAACATAATAGATGACGAACTTTTAAATAAAGCTTCTTCCATTTCAAATATAGATGAAATGATGGCAAAAATACAGGATGAGGCAGCAAATCCACAAGCTTCCGGTCAAAATCCCGACTATAAAATTTTAAAACTTGCCTCTGTTGCCGTTGTTTTAAGACAAATTTCACAAGGAAAAGCCCTAAAAATATTAAATAAATTTTCTCCTGAAGACGCAAAAGCTATAATGCAGTATATGGAAATGCCTGATTTAGAAGATAAAATTGATAAACAAATAGCCGCAAAATGCTTTGAAGAAATTAAAACAGTACTTCCTGAACCCAAAAGCATTAATTCTGACAAAATTCTAAATCGTTTGAGAAATGTTATTATAGCAAAGGACAAAATCAGGACCGAAACATTATTGAGAAGAGAACGACCCAAAGTAAAATATCTGGTAAAAACCGCACTTGAGGGCGGATTTTTGGAAATCCCGGGCAGAGTAGTCAGCGTTATTTCCGATTATATCGAGGAAAATAAATGATTATAAAGAAAAATAAATCTGATAATCAAAATTACGCACCTGCCAAATCAAAGGGAGGCAAAGTTTCTGCTGAAGTTTTTGAAGAAAAAGTTGATTTATTTGATTTAGACAATATAGATTTTTCTCAACGTCAAGAAAGAAGAAGAGGGGACAGAAGAAGAGGTTACCGAAGAATTGACGACAGAAGCCTTGTATCAAGAGCACAAGAAGAAGCAGGAACAATAAAAGAAACCGCCTTTCAGGAAGGCTACAGAGTTGGGCTTGAAAAGGCGCAAAGTGATATCGAAAAATTAAGAATTTCCCTTGACGAATTTATGAAGGCTAAACAAGAAGTTTTTGAATATATTGCACCGGATATTTTGGAAATAAGTGTTGATATAGCAAGAAAAATAATTAAAAAAGAAGTAGAACAAGACCCTCAAATTCTTTTAGATACTGTCTTAGACATATTAAAGACAATATCCAAAGACGAAAGCAGAGTTACAATCAAAGTAAATCCTGCAGAAGTTGCATTTGTGAAAGAAAATATTGCAAAATTAGTTGAAAAAACCGGTCTTGAAGCAAAAGTCAACGTGAGCGCAGCTGAAGAAACAGAAATGGGCGACTGCATAATTTACACAAATAACGGAGTTGTTGATGCAACAATTGACACCCAGTTAGAAATAATAAAAGAAGCGTTTAAGGGAGTATAATGGCAAATCAGGGAACAGGAAATCCTATAAGTGAAATATTATTAGCAGTATTTGTATTAATGCTGATACTTATTTTGCTTATTGAAATGCCCACAGGTGTAATAAATTTTTCAATAAGCTTAAATTTAACTTTAGGAATAGTTCTTTTGATGATTTCTCTTTATGTTCAAAAGCCTTTAGAGCTGGCTTCTTTTCCATCAATAATCCTAATCGGCACAATGTTCCGACTGGTTTTAGGTATAGCATCAACAAGATTAATTCTTGCAAAAGGTGATGCGGGTGAAGTTATTTCGGCATTCGGACACTTTGTAACCGGCGGAAACATGATTGTAGGTGGCGTAATCTTCTTAATCATAACCGTTGTCCAATTTTTGGTAATTACAAAAGGTGCAGAACGTATTGCTGAAGTCGCCGCAAGATTTGCCCTAGATGCCATGCCCGGCAAACAAATGACTATTGACGCTGATTTTAACGCAGGTTTAATATCCCCCGAAGAAGCTGTTAAGAAAAGAGAGGATCTACAAAGAGAATCAAATCTTTTCGGCTCAATGGATGGTGCCATGAAATTTGTAAAGGGAGACACTATTGCGGGGATTATAATTGTTGTAATAAACATAATCGGCGGTTTGTGCATAGGTACTCTAATGAACGGAATGCCTCTTGCAGATGCGGTACAAAAATACACCATATTAACAATAGGTGACGGCCTTGCTTCACAAGTACCCTCGCTTTTAATGGCAATAGCAGCAGGTATTATCATGACAAGAGCCTCATCTGCAAGCTCTTCTCTAGGTTCTGATTTAACAGAACAGATTATGAGCAAGCCCTACAGTTTATTTTTCTCGGGATTGTTTCTATTCTTTATCGCAATTACAAGCCCTATAACAGGTCTGCCGTGGGGGCCGTTCTTATTTTTTACTATTGTAATAGGAATTGCCGGAGTTTCTGTCCTTATAAATGCTGATGTGCAATCACAACTGGGACAATTAGAAAATGTCAGACAAAACATGCAAGATTTGGTCAACCCCAACAGAATGTATGAAAGACTTGGAGTTGATGTTTTAAGCCTGCAGGTAGGCTCGGGCCTTTTGGCTATCGCCGATCCTGATCAGGAAGGTCAGCTTCTGGCAAAAATTGCTGCCCTCAGACAACGCATAACAGACGAGTTAGGCTATATTTTACCGAATATAAGGATTATGGATTCCTCTGCACTTGAACCAGAAGAATACTTAATAGCAATTCGCGGCAATACAGTTGCAACAGGCTTTGTATACCCCAAAAGATATATGGTAATTGCCGACCAGTGGGAAACCATAAGAAAAAATCCACCAAAAGATGCTATTGTAGGAGTTGACCCGACTTATCAAACACAAGCCTACTGGATAAGCGAAGAAGAAGCAAAACAGGTAAGAGGCGCCGTTACGGCTGTTGATGCAACAGATGTTATAGTAACCCACCTTCAAGAAAGTGTCAGAAGACATGTTGATGATGTAATGACAAAAACGGATGTATTAAAATTAATGGAACTGGTGCGCTCACAAGATCCCACACTGGTAAACGACCTTGTTCCTGCCATAATTTCTACAAGCGATCTGAGAAAAATATTTGTTAATCTCATAAGAGAAAAAGTTTCCATAAAAGATATAATGTTTATTTTTGAAAGACTTTGTGATTATGCAAGATTTTCAAAAGAGCCCGATATTTTATCAGAAAGACTAAGAGCAGCTCTTGGCAGACAAATTTGTCTTTCAAATGTCCAAGATGACAAAGTTTTATATGCACTTACGCTTTCTCCCGAGTGGGAAAAAACTCTTGATGAGTGCTGCCAGAGAACAGAACTAGGGACAATGTTTTTGCTAAACCCTATGCAGGTGCAAGAGTTGATTGAAACCACAGCAACTACTCTTATGCATTCACATCAAAGCGTCGGCAAACAGCCTGTAATACTTTGCTCGCCAAGGGTAAGGCTTCCTTTATATCAGCTTCTTGAAAGACACATTCCGACTATTGTAGTGATTTCTTACTCTGAATTGATAACAGATATCAAGGTTGAGGCAATCGGGACTATAGGAGAAAATTACTCGAATCAATATGCTATTGAATGATGCTTAAAAAGATTTTAATAAAATTAATAGAAATTTATCAAAAAATATCGAGTCTGACGCCGCCCGTGTGCAGGTTTAGCCCAACCTGCTCTCAATACACAAAAGAAGCAATTCAAAAATACGGAGTTTTTAAAGGGCTTTGGCTTGGCACAAAAAGGGTTTGCAAGTGTCATCCGTTTCACCAAGGCGGATACGACCCGCTGGAATAAGTTTGGCTGAAGGGCTGAATGGGTGAATGGCTTAAAAGTTTTATTAGATGCAAAGATGCTTGGATGCATGGATGCATCGTTTTTAATACTTTACATCTTCTCTTTGCCTCTTTGTGTCTTTGCATCCTGCCCTCTTATTCACTTCTATTCACCATTTACTATCTTCATCCCCCTTGAATTATAATTATGTTCGTGCTCTAATACTATTACTGCGGGAAACCGCTAGTTCAATCGAAAGAAGAAAAATTTAAATTGTCGAAAAATATAAAATTAGCAAAACATTCCGGCTTTTGTTATGGGGTAAAAAGAGCCGTTGAAACTGTTAAAAAATTAAAGACTGAAAATCCGGACAAAAACATTTTTATACTGGGCGAATTAATCCACAACTCTCAGGTTATTCAAGAACTTGAAGATTTGGGGATAGAAACCATAAACGAACTTCCGAAAAAAGGAAGCGGAATTTGTGTTATAAGAAGCCACGGTGCCTCGCCTGAAATCTTTGAACAGATAACCAAAGCAGGATTTGAAGTAGTAGATTTAACCTGTCCCGACGTAAAAAAAGTTCAGAAAAAAGCCATTGAACTTGTAAAAGAAGGATACTTTTTAATAATAGTAGGCAAAGCAGAACACCCTGAGGTTGTTGCAATCAAAGCAAATGCCCAAAGATTCGGTTCTGATATTTTCGTTGCAAGTGATGTTAATCAACTCAAAGATATTGAAAACAGGATTAAAGAACACAAAAAAGTCGGAGTTGTTGTTCAAACAACACAAAGAGTAACGACACTTAACCCTATTGTTGAATATTTGACTTCAATTTCACAAGAGCTTTCTATCGCAAACACAATTTGCAACAGCACGACCTTAAGACAAAATGAAGCAGAAAATCTTGCCGAAGAATCAGACCTTATGATTGTTGTAGGTTCTAGAAAAAGTGCAAATACAACTCACCTTGCAGAAATCCTTAAAGACATTTCAAAAACTATTCACATTGAGGATGACAAAGAACTTGATAACTATAAAAATGTCATAAAAGAAGCAAAAAATATTTCAATCACCGCGGGAGCATCAACCCCTGAAAAAATTATTAATAATGTTATAGATAAATTAAAAGGAGAACAAAATGAAAACAATTGAAAAAACAAAAATGGACGAATTTGAAAAGTTGCTGGAAGAATCCTTTTCACAAAGCTACAACGTAGCTGATATTGTTGAAGGAACAGTAATTACAAAAGAACAAGACGGCTATCTTGTAAGCATCAAAGGTGCTAAAACAGAAGCAATTTTGCCAAACCGCGAGCTTTCTTCGGCAGGAGAAGAAAGTGCAACTTTAGAAATGGGCGACACCAAAGAATTTTATGTTTTAAGAGAAGAAAATGATGACGAGCCTATGCTCTTATCTTTAAAAAGAATTGCTTGCGCACAAGCTTGGATGCAGCTTAACGATGCTAAAATTTCAGGCGACACGATTCTTGCAAAAGTTATTTCACTTGTAAAAGGCGGGGTTTTAGTTGATGTTGCAGACCTCAAAGGATTCATTCCATCAAGCCAGCTTAGAACGGGAACGCCTTTTGACGGACTTATCGACCAAAAAATTGAAGTTAAAGTTCTTGAGGCCGATCCTAAGAAAAACAAATTGATTCTTTCTCAAAGACAAGCGGTAGCCGACCAAAGAGATCAAGTGGTTGATAATGTTCTTGCCTCCCTGAGCGAAGATATGGTTGTAAAAGGTGAAGTTGTAAGAATAGCAGATTTCGGAGCGTTCGTTGACATCAACGGAATTGACGGACTTCTTCCTATTTCAGAAATTTCTTGGCAAAGAATTAAACACCCCTCAGATATTATTTCTTTGGGAGAAAAAATCGAAGTCAAAATCATTAAAATCGATACTGAACTTAAACGTATCAGCTTAAGCCTGAAAAGAATGGGCGAAAACCCTTGGCAACAAATAGAAGGCGAATTTAAAGAAGGACAGGTAATAAACGGGACAGTAAATAAAATTACAAGTTTCGGCGCATTTATAAACATTTTCCCTGGAGTAGAAGCACTTCTTCCTGTTGCCGAAATGAGCAATGAAAATGTTAATCCTTTTAACATGTTCAAAATCGGCGATGAAGTGAAAGTTCTAATCAAAAAATTCACTCCTCAAGAACACAGAATTGCCCTGAGCATAAAAGATATTCAAGAATAAATAATTTAATGAATATTATAAGGGCGAAATGTTAAGAAAGCTTAACATTTCGCCCTTTGTCCTTCGCAAAGAGGTTATAACTTAAAGGCAAAGTGGAATAATATAAATGTAAGCAATTTTTCTGCAATCGAGAAAAAGAAAATGAAAAAGGTTCTTTTACTAAACAGTGACTGTGAGCCGCTTCATATAACGAGCTGGAAGCGGGCGGTAGTGCTTTTAATCAAAGGCAAGGCAGAGTATATTGAAAAGCTCGAAGGTATAGAAAATTATATTAAGATAGACGAGTATTACATTCCCAAAACAATAAAATTAACCTATGATGTGGCAGTTCCCGAGTTGGAACTGCCATTTTCACGTGAGAACATTTTTATAAGAGATGAGCACACCTGTCAATATTGCGGACGGAAGTTTCCCTCATCGGAATTAACCTTAGATCATGTTTATCCAAAATCAAGACTCGGCCCCGATATTTGGGAAAATATCGCAACCTGCTGTAAAGAGTGCAACCAGAAAAAAGCCGACAGAACACCCAAAGAAGCAGGGATGAAGCTTATTAAAAGACCTTCAAGACCTGATGACTACCTTTTGTTTGAAATTTCCAACTCAAAAGAAAACAGAGAGTACTGGGAAAAATTCTACAAAAAAGCTTCTTGAAGGGGTAAATAGTAAATAGAGGGCAGGATGGCAAGAAGCTTAGTAATACAAGCTTATAAACTAAAAGGACCATTCACCCATTCATCCTTTCAGCTATTCAGCCGATTTATAAAATCCTTATTGTAGTGTATGTGAAAAATCAAATTTTATGCTAATATATTCTTGTTAGCTAGAATAGGGAATAGAAAATGGTTTTCAGGAATTTTTTATTGAAAGTGAAGGACGCTGATATTTTATCAAATCTGGCAGACGGGGTAATTCTTATAGATGCTTCGGGAAAAGTAGAATTGGTAAATGATACTGCGTGTATAATTTTAAATATCGCAAAAGGCGAATTTTTAAAATCCAACATAAATGATGTTATAGAAAGCGGACTTGATTTAACAAAACAGATTGTTGAAAACGCAAAATCCGCGGTCGGAAAAGCAAAAACAACATCAGACAGAGAGCTTTTTCTTGAAATCACCGGAAGAATTTTAGATGATTATTATCTGCTTTCTATTCGCGATGTCACTCAAAGCTACAAAACAGTTTCCGGAATCCTTATGGAACACGAAGTTTCAAAAAAAATAAACAAAGACAAAAATGCCTTTTTGGTTAAACTTTCAAATGAGCTTAAATCCCCTGTGCATTCAATTTTGGGGTTTTCTCAGGCCATGGTAGAAGGCTTGGGCGGAGATATGAGCGAAAAACAGGCAAAATATATTAAAATCATAAACAAAAATTCCAACGATATGCTCTATCTTATGGATAAAATAGTAGAACTTTCAAAAACAGAATCAAATCTTTTCGAATACGATTTTCAAATTTTTGATGTAATTAATACTATTCAGGGCGTGATGAAAAATAATGAAGCTGCGGTTAAGGAAAAAAATCTTAATATGACTTTTGACACTGAAGACATAGTCAAACGCACAATTTTTTCTGATGAAGGCGCCTTAAAAATTATTTTACAGAACATTCTAGAAACAGCAATAAAATCTACAGATATAGGTTCAATTAAAATTAAAGCACATCATCCGGATTTAGAATTTGTATTTCAACACGAAGTTTATGTTCCTCAAGATGCCGTGGAAAAATCTTACATGATGTTTTCGATAACAGATACAGGCATCGGGCTTAACGAAAATGAGTTGGCTGTTCTTTTTGAACCTTATGCACAGCTTGACAAACCCAATAAAAAGAACATAGTAAAATCAATTGCACTTGCAAGCGCAAAAAATCTTGTGAAAACAATCGGCGGAGACATTTGGGTTGAATCAGAATCAATGCAGGGAACAACTTACAATTTCATAATTCCGGCGGAGAAGTTTCATCAAGAATAAAATTTTTTAACAGGGGCATCAAATGGCAGAAGTGATTTTAAAAAACATTCAAAAAGCCTATGACAAAAAAAACGTCATAGACGGAATCGATTTGGAGATAAAAGACAAAGAATTTTTGGTGCTGGTAGGAGCCTCAGGATGCGGAAAATCAACCATTTTAAGAATGATAGCAGGGCTTGAAGAGATAACTTCGGGCGATATTTATATCGGAGAAAGAAAAGTAAACAAAGTTGCGCCAAAAGACAGAGATATCGCTTTTGTTTTTCAGAGTTATGCACTTTATCCTCATATGACGGTTTATGAAAACATAGCTTTCGGACTTAAAATGAGAGGGTTTTCAAAAAAAGTTATTGACGAAAAAGTAAAAGAAGCAGCCGAAATTCTTGATTTAAAAAGCTATCTTGACAGAAAACCCAAGCAGCTCTCAGGCGGACAAAGGCAACGTGTGGCACTTGGCAGAGCAATTGTCAGAGAGCCTAAAGTCTTTTTGATGGATGAACCGCTTTCAAATTTGGATGCAAAATTAAGGGTTCAAATGCGCTCTGAAATCAAAAAACTTCACCAAAAACTTCAGACAACTTTCATATACGTAACCCACGACCAAACAGAAGCTTTAACAATGGGTGACAGAATTGTTGTGTTGGACAAAGGAATTATTCAACAGATTGATACTCCCGAGAACATTTATAACGACCCAAAAAATGTCTTTGTGGCAGGCTTTGTCGGCTCTCCGCAGATGAATTTTCTTGAAGGAAAAATCGCAGATAACAGTATTAAAATAAATGAACTTTCAATTCCTATGACTCAAGCGCAAATTTCTGCCGTAGGCGACAGAAAAAAGATTTTAATAGGAATTCGCCCTGAAAACATGACCTCAGAAGGCGGTAAAATAAGGTTTTGCACTAAAGTCGATATGGTTGAAATGCTCGGCAGTGAAAAAATAATTTATTTTTATATAGGTCAGAACCGTTGTAGCGTGAAGCTTCCGCCGGAATTTGCAGTCGATGAAGATTTAATTCTTAACTTTGATGCCAAAAACATTTTAATTTTCGATAAAAAAACCACCGAAAGACTTTATTAGGGCTTTTTTGTAAAATACTTAATATATCAATATTTTTAAGCATAAAGAAATGTAAACCATTTGAATGAGATTTTTAAAGTTTTTGAAAGAATTTGACGATAAAGGAAGTATGAAGAACCGAAAGGTTTTTCTTAACCTCCTCCCCAAGTCTAGTAGCCGTCCGAATGGTCGGCTTTTTTTTACTTTTTTTGTGTGCTATAATATCAGGACAAACAAAGAGGAACTAAAATGGAAGATTATATAATCCAATCAATAGAAACAAAGAAAAAAATACTACAAGATAAAAAAATTTTAAAAGACATCGAAAAAATAAGCGAAGTTATAGTGCAAACTCTAAGCAATGACCGCAAGCTTCTTTTTGTAGGAAACGGCGGCTCTGCAAGCGACTGTGACCATTTGGCAACTGAATTTGTATCTAAATTTTTTAAAGAAAGAAAAGCTTTTAACGCAATTTCCCTTGCCTCAAACAATGCTCTTATTACCGCATTGTCAAATGACTTTGGCTACGAAAGAGTTTTTTCAAGACAAATTGAAGCTATCGGCAAACCCGGCGACATCTTGTTTGCATTTTCCACCTCGGGTAAATCAAAAAATATCATTGAGGCGCTCAAAACCGGATCTGCAATGAGTTTAATAAAAATAGGATTTACAGGAGTTACCCCTTGTGAAATGGATGAATACTGTGATATTTTAATTAAAATTCCCGCAAAAGAAACTTCTATTATTCAAGAATCTCATATGATGCTCGGACATGTAATTTGCAAAATGGTTGAAGATAAGCTTTTTTCACACGTTTAATATTTTATTGTATAATAATCGTATGAAAATTTCTGTAATTACTATTTGCTACAATGATCCCGATATTGAAAAAACCTGCGAGAGTGTTGTTAATCAATCTTTTCAGGATTTTGAATGGATTGTTATAGACGGCGGCTCAAACTCGCAAACCATACAACGTCTCAACAAATACCGCAACAGAATGAATATTTTTGTAAGCGAAAAAGATAATGGCGTTTATAATGCCATGAACAAAGGAATTAAAGCCGCAAAAGGAGAATACCTTCAGTTTTTAAACGCCGGTGACTGTTATTATGAAAACGAATCACTTAGAAATGCTTATGAAAATCTGACCGGTGAAGATTTAGTATACGGCGACTTAAAATATGAACAGGGCGAAAAAACTTTTATAAAAAAATCCCCTGACAAAATCCCCTACGGCTGGTTCAGAAAAGAATGTCTACCACATCCTTCAACATTTATTAAAAAAGAATTATTTGAAAAATATGGGACTTATAACGAAAAATATAATATAGTAAGTGACTTTGAAAAATGGATTCAATGGATTGATGTTTACAATTGCAGCTACAAACACATTCCATATATCATCTCCATTCACAATTTCAATGGACGATCTTCTGTAGCAGATGAAGAACATATCAATGAAAGAACAGAAGTGGTTGAAAAATATTACGGAACAAAAAAATATATTAAATTATTCAAAATTCCTCTGCTGAAAATACTAAAAACAAAAAAAGAAACCAAATGCTATCTATTCGGTTTTATTCCAATGTTTACAAGCAAAGCAAGAAAAATGAAGCTCGGAGTTTCTTACAATTTGTTTGACGCAGAAGAACTTTTGCCTTTTTCTGCCAAGTCAATCAGATCAAGCGTTGACTATATAAATGTGATTTATCAAACAACTTCAAATTTCGGCCAACAATCCTCTTCCGATTTGGAAGAAAAATTAAAACAAATGCAAAAGGAAGGTTTGATTGATGAAATTTTTCATTATCAACCGAATTTGAAACTTACGGCACAAAAAAATGAAATTAAAAAACGTAATATAGGCTTAAATTTGGCAAAAAAGAATAAATGCACTCACTTTATGAGCCTGGATGTTGACGAATTTTATGAGGCGCAAGAATTGAATAATGCCAAAGAATTTATAATTAAAAAGAAAATAGATTACAGTGCCGTCTCACTTGTTGAATACATAAAAACCCCCACGCTAAGACTTATTGAGGGCTATACATTTACTTTTGAAAATGATGAAAAATATAATTTTCAAGTCCCTTTTATTATAAACTTGAAGAAAAACCCCTTTTGCAGACACGGCAAAAGCTTCTTTCCGGTTCTCACCGACCCCACCAGAAGAGTTAACGCAAAAGGTAAATTCTATTTATTTCCGGTACAAGAAATTGTTATGCACCATATGTCTTCGGTCAGAAAAGATTTAGAAAAAAAGTTTTCCAATTCTTCTTTTATGAACTCCCCGCCTGAGGTCCAAAAATACGTTAATAATATTAAAGAAGAGATTTTAAATTTTGATTTTGAACAGACAAAAATAAGCGGGGATTACGCATTATTTGGCAACAAGTTGGTCAAGAAAGTCGAAAACAAATTTGGTATTAATTTTGATTAGAATTTTAGTTTGAATTTTCCCAACATTCTCTTATCGGCTGAAATTCATTAATTACTTCAAGCATTTTGACAACATAGTTTTGAGCAGAACAACTTTTTGCCAAAATTTCGCCTTTTTGTATTAAATCCTGTCTTAAATTTTTATCACTAAGTTTTTTAATTTGTTCCACAAGTTCATTTTCATTTTTTAAATCAAAATAAAGAGCACAATTCCCGAGCTGTTCTTCCATCCCCTCAGCGTTGCTTGAAATAACAGGACATTTTAAAGCCATAGCCTCAAGCGGAGGAATGTTATCAGGACCAAAAAATGACGAATAAGTAAGCGCATAGGCATTTTTATACAAAGAAATTAACTCTTGCTGAGATACAAAACCTGCAAATAAAATCTCATTTTCTAATCCGTATTCTTTAATTTTTTGCTCTATATAGTCTTTATTCCCTTTGTCTGATCCGGTAAATACCATTTTAAAATCAAAATCCTGTTCTTTTAAAATTTTCATAGCCTTGATTAATCTTATGTGATTTTTATGTGCCCAAAATTGAGCCGGATAAAATAAATATTTTTCTTTTTGAAGATTTAATTTATTCAAAATATTATCATCACCGCTTTTTTCATAAACATAATCAGGAATAGGCATTGGTATTGTCTTAACTCTTTCTTCATCCATATTGTAATACTTACAAACCTGGCTTTTCCCCGTTTTATTTCCGATAATCGTATAACTTGATTTTGAGATAGCCGTTTGATAAAATTTTTCTCTATTTTCAAACTCTTTATTTATAAAAACTTCAGGGAAAAAAGTATTTTTTCTGTGATTTAAATCCCAAACCGTAAAAATATAAGGCAAATCAATTTCTTCATAATAGGGAGTTATAAAATAAACTATATCAATCTTATCTTTTAAGACCATTTTTTTTAAAGCCTCTTGTTTGTTTTTTTTCTTATTAAAAAAACTACTTTCAACCACATTAAGATTAATAAATGTCATATTCGGATAATCAAGAAAAGTCCTTTTTCTTCCCCTGTAATAAAAAATAAACTCATGTTCTGATACAACTTTGCCAAGAGCCTCAATTATACTTTTTTGAAAAGTATACCCCCCGCCTAAGTCTTCGTTATATATTTCTCCAAGGTGAAATCCTATTCTCATTTTTATTTCCCCTTATTTTTAATTTTATGATAATTTTTTTTGACAAAACGATATAATTCATTCTGTATTCTGTTCAAAACAGTTTTATTCGGATTTGGAATTTTACCTGTTTTATAAACTTTTTTCATAAACATTTTTGCTTGCCACTGAAAATGCAAGGAATTACACCTGATTTTTTCTTTTGCTTTTTTGTCAATTCTATATAATATATCCTTTTGCAACTTGAATCTTATTTGTTTGCCGGAAAATGTAAAATTATGATTATATACAGAATTTTCTATGGGCAAATTAATAAAACCAACCCTTTCCAATCCTATATAAAAAGCATAACTCATTATTAAAGTCATATCACTTATGACTTGACCGGATAATCGATTAGTACCTTTTAAAAGTGAAATTGTCTTAGGATTTTTATATATGTCCAAAATGTAGTCCAAAAAGCCCTGCAAAACTTCAAGATTATTAAAATAGCAGGTATCGCCGGAGCTTCCGGACAATGTAAAATCAAATTTTTTAAATTTTTCAGCTTCGGCATCAACATCACAATAAAGCATTATATCTGAATCTATAGTCAAAAAATTTGATATTTCAGGATTTCTTTTACAAAATTCATTTAGAACAAACCACCTTTCAATACAAAATCTTTCTATTTCATAATTATTAGTACTTAAATGAATATATATTTTTTTAAGCTCTTCCCGCTGCTGCGAGATAAAATCATTTATCATATAGTGTTCAATAAAATCGACACAATTTTTATTGCTTTCATCTCCTATCAAGATTATTCTTGAATCCGGATTATACTTTTTTGCTTGCTTGATTGCTATATAAAGATGCTCCTGATTGCCAAAATGAATAAAAATAATAGGAGTTTTACCTTTTGTATTATATTCTGACCCATGTCCATTCATCTAAATATAATCCTTCCTTTTGTTTACGTAACAAACCCCCCAGGTGGTTTTGTCAGGAATATTACCCGTTAGCCATTCTTCGCTATGGATTATTTCTATTTCGTTTTGTTTTGAAAAGCTCGAAATTTCTTCTTGAGAAAAATATCTCATAACATGTTTTTCACTGATTTTGTCTATATTATTTGTCGTTTTATCAATAATTTCTATATTGTAGCATACCTCAACAGTAGATTTAGAGGGTAAATGAACCGGCTTACAATAGCGCACGACCTTTATTTTATCATCTTCCATTGTTTTAACTCTGTTTTCGGGAACCTGGGCTAAAACAGCAGGTTTGTGCCACAAATCAAATATAAAAACTCCACCCGATTTCAAGTGAGATGCAGCCGTATTAAAATAATTTAAAACATCTTCATCCGAATTTTGATAACTTGCCACATGAAACAAAGACAAAATTACATCAAATTTTTTATTACATTTAAATGTTCTTACATCTCCATGTACGCATTCGACACCAAGCTCTTTGGCTTTGGCCAGCATTGATTGGCTTAAATCAACTCCGTATACATTATAACCTTTTTTATTTAGCCTGTGTGCGTGCTTTCCGGTTCCACAGCCAAGCTCTAAAATATCCCTCGCATCAGGAGAAAACTTTTTTAACAAAGATTCTATATAATCTGTTTCTTTATCATAATCCTTATCCTTGTAAAGCAAGTCATAATATTTTGAATAACTATCAAAAACTTTTTGCATTTAAAAATCCTTTATCAATCTACAAATATATTTTATCTGTTCTTCTTTTAAACTACTTGCCGAAGGAAGATATAGTCCGTTTTGGGTTAAATTTTCGGTTACGGGATAATCTCCCGACATATTACATCCGAAATCTTTTAAACATTTTTGCCTATGCATGCCCGTAAATAAAAGCCTTGTTTCAACGCCATTTTGCTTCAAATGTTCAATTAATTCATCTCTTGTGTGCCCGTATAATTCAGGCTCAAGCAAAATCGAATTCATCCAATTGACATTGAGAGAATTTGCTTCATCTTTTTGAAATACTACCCCGTCAACTCCATTTAAAAATTCTTTATATAATTTATTGTTTTTAATCCTCAAATCTCTGTAAAAATCGGCTTTTTCGACTTGCGCCAGTCCTATTGCCGCGTGAATATTGCTCATACGGTAATTAAATCCGATAAAATCATGCTCATAAATTCTCGGTCTATCGAGCGGAAAAGACATATTTTTTAGGGTTTTGCACATATCATAATGTTTTTTGTCATTAGTGACAACCATTCCGCCTTCGCCTGTTGTAAGATTTTTGTTTGCAAAAAAGCTAAAGCTTGCAATATCCGAAAAGCTTCCGACTTTTTTATCTTTGTAGGTCGCTCCGTGGGCTTCTGCGGCATCTTCTATGATAAATAAATTATATTTTTTTGCAATTTTTTCAATAGTATCCATATCACAAGGATTACCAAAGATATGAACAGGCATTATTACTTTTGTATTTGGCGTAATTTTTTCTTCTATTTTTTTGACATCAATATTCCAGGTGTCTTTATCTGCATCTACAAAAACAGGGGTTGCGCCTGTATAGCATATTGCAAAGGCTGATGCTATCATTGTAAATGAAGGAATTATAACCTCATCGCCTTTTCCCATCCCCAGTGCGGCAAGTGCTAAATGCAGTGAAACCGTTCCGTTACAAACCGCGACACCGTACTTGCAATCACAATATTTGGCAAATTCTTCTTCAAAAGCACTGACATATTTTCCTGCAGACGAAATCCAGGCTGTTTCCATGCAATCGTCGACATATTTTTTTTCATTACCGCCTAAAAACGGCTCGCATACGGGAATAAAATCAGTCAATTATTTTTACCTCTGTTTTTTCAACACATTCAAATCTTATCTTGTCTTGTACCCCCAAAAAAGGTCCTTGCTTAATTTCAATCATCTCACAATCTTCCAGAATTTCAAACCCATGCCCGCCGTATGCAAGCAATATAACATCGCCTTGTTTTATTGTGTGACTTTCTATATAGTTTTGATTCTCTTCATAAAAATCAACTCTTAATTTCCCTTTTCGAATTACCAAAACCTCCTTGGTATAATTTACTTCTCTTGGGACCACATTGTGAGTGTGAGCATCGATTTTTTTACCTTTTTTATGCGACATAAAAGCAAGCTGCTGTGAAAAATCATCGGGCGTAAAAAATTCCACCCCGTCTTTAGAATAATTATTTTTTATTATAATCGCCAAAATTTTATCGTTGTGCGTTATTTGTTTAATCATTTTCATTATCCCAAAACAAACCTTATTATGTCTTCTGCTTCTTTTGCGTGTTTATCAATACTGTAGTTTTGCTCAATATATAATTTTAAATTGTTTGCCATTTTCTTTGCAAAAACAGGGTTTTCTATAACTTTTATAATTGCATTTGCAAAATCTTGAGCTTCATCAGCAATTAATATATTTTCACCGTCTGCAACAGGAATTCCTTCTGCTCCAAGAATAGTAGAAACTATTGGAATATCACATGCCGCAGCTTCAAGAATTTTAAATCTCGTTCCTGATTCAAATTTAAGTGGAACTAAGGCCACATTTGCATTAAATAAATAAGGCAACACTGAGTCTAATTGACCCGTTATTGTTATGTTATCATCTTTAATATCTGCTAATGTTGTGTCTGAAGCACGGCCAAGTATCCTTTGACTGGGCATTCTTTAAAAAAGTAATCGAAGATTTTATGCCTGTTATTTACTGTTTATGCCGTTTTTGCCGACTTCCCTCATTTTGAGAAAAAAGTAATTGAAATGCCCGAAATGCCCGGTTAATTACCTTTTGATTTTTAAAAAAATGATATTATTTTAAAAGCTTCTAGCCTGTAATTACCGTTATATGCGCGTTACAGCCTACCGGTAAAAATCTGGGCATTCCGGGCATTTTATTTTTCTAAAATCCAAATTCCCTCTAAGTCGGAAATGTTTTTAAACCAACACATTCGGCGTTTAACCCCATGGAATTTAAACAAACTTCCCACTTCATCAAAGGTAATCGAAAGTGAGAATTATAAAACGTTTTGTCACCTACATAGGATAACCTTCAAAGTCTTAAGAAGGAAGGATTAGAGATAAAAATCAGCCACTATTTTCACTATTTTGCTAAAAGACTTTTAAAACTATTTTAATAATGCATTAATAAGGTAAATTTATGGAAACATGTTTCCATATTTCAGACACATATGAACACAATACAACACACAAAAACATATTTCCTCCAAACAAGTTCCAATTTGATAATAACCGATTTATCATCAACAACACATGTATATAGATTAATAGGGGAAAGCAATTGGACGATATTTTGAAAAACATTAACACCGAAGATACTTGGATTGATGTTCAAACCGTAGCAGCATTAAAAAATATAACTCAAAGAGCAATACGACTCGCAATCAGGCAGGATAAGTACATTTCAAAAGTTGAAACAGTTCGTGGCGGTAAATGTTATAAAATAAAATTGAGTTCGCTTGAGCCTGAACTTCAAACTCGCTACATCCAAGAGTATTATAATAATATAACTACGACAGACAATATTATAGAACTCGAAAATTTAAAGCTACGCCAAGAAAAAATAATTTCTGAACAGCAAAAGAAACTCGCACTCGCTAAATTAGATTTAATAAGACATTGGCAACGATTTCGAATAGAACATAAACCAAGAACACGAGCAGATAAAGACTTCTTGCAATTATATAATACGGGTGAACTTTACCCTACTATTTTTGAATCCCTCGATAAAGTTTCAATCGGTTCCTTGTATCGCTGGAAAGTACTTTTAGGCGGAGTAAATACTGATTGGACAGCACTCGTATCAAATTACAATTATTCGCCGAACAATGAATATAGAACAAGTTTGAACGATGATGAGATTAAAATATTTCTCAAAATATTATTATCACAAAATTGTTTTTCAATCGGGAAAGCAATCAGTCTGACAAGACACATTCTAACACAACGTGGAGTTGAAATTTTACCCAAGGATGTAACTTTTAGAAGATATGCAAATTGGTTTAAAAAAGTAAATTATGACAAATGGATTTTAGCCAGAGAAGGTGCAAAAGCACTTAAAGATAAGGTTGAACCTTACATTGTAAGAAATGCATCATTGTTAGAAACAGGACAGGTGCTTGTTGCAGATGGTAAGACATTAAACTTCCAAGTGATAAACCCTTTTACAGGAAAACCCTGCAGGGCGACATTATTAGGATTTTTGGACTGGAAGTCGGGAGCCCTTGTAGGCTATGAAATTATGCTAGAAGAGTGTACTCAAAGCATCGCAAGTGCACTTCGAAACGCAATATTAACATTAGGCAAAATACCAAGTTATGTGTATCAGGATAACGGCAGAGCCTTCAGAGCAAAGTTTTTTAACGGAGATAAAAACTTTGAGGAATTAGGCTTTACAGGAATATATGAAAAACTCGGAATTACTCCAATATACGCAAAGCCCTACAACGCTCGAGCAAAAGTCATCGAGCGTTTTTTCTTGGATATGCAAGAGAGTTTTGAAAAACTTTTGCCAAGCTACATCGGAACTTCAATTGCGAATAAACCTGCGTACATGAAACGGAATGAACCATTACACAAAACAAATCACAGCACATTTATTCCAACTTTTGAACAGGCGGATGCATTAATAAGAGAGTGGTTGAAATTTAAAAACTCTCAACCTTGTCCTAATGCTGAAAACAAAACTATTCAGGAAGTTTTGGATGAAGTTAAAAAACAAAAAATTGATATTAACCAGCTTGACGATTTGATGATGGCACAGGAGGTAAAAAATATCGGCAGAAACGGAATAAGATTTTTAAAATCAGATTATTTTGATGATGCTCTGTACGGATTAAGGGAAAAAGCTGTTATCAAATATAGCCTGTTTGATCTTTCATATATAAAAGTTTATTCAATGAAAGGCGAATACTTATGCACTGCAAAACGAGTTATGTCAACACATCCTCTTGCAAATTACTTAGGCGATATTAAAGACATAGAAGATTACAAGCAAAAAATTGTTAAACAAAAAAAACTTAGGAATAAAACTTTAAAAGCAGTCAAAGAGCATTTTTCGATTAACGATATTGAGCTTATAGAAAGCAGATTGAATAAATCTCAAATCTTTGATGATGAGATTTTAATTGATAATCCACCTCAGGAAACTAAGCTTATTCCAAAGATTAAAGCCGAGGAAGTCAAAGCAAGACCACTATTTAAAAGTAACTTTGAAAGATACGAATGGCATTTAAAAAATGGCTGTATCTGCACTGAAGACAGGGATTGGTTTGAAAAATATATTACATCAGATGAGTACAAAATGATCTATGACTTATAAGAAGGAAAAAAATTAAATGCGAAAACTTTATCACGATGATGAATAATCTAAAAAACATAATAGCAGAGATATAATAATGGCAGTTTATTGTTGAGAACTCGACCTTAGCAAAATAGTTAAATTAATAAATAAAGTTAAACAGGCAAGAAAGACAAATGTAGTAAAAAAACAGATGAAATTAAGTTAAAGGAATAAATAAATTATGAAATATCAAATCAAAACCAAGATCTTAAGCTTAGCAAAAAATCTTAATCAATTTTCAATTAATGATATTTTAGTCATGCTTGATATTGAAAAAAAAGAAGCTCAAAAATGTTTATTGCAATTAGAGGAAGATTTTTGCATAAAAAGAAATGGTGAAGAGAAGTATTTATATATTAAAAATATTTCTCTTTCAAAACAAAAAAGTGTCAAGATATTAGACCCAATAAGCTTGTTTAATAATGATGAAGAATTAAACATTTATAACTCATGCCCTCCAAATGTTAAAAAAAGAATTGATAAGTATATGTTATTGATGAAATTAACAAAGGGAGTTATAGGAAATGAATTGATTTCTCTTTTAAGAAAAATTGGCGAACAATCTCCAGAGTATTCCATCGGTTATGTTGCTTTTAAAAAAAATCAAAGAGAGTATTTGGCCCATGGATTAAAAGCACTTATTCCTAGATATGTCCGAATAAGTTATAATAAAATAGAGCCTGAAATATATGAATATTTTAAAAAAATATATTTGCATCCCCAAAGATATTCAGTAGCTAAATGTATAGAATTAATAAAAGAAAATGAAAATTTCAAGAATGCTCAAATTCCTGATAATAAAACCCTTAAAAAGAATTTAAAAAAAGAATATAATGCTGAATATATAAAACAAATGAGATTTAGAGACTTTACTCTGCCTGAATTTCTAGATAATGAAATAGAGCAAGTAAAAAGAAAAAGTCATAAAACAAAAATCTTTGAAAAATATATAGATGCCGTTAATTATTATTTAAAATCCAAAAAGTTTAAGCAAAAAAATAAAGAAACAAAAACAAATATAAAAGGTTATTGTATAAACCATTTAAATCCATTTTTTAAGGATTTAAATTTTATTGAGATTACATCAGAAAAAATAAACGAGTTTAAAGAAGTTAAAATTCATCAAGGATTATCTGTAGCAACGATATCAATGATAATTAGGTTTCTATATTTAATTACCACTATTTATTCAAAAAATGGTCCTGGATTTTACTTGCAAAGCAAAAACAAAATTATCAAAAGTGCAGACGAAATAATTTTGTTGCCCAAACAAATTGAAAAAATACTTTCATCAAAAATAAAAATAAGATTAATACTATTATTTATATTTTCTCTAGGAATTAATCAGGCTGAACTTTTAGCACTTGACTATCAAGACATAGATTTTAATAATAAAACTATTTATATAAAGAATATTTTATATAATGGCAAAATACAGAGATATCGCTGTCATTATAAAAGACGTGAATTAAATATTCCGCCTGTATTATTTTCTGAAATACCAAGACATAAGTCGGGTAAAATTTTTAACATATCTTCAACTGAGCTTGATAAAGAGATTCTCAAAATGGGGGTGGATTTGAAAATAAAAGGTTTATTATATGAAAATTTAGTAGCAACTCATGTAAAAATACGAATTGACAATAATAATCCAATAAATCTTATTTCAAATGATTTAGCTTTCAATGATATTAGAATTTTTTTAAAAAAATATAATAATTGTATCCCAAATAAACCATCAGAACCGTTTGACCCATTAAATTTTATTATTAACAGAATAAATAAAGTTTAATGAGTAGATTTAAAACCACAAATTTTAAAAATACAAAAGAATTTATTAAAATATATAAAAAAGAAAGAAGGTCCAATGAAAAGAAAATTTGTTAAAACAGAGAATGTGAAAAAGCTCATAACGTTGATGAACAATCTTCAAAATAGAGCCGATGGGGTACCTAGAATGGCATTGGTTTATGGAGAGCCCGGGCTTGGTAAAACTCATTCTGTAATTTGGTGGGCAATGCAAAACAATGCCGTATTTATTAGGTGTGCTAATTTAATGTCGCCCAGATGGCTTCTAGAGGAGCTTGCGGAGGAATTAGGAGAAATCCCGCATTATAAAGTTTCTGATTTATTTAATCAAGTAGTATCAAAATTAATTCAAGAACCGCAAGTACTTATAATTGACGAAATTGATTATCTTGTTAGTAATGCAAGAACAATTGAAACAATTCGTGATATATACGACAAAACAAATGTTCCAGTGCTTTTAATTGGAATGGGCAAGGCTAATAGAAAACTTTTAAGATATAAACATTTATTTGATAGGTTCTTAGATGTTTTAAAATATGAACCATTTGGCAAAGCAGATATTGCAAAAATTATCGAAGAATTAAGTGAAGTTAAAATGACTGAATGTGCAAAAAATTTAATTTTTAATAAAACTAATCGTTTTCGACAAATAGTAAAGCTTATAAATAAATCTGAACAAGTAGCAAAAGCTAACGGCCTTAATTCAGTCGATGAGTTAACATTAAAGGAGTTTTTAAATGACGAAATCTCAAATCAAGATAAAGATATCTAAACTAGCAAGAGGACTGGGTAGATTTTCTATTGACGATATTTTAATAATAACGGATATAGAAAAACAAAAAATTCAGGATGTCTTATTAGAGCTCGAAAGAGAATCGATAATTAAACGGATAGGGGAATCAAAATATCTATATACCAAACTTAAGAAATTAAATTCAATTCAAGAAAAAAATACCCCGCCGGTTATACCGCTATTTAATGAAGAGGAAGAACTTGCGATTTATCAAAAAGCTAAGCCTAAAATAAGGCAAAATATATATAAATATATATGTCAAGCCCCCAATCTTTGGTCCAAAGTTAAAGTTAGTTTTTGCGGATTTTTTAGTGGCATAACTTTTGCCATTGGTGCAGGCGGAGCATAGTTTAGAGAGCTATGCGGCCTAAATTCGTTGTAATATCTTCTAAATTCTTCTATCCTCACTTCTGCCTCTTTTATCGTGTAAAACATTTCTCCGTTCAATAATTCATCTCTGAGTATCCCGTTAAACCGCTCATTAAAACCGTTCTCCCAAGGACTACCTGGCGTGATATATGCAGTGGTGACGTGGAGTTGTTGCAAAAAACTTTGGATATTTTTTGCAACAAACTCCGAACCGTTATCACTGCGAAGATATTCTGGAATGCCTTCAGTTAAGAATAAATCCGCAAGTGCATCAAGAACAGCATCGGCTTTTAAACTGTAACCGACTTTGAGCTTTAAACATTTTCTTGTATATTCATCAATTACCGTGAGTATCCTGATTTTCTTTCCATTGCTAAGCCTATCCTGCACAAAATCGTAGCTCCAAACATGATTTCTGTGCATAGGTCGAAGCCTAATACAAGAACCATCATTGAAGTATAATCTTCCTTGTTTTTTCTGTTTTTGAGGGACTCTAAGTCCCTCTTCTCGCCAAATTCTTTCAACTCTTTTGTGATTTACTCGCCAGCCCTCAGCTTTCAATAACGCCGTAATTCTTCTGTATCCATATCTACCGTATTTTTCTGCCAGTCTTACAATATCTCTTCTGAGAGAATCTTCATCATCTAATTTCTTTGGGATATACCTTTTTGTGGCTCGATTTATTCCAAGATATTTACAGATTTTTCTTTCAGAAATATCGAGTTTTTGAACGATATGAATTACAGCTTGTCGTTGACGTTGAGGGCTTAATAGTTTCCCGATAGGGCTTCTTTTAAAACAAGTTTTTCTAATGTTAATTCAGCTACAGCTTTTTTAAGCCTAGCGTTTTCTAATTGAAGATTTTTGAGTTCTTTGGCTTGCGGAACTTGCATTCCACCGTATTGCTTTCTCCATCGATAATAGGTTTGTTCTGTGATTCCTGAATCTCTGCAAGCCATTGGAACAGTTTTTCCTTGACTAATCATCACTTCCACTTGTCGAAGAATTGCAATAATCTCTTCTGGTTTGATTTTTACACCTTTTTTCATAACTTTTTTGTCCTTTCTTGGTTGCTCGCGATTAACGGCATTTCAGGCAAAAGTGTGATTTTGCCTTACAGCCTCAGCTCGCAATCCATTTTCTAAATTGTTTTTCGTACTAACAAAAACTAACTTTAGCTTTGGACCAATTATACGGGGGCAGGACATATATATTTAATGAAAGAAACAAGTGGGCTCAATAGAAATGAATTAATATTAGCGTTAAATAAAATAGGAAAAGAACACCCGGAATATGCTGTAACCTATCCAACATTCATAAAAAAACAACGACAATATTTAGAAGGAGGAATTAAGGCTCTTATTCGCAAAAATGATAGGGGGATACAATTTAATCAAATATATAACGAAGTTTACGAATATTTTAAGCAACTATATTTAAATCCTAAAAGGTTTTCTATAATATACTGCGTAGATTTAATTAGTAAAGATGAAAAATTTAAATACGCACAAATACCGTCTAGCGAATATTTAAAAAAAAGGTTATTAAAAGAATATTCACAAGAAAAAATTGATACAATACGAAATGCGAAATTTTCTTTACCTGAAATAGTAGCAGACAATATTGAAAAGAAAATGGAAAATGAAAAAATAGAAAATAATAAATTATTCGAATATTATATTGATGCAATTAAATTCTATTTCAACACAAAAAAGTTTAAGACTAAAACTGCCGTACAAAGATGTTTGTTGTACTCTTGTGTTAAAAATCACCTAAATCCTTTTTTTAAAGATTTACGCTTTAAAGATATCACCCAGCAAAAGATTAATGATTTTCAAAAATTAAAAACGAAAGAAGGATTATCTTTAGTTTCTATATCAATAATTCTTTCATTTCTTAGCATGATTACCAAGAAATATTCAATCGATGAAAAACAATTTATTCTTCGTGGACGGACTAAAATAGGTGATTTTTGTTGCGGAAAAATTCTTTCTGATGAGCAAATCAAATTAATATTAGGTTCAAATACAGATATTAAGTTGATTGTAATGTTTGCGATATCCTTAGGGATTAATCAAGCTGCTCTTCTCGGTTTAGAATATTCTGACATTGACTTTCAAGAAAAGACTATAAAAATAAATAAAATGCTTTATAAAGGTAAAATTGAGAAATATAATTGTCATTATCAAAGGCGAGTGTTACAAATCCCTAAAACCCTTTTTGATAACATCCCCAAGCAGGAATCTGGAAGAATCTTCAATATATTACCAAACCGCGTTGATGATGAAATTACTAAATTGGGAAAGGCTCTGAAAATAAGGGATTTAGATTATGAGGACTTTATTGATACACATGTTAAAAAATTAATTGACAACAAAATTCCCATCAGTTTAATTTCTAAAAACTTGGGCTTTGGTGATATTCGTAATTTTATAAAAAGATATGGTGAGTTTTTACCTACAACAATCCCTAATGATTTTGATCCATTAAAATAAGGTATTGTTTAATTGGGCATGTAAAGATAAGGATTAATATAAAAACTATATTTGTTAGAACTTCACGATGATTTTGGAGCATTTTAGATTTAATCATTAATACAAGTGGTCTTTAAAAATTTTAATGAATGTTTCTCTTTAACGTATTTTGCGGCTTTGTAAAAATCATCATCAAGAGTTCCTATGCCAAGGTGGAAACAATCAAGTTGAACTACTTTTGTTTTAATGCCATGAGTTTTTTTACAATTTATACAAAAATCTTCTACATACATATGCCAATCCAGTTGCTCATCAAATCTTAGGGCATATTTTTTTATTAAAGATGAGTGTACAATTAAACAACAGCAGTCTAAGGTGTCAACTTCTATTGGAAACCATAGCCTTGTACCCAAATTTTTAAACGTAGAATCAGAATTCATTTGTTTGATTTGGCCAACAAATTTACGTTTTAAGCAAGAGTAGCCTGCGGGCTTATTCATTAGGTACTTTTTTATCAATCTTATTGGATTAAAATAAACAAATGCTCCAATAGGACCATAAATGTTTTTTTTATCAAGATTTTTAATATATTTTATAGGGTCTTTTTTAAATCCAAAATCCTGATGACAGAAGATTATCCAAGA
The DNA here is from genome assembly GCA_964640325.1 of uncultured Muribaculaceae bacterium. Lineage (GTDB taxonomy): Bacteria > Cyanobacteriota > Vampirovibrionia > Gastranaerophilales > Gastranaerophilaceae > DAOQAU01. The sequence goes on along the minus strand of CAZXID010000001.1, from coordinate 108,646 downwards.
ATCATTATCCGAATCTATTTGGTTTTCGATATAGCTGTTGTAGCGTTTAGATATTCCAATATTTTCGGTCAAATTGTCAAACATAGTTATATTGTATTTATTCATGTTTGGATTTGAATTGATAACTTTATGAAAAGTATCGGCATTGTTTGAAACACAAACTATTTGGATGTTTTTATCTTTTTCTGGCATTATGCTAAAACCCTTCTTTATTTATTATATACTGCTCTCTCTCCACCAACTTTTATGATATTCCCCTTCGTTAGATGGAAACTTTTTAGAGGCTACACAAAAAATTTACAATAAATCTTCTCCTTTTTATAATTCATTTAGCAAATTGTTGCGGGATCTGCTCATTATTTTATCACGAAAAAATATGTCTTGGATTATCATCAACTCGAAAAAAAATGGTTTTATTCGTTTCATCTTACCTATGTAAAGCATATAAAAAATTTAATAATTGTAAATATATTAAAAACGTTTATATTTCGTAATATAAACGAGTTGCCACTCTGATTTTATGATAAAATTGCTTTATTGAAGAACGCCTCAAATGTTTTAATATGAGAATAAAACGGCTTTTTCGGCATGAATCAATGAATTTGTTTTGAGGAATTAAATAAAGGCAGAATAATGCAAATTGGGAAAAGTAGATTTGATAAAGTCAGACCAATTGTCTGTGTGCAAGGGCTTGGTTTTGTAGGTGCTGCAATGGCAGTTGCTATTGCAAACGCCAAGGATTCTGAAGATTATTATTTTAATGTGGTCGGGATAGATTTACCTAACAAAGAAGGATTGGAAAAAATCAACTCTTTAAATAACGGTATTTTTCCATTTGAGACTACAGACGTAAAGCTAAAAGATGCAGTTAAAAACATTGTAAATTCTAAAAATTTTTATGCTACATCAGATACCGAGTTTTTTAAAAGTGCAGATATAGTCCTTGTTGATATAAACCTTGATGTTTATTATGAAAGTGAAAAGCCTTATCTGGACTTAACTGCTTTCAAGAAAGCCATAGCAACTATTGGCCAAAACATTAAAGAAGATGCCCTTGTTATTGTCGAAACAACCGTTCCTCCAGGGACTTGCGAAAAAGTAGTTAAGCCGATTATAGAGGAAGAATTATTAAAGAGAAATTTGACCGCAGATAATTTGATGATAGCCCATTCATATGAAAGAGTTATGCCTGGTGATGATTACTATGATTCGATAGTGAACTTTTGGCGAGTTTTTTCAGGCATCGGAGTAAAGGCTCAAGATGCTTGTGAAGAATTTTTGACTAAAATAGTTAACGTTAAAGATTATCCTGTTACAAGATTAAAATCGACTACTGCTTCAGAAACAGCTAAGGTGCTTGAAAATTCATATAGGGCGGCAAATATTGCTTTTATTGAAGAATGGGGAAGATTTGCTGAAGATATAGGGATAGATTTATTTGAAGTTATTAATGCTATTAGAAAAAGACCAACACACTCAAATATGAGACAGCCTGGATTTGGTGTCGGTGGATATTGCCTTACAAAAGATCCGTATTTTGCAAAGTTGGCTGCGGTAGATTTGTTCGGCTTGCAAGGGCATGATTTTCCCTATTGTTCTGCATCGGTGAAAATCAATAATAAAATGCCATTAGTTTCATTATATAAAATTAAAGAAGAATTGGGTGCAATCGCAGGTAAAAAAATATTACTTTTGGGCATTAGTTATAAGCAGGATGTTGGGGACACCAGATATTCACCATCTGAAATTTTTGTCAAAGAAGCTATAAAACAAGGGGCCCAAGTTGACTGTTATGATCCAATGGTTTCATATTGGCCGGAAATTGATATTAAGCCGTTTGGACAGTTACCGTGCATTTTGGGTTATGATGCAATTGTTTTGACGGTTGGACATAGTGAATTTTTAACAAACGACTTTGCGAATTATTTGTCGGAGTCAAAAAGTTTGATTTTTGATGCTAATAATGTTCTTAAAAATGAGCAAATAAAAATTCTTAAAAATTCGGCTTGTAACATTAAATTTATCGGAAGAGGAGACGAGTAAATGGATAAAGTTCTTATAACCGGTGGTGCTGGATTTATTGGTCTTCATTTGGCCGAATATTTTTTAAAGAATAATTATAAAGTTGATATAGCTGATAATTTTAGCAGAGGTTTGAACGATAAAATGTTGCAAAGTTTTGTTTCAAATCCTGACGTTAATTTATACACCGTAGACTTGATGAATCCGGAAGAAATAGAGTCTTTATTAGCGACAGATTACACTTATATTTTTCACTTGGCGGCTATAATAGGTGTTGCAAATGTTTTAAAACAGCCATTTGACGTGCTTAAAAATAATGCTGTTTTGCTTTTTAATATTTTAGACTTTGCAAAAAAGCAAAAAAAACTTAAGCGTTTGCTTTTCGCATCAACTAGTGAAGTTTATGCCGGGACTTTAAAGAATTTTGAAATGAAGATACCGACTCCTGAAACCACGCCTCTTGCAACTACTGATTTGACTAGTCCAAGAACTTCGTACATGCTTTCAAAGATTTATGGAGAGGCACTTTGTAATGTTTCCGGCTTGCCTGTTACAATTTTTAGACCTCATAATATTTATGGGCCGAGAATGGGAATGGCTCATGTTGTTCCGGAGTTGCTTAAAAAAGCTTATGCTTTGAAAGATAACGAAGGATTGGAAGTCTTTTCGACAGAACATAAAAGAACTTTTTGCTATATTGATGATGCGGTTAAAATACTTTTTCTTGCGGCGGAAAGTGAAAATTGTCTTGGCGAAACAATAAACTTAGGGAATCAAGAGCCGGAGGTTTCAATGAGGGAAGTCGGTGAGATAGTTCTCAGCGTTGTCGGGAAAAATGTTCCGATTATTTCATTACCAGCAACAGAAGGTTCTCCGGTCAGAAGATGTCCTGACATGACTAAGACTACTTCTTTGATTGAATATAAAGCTTTAGTTGGATTAGAGGAAGGTATAAAAAAAACTTTTGATTGGTACAAAGTAAATATTTTTGATAAAAAAACTGATTGATGTATAATTGATGGGGATATTTGTATAAGTTTACTATAAAGAATAAAGGAGTAAAAAAATGAAGTATTGTAAAAAATGTGTAATGCCTGACACAAGGCCTGGAATTACTTTTAATGAAGAAGGCGTTTGTTCAGCTTGTCAGTCCTACGAAAATCGTAAGAATGTTGATTGGGATGCCAGATATAAAGAGCTGGAAAAGTTATGTGACAAATATAGAGGGATGAATGGTTCGGGTTATGATTGTGCTATTGCTGTAAGCGGTGGTAAAGACAGTCATTATCAAGTACATTTAATGAAAAATGTTTTAAAAATGAATCCTATTTTGTTCACAGTTGAGGATAACTTCCCGTTGACTGATGCTGGGATACATAATTTAAAAAATATCTCAGAAGCATTTGGTTGTAATCTTATCAGTCTTAAACCTGATATAAAAACTCAAAAAAAGATTATGCGTTATACTTTTGAAAAATATGGAAAACCAACATGGTTTGTTGACAGATTGATTTATACATATCCGCTGACTATGGCATGTAAGTTTAATACTCCTCTTTTAGTATATGGCGAAAACGTTGGGTATGAATATGGAGGAAGTGATTATAAAGAAACATATTCAGCTAGAGAGTTGATAAATAACGGCGTAGCATCTGATATTAGTCATGAAGAGCTTATACGAGAAGCTGGGGTGACTAAGGAAGATTTGGTACTAACAAATCCTCCTTCAAAAGAAGAAATGGCAAAACTTGATCCAATGTATGTTTCATATTTCTTGCCATGGAACAGCTATGCAAATTATAAACTTGCAAAATCAAAAGGTTTCCATGATTTGACCCATGAATGGAAAAGAACCCATCACGTTGAAGATTTTGATCAGATAGACAGCAGAGCGTACCTTGTTCATTCGTGGATGAAGTATCCAAAATTTGGGCATGCTACGGCTACTGACTATGCTGCAAGGCTTGTTAGATATGGACTTTTAACAAGAGATGAAGCGGTAGGACTAGTTAAAAAACATGATCATGACTTAGATGTAAAATGCGTGCGTGACTTTGTTGAATTTGCAGGCTACAGCGAAGAAGAGTTTTGGAATATAGTGGATTCTTTGTATAATAGAGATTTGTTCATAAAAAATGCGAATGGTGAATGGGTGTTGAAAAATCCCGTTTGGAAAGAACAAGAAAATAAAACTCTTGTAGAATGTGCAAGATAAATTTATCTTTAATAGCGTTAGGAATAAATTAAATGTTTGAAAACGAAGTTGATTTTATAAAGAAAGTCTATGAAACTAATAATTTTGTAGCTTTGCATGAACCGTTTTTTGACGAGCGGGAAATAGAGCTTACTGCAGAATGTATAAAATCAACTTTTGTTTCAAGCGTGGGAAAATTTGTCGACGAATTTGAGTTTAAAATTGCAGAATTTTGTGGTGTCAAAAGGGCTGTTGCTTGTGTGAATGGAACAAGTGCCCTGCATTTGGCTCTTAAGCTTGCAGGAGTTGAATCCGGTGATAAGGTTGTCACCCAGCCTTTAACTTTTATTGCAACGTCAAATGCAATAAGTTATTGCGGCGCACAACCTGTTTTTGTTGATGTGGACAAAGATACAATGGGACTTAGCCCGGAGAAACTCAATGAATATTTAAAAAACAACAAAAATATTAAAGCAGTTTTGCCGATGCACACGTTTGGACATCCCTGCCGAATAGATGAAATTAAAGAAATTTGTGAAAAATATGGCGTTAAACTTGTTGAAGATTGTGCAGAGAGCTTGGGAAGCTACTATAAAGATAAGCATACAGGCAATTTTGGCGAAATCGGTGTTTTGAGCTTTAACGGGAATAAAATTATCACAACAGGCGGCGGCGGAATGCTTTTGTTTAATGATGAAAAACTTGCTGATAGAGCAAAACATCTTACGGTTCAGGCAAAAATTCCGCACAGATGGCGATATGATCATGACGAAATCGGTTATAATTACCGTATGCCTAATATAAATGCATCGTTGGGGCTTGCTCAATTTGAAAAATTGCCTGCATTCATAGAAAAAAAGCGTGAACTTGCAAAAAAATATAAAGATTTTTTTGGGGCTAGATTTGTTGACGAGCCAAAAAATGCAAAATCAAATTTCTGGCTTCAATCTATTTTATTTGATGACAGCAGGCAGAGGGATGAATTTTTACAATACACAAATGATAATGGAGTTATGACTCGCCCGGCTTGGACTTTGATGAATAAGTTGGAAATGTATAAAAATTGCGAATGCGGGGATTTGTCAAATTCGATTTGGCTGGAAGATAGCTTGGTTAATATTCCAAGCGGAGTGAAGTTATGAAAGAGAAATTAATTTTAATCGGCGGTGGTGGCCATTGTAAATCATGCATAGATGTTATTGAAAAAGAAGATGTATTTGAGATAAAAGGAATCCTTGATATAAAAGAAAAAGTAGGTCAAAAAGTTTTAGGGTATTTGATATTGGGTACTGATGGTCAAATTGAGAGACTAGCAGAAGAAAAGTGTCATTTTTTGATTACACTAGGACAACTTAAATCAGCAGATTTAAGAGAAAATTTGTATAATAAGTTAAAAAAAATTGATGCTAAGATTGCAACAATCATTTCGCCTTTGGCGCATGTTTCTAAATATGCCAAAATAGGTGAAGGCTCTATAATAATGCATAACGCAATCTTAAATGCAGGTGCTGTTGTTGGTCAAAATTGTATTATAAATACAAAAGCATTAATAGAGCATGATGTAAAAATAGGTGATAATTGTCATATTTCAACAGCAAGTGTTGTTAATGGTGAAGCAATAATTGGTCAAAAATCTTTTGTAGGAAGTAATGCTACGATTGTGAATTGTGCGAAGGTATCGGAAAATAGTTTTGTAAAAGCAGGGAGTCTTGTTAAATGACAAAAACTTTTATAATTGCAGAGGCCGGAGTTAATCACAACGGTTCAACGGATATCGCAAAAAAGCTTATTGATCAAGCTGTTAATGCGGGATGTGACTGCGTTAAGTTTCAAAACTTTATAGCCGAAAACCTTGCAAGTAAAAATGCTCAAAAAGCCAATTATCAAAATTTGACAACTGATGCAGAAGAAAGCCAGCTAGAAATGCTTAAAAAGCTTGAACTTTCAAAAGAAATGACCATAGAACTACAAAATTATTGTAGAGAAAAAGGAATTATGTTTTTATCTACGCCCTTTGACCTCGAGAGCATTGATTTTCTTGTTTCTTTAAATTTGCCTGTTTTAAAAATTCCATCAGGGGAAATTACAAACTTGCCTTATTTGAGAAAGATTAATTCTTATAAAAAGGACGTGATTTTATCCACAGGAATGTCTAATATTGATGAAATTCAATCAGCTTTGGATATTTTAGCAGATTGTAATGTGACACTTCTTCATTGTACGACTGAATATCCTTGTCCTTATGAGGATGTAAACCTCAAGGCAATTCAAACAATGAAAGAACATTTTGGTGTTGAAGTCGGTTATTCGGACCACACAGAGGGTATAGAAATTCCTATTGCGGCGGTTGCAATGGGTGCCACAATAATCGAGAAACATTTCACTTTGGATAAAAACATGGATGGCCCCGATCATAAGGCGAGCCTTGAGCCGCAAGAATTGAAGCAGATGGTTCAATCAATTAGAAATATTGAAAAAGCTTTGGGTGATGGTAAAAAAAATCCCGCAAGGTCAGAAATAAAAAACATTGAAATTGCAAGAAAATCAATTATTGCAAAGTGTGATATAAAAAAGGGTGAAGAATTTACAGAAAAAAATTTGACGGTAAAAAGGCCTGGTTATGGTATTTCCCCGATGATGTGGGATAAGGTTATTGGTTCTGTCGCACAAAAAGATTATCAAGAAGATGAGGTAATATGAGAAAAATTTGTGTAGCGACTTCGACTAGAGCTGAATACGGAATTATGTCAAGACTGATTGAAAAAATTGAATCCAACAGTGAGCTCGAGTTGCAATTGGTCGTCACAGGGATGCATTTATCCGACAAATTCGGACAAACACATCAAGAAATATCTTCTCCAATTCTGAAGAAAATCGATATCGAAATTGAAAAAGAGCCTTCGCATGCTGTGGCTGTGGCTATCGAAAAATTTTCACAAGCATTCAAAGAGTTAAGACCGGATATTTTACTAGTTTTGGGTGACAGATACGAGATTATGGCTGTTGCAATTGCTGCAATGCTCAATAATGTCCCGATAGCGCATATACATGGCGGTGAAACGACAGAAGGCGCGATTGATGAAGCTATACGCCATTCAATTACAAAAATGAGCCATGTTCATTTTACAACATGCGAAGAATATAAAAATCGTGTAATTCAATTAGGCGAACATCCTAAAACAGTTTTTAATGTTGGATCACTTGGTGTAGAAAATATTGAAAAAATGAAATTGTTATCAAAAGAAGAGCTTGAAAAAAGTTTGAATTTTAAATTCGGTAAAAAAAATCTTTTGGTTACATTCCACCCTGTTACATTGGAAAACTCTACCTCGAAAGAGCAGTTTAAGGAACTTTTGTCGGCATTAAGCGAACTGAAGGATACCAAGATAATTTTCACAAAACCTAATTCTGACAGCGGGAATCAGGAAATATTTGATTTGTTGGATAGCGAGGTTTCAAAAAAAATTCATTGTGCTGTTTATACTTCATTAGGGGCATTGAGGTATTTGTCTACATTGCAATTTGTAGATGCAGTAGTCGGTAATTCTTCAAGTGGGATTATTGAAGTCCCGAGTTTTAAAATTGCGACCATAAATATCGGGGACAGGCAAAAAGGAAGAATACAGGCTGACTCAGTTATTAACTGTGAGCCTAAAAAAGAAGAAATTTTAAAAGCTATTTCAGGAGTTTACACAGAGGAATTCAAAAATAGCTTAAATAAAATTCATAATCCATACAAACAGGAAGGCTCTTCTGATAAAATTATATCTGTATTAAAAGAATTTCCACTGGATAATATTTTGAAAAAGAGTTTTTACAATCTAAAGGTTAATTAAAGTTGAGCAATATAAAAAAACACACTATAAATAAAACAGCAAATGTAAAACAGGCGTTGGAAAAAATCAATGAATTTGATTGTAATAATCCGATGGTTTTATTTGTTACCGACGAAAATACGAGAATAATAGGTTCAGTGACTGATGGCGATATTAGGCGCGGATTATTGAAGGGCTGCGATCTTAACAACTGTGTTACTGACGTTATGCACAAAGATTTCAACTATATAAAGAATCTTGACAATTACAAAAAAATCAAGAAAATGAAAGATTTGGATTTGAAAATAATCCCTCACATAACAGAAGAAAAAAAATTAATCGATTTCATTGATTTGACAAGGATTAGGGCAATGCTTCCGATTGACGCAGTCATTATGGCAGGCGGAAAAGGGGTAAGGTTGAAGCCATACACAAATGATATTCCAAAACCCATGCTCGATTTAAATGGAAAACCGATTATCGCGCATAATATAGATCGATTGATTTCCTACGGGGTCAAAAATTTCTATATTGCTCTAAATCATTTAAAAGATCAAATAGTTTCATATATAAATAAAAATTACCCGGAAGTCAGCATAACTTATTTGGAAGAAGATTTGCCTTTAGGTACCATGGGTGCAGTTTCTTTGGCGGAGAAATTTATAAACGAAGACATACTTGTGATTAACGCCGATGTGCTTACGAATATAGATTTTGAAGATTTTTACGTTAATTTTAAAAACTTCAAAGACGATATGTCGGTAGCCACTTTTAACGTGAGAATAAATATCCCATACGCGGTTTTAGAAACCGAAGACAAAAAGATTAAATCTTTCGTTGAAAAACCTTCTTACATCTATTACTCAAACGCAGGCATTTACCTTTTGAGAAAAGAATTTGTAAAAACTGTACCAAAAAACAAGAAATACGATTCAACCGATTTAATAGAAGATTTAATAAAAAAAGGTAAAAAAGTAAGCCACTTCCCCATACGAGGCTATTGGCTTGATATTGGAACGGCGCAAAACTACGCAAAAGCACAAGATGACATAAAGTATATAAGGTTTTAAAAATATATGTATAAAGACTTAAAAACACTTGCAATAATTCCCGCTCGAAGCGGCTCAAAGGGACTTGTTGATAAAAATATTAAAAATTTGGCAGGAAAACCTTTAATTGCTTGGTCGATTGAGACTGCTCTTAACTCAAATATTTTTGATGAAGTTATTGTTTCTACTGATAGTCAAAAGTATGCCGATATCGCAAAAAAATATGGTGCTAGTGTCCCTTTTTTAAGAAGCAAAGAAAATTCATCAGATAATGCATCATCTTGGTCTGTAGTTAAAGAAGTTGTTGATAATGTAGACAAGAAATTTGATGTGATAGTCCTATTACAGCCCACATCACCATTAAGAGAAGCTAAAGATATAAAAGCATCCATAGATTTATTTATAAAAAAAGATGCTGATTATGTTTTGAGTGTTTGTAAATGCCCTCATCCGGTGCAGTGGACCAATATAATCGGCAAAGATTTATCTTTGGATAATTTTATTAAAAAAGAATATTTGGACAAAAGGCGACAAGATTTAGAGCAAAATTATATTTTGAATGGTGCGATATACATTCTTAGAGCAGAACTTTTGAGCGAAAAAATTAATATGTTTACCAACAAGAGTTTTGCATATATAATGAGTGAAGCTAATTCTATTGATATTGATACAGATTTAGATTTTAGAATGGCTGAAATTTTTATGAATAGTAAAAATGAGGAAATGAATAAATGAAAAGGACTTTGTTTTGGGAATCGGCTGACACATTGGAGCCTGTCATAAATATGCTTAAAAATAAGGGACTTTGCGAACCGACAGTTTGGGTTGCTTGTAACCCAAAAGCGACTCATCATGTACATGATTTTGATTATTTTAGATTTGAAGATTATCAATATTATGGAATTCCGGATGATCTTAGAAACAGACTTGAAAAATATAAAATGACTTTTGTAGAGATGTATTCGAGAAATTATAACCCTGCTGAGCAAAACAGTTATTCTCCAAAGACCATTCATGACATGATAAATATATTTAATATGTTATCTGATATGTTTTATAGAATTTTTATCGAAAATAAAATTGATTTTGTTGTTTTATGTCGTTTGCCACACTTGGGTCCGGATTATTTGATGTTTAGGCTGGCAGAAGAGATGAACATTGACAGATTGACATTTCAACCGGATGTTTTTATAGATACGGATTATTTTTCATATGTTTATAACTTGGATGATTTCGGTGAATTTAATGATATTTTACCTATTAACTCAGATGAATCGGTGAAAATCGAGAAATTGACCAGTGAACCATCTGTTTATATAAAGGCAAATCCGTATTATCTGGAAATGGATAAGATTATGAATGATTTTTATAAACCTGTTGATTTTAAACAATTGGTAAAAGAATTAAGAAAAAAGCGAACACGCAGAACAGCTTTTCAAAGATATGATTTGGGCAGGGAAATCTTAGCTGAACTTGCTAAATACGAAAAAGATGAACTTGATTTAGATTGTAATTATGTTTACTTTCCGCTTCATTACCAGCCGGAGATGACAACTTCTTTGCTCGGTCGAGAATATTGTGATCAGATTTTAGCAGTGGAGAGATTGTCTAAAATTTTGCCTGAGAATTGGAAAATTATAGTTAAAGAAAATATGATTCAAGGCCATTTTCAAAGGGGCGAAGCTTTTTACACAAGATTAATGGGGATTAAAAATGTTGAACTGGCATCAAGAAAATTTGACACTTTCAAATTGATTTCAAACGCGAAAATTATTGCAGCTATCACGGGAACTGTCGGTTGGGAGTCAATATGTTCCGGCAAAAATGTTGTAGTGTTTGGACAGGCTTGGTATAAAAAATTTCCAGGTGTATTTGAATACTCTCCGGATTTAGATTTGGAAGAAGTTGTTAAAAATGTGATAGACCATAGTGAAATCGAAAAGTTTGCGGGAATCTATAAATCAAAGATGGCAAAAGGGTTTATGTATGACTATTCATTAGAAATTGTATCTAATGAGAATAATTTGAAAGATTTGGAAAGATTTTTTAGGCATCAAATTAATTTGTTTGATTCCAAAAGGAAGCTTGTTGGTAAAGTTTAAAGAGGAATAACATTTTGGGAAATAGTTTAATACAAAAAATTATTGATAAAATCAGAAGAAAAAATGCGATATTAAAAGTCGATTGGTCAAAAGAAGAGCTGTATGTAAAAAACATTAAAAATGCTTTTAAAAACAGTTTCAGATATGATTTGGATCTGAAAAATCCAAAAACTTTTTCTGAGAAAATGCAGTGGCTTAGAGTATATGATAATTCTGCCTTAAAAACCAGATTAGCTGACAAGTATTTAGTTAGAGACTGGGTTAAAGAAAAAATCGGAGAAGAATATTTAGTTCCGCTATTGGGTGTTTATGATAATTTTGATGAAATTAATTTTGATGAACTGCCAAATGAGTTTGTAATTAAATGTAATCACGGTTGCGGTTATAATCTTGTTGTTAAAGATAAATCAACATTTGATAAACAACAGGCAAAAGCACAAATCGAAGAATGGTTAAACGAAGAATTTGCATATCTGTTCGGTGAGTGGCATTATCGGGAAATAAAAAGGAAAATTATAATCGAAAAATATCTTGAAGATCTTCAGGGCGATATAACAGATTATAAATATTTTGCTTTTAACGGAAAACCGGCTTATATTTTAATATGCTTTGACAGAGGCAGTGGAACTCTAAAAACGGTTTTTTATGATATGGGCTGGAACAAACAGGAGTTTGTTTATACGGGCGATTATTATGAAGGCGAAGTTAAAAAGCCACAAAATTTTGAAAAAATGACCGAGCTTGCGACAATTTTAGCTAAGGATTTCAAGCATGTGAGAGTGGATTTTTATAATATTGAAGGCAAAATTTATTTTGGCGAAATGACGTTTACTTCTTATGGTGGGTATTTTGATTTTAGACCCAGAGAGTGGGATTTGAAATTGGGTGAAATGATTAGTTTGTAATTTAAGAGTGGAGAAAAGATGACATTAGCACCGATTGCATTATTTGTTTATAACAGACTTGAGACTTTAAAGCAGGCAGTTGAAGCTTTAAAAAACAATCTTCTCGCAAACGAAAGCGAACTTTTCATATATGCAGATGGTGCAAAAACTCAAAATGACGAAAAAGTTTCGGCAGTGAAAGAATATATCAGAACAATAGATGGATTTAAAAACATTGAAATTAGAGAAAGCTTGACAAATAAAGGATTGGCAAATTCCGTAATAGCCGGAGTAACAGAAATCATAGAACGATATGGTAAAATAATTGTCCTAGAGGATGATTTAATAACAAGTCCTAATTTCTTGAAATATATGAACGAATCTTTGGATATGTATGAACATGATGAAGAAGTTGCATGTATAGCTGGTTACAATTATCCGATAGTTCCTTGTATTAAAGAAAAAACTTTTTTCTTAAGAGGTGCAGATTGTTGGGGTTGGGCGACTTGGAAAAGAGGATGGGAACTGTTTGAAAAAGATGCGCAAAAATTAAAACAAGAAATATTGGACAAAAACCTGCAAAAAGAGTTTGACTTTAATTACAATTACCAGTATTTAAAAATGCTTGATAATAAAAACTCTTGGGCTATACGCTGGTATGCAAGCACGTTTATAAATGATAAACTCTGTTTGTACCCCACAAAAAGCTTAGTGCAAAATATAGGATTTGGCGAAGATGCAACTCATTGTCTCGGCTCAGGTGAGCAATTGGGGGATAAAGTCGATTTACAAACGTCAATGTATGAAAAAATTCAAATTAAAGAAAACAAAAAAATGCGACGTGCTTTTGAAAAGTATTTAAAAAAACTAACCCAAAATAAAAATAACTTTTTTATTACAAGAATCAAAGACGGAGATAGAAGAATAGTTAAGCTTTTTGGATTTATAAAAATTAAATATAACAAGAAAAAGAAAGTAAAATACGGCTTTTCTGGCGATTACAAAAACTGGGGCGAAGTTGAAAAACTTTGTGACGGTTATTCCTCTGCTAATATTCTTGAAAAAACTTTGGAATCAACTTTAAAAGTAAAAAATGGCGAATCTGTTTTTGAAAGAGATAGCTTTATTTTTGAGAAAGTGCAATATTCATGGGGTCTTTTGGCTTGCCTATTTAAAGTAGCGGCAGAAAACAACAACAAATTGAACGTTATAGATTTTGGCGGTGCTTTAGGTTCTCATTATTTTCAGAACAAGGAATTTTTAAAGCCTCTTCAGATCAAAAGTTGGACGGTTGTCGAACAGGAACATTACGTAAAAGCCGGCAAAGAAAAAATTGCAGATGGTATATTGAAATTTGCTGATTCAATCGATGAAATCGATGGGGCAAACGTTTTGATTTTATCCAGTGTTTTGCAATACTTGCCAAATCCTTATCAATGGTTGGAAAAGATTATTGATAAAGGTGTAGATTATATTATTATAGATAGAACGGCTATAAGCCTTGAAAACAGGGACCGGTTAACGCTTCAAGTTGTGCCTCCAGAGATTTATGAAGCAAAATATCCGGCATGGTTTTTAGATGAGAAAAAATTGTTATCATATTTTGATAGTAAATATCGACTTATTTCAGATTTCGATGTGACATTTGATAAAGTAGTAGAAATCCCATCATATTTTAAAGGGTATTTTTTTAAGAAAATTAAGGAATAAAATTGTGGAATTAAGAAAGGCATTTAAAAAGAAACTTAATAAACAAGAATTCAACCCTGAATTCTTGGGAGTGTTTGTAAATCCATTTTATTTCGCAAGAAAGGGGCTTTATAGGCATATTTCAGAGCTTGCTAATCAAATTAAAGGGGGTAAACTTCTAGACGTTGGTTGCGGTTCAAAACCTTATAAACCATTTTTCAATGTGGAGCAATATGATGGTCTTGAATATGATACACAAGAATACGGTGCATCCAAAAATGCAGAGTATTTTTATGACGGACATAGATTTCCATTTGAGGATGAGAGCTACGACAATGCTATTTCAAACGAAGTTTTGGAACACGTCTTCAATCCTGACGAATTTTTATCTGAGATAAATAGGGTGCTCAAAATGGGTGGAAAGTTATTATTAACAGTGCCTTTTGTATGGGATGAGCATGAACCGCCCTATGATTTTGCACGGTATACAAGTTTCGGTTTAAAATATTTGCTTGAAAAATATGGTTTTGAAATAATAGAGTATAGAAAATCAGTTAATGACTTAGGTGTTATTTTCCAATTGATAAACGATTATATTTACAAAAAATGCATAAAGAGGAATAAATTAAAAAATCGTATTTTTGTGAATATGTTATGTTCTATTTTTAATATTTTGGGGGTATTGTTGATAAAAATAACACCTTCAAATGACGATTTATATTTAGATAATATTGTTTTAGCTAGAAAGGTGAAAAATGCTTAATTTTTGCACATTGTTTGATATAAATTTTGCAACACAAGGGCTTGTAATGTACGAAAGCCTAAAGAAACACTGTGATGATTTTCATCTTTACATTTTCGCTTTTTGCGAGGATTCTTATAAGCTTTTAAGCGGGCTTAATCTTGAGAAAACGACAATAATTTCCCTCTCGGAATTTGAAGATGAAGAGTTGTTGAAGGTAAAACCTACGAGAACTGCGGGTGAATATTGCTGGACATGTTCATCTTCTACAATAAAATATTGTATTGAAAAATTTAATCTTGACCATTGCACTTATATAGACGCTGATTTATGTTTTTATTCAAACCCGAAAGTTTTAGTTGATGAAATGGGTGACAAATCTGTTTTAATAACTGAACACCGTTATACGCCAGAATATGACCAGACAGAAACCTCAGGTAAATATTGCGTTCAATTTATTACTTTTAAAAACGATGAAAACGGGTTGAAAGTTTTGAATTGGTGGCGAAATGCCTGTCTTGACTGGTGTTATGCAAAAATAGAGGACAATAAGTTCGGCGACCAAAAATATTTAGACGATTGGACACAAAGATTCGATGAGGTTCATGTTTTAGAACATCTCGGCGGCGGAGTTGCTCCGTGGAATATCAATAATTATAATTTTAACAAAATTGAAAATAAAATTATTCTTAACGAAAAAAATACCTCAAAAAACTACGAGGTGATTTTCTATCATTTTCATTCGGTAAAAGTAGACAAAAAGGGCAGAATTGACAGAAATAAAATAAATTTTTACAGAGTTATACCGGAAAATTTCAAAATATTTTATATGCCTTATATTAAAAAATTAATAAATACAAGCCGTGATTTACATAAAATTAATTCTGATATAAAAATAATTAAAAAACCTAAAATCGATTTTAAATATGAGTTTAAAAATTTTAAGAAAAAAATTATTAAAATACGATTTTCTTCAAAAAACCCTGAATTGTGCATTCTCGGTATAGACGTTATTAAAATAAAAAAATGATTATTTTTTTACAAAATTAATTATCTCATCCAATGCGGTTTGTGCATCCATTTTAGAAATGACCAATCCTTTTTTATAATCTTTGACTCTTTGTGCCGGTGCGCCAAGATTAAAACACGCAACGGGATATTTAAGCGTCATAGCCTCAGATGTCGTGTATGAAAATGTTTCGGGACATATCGAAGGAATAAAAACAATATTTGCTTTGTTCTTATTTAAAATTTGAGGTAAGGCTTCGCGATCATATTTGCCCGTGACCTCTACGTTGTCACTTTCATTGTAATCACCGATTACAGTAAGTTTTATGTTTTTATATTTGTCTTGTTTAATAATTTGTGCCATTTGGGAAACAATTTCACTGCCTTTTATAAAACAAATGTTTCCAATCATGGCGATATTTACAGTATTATCTTCGGATTTTTCATAATATATCGGATCTTTAAATTCTTTTACAGTGTGCTGAACAATTTTTATTTTATTTTCTAATTCAGGGTACGCCTTTGTAAAAAGAGCCTTGGAACTTTGTGAAAAAACAATCAATTCGTCGGCAATTTCGTTTAAAAAATTCCCCCAAATATTTTTCCATTTTTCTATTTTTTTAAATTCTTTTTCGTGTTTTTTAAATACGTAAGAATTATTTTTTGCACATTTTTTACAAATATCAATACTTGGGATGTCACAATATTCACCTTTGTTGTTAATCAAATTCCAACTGGTACAAATCGGAAAATAATCGTGTCCCAGCATCATTATTTTATTGTTGTTTATTTTTGTTTGGGCAAGAAAATTTAATAATTCATAAATCCTTTTATAACCTACCAAATTATTTATATAAATTTCAGAATTATTTATTTGGAGCAAAAGTTTTTTAAGTTCATTCCAACTGTAAAAAATTTCAAAAATATTTTCATTGCTGTAAATGGAGATTTTGTAATTCGAACGAAGTTCTTGAATTCTGATAACTGTTTTATTCGGCAATGCTTCTTTTAATTTTGAATAAAAATAAAATTCTGCTCCGCCTCCGTAAATATGATCAAAATAAATACATAGGCCTTTACTTGAGTTTATTTTTAAATCTCCGCATTTTGATTTTGGAGTAAAGGATAATACTTTAATTCCCAAAAAATAAATTTTCAGTCGTGTATCAATTTCTTTTATTTTAGCGAAAGGCAAAAATCCAAACAAATAATATTTTTTCTCATCGTAATTTTTGACAATTTTTAATAACGGAATGCCCAAAAATCTTATATATTTTTTCTTTTTAAATTCGGATGCTTCTGTCCCGTAGTATTTTTCAATGATTGCATTACGTTCTTTTGTTTGCGCCTCATTCATAACCGAAGAAACCCCTTGATGGTTGTGCGATGAGATAACAAAAGGGATATGCAAATAAGAGGCGTGGTTAATGTCTATAAATTCAATCCACTTTTCCCAATCACTTACGATTTTGTTTTTTTCATTGTAAAGCCCGTATTTATCAAACAGTTCTTTTTTAATGAAGGTTGCAGGGTGTGGAAGATACCCTGCAACAAACCAGCCGTAAGGAATTTTATCTGGGAATTTTTGGATGAATTTTTTATTTTCATTAAAAAATTCCAAATTTCCATAGACAATATCGGCTTCTAAGTGCTTTGCAGCCGTTTCAAGTGAACTGTTATCAAAATACATATCTCCGGCATTTAAAAAATTAAGATATTCTCCTTTTGCAAGCTTAATTCCCTTATTCATAGCATTATAAATGCCTTCATCCTTTTCGCTTACAAAAACAACCATTTTGTCGCGATATTTATTAAGCACCGAAAGGGTTTGTTCATTTGAACCGCCGTCTATAACAATCCATTCAAAATCTTTGTAAGTTTGATTAACAATACTTTCGCATGTTTTTTCAACATCCGGCTCATTATAACAGATAGTAATTACAGATAATTTCATATTTAGATTGTATTACAAAGGATTTGTTTAGTAAATTAAAAATATTATTTCAAATTATATATTAATATCCCTTTAATTTAAAAGATTTAATGAGACTTTTAAAATATTATATAAATCTTTTTCCCTCAATTTTAAGTATGGTCTTGCAGGAATTTTGACTTTTTTGTTTTTTCCTGCTTGTCCACCAAATTGATGGATGGCTGCGTATTCTTTATTTGAACCAATAGTTGCAGAGGATTCATCATATTCTGTAGCGATTGATGCTGCGAGTTCGCCTCGCATCTGTAAAATCTTTCCGGGCCAGTATCCTTTTTTAGTCCGGACTTTTATTGTAACTTTTTTGAGTTCCTCCCATTTATCAGGCTGTCCCTCCTGTTTAAAATTTTCCTCAACGGCATCTGCCATTATTCCTGCAATATTTTTCATCAATGGTCGCAAATTCGATGTTTTTTCAAAGAGCTTATCCAAAACTTGGTTAAGCTCTTTATTATCAATTTTTATTTCAATTGGTACGTCCATTAAAAAGATCCTCAATCGGATAATTCGCAATCAGAAGTTCCTTAAACATTTTATTCTCTCGATTTTCAATCTTGTTGTTGATTCCGTTTAATCTCTCTACTGCAACCATTTCAAAATCTTTGTACAGTTCACGAATTTTTGGACTATCATCATAAGATAGTAAAAATCTACCTTGAATATTTTTCAAAGTGTCTCTCAATTTCTCATGTGCAAAGCCTTCTGTTGTCGTAACTTCATAACCGCATCCGCAGGTGTATGGAGGGTCGCAATAGAAAAATGCATCTTCGTGGTCATATTGTTTAATCAATTTTTCAAAATCTCTATTCTCTACAAGCACTTTATCTAAGCGTTTATGGATTGCATCAATTTTAAATAGAATATTTGTCTGACTTTTACTTGCGCCACCGGAGGATTTTTTGACAGTACCAAAGGTTCCTCCTCGACCTCCAAAAGAACGAGTAATCAGAAATAAAAACTGTGCTGCTTTTTGAATATCGGTGTAAAGTTTTGCATTCATAAATTGCATAAACATTTCACGAGAACCTAGCAGATATCTGAGCTCTTCTTTTAAAGCTTCAGGGTGATATTTTACAATCCTGAAAAGGTTTACAAGTCTGCCATCTAAGTCGTTGTAAATTTCTAAATCTGCCCATTTAGGCTTATAAAATAGAATCCAACCGCCACCGCCGAAAGGTTCAACGTAGGATTTAATATCTGTTGGAATAAGTGGGGCAATAGTTTTTCTCAATAATCTTTTTCCACCGACCCAGTTGAGTAAATGTTTTGTGTCAATCGTCATAAAAATCTCCTATTAAACGCTATTTAAAACTCTTTTAAGTGCCTTTTAAAACATCAGTATCTTTGCCTGGGTTGTAACTCCAGCCTACATCAGGCTTTATCTTATGTCCTGTCAATGGATCTGTATAAACTGCAACAGGCTTCATCTCGCCAGTTTTCTTAGATACGAGTGCCATCTCTTCAGACAAGTAACCTTTTGAATTATCTGCATTTGCACCATATAAATCTTCCTTTGATAAAGCTCGCACCCTGCAACGACACCGCCAGCCATTCGGAGGGTAAAAACTATTCCAAAACGGGTCGTCATATCGAAAAGTACGTTCATTTAATTCAGCGTGTTCGGGGCGAGTTCTTCTATCCATTACTGCTACATACTGCCAATATGGTCTATTATCAGCATTGTCCATTTGAGTTTGATACCTTCCTGCCATATAAGAAGTTTGCATATTCACTTGGTATATTGTTTTTAAGCGACTTAATGAACCCATTTGAGCGTGTTCAATATTGCCTTGAGAATCGCCGACAAACTGTTCACCCCACCAACCTTTTTTCTGAAGAGTTGGTTTGAGTTCTTTTTGAAATTGCTGAAAGGTTTGACCATCGGCAAGTGCCTTATCAAGAGCATCTCTGATATCTTGGAGAACATCTTCTTTCATAAGTTTTGCTACAGTGAATGTTTTTTGATGTGCAGATTGCCAAACATCGTGCCAATCCCAAGATAGTTTGCTGTTTTTATTCTTGAAGTATTTTATAGCCATTGACGGAGACAGCTTAAAAAGGGCTTTTAAATCAGGCATTTTCTACCTCCGCAATCCTTTTTGCCACTGAATAAACTGTATTTACAGTAACTGCGTTTCCTGCCATTTTATATAATTGAGCATCAGAAATTTTAAGCTCATAAGCCTTTTTAACCATTTCATCAGGGAAACCTTGAAGCCTAAAGCATTCAAGAGGGGTTAATCTTCTGATTCTGTAATTTTCAATAGTTCCCATGTTGCAGTGGGTATCTAATGTTTGCGAAACTTTTTTACCCACACGACCTCTGCGGTTTTTACTCAAAGGAAAAGCTAAGTTAATTCCATCTCCAATATAGGCTTCATCATATCCTTTTTTCGTGCCATTCTTAACTTTCATCAGCGGAGTATCGCCTGCAACTTTTAGCGTTTGAACAATATCTGAAGGTTTATAAGTATCAAATCTTGGTTTATTTATAAAATACAAGCCTGTTTTACCACCTTGACCACCGCCGCTGGAGGTTAAACAAGAGCTTATTCCATCAGTAGAATAAACTCTGCTGCCTTGAGATTTCTTTTTTGTAATAGCATTTAAGTTGCTAATATTCTTTGCATCATTTGAGGAGATAGGAAATACTTTTCCGATACATTCTCCTGTAAGACATCCGACAATGAACACTCTTTCCCTGTTTTGAGGAATGCCGAAGAACTTAGTATTAAGAACTTGCCATTGAGTTGAATACCCAAGGTCGGAGAGAATTTTAACGATAGTTGAGAAAGTTCCTCCATGTTCGTGGTTAAGTAGCCCTTTAACATTTTCGAGTATAAAGTATTTGGGCTTTTTGTCGCGTAAAATCCTTGCGACTTCAAAAAACATTGTGCCTCTGGACTCACTAAATCCTCGTCTTTTTCCTGCAATAGAGAAAGCTTGGCAAGGAAATCCTGCACACAAAATGTCAAAGTTTGGCAATTCATTTGTTCTGATTTTTGTTGCATCATTGAAGTACATCTCCTCTTCTGTATTAAAAAACTCTCGATACAATTTTGTTGCATATTTATCGTTATCACAGTATCCGACACATTTAAAGCCTGCTCTTTCTAGCGCAATTTTAAATCCTCCGATACCTGAAAACATATCAAAAAATGTAAGTTGTTTTTTATTCAAGTCCATCTGCCCTCCCTTGTGCTTCGCATAGGAAGAGTGCTTTAGATAAGACTTCTTCAAACTTGTCCGTTTTCAAGTCCTTTTCATCTAAAACTTTTCTAAATTCATCTTCCGTTTTACATTTAGAAAGCTGTTTTAAAAGTGGCTTTAGCATATCGGTTGAGACACTTTGAAGCTCATCTTCTGAAATAAAATCGAAGAGTCCGTCAACTTCATCCTGTCCTATTTTTTCATCTTTAGATTCATTGAACTGTTTGAATGTAGAAGGCTTTTTGGCTTCAGCAATTTCTATATCTTCTTCATCAAAACCATAACTTTTTATAAAATACTCTTTGGTAAATTTCACCCCGCAATCAACGAGAACTTTATCTCGCTGTGCCAAGTTTAAATCCACATCTTCAATTTCATACATCTCAAATTGAGGGATATCTTGATTCGGAAAATTAAGCTCATAAATCCATTTGATTAATTGGTTGATAGTTTTTTCAACAATCTTTTTATCTGAATCAACAATATCTTGTCGAACACTCATGTGAGTTTGGCTTGCAGCATAACTGCCGGTGCTTCCAATTTCTGTTGTAAGAGTTTGTCCTAGGATAGCCTTTGAAATTTCTGCATTCATTTTGTCGATTAGCTTTTCAAAAATTTCGGCAGAAGATGTTTTTTCAGCTTCTTGAATTTCAACAGAACTATCATCAGGAATGACTGCAATTGCATCTTGAATCATATTTTCAAGTAAATCTGCAAGCGTTTCAGTTTCTTCTTTAGAAGCTCCTCTTGGGTGTTTTCCTATAAGGTGAGGGATTCCATATTTCTCTGTGAATACAACCCAAAACTTTAAGCCGCCTTTTTTAAAGGTAACGGGCCAGAAAACTCTTGAGAGAACTCTTTCCCCGTAAGGATTATCATAGCTTGCGTTTAATTGAGGACAAAGGAACTTTTTATCAGGCAGTTCTTCTCCCCAATAATTTTCTTTTGTCCTGAATCTCAAATTATTCTCTTCATCATAACAGAACCATTCAGGAGGTTTTGCAACAAGTGCTGATGGCAAAACTAAATTATCAGTCTTCTGCCAAAGAATTTCTATTGGTTGGAAACCAAAGAATGATGCATCGAGAATATCGTTAATCAGTTGATAAATGTCTAAACTTTTAAGTAAATCTTCTATTCTTTGAACATTTTCGTCTTTATCAGTTCCTCTATTTATATCCCATTCAAGTGAAAGAACTCCTGATTTTCTTGACTGAGCACAGGCAAAAACGTGAGCATCGCAGAGCAGTTCTCTGTATATTTTCATATCTTTGCCTTGTTTTCTCAATACGGGATCAGGATCAGGAAGCATATAGCCTAAAGAATAGAAATTCAGCGAACGTTTTCTTGTCGCTATTTCGTGACTAATGGCTTGTTTTGTATTTTTATTTTCTAAAATTTCATCTGTCATATAAATTTCTTTCTTGGGGTGGGGTAAAATCTATCTTGAAACCTTTTTAACTCTTTTTAAAAACGATTTTCATGTGTATTTAGGTATATAAGCGTATATTTTTTTAAAAACGAACCTTAAAACGCCTTTTAAAAATTTTGAACAAGTCCGATTGATTCTCTCCTTTTTCTTGTTTCAATATTTATTGGTCCCGGATTGGAGCTGTAAGCATATAATGCCAAGGCTAGTGCCCAAAACCTATCAGCGTGTCCGTTTACTTCAGAACTATCAGCATCAAAGCGGATGTTTCCTGCACTGGTTGTTATTCGCCTTACGGAGTGCAAGTCTTCTCTTATTTCGTGTTCTTTTGGGATAAATACTGTTTTATCTTCAAAATTAATTCTGAGATTGTAGGCTAATTCTTCTTTGACTTTGTTTGTGAAAGTAATTGCTTCGACTCTATATTGTCCGAATTTTCTTTGAGCGGTTTCTGCAAGTTGCATTCCAAGACCAGTTGAATCAATACAGCATCTTCTCAATTTTTGATGTTTCAATATGCTTGATAAAATTTCTTCTTGTATATGGAAAGGAGTTTTTTCTAATATTTCAACTTTTCTTGTGTATTTTGTTTTTTCAAATGACTCTAGAATCCAAATGCAGGTTAAATCTTTTTTTCGACCTATATCCATTCCGACATACAATTCACCTACTATTTCATCAAGAGTTTTTAAAATCTTTTCATATTCACAAGTTGCGATTAAATCATAAGGAAGAAATGCACAAGCCTCATCAATTGCAACACAACAATATTCTTGCAACCAAGTATATTCATCAAAACAGTTTTCTCTCTGTTCATCAAGCCATTGCTGTTTTTCTTCTTGTGTTGCTTCACGCTTATAAATCTTATCCACCAAGCCTTCTTCAACCGCTAATTGAAGTGGGGTTAAATGGTGGCTCCACTTTAATTTTCCTTTTTTGATTTGCTCTATAAATTTAAAATATAAACAACTTTGCCCATTGTGTGTTGATAAAATCCTCAATGGAAAACCCCAAGTTACACAGGGCTTTGCCGCTTTCCATAACTCAAGCGGATTGTTGTGGTGAGCAAATTCATCCAAAACAACTTTTCCGCCTTTGCTTCTGAAGCCTTTTGGATTAGAACTCAAAGCGTGAATTTTAGTCCCATTTGCAAATTCTATAACAAGTGCTTTTACATCTTTTTCTGAATCGATTACAACTTCGCCCAAAGATGTTGCAGCAGCTTGGAAAAGTTTCACCCATAATTCACAATAAGTAATGTATTCTTTTGCCGCACTTTCATCTGCTGATGAAAACCAAACAGCCGGGACTGCTTTATTTATGCAGTCCCTTACATCTTCATAGCTTTGAACGTATGTAGCACCAATACGTCTCGATTTCTCCCAAATTTTCACAGGGGAGTTATCATTTAGCCATCGCTGTTGGTAGGGTAAAAAATATTTGTTAAGGTTCATTTGGGTTTATTCCTAAGATTTCGGATTCTATCTGATTAATGATGAATTTACTTAAGCCTTTTTTAGCTTCGGCTTTTGTTTTGACTTTGCATTTTGCGACAATATCTTCATATTCTTTGATTTTGGTTATCATTGGAAGCATTCTCATAAAAGTGAACATTCTTCCGGGGTCAACTTTTTCGCCTTTTTCAAAGGAATCTTCGATTGTAGCCATTAATTTGCGAGCGAAATTATACAAATCTTCATGGAACATTTGCTGTGCTTTTATATATTGAGATTTCTTTGTTTCCCAATTCCCTTCGCTTTTCCAAAAACGGATTGTTTTTTCATTAACTTTTAATTTTGTCGCTATTTCTTCAATAGTCATTTCTTCAACAACATAGAATCTCTCGGCATCGGCAACAAGTTCATATTTTTTAGTCAATGTCGCTCTCCATTTTTTCTATTTTTTGTTTTAGGGCTTTCAGTTCTTGGACAATTTTGTTAAACCTGTCTAAGGATATTAAAGCCTTTTCAGTATCCAACATTGTTAAATCCTCTTCATAAGGATTTAAAAGTGAGCGGATTAAAATTAGAAGTCCCGAAGCTTCCGTATCAAGGTTTTTAAACTTCTTTTTTAAGTCCGCCAACTGTCCTTGGAATTGCATTTTTTCAATATTCATTTATTTTACTTACCTCTTTCTTCAAAATCGGACACCAAAAGTTAGTATCGATTTTGTTTTCGATCCTGGATAAAATTGCTGCATGATATTGGTTTGTTTCAAGCAAATCTTTTAAGATGATGAAGTTTTGATTCATCAAGTTTTCAAAAGTTTTAACTTGTGCTTGATGATAGATGTACCAAATTACAAAGATAACCGCAGGGAATCCGATACTTTCAAACAATTTTGTAACTACTAATATATCCATAATTTACCTCTTGGCAAAAAGAAAAGAGCAGAATTACTGCTTCATTTTTCTTTTAAACATACAAGTTTTTTTATTCAATTTCAAAGCAACGACACCAATAACAAAAACTGCTCCCATTATTGGTTTCGTTATTGGTCTGATTATCGGTGTCGTTATCGGTACGGTTGCTTTGAAATTGAAATTGATATGAGCTTATACTCACAGAGTAATAAATTTTTGAACGCAGTAAAAAATAAATGAGGTAATCATATGTCAGGTTCAAGCTCTACAAAGAAATTTTACCAATCAAAAACATTTTGGGTAAACGTAATTGCAGCAATAGCAATCGGGGTGCAAACTCAAACCGGTTTTGTAGTTGACCCAAGCATTCAAGCAATTGTTTTATCGGTTGTTAATACCGGCTTGAGATTAATTACCAAAGAAGGTTTAGAGGCATAAAAGAAGCACGAGGAGAATTACTCGCCTTGTGCTTCGCCACATTTTGAGAAAGGTATAAAATGAAATTTTTTGAAATCTTTAAAGCAGGAATATATCCGCAAGGAAAATTCACTAAAGAACAAATAGAAGAAATTGCAAAAAATTATGACCCGAGTTTTTGTGAAGCTCCGATTACTTTAGACCATGAACAATCAGGTCCTGCATTCGGCTGGGTTGAAAGTTTAAAAGCTAATAAGGGAGTTTTAAAAGCTACATTTAAAGAGGTGACCGAAGATTTAAAATCCTTTGTTAATGACGGCAAGTACAAAAAAATCTCTGTAGAAATTTACAGAGAGCTTGAAGGTAAAAAACCTTACTTAAAAGCTGTATCATTTTTAGGTGCTAGTATTCCGCAAGTCAAAGGAATGGAAGCCGTTCAGTTTAAAGAAGGCGAAAGCGATGTTTATACCTTTGAAGTCGAGCCGCCAAAAGAGGATAACCCTGATAAAAAGGATGAAGAAAAAGAAATTCAGGACTTGAAAAATCAGGTTAATGACCTTGAGGAAAAAATTAATACATTCAAGGATAAAGAAACCTCAAGCGAAACTATTAAAACGCTAAAAACAAAAATTGAAACCCTTACAAATGAGCTTGACTCTTTTAAAGAAAAGGCTTCCGACAAAGATGGAATTCAAAAAGAACTCGATTATTTAAAAAATAAAATCAGGGACAATGAATTTGATAATTTTATTGAAAAACATTTAGAGAAAGGAATTCTTATCCCTGCCAACAAAGATGTTGTTTTAAAAATATTCAAAGAATTAGATAATGTCAAAAAATTTGACTCCACATATAATGCTGTTGAAGATTTTAAAACTTTTGTGGCATCACTTCCAAAACAGATTGAATTTGAAGAAGTTGCTACAAAGAAAAAAGCTACCACTACCCCAAAAGCAGAGCACGATGACTTCTCAGATGCAAGTGAAGAAAGCCTCGAAATTTTTAACGAAGCTACTGCACTTGCTGAAAAAGAAAACATCGACTTCAAAGATGCTCTGCTAAAGCTAAATAAAGGAGTTTAAAATGCGTGAGCAGTGTGTGAAGCCTGAAAAGGCTTTGAAAAGTCAAAGGCTTTGTAAGGCGAAACCGTTCTTCGCCGACGTAAGAGTTTTAGAACGGAGTGAGAAAACTCAACAGGAGGACAAATGGGACGTTTAGAAGAATTACGTGTTAACGCATATCTATCCAAAGTAGCGAGAGGATATTCAAACTCAGCTTTTATCGCTGAAAATTTATTCCCAGTTATCGATTCAGAGCTTGAAAAGGTTGATATTTTTGAATTCAACAAAGAAGCCTTTCAGGTCTATGATACAGAAAGAAGTATTCGTGCCAATTCTAACGTAATTTCGCCAAAAGGTTTTAATAAAAAGACAACAACTTTAACTGAACACGATCTTGCTTATCCTCTAGATTACAGGGAACAAGAGGAATCTAAAATTGTCAAACTTCAGCTTCACGCTACAAATGTTGTAACTGAAGGTTTGAAATTAAAACACGAAAAACAGTGTGCAGACCTTGTTCAAAATACAGATAATTTTGCATCTACAAATAAAATTATCCTCTCGGGAACAAGTTTATTTTCAAACTCAAATTCAGACCCTGAAGGTGTCATAGATGATGCAAAGAATGCAATTGCCGGAAAAATTGCACAAGAGCCAAACACTATGGTTATGGGCTATGAAGCATTTAAAGATTTAAAAAGACATCAAAAATTGAGAGAACTTGTTGGTTCAAGTGACACAAAAATAATTACCCTTGAATTAATGAAACAAATTTTTGACATACAAAATATTTATGTCGGTAAATCTGTGTTTGTTAACGAAGCAGGAAACTTTGTTAAAGTTTGGGGCAATAATATTGTCTTGGCATATGTTCCAAACTTGGCTTCAAGAACAGAGTATGACCCTTCTTTTGCTTACACAGTAAAAAAGAAAGATTCATTAAAAATAGATGAATATACAAAAGAAGGTAACAAAGTTAAATACATCCGTGCAACAGACATCTACACTCCTTTCCTTGTAGGACCTGATGCCGGGTATTTAATTAAAAATTCATAAAGGAGAAATTATGGCTAAATTTACAGTCAAAAATACAACAATACTTCATAACCAAACCACTTACGGAGTCGGTTCTACTATTAAGCTTACAGATGATGAGCAAATCGCCAAACTTGCGGAGTATATTACTCCAATTGAAGAAGATTTTGTCCCATCTTCTGAAACAGACCCTGCACCAAAAACAACAAAATCAGGCAAAAAAGCTGCTAAAAATAATTCTTCAAATACTACTACAGAAGAAGAAACAAATACTGAACCTACATCAAGTAGTAACTCAAATGAAACTGAACAGGAGGGCATAAATGGCACAGAAATTATACAAACCGATTCTAATTGATTCTATAAAAGCACAAACTAATCTGACAAAACAAAAATTTGTTGATTTTGACGGAAATATTTGCCCTGCCGGTGCTAAAGCATACGGTGTGTGCGATGTCGATGTTGATGCAGGACAATATGCACCAATTGCAGTCTTAGGCGTGTTACTCATTGAATCAGGCGGTGTAATTGCAGCTAAAAGTAAAATCACCGGTGATGCAAATGGTCGTGCCGTTACAATTACGAGTACAGAAGCAATCAACGGATATGCACTTGATGCCGCTTCTGCAACGGGAGAAATTATTCGAATCGTCAGGGGCATCTAAAATACAGGAGAGATTTCAGATGACCAAGCTCTGTAAGCCACTTTTGATTGAATCAATTAAGGCAAAAACATTTATTCCTAAATATAGATTCGTGGGTTTTGACGGTAGCGTTTGCAATCATGGCATAAGAGCAATAGGAGTAAGTGATACGGAAACAGAAGAAGGACAATACGCACCAATTGGTATAATCGGAATTTTTTTAGTTGAAGCCGCAATTCCCTTGGATGCAGGAATAAAAATTGCCAGTGATTCTTCAGGTAGAGCAATAAAAGCAACCTGTGGCGAAAAAACAAACGGATACTCAATTGATGCCGCAACTAAAAAAGGTGAGATTATAAGAATAGTAAGGCTATAAAATGTATTGCACACAAAAAGACATTGAGAAACAAATAACAACCCCAACCCTAATCCAGCTTACAAGTGACGATTCTCAGGATGTAGTTGACGAAACTATAACCTTTGAAGCTATCTTGTACTCCTCAACCCTAATCGATGGGTATTTGAGAGGTAGATATAATTTACCGCTTAATACCCATTTTCCTTTACTAAGAATTATCGCAATTGATTTAAGTATTTATAGATTATACAGCAGAAGGCTACAAGCTGACATGCCGGAAGCCATTCTAGAGCAATACAAAGAGGCAATCAAAACGCTAGAAAAAATCCAAAAAGGAATAATCACTTTGGAAGTCCAAACTGAAACAAGTACAAATCAAATTCAATCAAAAGAATATCTTTCTAATAAGACTCCAATCAACAGGCAATTTAATCACGAGGTTATGAGTGAATATTGAAACAATAGAAAATAAAATAACCGATAAACTAAAAAGCAAATTGCCAGATTTGCTTATTGAATCATTTCCTGAAAAACCTCAAGAATTTGTTTTTACACATCCAAAGAGTGCAATTCTTATTCACTATCAAGGCGGAAATTATGGAAATCTGCAATCATTAAATGTCATTGTACAAAACAAAAAAATGGAATTTGCACTTACTATTATCACTAGAAATCTCAGAACCAATAGTGGAGCTTATACACTGTTAGAGAAAATCAAGTCAATTTTAACAGGATTTAAGATTGATGGATGTTCAAAAATGTACCCCGTTAAAGAGGATTTTCTGTTTGAGAATAACGGAATTTGGCAATACGCAATCAATTTTGAATTAACAACACCAAGCATAGAATCGGAGGATAAATAATGCCTGCATCATTTTTACACGGAGTTGAAACAATCGAAGTTCAAAAAGGCTCTGTTACTATAAAAACAGTTAAAACCGCTGTGATAGGACTTATCGGAACAGCACCAATAGGTGATGTAGATGCTAATTATAAAACAGTAAATAAACCTGTTTTGATATTAAACGAAGCCGAAGGGGTAAAATATTTTGGCGAAGATAAATCCGGTTATACAATTCCAGGTGCTCTAAAAGCAATCTTTGACCAAGGTGCCGGCGTTGTAATTGTTATCAACGTTTTTGATCCCGCTATTCATACTTTAGTTTCAAATGTTTTATTTACAGATATTAATGGCAGAATTGATACAATTACCGGCAAGCGAACCGGCTTAAAAGCCTTTGAAGACTGTTATTCTTTGTTTGGGTTTTATCCAAAAACAATTATCGCACCTGTTTTTTGTGAAAACAAACTCGTCGTTACCGATATAAATACTCTTTGTACAAAAATCAGAGCAATGGGGATTATTGATGCACCATTAGGTTCAACTGTTCAAAACGCAATCACAGGTAGAGGCCCTGATGGGACAATTAATTTAAATTTTGCTTCTCAAAGGCTTATTCTTTGCTATCCTCGCTTAAAAGTTTATAACTCAACAAGTAACAGTGAAATTTTAGAGCCATATTCTCAAAGACTTGCAGGTGTAATTGCTGCTAAAGATATTGAAAAAGGTTATTGGTGGTCGCCGTCAAATACTGAAATTCTTGGAATAACAGGGATTGAAAAACAGCTTACTTCTATGATTAATGACCCGTCAAGCGAAGTAAACGCATTGAACGAAGCAGGAATTGTGACTGTATTCAACAGCTATGGTTCGGGTTTAAGAACTTGGGGCAACCGTTCGGCAGCTTATCCTACCTCCACTTTGCCTATTAATTTTATTAATGTTAGAAGAACCGCTGATATTCTTCATGAAAGTGTCGAGTACTCAATGCTTCAGTTTATCGACCACCCAATCACAAACGGATTAATTGATTCAATTTGCGAAAGCGTGAACGGATTTATCAGAACTCTAATCGGTCGCGGGGCTTTAATTGATGGCAAATGTTCATATAATCCTGCGAAAAATTCTGCTGAAGAAATAGCAAACGGGCATCTCGTTTTTGATATTGAATTTATGCCTCCGACACCTGCTGAGAGAATTACATTTGAAAGCTTTATCAATATCGAATTGTTGAAAATGCTTGGTACCACTTAAGGAGATAATATGAGCAAAATTCAAATAAACAAACTTATAAACGCAAACATTTATATGAACGGGAACAATCTTTTGGGCCGAGCAGAAGAAATCCAACTTCCGCAGGTTAAGCATAAGATGGCTGAACATAAAGCACTCGGGATGGTTGGCTCTGCCGAATTCTTTGCAGGTATAGATAAACTCGAATGCAAAATAAAATGGAATGCACTTTATCCTGATGTTCTCAGAACTTGTGCGAATCCTTTTGTTGCAACGGCTATTCAGGTAAGAGCTTCTTTAGAAACATATAACGGTGCCGGCAGAATTTCAGAAGTTCCGGCGGTCGCATATATTTCAGGAACATTCAAAGAATTTCCTCTCGGCACAATTAAACCGGGGGACAATGCTGAGTATGAAACCTCAATGTCTGCAACTTACGCAAAACTTGTAGTTAACGCAGAGGAAATCTTTGAAATAGACGTGCTCGAAAATATCTACAAAGTCGGCGGTTCAGATATTTTATCAATGTATAAAAGTAATATAGGAGGATGATATGACAACAGAATTAATATTACCATCAGGGAAAAAAGTAGTGCTTGAATCAGGCAAAGGTTTTCATCTTTTAAACGCACAAAGAAAAGCCAAAACTTCAGAAGAAATCACATTTGCGCTTATCGCAGAACTTGCTGAAGTCGATGGTCAAAAAGTTGTTTATGAGGATTTATTAGAGTTTGATTTAGAAGATGTTCTTTCACTTCAGGCGGAAATCTCGGGAAAGTTCAAGTCCTTGGTGCCGACTGCATCATCCACCTCGCCAAAACAACCGGCTGGCAACACAGCGAAATAAAAGAAATGACTCTTGATGAGCTTTCTTTTTGGGTAAATGAGTCAATCAAATATAAACAAAACATAACCGAGGCGTTGGAGGAAGAATGTTAGACACAGCAATGAAAGTATCTTTAACTCTTGTTGCCTTCGACAAAATGTCGAGGGTTATTAAAGATGCGGTTAATAAGTCTAACGAAGAATTTGACAAACTCCAACGCAAAATCAAAAACACTTCAGAGTCCCTTGATAAACTTGGCAAAAATATGATGGCTGTAGGTGCAGGGATTACAGGAACAGGCCTTGCACTCGCTCATTCATTGGGGCTTACAGATGCAATTCCATTAACTCTTGAAATGGAACATCGAATCCGAGAGCTTGGGAATGTCGGACAGCTTACCGACAAACAGCTTGCCAGTATGGATAAAAGACTCGGGCAAATTTCTAAATATTCAAACCAACTTCGCCCTGATATTATCGAGGGGTTGAGTGTTTTGGTTGCATCAGGGGTTGATCCGACCAAGGCTCTTGATTATATGAATGTCATTGGAAAAACTGCAACCGCAGAGCAAGCGGCGATCGTTGATATTTCCAAGACAGCATTTTCTTTGACTGACAACTTAAAAGTGCCGGTTAATGAGTTGAATAAAACAATGGATATTCTTGCCCAATCAGGTAAAGAGGGTCGATTTGAATTAAAAGATATGGCAGGAGAATTTCCAGGGCTTACTGCGAGTGCAAGTATGCTTGGAATGAAAGGTGTTCCTGCTGTTGCACAATTAGGTGCAGCACTTCAAGTCGCGATGAAAGGTGCAAAAGATGCACCTGAAGCTGCGAACAATTTGCAAAACTTTATGCAGAAAGTTACTGCTCCACAAACGATTAAAAACTTCAGCGAAAAATTCGGTATCGATTTAAAATCAGAACTTCTAAAAGCTGTCGCTCAAGGTAAAGACCCGATTTTAGAAGTTATGAATATATTAAACAGGGCAACTAAAGGTGATGTTTTTAAAGTGTCTGAGATTTTTCAAGATATGCAGGTTTTGAATTTTATCAAGCCGATGATGAAAAACATTGATGAATACAAAAGAATTAAGGAAACAGCACTTAGTGCAAATGGTGTCATTGATAGCGATTTTAATAATATGATGACAACCACTCTTGAGCTGTGGAAAAAATTAAAAATAAATATGATGGAATTAATTTTGCCAAACCTTGCAGAACCTTTGAAAAAAGCAAATGAAATCCTTGAAAAAATAAACTCAAATCCTCTACTTCAAAAAGGACTCTTTAAAGCAATAATCGGCTTAACTGCTGGCGGAATAATTCTAACTATCTTCGGTGCGGTTGTAACTCTTGTTGGAAAATTAACAAGCGGATATGGTTCTTTATTAAATATTGCGAAAAAACTAACTCCTGTTCTCGCACAAAATGGAATGCAATTATTGAAAGTTCTTGGTTTAAATACAACTTTGCACAACCTTGAGACTTCATCCAAAATAAAAGCGGCAGGAAATACTTTTGGCTTCGACCTTTCAAACTTCTCTTTTAAAAATGGTTTGATGGCTGATATTAGAAGAATTGATAACAATTTGAGAACAGGATTAATCAGAAGTTTTAAAGAATTGCCTTCAAATATTTTAAACTCAATCCAGGCTCTCAAAATGTGGAGTATAACCTCTGTAAAAGCTATTCCTACAAATATTATTGCAGGATTGAATGCTATGAAGTCAGGATTTTTAGGAATCCCAGGTAAAATACAAGGTGCGATTATGGCATTTAGAGCTTTTTCGCTGACGCTTTTAACTTCTCCAATTGGCTGGATTGCTCTTGCCATCGGTGCAGTTGCACTTGTGATTTATAAATACTGGAAACCGATTACAGGTTTTTTCAAAGGTGTCTTTACCGGATTAAAAGAGGGGCTTGCTCCGCTAAAACCTGCATTCAGTGCTTTAGCCCAAGCATTATCACCTATTTTAGTTCCATTAAAAGCTATTTTTAATTGGTTTAAAAACCTTATAAAACCTGTTGAAGATACAGGTGGAGCGGCTGAAAAGATGGGTGTAAAATTTGGCAAAGTTCTCGCTCAAATTATTTTAAAAGTTGTAGATTTAGTCAAAAAGATGTTTCAGCTTGGTGCTAAAATTGCTGACTTTTTATCTTTTGGAATGCTTTCAAAAACAGGCAAAACGCAAGAAGCAATCGGAAAGCATACTCAATTAATAAGAGACCACCTGCCACATTCACCAGCTAAAATGGGACCGCTCAAAGATTTGCATAAAGTTAAGATTGCCGAAACTATTGCTGCCACAATAAAGCCTTTGCCGATTTTAACTGCGATGAACAAGGCGTTAAGCCTCAGTTCTAAGGGCTTAAAAGGTAACGTGGCGCGAGGGAATATGGGTGGAAGTTCGACAACTATACATTACAGCCCAAATATCTCTATTGATAATGCGAGCCCGACTGCAAAAGAAGATTTTGCACAAATGCTAAAAAAACACAAAGAAGATATTTTGAGAATTGTACAAGCTGAAGAACAAAGAAAGATGAGGCTCGCGTACTAATATGTTTGCACAACTTGGAGAAATAAAATTTGATTTGATAACGTATTTCAACGGAATTGAGGAAACAAATTCCTATAATTACGCTGAACATCCACGCATTAATCAAAAACCAATGCTTCAGTTTTTAGGTGAAAACTTGCAAGAACAGTCAATAAAATTAAACTTTCACACAAATTTCTGTACTCCTGAATTGGAAATTAAAAAGTTAAAAGAAGCAGCTAAAAAGGCAACTCCTCTCAAATTTATAAAAGGAAATGGTGAATACATCGGAGTTTTTGTTATCACAGAAATTTCTGCAATAACAGAACAAGCAAGTAAAAAAGGCTCTATAAACTCGATTCAGCTTGATTTAAAGATGAGAGAATACACAGGAAAAATCCAAGAAAAGAAACAAAAATCGAAAGGACTTAAGGTCCAATGAGCGAATTTTACACATACATCACAAAGGATAAAGACAGATGGGACTTGATTTCATACAAATACTACAACGACTCAACTCTATACGAAACAATAATTCAGGCTAATCCTGAAGTTGAAATAACCCCGATATTAAAAGCCGGAATTAAATTAAAAATACCGGTTATTGAAACTACAGACGAAATTACTTCAGATTTACCTCCTTGGAGAACATAAATGCTAACCCCAACTTTCAAATTAATATATGGCTCAAAAGATATAACCAAAGACGTATCAAAATACGTTACGAACATTGATTATACTGACTTTGAACATGGGCAAAGCGATGAGATAAGTATAACCTTTGAAGATTCAGAACAGCTTTGGCAATCCTCTTGGATTCCGTCCAAAGGTGATGTGCTTAGTTTGTCTATTGGTTATGAGGGACAAAAACTTTTGAACTGTGGAAAGTTTGAAATTGATGAGCTTGAATATGAAACTCCGCCAGATACAATCACTGTAAAAGCACTTGCGACAAGTATTAAAAAGCCATTGAGACAAAAGAATTCTATTGCTTATGAAAATAAATCACTAAAACAAATTGCTTCAGAAATAGCGAAAAAACACAATCTAAAATTGGTGAGAAATATCGCCGATGTTAAAATTCAGCGCATAACTCAAAACCAACAAAAAGATTTAGAGTTCTTGAAAAACCTTGCTGAAGAATATGGCTACATTTTTAAAATAACTGCGGACTCTCTTGTTTTCTATGAAACTGAAAAATTAAAGTCAGAACTTCCGACAAAGATATTTAATAAAAAAGATCTAACCAGAATAAATTTATCTGAAAAAACCAGTCAGAAATTCAAGGCTGTTCAGGTAAGTTATCATAATCCAAAAACTGGCAAAACAGTTAAAACCACAGTTAAAAATGCAGGTGTGGTCAAGGGTGATACTTTAAAAATCACTTCTCGTTGCGAGAATAAACAACAAGCAATATTGAAAGCCAAAGCCGCTATGTCCAAGGGAGACACAGGAATTGAAGGCACAATTGAATTAATCGGGAATCAATATTTGGTTGCAGGGATAAATATTGAACTCAAAGGCATTGGGCATTTCTCTGGCAAATATCATATCGCCCAGGCAAAGCACAAAATTGATAAATCCGCAGGATATAAGACAGTTTTGGAGGTGAAATCATGTTGAAGTTTGGAATCGTAACTAATATAAATCCTACGCTTGCCCAGGCGCGTGTGCAATTTGCAGATGATGATATTTTGTCATATTGGCTTCCGATCCTGCAACAAAAAACTCAAAAAGATAAATTTTACGCTATTCCAGATATCGGCGAACACGTTGCTTGTCTTATGGATGATAACTCAGAAGAAGGTGTGATTTTAGGTGCAATTTATTCCGCTTTAGATTCTGCACCTGCGAGTTCAAAGTCTCAACTTATGATTAAGTTTGAAGATGAATCATTTATTCAATTTGATAAAACGACAGGAATTCTCACTCTAAAATTTAAAGGGATCGATGTTATTTCTGATATTAATCAAACCGGTAAACTGCAAAACTCTGCCGGAATAACTTCTGCAAAAGATGTGTCTGATAAAACAAGTTCAATGCAGGCAATTAGAAATAAATATAATCCACACACTCACGTTGGAAATATGGGAAGTCCGACTTCAGGCCCAAGCGAGGTGATGAGCTGATGACAACATTGGATGAAATAAAATATGTTGATTGGCAGCCAAAGTTAAATGAAATTGGTGAAGTTGCACAAGGAATTGATGATATAAATCAGTGCATTTATATCATTTTAACGACTCAAAAAGGCTCAGTCCCACATCGCCCGACCTTTGGTTCTGATATTTTTAAATATGTAGATTATCCTGTTCAAGAAGCAATTCCCAACATAATCAGAGAAGTTATTGATGCAATTTCTCAGTGGGAAACCAGAGTGGAAATAAACCAGGTGACAGCAGAACTTGATGAATTTAATGTAAAAATTAAGATCGAATGGAAGCTCGTAGATTCTGATACTATTGTGAATCATATCATAGAGTGGACAACCTCGACAAGCCGTAAGGACATTTTGCTCGTTTCGCCACAGCTCAACGGCAAAAGAAGTCAAATAACTTCGGTTACGGAGGTAGTTGTATGACGACACAATTACCTGAACCAAATTTTATCGATAGAGATCCCAGCACAATTACAAATGAGTGGATTGCTCTTTATCAGGAAAAGACCGGAAAGACACTGCAAGATGCACAAATAGAAAGAATATTGATTGATGTTGGTTCGTATAGAGAATCTTTAATTAGGATAAAAATTCAAGAAATCGCCAAATCTAATTTATTGAACTACGCAACTTTAGATATTCTTAAACATCTTGGAGAACTCGTTGGCGTACCAATTTTAGAAGCAAAATATTCTAAAGCAAAATTCCAATTTGTTCTTGATAAGGTGCAAGATTTTGACATAATTATCCCAACCGGGACTCAAATTGAATCAAACGATGGAAAGTATCTTTTTGAAACAACAGAAACTGCAATTATTAAAGCTAATAATTTGTCAGTAGAAGTTTACGCATCATGCACTACCGCAGGTGCTTCTGCAAATGGATATGCATTAAACTCTATAACAAATTTAATCAGGCCCATTGGCTATGTGCTTACAGTTAAAAATATTACTGTAACATCCGGCGGGCAAGATGAAGAAAGCCCCGATAATTATAGAGAAAGAATCAGGCAAGCACCCGAGAGTTTTTCCAACGCAGGAAGTAAAGGTGCGTATAAATTCCATACATTATCCTCCGACCAGAGCATAATTGATGTTGTTGTAATTTCACCATCAGCAGGTATGGTTGATATTTATCCGCTTGTTTCAACAGGAACACCAAGCGATGAGCTTATAGCTTCAGTTCAAGCATATCTAAGTGACGATAAAATAAGACCTTTAACAGATAATGTAATTGTCAAAAAACCTGAAGCTGTCGATTTTTCTATCACTGCGAAATTAACTTTGTATTCTTACGCCGATTTAACAAGCGTTCAATTAGCTGTTAATGAGGGTTTAAACAGTTATAAAACAACTCTTAAATCTAAATTAAACAAAGATATTGTCCCAAATCAAATAATCTCAATACTTAATGCAATTTATGGCGTTTACAATGTTGAGCTTATTTCACCGGCGTTTCAATCTCTTGAATCAAACCAGTGGGCGAATTTGCAGGAAATAAATATATCTTATGAGGGGGAAATAGATGAGTGAAATTAACCAAAATATTACACCTTTGAATGACATCTCTTCAAAAGTTTTTGATGAACTTTTTTCTCGATTTCAAAACCTTGATACCGATGTACTCCTTGTCTATTTGATAGATAAAGTCGATGAATCTGCACTGGTTCATCTTGCAGAGCAGTTTCATATTATGGGAAATGAAGGCTGGCTTCAGACAAAAACCGAAGCTGAGAAAAGAGAAATTATTAAAAAAGCCATTCAGCTACATAAGTACAAAGGGACAAAATATGCCTTAGTAAAGGTTTTGAGCTCTTTGAATATTAATGGTGAAATTCAAGAATGGTTTGAATATGAAGGCGAGCCTTATCACTTTAAAATAGACATATTTTTGCAAAATTATACCTACAACGAAAAAATATTTGAGAGCTTAAAAAAGATGATTGATGAATATAAAAACGTAAGGAGTGTGCTTGAAGAAATCAGTATTGAATCCCAATTTGATGCGGTACTTAATTTACTTTCTTACACTAATGCAGAAAACGAAGTAATGATTGGATAACCATAAGGAATAAGATTATGAGCGAAAATTTTACAAACATATTAACAATAATCGGGCAACAGAAAAAAGCACAAGCGGAAGCATCAGGAGTGGCTTTAAATATCAATACATTTAAAGTCGGGGACGGAAATGGGGCTTACTATGAACCAA
The DNA here is from genome assembly GCA_964640325.1 of uncultured Muribaculaceae bacterium. Lineage (GTDB taxonomy): Bacteria > Cyanobacteriota > Vampirovibrionia > Gastranaerophilales > Gastranaerophilaceae > DAOQAU01. Next base: position 70,823 of record CAZXID010000001.1, on the reverse strand, counting down.
GCGAAAATCAAACAGCATTGGTAAATGTAAAATATACAGGGACTTTTGTGGCAGGAACTCAAAGCCAAATTATGGTAAATCCTTCTGCCTCAAATGAAGTGCTATATAAATGTTTTATTCCGGCTGATGTCGGAGGTTTTACTATTCGTGAACTCGGGCTCTTTGATGTGGAAGGTAATTTAATTTTAATTTGTAAACTTCCGGCACAAGATAAATTTGCACTTTCTTCAGGGTTATATCAACCACTAACCTTTACTCCAAAAATTATTTACACAAATCCCCAAACTCAAGCGGTTTTAACCCCAACGAGTCAAATTGTTCCGACAACCGGTGAAGTTTCAAATATGATTGATGCAGCTGTTTCGGAAAGTATTGAATCTATTGAATATATCACTCCGATTAAAAAAACAAATGATGAAGTGTCTTTGGATTTTGACGATACTTTAAAGCTTACTTCAGGTAAGTTGGGTATTGCTAAAGTAGAAACATTTACAAAATTTTGTTTTAACAGTGGTAATTTAAACGCAGGTGTCGCTGAGTTGTTTTCGTTTAATCCCCTTCCTTATATCCCTTGGGTAAATCCTAAAATGACATCGACAACAGCTCCTACAGGAACTGTAACTTCTCCCGGGCGGCTTCATTCGGGAAATCCTTGGTCTGCATTTTCTTCTGACGGCTCGGAAGTAATTTATTACAGAGGTTACTCGGGAATTCAACCTGCATCAACCAAATATCAATTGGCAAGCGGGGAACAAATTTATTTAACAAAAATTCTTCCTGAAGTAACAAACGGGGCTAGTTACATCCATGGTACAGGCTGTTATGTAAGGACTTATTTAAATGAAGTTATTACAGAACTCGGGCAATATGTATTTGCATCAGGCTTAGTCCTCGCAACACCTGTTTTATTTGATACAATCGAATTTTATAATTTTTATGGCGGTGGACACGGTGATTTAGTTGGCTGGGGTGCTTTCCCGTTAGAAGGTTATTATCAAAACCCAAACAGTTCAGGCAACGATTATAAAACGGTATATCCAAAAATCGGCGGAAGCTACGCCAACGCTATTGGAACAAATATCAAAGGTCAAACTATAAATATTTTTCAAACAAATAATATTAATATGACAGGGAAAGCCAATGGTGTTTATAATATCTTTGCCCAAATTTCCGATGGAAGCCTTTATGTCTTAGCAAATACCATTTATAGACAACCTGTTAGACCAACTATGCTGAATGGAGATGTTTGGCTTAATAATTCAGTTGAACCAATAAAAGCAGTTCAATACAATGGAGCGGCAGATATTGAATTTCTTGATATTCCTGTAGGCACCGTAACAATGAATACAAATGTGATTACTGCGGTTAGCACATTTGCATATAAACAAAACGGACATGAAATTAACGGATTAAGCAATGATTGGTCAAGATCGTTCCCAAATTATGCAAGAGGCATTTCAAAATCAAATAATGTTCTATACACTGCCGAATGTAATGGCTGGGGTAGGGCAAGAAGTAATCTATATCAACAAAATGCTTTTATTTTAGTCAATGAAATTGATGTCGGTAGAGATATTGGCAGAAACGATGGTGTTCCGTCAACAGAAGTGTTTCGACCTATTCCAAAAGGTGCCACTTATAGATTAGGTGGGAACGAACTTGCAGTTTTTTACCCAACTATAGGAGAATCATAATGTTTTATAGAATTAAAGAAAATGAGCTATATGACAGGGCTGATTATAAGTTTTCAGATGAATGTTTAGAATTTCCCGAATTATCTCAATCAGAATTTAATGAAAAAAAGGATATGTTCAAAGTTGAAAATGGTCAGCTTGTTGATATATCTAAAACAAAAGAATATCAGAATATTTTAAGTGCAAAATTAAAGCAAAAAAGAAAAGAAGAAATAAATAATCTTTTAATAGTGCTTGATCGAAAAAGAGTTCGTGCTATTTGTGAACCGAGTATAAAGGATGACGAAGTAGGTCAAACTTGGCTTGAATTTTATAATGAACAAGTTCAAACACTGAGGGAAGAATTAATAACATTAGCACATGAGGAATAACTATGTCATTATCAAAAATTTGTTTACACTGGAGTGCAGGTGCTTCTTTACCTTGCGAGGTGGATTTGGAAGCATATCACTTTGTTGTTGATGCACTTGGAAAAGTTTATGCCGGACATTTTAAGCCGGAATGCAATATAATCTGTAAACCTAATAAATATGCAATGCATTGCGGAGGATGCAACACAGGATGTATAGGTCTGTCAGCACTTGGGATGGCAGGATTTAATTTGAAAGATAAACAAACTAAATATCCGCTTACAAAAATTCAAGTCGAAGCTTTTTGTAAATTGGCAGCAGAACTTTGTATAAAATATGCAATAAAAGTTTCGCCCGAAACTGTATTTACACATTATGAATTCGGACAAAACCATCCTAAAACCAAAAGCTACGGAAAAATTGATTTTACTTATCTTCCGTTTTTACCAAATTTGGAAAAAGAAAAAATCGGTGATTTCTTAAGAAATAAAATCAGTTGGTACATTATTCAAATCAACAAGGAGGTATAAATGTTAGGAATACAAGCAACTGTACAGGCATTACTAAATTGCCTTACACAAATTTTTAACTATAAAAAAGTCAAAACTGAGAATCAGGAAGAAACAGAAATTATTAAAGATAAAAAAAATTTAAAAAAATCTTCTAATATTGCTGAGCGAATTATTCAAATTGCTCTAAAATATCAAGATAAAATGTCTAAAATTGACCGATTTAAATTAAATTCATTGGTTAAGCGATTCAACCAAAACGATTAATCGTTTTATTTGTGTCTGAATGATACGAAACACCTGAAACTTCCCCCAAAGTGCTTGAAGTTTGAGAAATGAGAGTTACATTGTGAATGTAACGGATTGTCGGCAGAGAGTGAAAACTCGTTTAACGCCGACTAATCCAAGACCGATAAACAAAAAAGGAGTTAAAACAATGACAGACAAAGATTACACAATGTACGGAACAAAAATTTACAACCACAAAAAACAAGAAGTTGGATTGTTAATATCAACATGGGTTAATGTTTACGCTGACGATAAAGTAGACTTCGCAACCTGCGTTGATTCAAAAGGTAATAAATATAACACAGCGATGGATAACATCAGCCCCGTTGAAGATTAAGAAAGGACGGCAAAATGAAAGAAGCAACAATCGAAAAAATCACCTACAAAGGAACTCAATCCATAAATTTTAGAGAAATTTATGGGTTGGAAAACAAAAAAATCAAACTTGAAATTAAATCCGATTCTTACGATATGCAATGCTACGCGAGAGCTTATATCTTGAAAGATGAAAAATGGGAACTGATTTACTCAATCCCTTATTCAGAAATGAACACACCAAACGGACTCAGCCACTACGCAACTTATAGGCATAAAGCTTCCGCAGCAGAGGGTGAATTTAAAATTGATATTGATAGACTTAAAAAATATATTAAAGAAATTTTGTTTTAATATTTTAAATTCCCCGTACGGTAATAATTAAGGCATTAAAGTGCAATTAGTTGAATATTGTTACCGTTCAGGAATATACCTATATTGATAGTTTTGATTGTACTCTTCGGCAGTTTTTGGTAACAAATTCTAAAATATCATATCCTATTTCAATATCAAGATTTTTTACTATTTTTTCAAGCTCAATAGGAAGCTTCTTCGATTGCTTCAATAAAGTTTCTTCTACAAAGTTTGGGTTAATATCAAGCTGCTTTGCAAAAGTACGCCAGTCTTTGATTGTGACCTCATTTATAATATTGGTTTTACCGATTTTCATCGCCATAAATGAATCCAGCTCTTCATATATAGAAGTGCATAAAACATCATAAGCAGGTGTTAATTCAAGTTCTCCATTTTCTTTATATAATATAGAAAAATTTTTGCCATGTGCATCGCAATTGCCTATTAAATAATTAAAAATAAGGTACTCAACAAACTGTGCTTTACTTATCGCAGGTCTTGCCAGCATCATCAAAACTTTTTCGCAGTCTTTAATCGTTACCTCATATTTATTATCAGACCAAATTCCTAAGGATTGAGTGAAATCCTCTTGCTGAAGCCTTTTTATTTTAGCTCCTTGAATAACTCTATCGTATCTTTCTATTAAAAAGAATTCAGTTGAGTTAATTTTTTTCATTTCTACATTCGGCACTAAGAGCCCACAAGCTTTTGCAGCCTTCATGCAAATATATTCATTAGCAACAGTTTGCTTAAATTCTTTCATTGCAGGTTTTAAAATATGAGTGGTCGGACTTCCCTCTTTAGCAAGTCCAATTTTATCATTAATTATACTAACAGCTGTTTTTTGTTGAGCACCTGCTAAGGATAATTTTCTACCGGAAGATAAAGGTTTTCTGGGTAAATTTAAAATATGTTCTTCTAGCTCTTTCTCTGATAAAATATCGCCATCAATCAATAAATCTTTTTCATCGCGCTCAGCCTCTTCAATTCCATGGAATGAGACTGCACCAGCGCAATCTTTTCCTATTGCTCCAAGCATTGCAAAATCATTATTGGCATTTATTTTATTTTGCATTCCAATAATTTTTCTTATATCTGCACTTTCAGGTAACAAGCCTCCGAAATAACCTTTACAGGCTTTTTCAGAATAAGCTGTCTTTTTAATCGGCAGGCTTAAAGATAAAGGAATTGTTGCATCTTCATTATATTTAAAACGCATTTTACCTAAGCGTTCTTCAAGAATGCCTACTTCTTTTCCGTATAATCGTACCGATAATTTTCTAACTCTTTTATTCGCCACTTAATTTTATTCCAAGTCCGACTATTACTTTTAATATTTTATCAATTTGACAAGTCGGTTTTGCCTTTTCTAAATCGATTATAAACCGTGTTCCAACGCCGCAGAGCTGTGCCAATTTTACTTGGGTTAAATCTTGCCTAATTCTTGCTTCTTTGATAATTTGTGCAATATCTTCAACTTTTTTTATAATCATTGGCTATTCCTTTGAAATTAAAAGTATTTTAACCTTGTTACCGTACAGTAACATTGTAACCGATTTTATTAAAAAGTCAAGTGAATATTCCCGAGCGGGATGTAGCTATTTGTTTTTAAATTGTTAAGCATTTGCATTATGAAAAAAACATGGTTAACATGAGCATGATTTAATTTATACAACTGCCGAGCTTCTTCCTCCAAAGGAGCTCTATTTATTTGGCAAAAAAATGCCCTCTTTCGAGGGCTAGGGATATGTGTTAAGCTGGAAGTATGAAATTATTATTACTTTTAATTTTTCCATTTTCTTTCAATAATTTTTTTATGTACGAAATACTTACATCGCATTCCATTGCTAATCTTGATATTGATTTAGTCGTGCCATCATATTTTTTTATAATATAATTCGCTTTAGCTTTTTTAAACGGATTTGTTGGAACTTGAATTATCAGACCTGTAGCCTCGTCAAGGATTTTTATTATTACATCAAGCCCGCACCTTTCAGCTAAAAGTTGCAGTTCATAAGTTGGCAATGTTTCTATTGTTATTTCATCCATCCACGATTCTTTATTTTCCATAAATCTCCTTAAATTATGAGCTCATCAGTTAAGGCATAACCTTAATACAGGAAGCTTGCAATGTTAGCCTCCTGTTTCGCTCTAAACTCTCGCTAAGATTTGAGTAAAGATTCCATCAACGTGCCTTTTCATTTTCCACAAAATTTCGATTTTACCTTCGATAACTTTGCATTTGATTTTACGCTCAGTTTTGCAATGCCAATCATTTGAATCTAATTCAATGTCGGCATATTCAATTTTTGCCTGCTTTAAATCTTCTTCTAATGTCCCAATTTCATTGTTAATTGCTTCTAAAATTTGTGCCTGTTCGTTCATTTTTGCCTCCTTTTTAATTGACTGTTAACATACGTTTAATACGCATTTAATACTTTCTTGCCTTCTTTTTTCGAAAACTTGTTTTCGTGAAAAATGGCCTCACGATAATACGATTTTTTATTTTTTACCGGCTTGGGATGTAAATAGTGAGAAATTTTTTCACTTTGAATTTTGTCTATAACATGTATAATTTTTGATGCGGTAGCTTTATCAATAAATCTGATGTCGCTGACTTTGAAATGGTTTTGAATAAATTTTCTCAAAGTCTTTTTAGCTTCTTTGTAAGTTTTTTCAAAGCACAAATCTCTCCACATCGCTTCAATTTTTCTCAATTGAGCGGGGCTTGCCATTGAATTGGAGCGTTTTTCAAGTTCGGAAAACTTGCTGTCAGGTTTTTGCCATTTTCCCGCGGCAATAGCTTTTTCTGATAGTATTTCAAGTAAAATTTTTGCCTCGGTGAAAGTTAAATCCTTGCAACTCGTAACCCCAAAACTCATAAGTATTTCTTTGTATATTTCATCATTCAATCCTAAAATAGCTTTTAGAGCGTGGATTTGTTTAATTTGCGAGAAAGAAATCATATTGACACTCCTCTCTCGCCGCCAATTCTCTTCCGTGATGTATTCCAACTTGAACTCCAACAACAAAAATTGCCAGTGCTATTAAAAATATGTAAAACATTTCTTGGTTGCTCGCGATAAACGAGTCTTCGTGTTGTCCTGCTTGTCTTGCTCTCACAAGCCAACATCGACAACACTTCGCTCTCTGCTCGCAATCCGCTTCTTCTAATCTTGTCATTTATCCTCAAATTATTATTTGGTTTATACTTGCGTGAATTATTTCTTTATCGATTTTGGTATTATTTATTTGTGCAAGCTTAATAGCTCGCACAAGAAGTTTCACCAAAACCCTTGTATTTCCTGCACAATTTTCATAAAGAAGTTTGTAAACTTCTTTATTTTCAGGTAAAACTGAGCGAATAATTTCCTTGGTATCAGCCGGCGTTAAGCCTGTTAACTTGGTAGATATTCCAACTCTCGAAAACAATTGTGCATATTGCCTTTTTTCACCTCGTAAATTCATAATCAAACGTGGCATTCCGACAAGCAAAATCCCAATGTTAGCCTTGTCGTAAATTCTTCTTAATAGGTCTAAAGCCTTATAAGGAAGATGTTCAGCCTCATCAACTATTATTAATCTGCCGGAAGATTTTAATTTTGTTATTATGTCTTGCAACATATTGTGGATGGTTCCAAGCCCATCAAACCCTATTTTCTTATGAATTTCGGAGAATAAAACTTTCGTGGTGTAGCCAAGGTCAGCCTCAATCAAAATTACATCGGTGTTTTCAATCGCATATTTTTTTACGGCATAAGTCTTACCTACCCCAGGCTCACCACAACAAACGCCAATCTCGCCGTCCACGTGGCAAACTCTTGCCACATCGTAAACATCTTCTACAATGCTTGTGTTTACAAATTCAATGCTGATTTTCTTTTCTCTCAGTTTTTCTATTTCAAGAAAATTTTTGACAGCCTCATCAATCTTTTTAACATTCCCGGTATAAGTTCCGCCTAACCAAAGGTGCAGGGTTGCATTTGACATATTTATTGCACGGCTGACATAGGAAAGCGTATATTCTTTCTCTTTAATTAACTTTTTTAATTCATCTTGTAATTTCATAAAATATCCTTACATTGCTTGTTGAGCACGTCTTTTCTCACTCTCACTCAAATAAATTTTTCTCTTTGGTTCAAGTTCGGTAACGTATTTTGTAGTAACTTTTTCTTTATTTCTTTGGATGTTTATAACTTCATCCATTTTTGTATTTGCAATTTTTGAAACTTTGACATCGCTATTAAAATCTGCTTTATCAAGACTGCGTTTTAAATTTTCTACCAATTCCGCATTTGAAGGATAGTACTGAGTTTTGATGTATTCTTTCAGTGCCTTTTGCTCTTTTTTCTTTTCTGCGTAAATTTCTTTTAAAGCCGATTTATCAATATTAGTACCGGCAATGAATTTAGCCGAAACACTCAATTTCGCTTTGCCTAAACATTCGTCATTACTTACATCAAAAACCCAAGTATCCTGATAGGCTTTCGGATTCCGTCTTAAATAAACTTTTTTGCCTTTCTTTGCAATCATCCACTCAGCCCAATATGTTATGTTCAACTCGCTGTCAAAGATTCCGTTTCTGCCGATTGTGAATGTTCTTGAAACTCGCATACAGAAAAGTTTAAGAGCATTTTTATTCATAACTTTTTTGATTTTAAATTCTTCCGCCCAAAGTTCATCGGGGCATCTACCTTTTAAATTTTTCCCATTAGACGGCATTTTATTTAAAACATTTACGATAAAATCGTCAAATAGAGGTTTAAATTCATCAAATCCCATAATCTTATTTTCTTTAATTTCTTTTGCTAATTTCTCAGGTCTTTCAACTGCATTTCCGCCTCTGTAACCTATAAAATTCTTTGATAAAAATGTTTTAATTTTAAGAAAATCACGTTCTACAGGTTTTGTTTGGGCATTATACGGCAATGCAAAATGCACATTGATATTCAAATAACTAAGCATTGAGATTGATTTATTCTTATCAAAGTCAGCTTTTATAATACTTCTGCCACCTGCGAAATCCTTGCAGCGATAATCTTTTCCGTTATCAAGATAAATATCCTCCGGCAAACCAAATAGAATTGCCGCATAGTAAAATGCTTGAAAAATATGGTCAGAATTTGGACTTTCAAAGTGTAAATACCACCCGAGCCATTTTAAAGTTTTAATATCTCTAAAAACCGTAACCCAAGGGAAATAAACTTTTCCGTTTACCATAACCGCAACATCAATTTGTGCGTGGTCAGAAACCCAAAAACTTCCGGCAAGCACTTCTGAATAATCTCTTGAAACATACTTTGCGTATTTTTTATTCCAAGCCTGTTGTCCGTATCGGGAAAGATAAATCGCCTGTTCTGGAATTTCTTTTTCAACCCTTCTTGTAAACGAACGAGCACAAGGAAATTGCTCAAGAGGAATCATTTGATGCGTTCTTGCAAAACCTAATGTCATTCGCCAACAGATATAACTTGAAGGAGCACCTTCTTTTAAATATAGGGATTTAAAGTATTCAAGGTACTCCGAAACAATTTTATTTTTATGAGAATTATGTCCGCGTTTTGAAAGCAAACCCAATATTCCTTGTAGTTCATAATTTTTCTTTGCTCTCATTAAACTTTGATATGAAGCCGTATTTTGAGGGTTTTCTGTGTTCCATTTTAATAAAAATGCTTTAACTTGTTGGTGTGACATTTTTGCTGTTAAACTAATCAAGTTTAAATATTTATCCGCTTGTTTTCTTGCCCATTCAGGGACATTGGAATAAACTTCAAAATCAAGACAGTTGTCTTTGGGGGTTAAAAAATTAGTATATTTATCTTGATATTCTTGCGGAAGAGAGGATACTAAAATTTGGTAATGCTTATATTTACCTGCTTTTTGAGTTTTAAAAATGTATTTGGATGCTAAGCAATTTCTACGGAGAGTTTCTTTCAAAACTCCTAGGATGTCAGATAATTTATTTATATCAACCCAATTTTCTTTAATCATTGTTCCTCGTTATGAGTAGACCTCTTTTAGTTATTTGCTTCGAAACCCATTCATCAAATTTTGAATTATTTTGTTCACAGTTTATTAGCTTACTTATTTGCCCCGGGGATAATTTTAGCTCTCTGGCGATTTCTGACTGTTTGATCTCTAAAACATCAAGAGTCATCTTTAGCCAGTAGACCTTGGGCCTTACACTGTCCTTCATTTTGCTATCCTCTTCTATTCCAGTCTACGTTCACATATTGAACATTAATAGAGCAAAATAGAAATGACTTATAAACAATTACCCTCCAAGGCGATATATGGCAAAAATCATCTGTATGATTGAGTTTTCAGGTTGTTTTATTGACAAATATTTTCTTGGCGGATAAATCTATTATATTCCTGAGTTCTTAGAGATAAAGTCTGCAAAATTAACACTTGTAAAAAGTTTCCAGCGTTTTTTTATTAAAATCCAAATATTATTCTGTAACTGTTATAATGAAGTGGAAATATGTTTCCATTACAAAAGTTAATCCTATTGATATCTTTTTATGAAAGAATGTTGGAGATTAAATAAAATAAATTTTAATAAAAAGGGCTAATGATAATTTGAGCCCTAAATATTTTGGGGTTTACAAAAATTACTCCACCTATTCCCATTTTTTAGAATATTTGTTTAATTTAATTAAAAAGGATGCTTTATTGAGTTTTTAATATTTAGAAGATAAGAGCTTTTTGATAATTTGTTCTGAAATGCTACCGGCACCATTTTTTCTGGAATTATATCAATGAGTTCTGAAAAAGTCTTTATGTTAAAGCGGTTTAACAACTTCTTTAATTCTTTTTCAAATTTTTGGTGACTTAGAATTAAGTGCTTATACTTATCAAAGAGATAAAATTGTTCGTATATTTCAATTTGCTTATTATTAAGGCAACTATTTGTTATTTGATATTGTGAAATTCCAATGTTAATTAAGACTTCATCACAATAAGCTATATTATTATTTTTTAATAGGGAAGCTATATAAAAATCTATATCCACAACCCATTTAAGATTTTTATCAAAGCAACGCCCATTGTTTCTAAAAATAGTTACACTAGGCGATCCAATTCGATTATTAAAAAATAATAGGAAACAATCTTTTTTGATTGAATTAAGATATTTTTTTGGATTTCTACGTTTAATTTTTCCTGTCTCAATATCGACATTAATACTTTTTGCATAAGCAAAATAACTCTCCGGGTTTTCATCAAGTAAATTTACAAATTTAGACAACGAATTTTCATTAAAAAACCAATCATCTTGATGTAAAATTTTTATGTATTCACCTGTTGCTTTTCTAATTCCTTCATTCCAATTTTCTGGGGAGCCAAGGCGAGTTGGATTTTTATAATACTTAATTCTATTATCGTTAACTTTAGAAATATAATCTTGTATTTTGCAATCATCAGAATCATCCGTAACAATAATCTCAAAAGAAATATCAACTTGCTCAAGACTAGACGAAAGTGCTCGCTTAAAACATTCTAAGTGGTTGTATGTGGGAATTACTATTGATACTTTAGGTTTATCTGACATTATTTCTCCGAATTTAAATTAATAATTGAGACAATTAGTTTTTTTGTTTAAAAAAATACAGCCAGAATTAATATTTTCTTCAACATAATTATATTCTAAATAATAATGTAAAAAAGTATTAAAAACAACTTTTTCTACATTATTATTATTATTATTATTATTATTGAATTTCAGTCTATTTTAATTGTTAAGGTATTTTAATTTGAAATAGTCAAAAATAATGGCATTGATGAATTAATGTTTACTAATATTCGTTGTTAGATTAATATATTAAAATTTTTTGTAATTTTATATCAACAACTCTTGGAAAAAGTTTCCATAAGTTTAAGAAAAAATTCCCCAACTTTATATCTATTTTTGATAAATTTTCAAATTTCTCATTTGGACTGTCACTTGTTCTCGTTTCGACTGTCCATTTGTAACAGAAAATCTGGTTTCATTTTGGCCAACGTAAGCATTTCCTGCTATAAATAATTTATCAGAACATAATTTTGTTGCACCGTAAAGGTTAATCGGCGCGCAAGCCTTATCTGTCGAAAGTGCAACTACTCTTTTAACGCCTTTGTCTATTGAAGCATCTATAACGTTTTGTGCGCCAAGCACATTTGTTTTAACTGCCTCAAAAGGATTATATTCACAGGCTGGAACTTGTTTTAAGGCAGCAGCATGCACAACTACATCAACCCCTTCAAAAGCTCTGTAAAGCCTTTCTTTATCCCTTACATCTCCGATAAAATAACGCATTTTTTCTTCATGAATTTTAAATTCAGGCATATTTTGCATAACAAACTGTTTGTATTCATCTCGTGAAAAAACTATTACCTTTTTAACATCGGGATATTTTTCAAACACAGCCTGAATAAATTTTTTACCGAAGCTTCCTGTTCCACCTGTAATTAATACTGTTTTACCGTTTAACATATTTTCTCCAATTTTTTAACTAATATTATTTTGAACTTAGCATATATAAATGTCAATATTTATTAATAATTCTCTATAATTTCACTTAACGCGGTATCTGCATCGTATTTTATTTTATAACCCACCTCATTAATCAATCTTGAATTATCCCCTGCTATGACCGGGGGTTGATTAACACAATCATCAACAAACTCGACAAAACCTTTTTTGCCTATTTTTGAAGTTATTTTTTCAACAAAATCTTTGATTGAAACCGGCATCCCCGTACAAATATTTACAATACCCTTAACATCAGAATCCAAAAATTTAACAAATGCTCCGGCAATATCTTTTGTGTACATATAATCTTTAATAAGCCTGCCTGCTGTTATTAAAACTTTTCTTCCTTCTTTGATTGACTTTATTACATTTGCAACAAGCCTTTTTTCATTTTCCCCATGCCCGTAAACGTAGAAAATTCTACCCCAGCCAAAACTTAGTCCGTTTTGAGTACAAAATTCCTGAGCTTTTTGTCTTAATTCATTTTTACATTTTGCGTAAACCGTTGTCGGATTAAGTTTATCCGTTTCTTTAAGCGGAGTATCTTTAAATTCATATTCAAAACAAGTTCCTGCAAAAACAGCCCTTTTACCTCCATTTTTATGGAATTGATCAATCATATTCAAGCTTGCATCGACAAGTTTATAGTTTATGTCGGAAGCAAGATAATCCCCGCTTGTAATCCAGGCAAAATGCAATAAATATTCGGGCTTTATTTCTTCAAAAACTCTTTTTATATCTTCAAGATCAAAAAGATTTGCCTCAACCCAATTAACCCTGCTGTCTGTATTTTTATCTATTACAAGAGCAAAAACTTCAAATCCTGCATCCAAAAGCGGCTCAATTGCCTCTTTTCCAATTAATCCGGTTGCTCCTGTAATCAAAACTCTTTTCAAAACATACCTCTTGAAATAATTTTACCATAAATGCGACTTTAACAAAACAATATTTTAATTTTTTTAGCCTACCCCCCAACTAGGCAATTTTTGTGTGTTTTCCGTAACATTTTGTTAAAAAATGACAATTTTTTTCTTTTAGATTTATTATATATACAAGTGTTAAGGTGTAAAATCGGAGTGGATGCCATGAAAATATCAGCTGTTTCTAAAATAAATTATTCTCAACCAAACAAACAGGTTAATTTTGAAGCAAGAAAAATCAAGTCACCTTCAAAAATGCCGAAAACCGCCAATTTGTTTCAGGTTGGACTTGCGGCTCTGCTTTTAGGAACCGCGGGCTGTCAAATAAAGAATATAACCGGACCTGATAAAAAAGCCGAAACCGAATTTTTTGTTGATGATGCCGAACAAACAAACGGCATTTCTGTCAGAAATACTGTGCGAACCCAAACCCCGACTTTTAATAATTCTGAAGTAGGGCAAAGACTAATTGACTGGTATGGAAATCACCTCGGAATCCCGATTCCTAATAAACCAATTACGGGATTTAAATACTTTTGTCCGGGTGACCAAACATGGCATGAGTTCAAAGCTATTGTTTCTAACCAAAACGAATTTAAAATGGTAGAAAAAGTTTCAATATCAGGCGTTGCGTATTATTCCTTATATAATTCTGAATTAAATGGCGATAACGAAATAATACATGGGATTTCTACCGCGTTTATTTCACCATCAGAGGCCTACAATCCGGATTATAATGGATGGCCGGAGCCAACTTATCAAAAAGACCGCCTAATAACCAACGAAACCGGAAGTGCTATACAAACATTATCAATGAATGATATATTGAGCCACTCGCTAATTCCACAGTCTACAACACAACTGAGAGTACAGTTCCCTGAAGGCGGTTCAAGCATTTATGATAACGTAGCCTTTACAATAAAAGACGGTGCTATTCGGCCGAATTACACAACTCCTATGGCGCGCTGATTAAATCATCTGTTATTATGAAAGACAGCCTTTACACAAGCAAGTTCTTTTATTTTATCGGCATCTGAAAGTGCTGCAGCATTGGTTTGAGGTGGTATACAAGCGCTGTAACTATAATTTTCAGTTGAAATTACCGTCTTATATTCTTGAACTGCAATTGAATTTTGCATTAAAAAAGAAGCAGGGCTAGGGGAAACGAATGGATAATAATAATCTGAATTCCCGTCAAAACGTTGATTTATAACTCTTAATACCGTGGCTGCTTCAGCAAGATTTTTTTGTGCGACAGGGTTGTCCAATAAACTCTGAGGATTTGAAGGATCCCAAAGTGAAGTTATAGTCCTTTCTGCGCCGCTGCGATACCTTGTAAGCCCCTGTTCGCCTACAAGCGGAACATTTATTTGAGAATCTGGGTTTGAATAATTAACCCCCGAAGAGGGTTCAAAACTTGTCTGATTAGATCTAAAAAGCTTGCTGTATTTGCTGTTTGCTATGGTATCTTTAAAATTGTCATATACTTTACCTAAAACAAGGTTCAAAACAACAACCACAGCTATTGTTATTACTATCATTTCAACAATGTTATCTGCTCTTTTTGATTTGATAATCATTTTTCATCTTTCTGCACCAACACATCTTTATTATAAACCATTTTTTAAAAAATCAAATTGCTAAACAGAGCTATTTTTTTGCAAACAAAAAGCCTTGAAAAATGTCCAAGGCTCATAAATATACATTTACCCCACAAAATTTATAACATAAACAATACACCCTGTCAAGCTAAAACTTTTATATGCAAATAGGGATTAATTTCTTTTTTTTGTCATGTTAATATAATCACAGAGGTAAAAAATGAAAATTGCTTTAATAAATCACGGATGTGCCAAAAATCTTATCGATTCAGAGCTTATGCTCGGGCTTTTGAGCGAAAGAGGCTATGAAATAACTCTTGACGAAACCCAAGCGCCAATTGTTATTGTAAATACGTGCTCCTTTATTCACGATGCCGAAGAAGAATCGGTTCGCTCGATTCTGGAAATGGTTAATTCTGGCAAAAAAGTTATTGTAGCAGGTTGCTTGCCTCAAAAACACAAAGAAGAACTTAAAAAAGCCATCCCTGAAATTGTTGCAATGGTCGGCACAACCGATTTTAAAAAAATTGCTGAAGTAGTAGATAAACTTACATGCTGTATGAAAGAAAACTCTTCGGCTAATGTTGAAATTTGTCTTACAGAAAATGACTATATTTCACACGTCTCCCAAAAACCCCAATATATTTACCCCGAAGCAATCCAAAGACAGCAAATCACTGTCGGAAGCAGTTGTTACATAAAAATTGCCGAAGGCTGCAATTATCACTGCGGCTACTGCATAATCCCTCAGCTCAGAGGTGAATATCATTCCAGAAAAATGGAAAACATCATTGAAGAAGCCGAAATGCTTGCCCAAAAAGGAGTAAGTGAGATTGTTCTGGTTGCACAAGATACTACAAGTTATGGAACGGACATTTATCCAAAACCCATGCTTTCTTCTCTTTTGGAAGAATTAAACAAAATTGAACAAATTTCCTGGATAAGAATAATGTATGCGTATCCGTCAATGCTCAACGACGAATTAATGAATAAAATAGCCAAGCTTGACAAAGTAGTAAAATACATTGATATTCCCCTTCAACATTCTCATCCGGATATTTTAAAATCAATGCGCAGACCCGCTTTTGATTATGAAAAACTTATAAATAATATTAGAGCTAAAATTCCCCAAGCAACGCTGAGAACAGCTTTTATAGTCGGGTACCCGGGAGAAAAAGAAGAACATTTTGAACATCTTTACAACTTTGTCGAAAAAATGCGCTTTGATAAGATGGGTGTCTTTAAATACTCAAGAGAAAGAAATACCGTTTCTTATGATATGGAAGGACAGGTTAGCGAAAAAGTTAAACAACATCGCGCTGATAAATTAATGGAGCTTCAGCAAAAAATTTCAAAAGAGATAAATGAAACCTTTGTAGGCAAAACGCTCCAATGTATGATAGAAAGCATAGATAACGAAGGACAAGTTATAGCCCGATCTCAAAGAGATGCCGTCGAGATTGACGGGCTTGTTTATATTTCTACAGACAAACCCGTTATCCCGGGAGAAGTCGAAAACATTTTAATAACTTCTGCTGATGAATACGACCTTTATGGCACTTTGTGAAGTTTTGTAAATAAGTTTTTTCTTTGATTTTATTGACCTTTAACCTTTTCTTAAGAAAAAAAGCCCAAACATGTGTCAATAATGGGCTTTAGTTTTTTTTAATATTATTAAGAGGATAATTTTGGGAGGATATTATGACAGAGCCAATCGTAAATGATGTGACAATCAGGCCAACGATTCAGCCACAGGAAGCCTCAACGCAAACAACGACGAATCAGGCTTCACCGGCAGCGACTTCAAACATCTGGGGCGGTTATTTTAACACCGGCGGCATGTCACCGTTTGGATATGGTCCTTCTTTATGGGATATGAACATGCCATTTCTCTCCCCGACTTGTTTTTCAGGATACAACTTCTTGTATAACTTATCTTCGCTTCTAAGCAAAGCACCTTTGCCAACACTAATGAATAATACCACTGACACGCAAGGCGCTCCACAAAATAATCTTAACAATACAGGAATTACTCCCGCAGGCAATACAGATATTCTAAACTCAACAAACACAAATGTAAGTAATAATTCTTTAGTGGAAAACAGCCCGCCGGTATCACAAATCCCCGGCGTAGAATATCGTGAAGGAGAATACGTATTTACAAAGGGCGCGAATACTTTAAGGCAATATGTTGATGCTCAGGGAAATACTATTGTTGAAAATTATGGACAAAATAACAAAATGATAAGCAAAACCACTTGGAAAGCAGACGGAACCCATTTGGCTGAAAATTACGATTCTAACGGAACAAAAACACTAGAAACACTCTATTATGCTGATGGCAGCTATACATCTAAACGTTATTCACAAGTAAAAAATACAACTTATCGCCCCGGGGAAACCGTTACACTAAATAATCAAGGATTTTTAGTAAAAAGCTATGCAAATAAAAACGTAAATGTCAAAGAATTTTACAAAAACGGGAAATGTACAAGAGTGGAATTTTATAATAATTCCGGACATTTAATATTACTGGATGAGGGAACCACAAAAACACTTTTTGAAAGAAACTTACAAGGGGGGATAATTAGAAGAACCCAAGTTCAAAATGCCAAATCAGTAAACTATATTTATGACACGGTTGGAACAGGAAATAACAGAAATTATAAATCCATTAGAGTTACAGGACCTTCAAACGAGGTCTATAATGTAAATGTACAAGCGCCCATGATAACATCTATGGCAATGGTTATATGTTAAACAAATATTTTATGTTGAAAAGATTTATTTAATATTTAAATATTATAAAAGCCTTAATATTTTTTAACCTATGTAATATTAAGTTTTGTAAACATGTCTGAAGCTCATGGCAATCATGCATTTCAAATTGTTTTTATATAAATATAGGATATTAAACAAGAGGATTTTTATTATGTCAATGCCGTTTAACTTTTTTGGAGTCGGATCATTTGGTACAGGCAACACGACCGGATACGGCCCCACGCAGGAAACAAGAAATATATATAATTCTTGGAACTCCAGCATGAACTTCCTTAGCATAATGCCGATATTCACGGCGGGGGCGAACTATTATCCCGGCGGTTTCGGTTTTAATGAATTCAGCGCAGGATTCTTTGGAACAAATATTTTTGCCTCCTTGGCTAATTCAATGATGCCAAAAGAAACACCCGCGCCAGCACCAGCGCCTGCACCAGCGCCTGCACCTGCACCCGCGCCAGCACCTGCACCTGCACCAGCGCCTGCACCAGCGCCTGCACCTGCACCCGCGCCAGCACCTGCACCAGCGCCTGCACCTGCACCAGCGCCTGCACCAGCGCCCGCACCGGAAGACCCTGCTTTAACCGCAGCAAAAAACAGAGCACAAGAACTTGGCATTACTCTTACAGGGACTGAAACTTTGGCTCAAATTCAAGAACTTATAAGGGCAAAAGAAGCTCAATTGGCCCAACAAACACAAGAGGCCGATGCTCTAGCCGCAGCAAAAACAAGAGCACAAGAACTTGGCATCACCCTTACCGGAACTGAAACTTTAGCACAAATTCAAGAACTTATAAGAGCAAAAGAAGCCGAATTGGCCCAACAAACACAAAGAAATACAGAAAACACAACCCTTTCAGGATACAGAGCTGTCCGCGAAGATAGTGCCTACAAAATAGCCGGCGAAATATATGCACTTAAAAATAATAAAACATATAATCAATTAACCACTGAAGATTGGACTGCAATAAAAGAATTGCAAGCAAAACTGCAAATACCGGAAATAACTTTGGCACAATTTGAACAAAGGTTGGGCCATTCCATCCGCGGCAGAAAATACGATGTTTATAGTGACTTACCTACCGGCGGGACTGTAAATTTAACTTTGTTGGGCGATGAATATCACGACGCATCAATGAGATTTATGAGAGCTCGCGGACAAGCTCAATAGTAAAAAATAGAAAAATAAAAAAGCCAAATGAAAAATCATTTGGCTTTTTTATTTTTCTGCTCTTTAATCGGAATTGTTGTAAGATAAAGTTTATAAGAATTTGAAAGCTTTGAAACATAAACCTCAGCTGTTATAGTCTTTCTCTTATCTTCTCTATTAAACTCTCTTTTAGAAGTTTGTATATTGATAATCGGGCTGAAAGAACCGGCTTTAAGTACAGAATTTTTATCGACAATCTGTTCAAAATAATCTGTTATTTGTCTGGCTTCGTCTTTGAAAATTATCTGAACAAACAGAGAATTCAAATTTCTTGAAGAAGTGTTTTTAAGCTGCATTTGAAGATTAACAGTATATTTTTTATTCCACTTGTTATAAATTATATTACCTTCGCAATATTCTATTGAAACATCATCAACAGATAAAATATTATTTTTGTAATATTCTTTGAATTTTTTTGCCCTGTATTGCATCAAATCGGATTCCGCCTTTTTGCCTTGAACAAAGGCCTCATCTGCCCTATGAAGCAAAAACTGTTCATAAAAGTCATAGTTGATTATAGAGGGTTCTTTTTTAAAAACTTCTTCAAAATATTTGTAAGCCAAATCCGGATCTTTTTGCGTAAGAAGCAATGCCAGCTTATATTTTAAAATAGGAGCATCTACAATACTCATAGCTGCTTTCAATGTTTCAATAGCTTCTTGTATTTTCATATTATAAACTTCTTCATCGGCAAGGTAAACATAAGCAGAAGCCATACTGTTATTGATATTTTTAACCTCTTCGGATTTAAGAATTTTATAATAAAAAAGAGCCTCTTTATATTTTTCTACTGCGACTTTGTAATCGCCATTATTATAAAAGTAATCCCCCAGCTTGTTATATATTTCACCTTTGTACTTGATAAGAGCCTTGTTCGGCCTTTCCTGTATTTTTGCCATAAGTTCTTCGGCCTCGTTTACTTTTCCAAGCCTTATATATAAATTTGCAAGCCTGTATGTGGGCTGGAATTCATCAAAAGGAGCTTTCGCCATGGCCATTTTGTACTGTTGTTCTGAATTTGAATAATTCTGAGCAACTTCGTACAAAATTCCCAGCTTCAAATTAATCTTATAATTTTTGGGGTATTTTTCTTCCAAATATTTGTTTTTGTCGATAAGCATTCCTATTAAGTAATATTCAATTTCATCATCTTGAACTTGGCTGTTAATAATATTGTTATAAGCACTGTGTTGTGCAAAAGCAAACACTATCAATAAAACAATCGACATAGTAATTATCGTCAATATGAAGGTTTTTAAATATTCAAAAATAATTGCTTTTATTTTATTAATCATTTGCTTCCTGTATTGAAACAGACTCCAGCCCATTCAAAGCCTCAAAGCTCTTATATAGAGATTGTATGGTTCTGCTGTTTTGAACATCTATTATAGCTTCGATTTTTACCGATTTTTCAGCTGAATCAATGTGTTTCTTTGAAATTTCGTGCATGTTGGAAAAATTTTCTATAATATAATTATGGACATCTTGAGAATTTTCCTCTTTACAACTGACAATCAATTTAATTCTCTTCATGTTTTTTGCACTGTTTACAAGTACTTTTCTTTCAAAATTTCTTATTAAAACAAGTACAAGTATGCTTACAACCGTTGCAATAAAAGCAACATCAAGCATTCCTGCCCCGCATGCCATTCCTATAGAAGCTGATACCCAAAGCGTTGCCGCGGTAGTAAGTCCGTAAACCGAAGACCCATGCCTTAAAACAGTTCCGCCACCTATAAAACCTATGCCGGTAAGAATTTGTGCAGCTATTCTTGCAGGGTCTCCAAATGCCTGCGGGTTGGAACTGTCAACCGCCAGAGGAAAAGCATATATCGAAAGAACCGTAAAAACGCAAGAACCCAAACAAACCAAAATATGAGTTCTGAGTCCAGCATACTTATTGGTGAGCTCCCTTTCAAGTCCTATTCCGAAACCGAAAAGTATTGCCGCAAATATTCTCAATGAAATAATTAAATCAAAACCTAAATCGTACATAACCTTACCTGCCTTATATTAACACAAAAAACTTAACTCCTTGCTTTTGGATCTAAGATATCTCTTATTGTATCACCTATTAAATTAAATGATAACACCGCAACAAAAATTAAAAATCCGGGTGTCAAAAGCCATGGACGATAAAGTATATTTATATACTCTTGAGCCTCTTTTAGCATATTACCCCAACTCGCATCAGGCTGTTGAATCCCAAGCCCCAAAAAACTTAATCCCGATTCTGCCAAAATATAAGAAGGCACGCTTAAAGTCATTGCTACAATTACATAACTGGCCGTTTGCGGAAGAATATGCCTTATTATAATTCTTAAATTAGATGCCCCGATTGCCCTTGCACTTTGAACATACTCTTGAGTTTTTATCGACAAAACCATTCCTCTTACAACCCTTGCAAAACCTGCCCAACCTATCAAAGCAAGAATTACCGTAATCAACATAAACCTTTGAATACTTGTCATATTTGAAGGCAAAATAGCAGCAAGAATTATCAAAAGATAAAAACTCGGAATGGACATAACAGCTTCTGCAAACCGCATCATCAACATGTCAACTTTGCCGCCAAAATATCCCGAAATCCCGCCGTATAAAAGCCCTATCGGAAATAATACCAAAAGCGCAAGAAATCCTATCGTCATTGAAATTCTTCCGCCAAATAGAATTCTTGAAAACACATCGCGGCCGTTGATGTCTGTACCCAATAAATATAAACGGCCCTGCGGCTCAACGCCGATTAAATGTCTTGAACAAGAAATTAATCCCAAAAACTTATACTTTTCACCACTTACAAAAGGTTTTAAAAAGAATTTTTTACTCCTGTCCGGCTTATATTCAACCTGCATAGCCTCGACATCATACTCCCTAATCCAATTATAAGTGTAAGGGAATGACAATTTTCCTTTTTCGTTTATTAAATAAATAACCGAAGGCGGGGCATAAGATGCATTCCTGTCGGAAAAATCTTTGCCGTAAGGTGCGATAAAGTCGGCAAAAAGAAGCGAAAGATAGATAATTGCAAGCACAACAAGAGCCACAAGAGCGAATTTATCTCTTATTAACTGTTTAAATATAGAAATATTTATGTCTTTGTATCCTTCTGTCATATTTTCCTTTGTTTATTACGTCATTGCGAGGAAGGCTTTAGCCTGACGCGGCAATCCAAAAATACTCCTTGTATTGCTTCGCTTACGCTCGCAATGACATCATGTTTTTACCCTTATTCTCGGGTCAGTGATAATTAATAAAATATCCGCCAATAAATTCCCAAAGATGAGCATAACAGCCCCCATCATCAAAGATGCCATGACAAGGTTAATATCTGATTTTAAGACTGCCTCCAGGATTAATCGACCAAGCCCCGGATATTGAAACACAAATTCTGTCAATGCGGCTCCGCTCAAAAGTGATGCAAATTCAAAGCCCAAAAGCGTTATAAGCGGATTAATTGCATTTCTAAGTGCATGTTTATATATCACCTTAAATTCGCTAAGTCCCTTTGCGCGTGCAAATTTAACGTATTCACTGTCTAAAACATCAAGAAGATTTCCTCTCATCTGCCGTTGAAGCCCTGCCAGCGAAATTGTAAATAAAACCGTGGTGGGCAAAACCAAATGCCTTGTCAAATCCCAAATTTTTCCTGTCAGGCTCATGTCGCTGAAATTATAGCTTGTCAGCCCCCCGACGGGAAACCAACCTGTTTTTACTGCAAAAATCAGAAGCAAAATCGCAAAGAAGAATGACGGAATTGCCATTCCAATGCTTGTTAAAAGCGTAAGCATCCTGTCTAAAGGTGTTTTCCAATTTATTGCAGCAAGAATACCAAGCGGAACACCCGCAATCCATGTCAGAAAAATTACAAGCGAAGTTAAAAGCAAAGTATTTGGAATCCTTTCTTTTAATTTTACCCCTACTCTTTCACCTGTTGAACAAACACCCAAATCTCCCTTAACAAAAGCTTTTGCCCAAAGACCGTATTGAATATAAATCGGCTTATCCAACCCCAGTCGTTGAGTTTCCTTTTGAAGAGTTTCTTTTGAAATCGAAGGATTTAATTTCAACTCCGCCAAAGGGTCAACGGGGCTTAATCTTATTATAAAAAAGCTTATCAGCGACACCATTATCAACAATGGTATCGTTTGAAGTATTCGTTTTAAGATGTAGATTAGTATGTTCATTGTTTTAGGTGAATAAGTGAATAGGTGAATAGGTGAATAGTTATTTAATAACTTTTCAGCCTTTCAGCCATTCAGCCTTTCAGCTTTTCTCCTTTATATAGATTTCATCGAGATTATAAGCCACGCCTGACAGCGTTGAAGGATAAATATTACCGAATTTCTTACGAATTGCCACTACCCTTGTCGGTGAATACAAATAAATTATGGGCTTTTCATCATAAATTATTTGCTGATATTGGTCATAAAGTTTTTTTCTGTCCTCAAACCCTGTTTTTAAAGAAGCTTCATCCATTATCTTATCGAGCTTCAACTCCCAATCAAGCCTTTGAGACTTGTCATCTGACGGCCTTTGGTTAAACAAATGCAGGCTCCCGTTTGAATACCAGACATTTTTGCCGTTATGAGGCTCAAGCGGAGAGCCCGTAAGCCCCATTATAACCAAATCCCAATCGTAAGAGTTTACCAGTTTATTTACAAGCGAATTAAATTCAACGGGTTTAAAATTGACCTTAATACCCAAGTCACTCAAATCTTGCTTAACCATAACCCCGATGGCTTCGCGCTCGGTGTTACCGGCGTTTGTATACAAATCAAATTCGACCTTATTTCCTGATTTATCGTATAGGATTTTATTTTTCAAATAAAATCCTGACCTTTTTAAATATTCTTTGGCTTTTTGCAAATCTTTTTTATATCCTTTTGTCAAATTTTTATTAAGATAAATCGAATTTAGGCTCTCTGACGTAAACAAAGGGGCTGCAAGTCCGTTTGCGACGTTGTTTACCATTGCCTGACGATCCAGAGCATAATCAATTGCATATCTAAAGTTTTTGTCATTAAACCAAACCTGCTTTTTGGGCTCAACATAAAATTTACCCTTATCATTTTTTCTGCTATTTAAATTTATGGCAACAAACATTGTACCGGTATCCGGTCCTATGTTATAAATTATAAAATCAGACTTTGCTTCCTGCGCCTTATATCTGCCGACAGTTGAACCCCGAAGCGAAATAACGTCAAGTTCTTTTGCTTCAAATTTTAAAATTTCATTATTCAAATCCCCCACGATAAGATAAATTATTTTATCAAGGTAAGGGAGTTTTTCGTCTTTTAAATTTATTTCATAATAGTTGAAATTGCGCTCAAAAACCACTCTTTGAGCAGGAACATACTCTTTTAATTTGAAAGCTCCGCTTGTTATAAACTCCTTCGGTCGAGCGGTTGTTGACCAGAAAGAATCAAAATATGTGCCTCCTTTTTTTACAACTGGTTCAAAAACATGTTTTGGCGCAATCGGCGCTGCTAAAATTCTCAAAAACGGTGCAAAAGGCTTTATCAAAATAAATTTTACCGCATAATCGTTAATTTTCTCGACCCTTGGAAGCTGCCCGTCTATAATAACAGAATCCCTTGTTGAAGTATTACCTAAACCCGCCAAAATAATTTTATTCCACGTAAAAACCACATCATCTGCGGTTATAGCTTTACCGTCAGACCATTTTATCCCGTGTCTTAAATTTATCGTGTAAATTTTTCCGTCAGATGAAATTTCAAAAGATTTTGCAAGCTTGGGAACAACCTCACCTGTTTGAGGGTGGGTGGTTAAAAGCCCATCAAACATTAAATCTGCCATAGCAGAAGATGTGGCATCTTTTGTGTTAAAAGGATTAAAGGTTTTAGGACCTTCTCCGATAACAGATGAAACCAATGCTCCACCAAATTTCCCGACTTGTGCCTGACTTTGAAGATAGTCAATCCCGTCAATGGTTTTTGTTATCGCCGGTGGCGGAAATTGAACTTTTTGTTCAATTTTTGCTCTAGGCTTTGAGGTGGTTTCTTCCTGAATGTCAACATTGACACATGCTTTCAACCAAAAGACAACCAAAAATATTATTAAAGCAACATACAAACTTTTGTTCATGTAATTAAATTAGCATAAAAAAGAAGAAATTAAAGGGGGTAAATGGGGAGTCAAGGGAGTAAATATATTTGGCTTAATGGCTGAAAAGGTGAATGGCTGAAGAGCTTATAAAACTTTTCACCTATTCACCTGTTAAGCTTTTCACCTTTTTATTTAATATTAGAGAATGTCCAAGCATCAAACGTAGGACTTTCTGCTACTCTTATATCTTTTTGAGCGCTTGAAGAAGTCTCATCATGGGCAATTGACTTATAAAGCCTGCTGTAATATTCAATTACCATACGATCAGAATTGAAGTAAGCTTCGGAAGTTCTTATTGCCTGACGCATCAATCTTGCCCATTCCTCTTTATTTTCATAGTATGTAGGAATAATCTCATTTTCAATAATGTTCATAATGTATTCATGATCTTTCCAGTGTCTTTCTTCCCATGGAATCTCGTCATCAAGTCCGGGGTATTCAACCGAATATCCGTTAATTCCGTTAAATGTACCCTCAACAGTCCAACCGTCATAAATTGAAAGGTGTAATGCTCCGTTCATATTAGCCGACATACCTGAAGTTCCTGAAGCCTCAAATGGTCTTAATGGCGTATTTAGCCAGATATCTGAACCTTTTTTAAGTTTTGCGCTCAATTCAAGTTCATAACCGGGCAGAACAACAACATTTTTAAGTGAGTGTGAGCGGTGAAGAATTTTATTGAACATTTCACGCCCCATAACATCACTGGGGTGGAACTTGCCGGCAAAAATAATTTGAATTTTATTTTCATCCAAAAGTTTATTTAACCTGTCTTTGTCCATTAAAATAAGCCAAGCTCTTTTATAATCAGCAAATCTTCTGGCCCATGTAATTGTCAAAACATCAGGATCAAATCTTTTTCCTGCGATATCAGCAATATATTTAAAAAGTTCGACCTTCATATCACGCTTTGCCTTGAGCAAATCTTTATAATTTTTAGAATTAGAAATCCTGGAATCCTGCCAATAATGAAGATTTACGGCATTTGTAATCGCCCTAATAGGACATCTCCCGTCAACCCATTCCCACATTTTATTTGCAACAAGCCCGTGAAGCTGGGAGACAGCATTCGAGATTCTGCTCATTCTCAATGCTGCGACAGTCAGAGAAAAATTTTCTCCGCCGAGTGCTATGACTCTTTCCCTTGGACAACCTGCAAAAAATCCTGCCTCCATAAGAGTATCAACCCAGTGAACTTCATTGCCCGCAGCAACGGGGGTGTGAGTCGTGAATACAGTTGTCTGCTTAACTCTTTCCAAATCCCCGTTATATTGTCTTAAAAGTTCAAACGCAGCAGGAAGTGCGTGACCCTCATTCATGTGTACAACGTCAAAATTATAGCCGACTTGTTGAAGAATTCTTATGCCGCCTATACCCAAAACAGTTTCCTGGGCAATTCTTATTTTTTCGTCTCCGTCATAAAGTCTGTGAGAAATGCTTCTTGCCCACTCACTGTTTCCTTCAATATCTGTTGTCAAAAGATACACAGGGCATGTTCCAAATAATTCGGGCTCAACTCTGTAAGCCTTAACCCTAACTTTTTCGCCAAAAACATCTACGTCGGTATAAACATCCAAATCTGTTAAAAAATCATAATATTTTCTTATGTAAGCAACTTCTACTTCACCGTTTTGATCAATTCTCTGATCATAATACCCATAAGACCAAAGCATTGTAACCCCTGCCATGGGAAGCTGTAAATAACCTGCAGACTGCATGTGAGAACCTGCTAAAAACCCTAACCCTCCGGAATAAGTACTGAGCGACTGATCCATCGCAATTTCCATCGAAAAATACGCTACTTTTGGTAATGCCATAAATTTAACACCTTTTCTATTTCACTAATACTTTATGCTTAAAAAAAATTTTTTTCAATTAGTCCAACATTTTTAATAATAAACAATATAGCACATCTTGACAATTTTGGTTATTTATTTTTTAAAAACCATTCAAATGACCGAAATCCAATATTTAAAAGTTTTTTTTATTAAGTTTTTTGAAGAAATCAATTCGACAAAACTTTTTTAACAATATCTTCGGGCAAAATATCAAGGCAGAAAAGTTCCTGGCAGGTAGTTTGCCTTTTTTGCCACAAACAGGGCTTTAACCGGCAGTTATCCTCTGACTTAATTGCTTTTACAAGCGGTGTTTGAGGGATTAAAGTTTTATCATCGGTCGGGCCGAAAATCACATACGTTTTAGCTTTCAGTGCAACCGCAATATGCAAAGGCGCCGAATCAGAACATACAAATTTTTCCGATAACGCTATTAATTTTGCCAAATCCGACAGATTTTTTGTTTGCCCGTAAGTGTCAATAAAATTAGGGTTTTCAAAGTTATTAATCGTACTTTTTATTTGCGCTATGCATTCCCTGTCATCAGGTCCGCCCGCCAAAATAACTTTTTTACCGTTTTCCAATAGCAAATCAATAACCTTTGCCCACTTTTGAGGCGAAATTGTTTTTATCATACCTTGTTTTACACTCAATTTGCTTACACCCGGATGAATCAGCACGGTATTTGGCTCTTTTGGGATTGTTTCGACTTTAATTTCAGGCAAATCAGTTTTTATATCAGTAATCTCAGAAATCAAATCGTGATACATTTTTGCGGCATATTGGTTTTTGTTCAATAGGATTGCACCTGTGAGCAATTTTTGGCTTAATTTGCCTGTATTGTAGCCGTATCTTTGTTTTATGCCTGTCAAAAAAAGCAGAATACTTATAAATTTGTTCCCGCCTGATGAAATAACAAGGTCAAATTTGCCTTTTCTTGCAAGAAAAATCAATTTTAAAAGTTGCAAATACTTGTTTTTAAACTTGATGTCGATTAAAAATAAATCGTCGATTACATCGGTTAAATCTTTAATTCCTTTGCTTCTGGGTTCAAGTGCGAGGGTAATTTTTGCATCGGGATAAGCCTTCTTCAAAGAAATCAAAGTGGGCAAAAACAAGATTTCATCGCCTATTCCGCCAAAATTAATCGCCAAAATTTTCTTAATTTCATTCATAAAAAAATTATAACGCAAAAAAAGGCGCATTATAATCAATATCTCCTTTACTCGCTAAAGGAACTTGAAACAATTCAAGAACATTTAATTATACATGCGCCCTTTATTATATTATGACTCATTTTTTACAAATTTCATTACCTTGAGGTATAATAAAACGTAAGAAGTGAAATACGAAAGGTAAAAGGCTAAAAAGCTGAAAGGGTGAAGGGCTGAAAGGCTGAATAAATTAAAGAAAATAATTTTACAAAATAAAAATTATTAAACTATTCACCTTTTCACCTGTTAAGCTATTAAGCTGATAAAAATGGTTTCAAGAGTTACAACAGCAACAACAATAGGCTTAAATGCGCACAAACTCGATGTGGAAGTTGATTTTGTGCACTCTCTGCCCAATATTTCAATTGTGGGGCTACCCGATATTGCAGTCAATGAAGCAAAAGAGCGGGTGCGCTCGGCTATAAAAAATTCCGGATTCAGCTTTCCCGCGCTTCGCGTTGTAGTCAATTTGGCCCCTGCGGATATAAGAAAAGAAGGCACAAACTTTGATTTACCAATTGCCGTAGGAATCTTAGCCCAAAACGGGGTAATAGAAGAAAGTGAGATTAAAAACACAGCTTTTTTGGGCGAATTGTCACTTGACGGAAGCCTCCGAGGAGTAAACGGGGTATTGCCGCTTGTTTGCGGGCTTAAAGATTACGGAGTAAAAAGCGTAATAGTCCCCAACTCAAACGCAAAAGAAGCCGCCCTTGTAGAAGGAATAGAAGTTTTAGGCGCAGATTCGCTCAATGATGTTGTAAACCATTTTTTACAAAATTCACAAGAAAAACTTACAAAAACTATTGTAAATATTGACCAATACTTAAAAAAACATTGTTTAAACAATTATACTTATGACTTTAAAGACGTAAAAGGTCAACAAAAAGCCAAAAAAGCCATGGAAATAGCTGCAGCAGGCGGGCACAATATTTTAATGAGCGGCACACCCGGTTCTGGTAAAACCCTTATGGCTAAGTGTTTTGCTTCTATTTTACCCCCTTTGGAGCTTGAAGAAGCACTTGAGCTGACAAAAATTTACAGCATAAGCGGACTTTTGCCCTCAAATTCGCCTCTTATAACTCAAAGACCGTTTCGCGCGGTCCACCATTCGGCATCTGCTGTAGGAATAATCGGCGGAGGAAGCAGTCCCAAACCCGGCGAAATAACCCTTGCACACAGAGGCGTTTTGTTTTTAGACGAAATGGTGGAATTTCCAAGGCAGGTATTAGAAGTTTTAAGGCAACCCTTAGAAGATGGTGAAGTAGTAATTTCAAGAGCTCAAACCTCAATAAAATACCCCGCTGATTTTATGCTTTTGGGCGCAATGAATCCATGCCCGTGCGGTTTTTTGGGAGACAGCCAAAAAAATTGCACATGCTCTGAATTTCAAATCCAAAGATACCGTTCAAGGCTTTCAGGTCCGCTTTTGGACAGAATTGACTTACAAATCGAAGTCCCGAGACTTTCTCCCGAAGAACTTCTTAACTCAAAACAACAAGGCGAGCCTTCCGAAAAAATAAGACAAAGGGTTATAAAAGCAAGACAAACTCAGGTGCAAAGATATAAAGGGCTTAATATTTTGACGAATTCCCAACTAAATTCAGATTTAATAAAAACTTTCTGCAAAATTGACGAAGCTTCTGAAAATATGCTCAAATCGGCAATTATCAAATTCAATCTGTCGGGCAGAAGCTATGACAGAATTTTAAAACTTGCCCGCACGATAGCAGACCTTGAAGAGTCGAAAGATATTTACCAAAACCACATCGCCCAAGCGCTTCAATACAGAACATTTGTGATAAACGAAGAAGCAGGCGTGCTTTAATTGAGTAAAAATTTAAAAACAGATATTGCCACCAAAAGCATTTATCCGCCAAAATAGTTTTTCAGCCCTCTTGTTAGATTTGTATTTTTACAAAGTTTTTTGAGCTTTGAAATAGCCCTATTTTCGATTTGTCTTATTCTTTCTCTTGAAACTCCGTATTGAGAGCCGATTTCATCAAGAGTTTTTTTAGTTCCGTTATTGTCAAGACCGTAGCGCAAAATCAAAACATCTCTTTCTTTTGGGCTGAGTTGCCCTAGCATTTTTCTTATATCATCAAAAAGATTTTCCTGCGAAACCCTACTGTCGGGAGTAATTGTACTTTCATCTACTATGTAATCGGCAATTTTTGTAGAATCTTCTTTTTGATTGGCCGGCGTTTCAATGCTTATAGTCGATTGCGCAGATTTAACAAGAGAAGTTAATTTTGAAACAGAAAGCCCCAATCTGTAAGCTATTTCCTGCTTTGTTGGAGTGCGCCCCAATTCTGTTGTTAAATCAATTGTTGCTTTTCTGATTTTGCTTAAAGACTCAATCATGTGAATAGGAAGCCTTATAATTCTTGCCTTATCAGCTATTGAGCGAGTTATTGCCTGTTGCACCCACCATGTAGCATAGGTCGAAAACTTGTATCCTTTTGTGTAATCAAACCTTTCGGCTGCTTTCATCAGCCCCATATTTCCTTCTTGAATTAAATCAAGAAAAGAAAGCCCGCGGCCTATGTATTTTTTAGCAATGCTTACCACAAGTCTTAAATTGGCATTGACAAGAATGTTTTTAGACATTTCGCAATGTTCTTCTTTAACCTTTCGTGCGATTTGAAGTTCTTCCTCGGAAGAAAGCAAAGGAATTTTCCCTATCTGCTGAAGGTAAATACGAACGGAATCATCGGTATTTATTGAAGTTAAGTTTTCCTGAATTTTTGGTTCCTCGACAGAATCAAGAATATCTTCTTCCTCTTCCAGTTTAGAAAAATCTACAGATTCTGATTCCGAAACATTATCTTCAATGTCTATTAATTGTTCTTTTTCGTTAGGCATTGCAAAAACTCCGTTAACTCTTTGAATTTATTATACTACATTTTTCGTTTTTTTGTCGAAGTGTCTCAAAAATTATTGCGCTGAGCGCGTTTGATACATTAAGCGAATTAAAGTCATTTTCCATCGGAATTTTAACTAAAAAATCCGCCTCTTTGATTATTGCTCTTGAAACTCCTGCATGTTCTGCGCCCATTACAAGTGCAAAATTCATGCCTGTGTAATCGATGTTATAATAATTATCTTTGGCAGACGCTTCTGTGGCAATTACCCACCAGTCGTTATTTTTTAATTTTTGAACAGCACTTATCAGGCTATTTACTTTTATTATGGGAATGTGATTAACAGCACCGGCAGAAGTTTTTTCTACAGTGGAATTAACCTGAACATTTCTCCTTGAAGGAATTATTATTGCGCTAACGCCGGCACAAACACAAGTTCTTATTATTGCGCCAAGATTGTGGGAATCTTCTATTCCGTCCAAAATTACCAGCGAGGCGTTTTCGTGTTTTTGCTCTAAGAATTCATCCAAATCGGTATATTTTATCGGCGAAATCAAAGCCATTACCCCTTGATGAGCCTCATTTACCCCTACATTTAGCCCCAATTTTTCTTTTGCAACAAATTGAAAAACAATACCTTTTTGTTGGGCGAGTTTTTTTATTTCGTTTAATTTGTTATCGCTGTGGATATTGTTTGCAATCAAAATTTTGTTGATTTCACGTTTGTCTGAAATCAAAGCCTCTAAGACTGAATTTTTTCCGTAGATGATTTCTGATTGTTGATTTTCCATAAAATGATTATACAATAAATACAGTTTGTTATTTTTATTTCTTATATTTTTTCTTTAGCCGCTTTTGGTGGCAAAAGCGGCGCAAAAGCCACGACCTAGATCTTCGTTCATTAACTGTCACTAAACTCAACTCAAGCTCGCGAACTCGCTACGCTTTTCGTGGTATTCATTATTTTCGTTGATTACCCGCTCAAACACACTCGCTTTGATGTTGTTTTGTTAAGTGACAATTATTCACTCCGACAAGGTCGGAAAATTTTTTATTCCTGTCATTGCGAACGAAATAACTCAAAAAAACACGTCATCCTGAACTTGTTTCAGGATCTTATCAGTATTCGCTATTCAAAAAATCTGATAAGTTGATTAAATCTTGATATTTATCAATTTTTTCTTAGCCGCTTTTGGGATTGCTTCGTCAGAAATAAATTTCTTCCTCGCAACGACAAAAATATTTATTATCTGCTAACCTCTAACATCCTGTTAATGCAATTAACTGCCTTTTTAGAAATCTGTTCATCAACATTGATTTCATACTGTTCATATTTGAGCGCATTATAAATGTCTTCCAAGTGATGCCATTTCATATTATGACAAATTGCCCTTGGCGAGGCGAGAACAAATTGTTTATCCGGACAATCTCTTTCAAGTCTTTCTACAACGCCAATCTCAGTTGCTATAATAAATTCCTTTTTATCACTTTCTTTTGCAAATTTCATAATACCGGTTGTGCTTCCTACATAATCTGCCATTTCAGCAACAGTTTGATGACACTCAGGATGAGCTAAAACCAATGCTTCAGGGTAATTTCTTTTTTGATTTATGATATCTTCTTTGGTAATTCTCAAATGCGTAGGACAATGTCCGGGGAAAGTTATAACTTTAACGCCTTCCAATTGACTTTCAACCCATTTGCCCAAATAAGTATCAGGCAAAAACAAAACTTCTTTTGAATTCAGACTCGAAACAATTTTTACCGCGTTTGAGCTGGTGCAGCAAATATCACATTCGGATTTAACCTCAGCAGTTGAATTCACATAACATACAGTCGGTACATTAGGATTTTTAAATTTAAATTCCCTCAACTGCGCCAAATTTATCATATCTGCCATCTGACAACCTGATTCCATTCGCGGAAGCAAAACTTTTTTATCAGGAGATAAAATTTTTGCCGTTTCTGCCATAAAATAAACTCCGGCAAAAACAATAATATCAGCATCGGTTTTTGCAGCCTGTTGGCTCAAATACAAAGAATCACCGACAAAATCGGCAATTTCGTCAATTTCGATATTTTGATAACAATGCGCTAAAATTACCGCATTTTTCTCTTTTTTTAGTTTTAATATTTCTTCTATCATTTTTCTTTAAAAGATGTAAAGTTATGTTTAAAATGTGCTTATGATAAAATATATTGTATAATAAAAATGAATTAGGTAACAAATTTAAGGTTTATGATTAAAGATTTTTTATCAAAATTGGGAGCCAGTACCAAGCCAACAATAGGGGTTTCAATCACACCCGGAGTAGGTTTGGAAATGATTGAGGTGGATAAAAACACCAAAACAGTTCTTAAATATGCTCACAGACCGCTTGAATATAACCATACAAACAGAGATATAGAAGATTATATCGCGTTTCAAGAAGCTCTTGGCAGTCTGTTTGATGAATTACACCTCCCCAGAAAAAGCAATATAGTAATAACGATTCCAAATATAGCATTTGGAATAATCAATCTACCGATTTTATTAACAGATGAAGCAGTCAACAGTGCCATTGTTTCCGAAGTCGAGCAATCTTATATTTTTAAAAGGTTCGAACCCTCAATAAGTTGGAGAGAAATAGGTTCGAATATAGATTCCGAAAGAAGAACTTTAGCATATACTGCAATTCAAAAAAACGTCATAGATGGATTAAAGGCATCATGTAAAGAAGTCGGCTGCACACTTTTAGCCATAGAAACTTCTCTTACGTCAATATTTAAGGCTTTATCTTTTTCAAATTTGTCTGCAGAAGAAATGAAAGAGAATAACAGCTGGATTCTTATGGTGGCAGGACAAAACAGCTATTCCATTTTTGGTATGTTTGGCAAAAAAATAATGGAATACTATGAAGAACCCTTAGCATTAAAATCCTTTAGCGAAGATGAAGTATATAATGTAATTACAGCATCGGCAAAGGTTACTCTTGTTGACATGAACGCCTCATCTCTTTATATTGTTTCTGAAACAGATTTGGTTAGTGCCGAAGTTTTATCAATGAGAATTCCTTTTGATGGCGAAATTAAATTTTTAGAAAGTAACAAATATGCACAAGAGCCTATTTTAACTGCGGATTTAAACATTCTACCCAATACCGCGTTACAAATAACACCTATGGTTATAGGCAGCGCCATCTATACTTCATCAGACTTCCCTTTAAAATTTAATCTCACAGGACAAGCAGATGAATCAGGAGAAGACGGTGCAACTGCAATGAGCGGGACTTATCCTGTTGTTAATATAGGCGGCGTAGATGTAGAATTGACTTGCGATTTTGTAAAAAAAATATCTATAGTAATAGGCTTGGCACTAATTATTCCTACAATTTTAATCGCATTTGGCCTTGGCAAATATTTAGAGCAGGAAAAAAGCAAGCTTACAGAAATAAATAATAAAATACAACAAAATACAGCTGAAATAAAAAAATACTCTGACCTATCATCCGGTGCTGCGTTTGATTTAAATGCCGCAATAAATTCAATAACTGTTTCCAACAGAACCAAACTTTTTTACTATGAAGCGGTTGGAATGAGTATCCCAAGCAAATTGTGGATTAATTATTATATGACAAACTCCACAGGAGGAGTAGATATAAAAGGCCGCTCAAATGATGTAGGAAGCATTTACACTTTTTATAAAAGTATAAAACAACTGGTAAATAATTCAAATGTAAGACTTTATAAACTTGAACTGGCTTCTGATTCCGTTGATGATTTAATATCAGAGCCTTCTTCAGGTCCAAAATTTTACGATTTTGAAATAACAAACATGACAGAAACGGAGCTTAATCCTCAGGCCGCAGCGGCAAGCCAAAGTCAAGGAACCGAACAAAGCCAAACAAATCAACAAAAACCTCTATTTGATTTCAGTAAGCCTCTATTCGGGTCTAAAAGTGATACTAACAATCAAACTCAAAACCCGGCGGCGACGTCGACGCCGACACCGCCGACAACAACTCCTTCGTCACCGCCGTCAGATAAATTACCGAATAATTTACAAAAAATAGATAAGTTTTAGGGAGAAAAAGTGCAAAAATATAAAGATGCAGTTTTATATATAGTTTTTATGATTATGGCCTTTGTTTATGTAATCTTCAAAACACAGCCCATAGTTGTAGAATTGATTTCTGTAGAAAAAGATATTTCCACAAAAAGTACTGAGCTTGCCGACACCGAAAGAAAACTTGAAACACTCAAAACAGGCTCTATGGAAAGTCAGGTTAAAATTGCAGGCCAAGCCAAAAAAATATTCAAACCGGAAGTATCAGGACTTGATGCCGAAGGAGCTTCTACGGTACTGTTTGATGACATAATTGAAATGGCAAAATACAACGGAATAAAGTTTTATTCTGTAGAATATGTCTATAATCCGCCTGAAGATGAATTTGTTAAAGGTGCAGCAGCAAAATATAATGTCTGTCAAGTCAGCATGCAAATGGTTGCGGACTATTCCGATTTGTCAACTTTTTTAAAAGACATCTATAAATATCCGTACCTGTTAAATATTGACAAAATTGAACTTGTACCATACCCTAAAAACAAAAAAATTCTGATGATAAATATGCAACTAAGACTCTATAGCGAAAAATAATTTTATTTTTTATTACATATACAGCAAAAATTCGTTTCCAACGGCATTTTTTTACTGTAATCAAGAAAACTGCTGCCCATCCGTCCTCTATGATCATTTGTCAAAAAAGGGCACACATAAATACCCTTATTGGTAAGTATTCTACTATTTTTACAAATAATTTCTTCTGAAATATTTTCTACAATTCCGTATTGTTGAGAATATTTATTATAGCAGTTATTTATCTCGAAATTTCCAAAAAGTGTTTCAAATCCTATTTTTTCGCATATTTTCTTAAATTCCTGTAAAAGAATTTTTTCGTCTTCATTATAATAATTTACTATACTTAAAATCGGATTAAAATCGTATTTTATAAGGCTTTTTATAGCATTAATCGTTTGTCTGTAAGTGCCTCTGCCTCGGATATTGTCATTTTTGATTTCATCAAAATGATCTAAACTTAATTTAAAAAATATTTCATTAGAACTTTCTTCTTCGACTTTCTTTAAAAAACGTGCCTTTTTTTCATTTATAAAGCTTGCATTTGTACAAATGCAAACATCACAACGTTTCAAACACAACCTTAAAATAGAGTTGAACTCCGGATGTGTCATAGGCTCTGCGCCTGTGAAATAAATGCACTCCAAATCTTCATTTTTTGTGTCGACCAATGCCTGTTTTATTTTATCAATAGAAATAAAATCTTTCACCTTTTTTGTCATAGGAAAATCGATATAGCAATGTTTACACCGCTGATTGCAACTTTTTGCAGTAAGCTCTATATAAAGATTTTTCAATTCTTCCATTTGCGAAACCGGTGCTGTAATTATGCTCATGTAACCCCCTCATTTGTGTACTATAGGGCTGGATTAATTTTTCTTAAATTAATCCAGCCCTATTCTTAATTTTATTCTATTGAATAAAATCACAAAATAAATTCGACAACAGGGTATAAAAAAATAATCTAAAGATTAAAAATTTAACTACTTAATTTATCAATAATCCCTTGAATGACTATTTTGACATGAGCATAACTCAACCCGCCTTGCATATATGCTGCATACGGTGCCCTGACAGGCCCGTCTGCCGATAACTCTATTGTAGAGCCCTCGATAAAAGTTCCGCCTGCCATAATCACACTGTCCTCATAGCCAGGAATGTAATCAGGGATAGGAGTAACGTAAGAATTAACAGGTGATAGCTCCTGAATTGTTTTGCAGAAATCTTCCAAAGGTTTTTGGGCGTTAAATGTTATGGTTTGAATTATGTCCGTTCTTTTTTCGTCAAATTTGGGAGTTGAAATATATCCCATTTCTTCAAAAACTTTTGCCGCTAGAATAGCACCTTTTAAGGCTTCAGAGACAATCGAAGGTGCCATAAAAAATCCTTGAAAAATTAATCGGGATTGATTAAGCATCGCACCGCCTTCTGAACCGATACCGGGTGCTGTCAACCTCATTGCCGCCTGCTCGACAAATTCTTGTTTTCCCGCTATGTATCCGCCTGCTTCGACTATTCCGCCGCCGGGATTTTTTATCAAGGAGCCTGCGATTAAATCAGCTCCAACCTCAAGCGGTTCTTGTTTTTCGCAAAATTCGCCGTAACAATTATCCACAAAACAGATACAGTCATGATTCTTGCTTTTAACCATATGTATAATCTTTTCTATTGTTGAAATATCAAGAGATTTTCTCAGAGAATACCCTCTGGAACGCTGTATTAATACCATTTTGCATGTTGTATCAATAGTTTTTTCAAGAAGTTCAAAATCAACTTCCATGCCATTTTTTAAGGGAATTTCTTCGTATAAAATACCATGCCCGATTAAAGATGCGCGCCTGTCACCGCGTGTGCCGATAACTTCTTCCATTGTATCGTAGGGCGCGCCTGCAACCGATATAAGCTTTTCACCATGACGAAGGTTACCGAAAAGACAGCAGGCAAGTGCGTGTGTTCCTGATACAAAATGGTTTCTTACAACGGCTTTTTCAGCCCTAAGGACATGGGCAAAAACTTCGTCCAAAGTTTGTCTGCCAATATCATCGTGTCCGTAGCCTGATACTGTCATAAAATGTTCGGCTGCTACTTTATTTTCGACAAAAGCATCAAGGACTTTTTTTTGGTTAAAATCTCTTATTTCATCGATTATTTCAAACTGCTTTTGTAATTGCAATTGAGTATTTTTAATTATTTCGGTGCTGTTCATTATTCTATTGTATTTTAATTGTTTTTAATTTTCAACTATTTACCCTGTCGGGGATTGGGAAAAATTTTTATTTGATTTAAAAAAAGATTATGAGAAATTTTATTTTAACTTTAACATTTTTATGTCTTACCGGAATTGTCTTTGCACAAAATTATAACGTCTATCAACCCGGAGACTTTGACAAAAATAAACTCTACGACACAGATGAAAAAATACTTTTCATACTTGATTTTTCAGGAAGCATGGATGAATATTTAGGCAAAGAAAAAAAAGTGGACTTGATGCTAAAAACCATGTCGCAAATTTTGCCTTTTATAGACAAAAAAAAACAAGTCGGACTCAGAGTCTATGGCAACAGACAAGGGTTTACTCAGTATGATGCATGTAAAGCAAGCTCTCTGCTTGTTCCTATAACTGCTGCAAGTGCCGCCGAAATTGAGATGAAACTTGCAAAAACCCATCCCAAAGGCATGACACCGATTACTTATTCGTTGAATAAAGCGGTGTATTCGGACTTTTTAGGCTTCAGTGGTCAAAAACATATAATTTTGCTGACAGACGGCGGTGAAAATTGTGACGAAAGCCCATGCCTGTGGGCAATGGAATTAATAAAAACAAGGAGCGATGTAAAAATTGACGTAATAGCTTTTAACATTGACGATAAAGAAGACTTAGACCAATTAAAGTGCGCAGCGCTTGTTACAACAGGAAAGTTTTATTCGGCAAAAACAGCAGCAGAACTTGTTGACAGCTTAAAAAAATCTTTAAGTATACGAAAAGATGTTGAAGCAAAGATTATTTTGAACCCTTAAAAAGCAAAATCAGCCCTAAAAAACTAATAAATCCCAATAAATCAATATTTTTCAAAAATTTCTTTTATGCCTTTTTTGGCAATTTTTAAAACTTCAAGCAATTGTTTTTCGCTGAAAGGATGACCTTCGGCGGTGGTTTGGAATTCAACTATTTTGCCGCTTTTTGTCATAACAAGGTTAGCATCTGCCTGTGCGGATGAATCTTCTTCGTAATTTAAATCAAGCATCACTTTGCCTTCGACAATCCCTGCTGAAATAGCGCCCAAAGGCTCAATTATAGGGTTTTGTTCAAGTTTTTTTTCTTTAATCAATTTTTTAATCGCCTCTTGAAGGGCGAGGAACCCACCGCAAATGCTTGCGGTTCTTGTGCCGCCGTCTGCTTGGATAACATCTGCATCAACGATTATTGTAATGTCGGGCATTTTTTCCAAATCAACGCAAGCTCTCAGGCTCCTTCCGATAAGTCGTTGAATTTCTTGCGTTCTGCCCGAAACACTTGTTCTTTCTCTTTTACATCTTGTGCTTGTTGAAGAGGGCAAAAGTGAATATTCGGCGGTTACCCAGCCGCTTTTTGCGTCTCTTGGCATCCATCTGGGTTTTTCAAATTCGACCGAAGCGGTTGTGATTACTTTTGTATCTCCAAATTCTACCAAAACAGAGCCAAGCGCGTGTTTGGTATAATTTTTTGTAAATTTAATTTTTCTTAATTCATCATTTTTTCTGTTTTTTCTCATATTTTCTTCCTTTATTTTGGTGGGTTAGGGAACCCACCCTACAATTCTTCTTTTTTTCTTTGCTGTCGGGCAAGTATGCCCGACCTACTTCTATTTACCATTTACCATTTACTATTTACTTCATTATAATCCCACATATAAATCTGACCGCAGTATCTGCATACGGCATGTTCATTCATAAACATCAAATCCGGTATAAATGTATAACCGTCAACTGTTATTTCTATTTCGTTTTTTTTGTTATACTTTTGCAGAAACTTTTTTTCGCCTTTGTAATCGGGTGAAAACATCAATTCGAATTTATCAATAGATTTACAGTTTTTACACAAAAACATTAATCTTTAGCCTCAGCCCTATCTAAAATTTTCTTATCCAATTTTGCCTCACCCTTATTTAAAGCCTTATACCAAAGAGCCCAACATACGCTTCTGAGAGGAAGTGTAAGACAAATAACGGCATATCCCAAAAAAACAGAAACCACAAACTGAGCAATCAAAAGAGAAGTTATTTGATAGGCAGTCGGGGACTGTATAAGAATTTTATTTATTTCATCAATAGGAAACTGGCTTGCCCAACCGTCTAAAGGAATTGCTAAAAAGGCAATTATTTTTGCCGCATCAAACAAAAATTTAACTGCCTCGGGCAAAATCCAGTATGTAAAAAACCACAAAATCGACATCAATCCGCAGGTTTTCCAAAAATTTCCTTTTATAATATTAAAACTTTTTTTGAAACAGCCAATGGGCGATTTATCCGGCTCAAAGGTAAACACTTGAAACACAAGGACAAAATAAACAAATAAAATCCCGGCCACAAGCCAAAATAAAGGAAACATTCCTACAAGCGTAAACAGAGCAAACAAAAGCCAAAGCCCGACAAAAGCAGGTGTTCTCCTTGCTACAACTTCATTGTGCGCTGCAAAGTCATAGACTTTTCCCGATTTAACAAGATTTTCCACCATAGAATTTATTGCCCCGTAAGCAACAAGATAATCCCAAAAAGCTTTCATAAATATAAAAAGCCCCGGCAGAGTTATCAAAAGCAAAACAAGAAAAATCATTGAAAAATTATTAAAAATTCCACCCTGTGCGATTAAATTGGGCACATTCAATGTGTAATAGTAAGAAGAAAGTAAGGCTATAATTATCCCCAAAATCTGTCCGAATACCGGAAATGCCATATACCTGAAAAATTTAGTAAAATTTGTAAAATAAAGCTTTGTTGCTTGTGCAAAAATTCCAAAAACACTGTTTTTAATCCGAGCCATTGTCTAGTTCCTTTTTTTGTTATATGTTAAAGTGTATTACAAATCGTCTTATTATACAATACTTTAGAAAAACAAATCATGACTGAATCTTACAAAGAATTAATTAAATCTTTTACCAAAGAAGATTATAAAAACGGCGTTAATCTGCACATACATTCAACCTTCTCCGACGGGGGGGTAAATGCTGTAGAATTGGTTGCACAGGCAAAAGCTAAGAGTCTTAAGCATATCTCAATAACCGACCACAACACGCTCAATGCGTATCTGCAAACAGATATTTTGAATGAAGAAATGATAATCCCGGGGATTGAGTTTGATTGCTGGTTTGGAACTGTTTTTCTACATATGCTGGGCTATGGAATTGATGTGAATAACAAAAAACTTCAATCTCTGTGCGCCAAAACTAAACGCGGCACCGAAGCCGATTGGGTAAGGATTTTTTCTTTCAAACATCCCAAAAGAGTTATTGATGCAATCCACGAAGCAGGCGGAATAGCAGTCCTTGCACATCCGGCATGCTGCTTTACTTTCAGCCTTAAAAAATTGGTCAAAAATCTTATGAACCTTGGGCTTGACGGAATAGAAGTTTATTATCCTTATGAACGTCACAGAAAAATAGTCAAATTTCACACTGTTAAAAATGTTGAAAAAATCGCAGATAAATTAAACCTTATTAAAACAGGCGGAACAGACGAACACGGAAGCCTATGAGTAAATAGAAAATAGTAAATAGTGAATAGGATTTAAAATCTATTTACCATTTACTATTTATTTAAAAAGTCTTTTAGTTTTTAATATCTTTCTAAGTATCTGTTAATTTCCCAACCTGAAACATAAGTTCTGAAAGAATCCCATTCTTTTTTCTTAGAGCTCATAAATTCATGGAAAATGTGTTCACCCAATGCCGCCCTTGCAACAAGTGATTTATCAAGCTGCTCCAATGATTCTGCAAGGCTTCCGGGAAGCGAATCGATTCTTTGTTTTTTGCGCTCTTTTGAAGTCAGGTGATAAATATTGCTTTCAACAGGTGCAGGCGGGTCAATTTTGTTTCTGATTCCGTCAAGACAAGCTTCTAAAATAGCGGCAAAAGCAAGATAAGGGTTGCAGCTTGGATCCGGCGAGCGAAGCTCAACTCTTGTTGCGTTTCCACGTTTTGCCGGAACTCTTAAAAGTGCGCTTCTGTTTGCCAAAGACCATGCCAGATAAACAGGTGCTTCATATCCGGGTACAAGCCTTTTGTAGCTGTTAACAGTCGGGTTTGTAATTGCGGTGATGCTTTTTACATGTTTTAAAAGCCCGCCTATTGAATAAAGTGCCACATCTGAAAGCTGGTATTCTTTCTTTTCGTTAAGAAAAGCGTTTTTGCCATCTTTGAAAAGAGAAATGTTGCAGTGCATGCCCGAGCCATTTATGCCGAAAATCGGTTTTGGCATAAAGGTCGCATGAAGCCCGTGTTGAGCGGCAATAGCTTTAACCGCAATCCTAAAAGTTGCGACATTATCTGCAGTTGTTAAAATATCTGCGTATTTAAAATCAATTTCATGCTGACCGTCTGCAACTTCATGGTGAGAGGCTTCAATGTCAAAATTCATTTTTTGAAGCGCAGAAACAATATCCGCACGAACATTTTCTCCCAAATCATCAGGGCCGACATCATAGTATCCTGCTTTA
The DNA here is from genome assembly GCA_964640325.1 of uncultured Muribaculaceae bacterium. Taxonomy (GTDB): domain Bacteria; phylum Cyanobacteriota; class Vampirovibrionia; order Gastranaerophilales; family Gastranaerophilaceae; genus DAOQAU01. The sequence goes on along the minus strand of CAZXID010000001.1, from coordinate 28,951 downwards.
TCCTGAGTTTCGGTGGTAATTTTTCCTTCTTTTTTCTCAAAAAGGAAAAATTCTGCCTCAGGCCCCAAGTTCATTGAAAACCCAAGCTTTTCTGCTTCTTTCATAACTCTTTTTAAATTACAGCGCGGACATCCTTCAAAGGGTGTTCCGTCAGAATTATAAATATCGCATATAAGTCTTGCGCTTTTTGCATTTTCATTTGTCGTCCATGGCAAAATCTGAAATGAATTTTTGTCCGGATAAAAGAACATATCCGATGTTTCTATACTTCTAAACCCTTTTATTGAAGAGCCGTCAAGCATAATCTCATTTGCAAGAACTTTTTCAATGTGTGCCGATGGCACAGCCATATTTTTTACCTGACCGTTTATGTCCACAAACTGCAGCTGAATAAATCTGACATCATTTTCTTTTATCAGTTTTTTAATTTCTTCATCGCTGAATGTTTTGTTACTTAAAGGTATGTGTGTGTATTCGCTCATAATATCTCCTTTATTTGATTATAAGTTTATCAGTTTATAAGATTATAAGTTAATGCCATGAAAAGAGTTAAATTGAAACTTATAATCTCATAACCTTAATTAGAATACGTTTTTTAATAAAGGTCAAGGGTTTGTAAATTAAGGTAATATTAATATTTTTTGAAATTTTAAAAGAATTTTGTTTGATTTTTTAATTTTTCGGGTCAAAAATTTGTAAAATAATCGAAAAAATTTTCAAAAAGGGCAAAAATCCGAAGGATTTTTGCCCTTTTTATTATAAAAACAAAAAATAAATTTTGATACGTTTATTTACAAAATTTTCTTATCTATCACGACAGCGATTTTTTTGATTGATTGATACAATTCTTCGTATTCGTGCGGGTGCAGGGATTGTGCGCCGTCACAGATGGCATTATCAGGGTCATGGTGAACCTCTATAATCAAGCCGTCGCAGCCTGCGGCAACAGCCGCTCTTGACATTGGAATAACTTTATCTCTGAGTCCTGTCCCGTGGCTGGGGTCAATTATTACAGGAAGGTGGCTTATCTTTTTAACAACAGGGATTGCCGACAGGTCAAGTGTGTTTCTTGTAACCATTTCAAAAGTTCTTATTCCGCGCTCGCAAAGAATGACTTGTCTGTTTCCGCCGGATAAAATATATTCTGCAGACATTAACCATTCTTCTATTGTTGCGGATAATCCTCTTTTTAAGATTACAGGCTTTTTAATCTGCCCCAATTCTCTTAAAAGATTGAAATTTTGCATGTTTCTTGCCCCAATTTGAAAAATATCGACATATTTTTCAAATAAAGGAATTTGAGAAATTTCCATAATTTCAGATGTTACAGCCATTTTGTATTTATCAGCAACTTCTCTTATTATTTTTAAACCTTCTTCGCCCAGCCCTTGAAAATCATAGGGAGAGGTTCTTGGCTTAAAAGCTCCGCCTCTTAATATTTTAACCCCGCTTTTTGAAAGCGCATAAGCGGTCTTATCCATTTGCTCATAGCTCTCCACCGTACAGGGTCCTGCAATTATTCCGAGGTTTTCTCCTCCGAATTTAACTCCGTTTACTTCAACAACAGTGTCTTCCTGCTGAAAAACTCTGCTTGCAAGTTTGTAGCGCGAAGATATTCTGATAACTTCGTGCACTCCGTCTAATAATTCTATATCTCTGGGGTCAATAATTTTACCCCCGACAGCACCGATTACGGTATGAATTTCACCGACTGAAATGTGGGCGGAAAACCCTTTTTTCTCAATAAAAGTTTTTACGCTTGATATGTTTTCTTCAGTTGCCCCATGCGTCATTATTATAAGCATTGCATATCCTCGATTCCTAAATTTATCCAGATTGTACAATAAATTTAAACAATTTACAAACGAATTTTTTCATTATATAATAGTTTTACACTTCGAGGAGAACCTTAAATGAAGAATAAAACAGATGTAATAGTCGTAGGCGGAGGCCCGGCAGGGATTTCTGCGGCAGTGACAATCGCCCGAGCAGGAAAAAGAGTTATCTTGATTGAGCGCGGAAATTTTTCCGGAAGCAAAAACATGTTTGGCGGTGCGATTTATGTTCAGCCGACAAAAGAAATTTTTCCCGACTTTGAACAGAGCGCGCCTATTGAACGAAAAACCGTAATGCACAAATATTTAATGCTCACCAAAGATGATGCTGTGGGGATTTCATATTTTGATAAAAAAAGTGAAGCAAACAGTTACTCTGTGATTCGAGCAAAATTTGACCGCTGGATGGCTCAAGAAGCCCAAAAAGAAGGAGTGGTTTTGGTCACAGAAACCGTTGTTAAAGACCTTCTTATCAAAGAAAATAAAGTCGTCGGAGTTATCACAGAACTTGAGGAATATTATTCAGATATCGTAATTCTTGCAGATGGAGTTAATTCGCTTCTTGCCAAAAAAATCGGACTAAGAAAAGAAATTAAACCCAAAGACGTCGCCCTTGGCGTAAAAGAAGTTATAAAACTAAGCAAAGAAAAAATCGAAGAAAGGTTTAATCTTGAAGACGGCGAAGGCTCTATATACGAAATTTTCGGCGAGCCGATGCTTGGAATGTTGGGATTAGGCTACGTTTATACAAACAAAGAATCTGTTTCTATAGGTTTAGGGATAGGTTTAGACGAACTTGCAAAAAGAAATCTTAAGCCCTATGAGCTTCTCGACCAATTAAAAAGCCATCCGCGCATCGAACCCCTATTAAAAGACGGCGAATTAGTTGAATATTCCGCTCACTTAATTCCTGAGGGCGGATTCAACAAGATACCGAAACTTTTTTCAGACGGAGTTATGATTGCAGGCGATAGTGCAATGCTGGTTAATAACCTTCATTGGGAAGGTACAAACCTTGCCATGATTAGCGGAAAACTAGCAGGCGAAACCGCAATTGAAGCGCTTACAAAAATCGATTTCAACGCAAATATGCTTTCTTTATATCAGAAAAAACTTGAAAATTCTTTTATATTAAAAGATTTAAAAAGCTATAAAAGCCTTATGAACATAATACACGACAGAGCTGAATCATTCTTGGGATATTATCCTGAAAAAATAGCATCGTTCTTTAAAATGTTTACGACTGTTGACAGTATTCCCAAGCGCGATAAATACCGTTGTTTCATCAAAAGCATATTCACAGACAGAAGTATATCCGAACTGTTTAAGGATTTTGTGAATATCGTAAAACTTATGTTAGGAGTCTTAAAATAATGGACGAAAATAAAGAAAAATCAAAACCCACAATAGATGATAAACTTTTTAAGGTAAAATATGTACCTGACGAAGAAACTCATCTTAAGGCAGACAATAAAATTTGTCTGTTGTGTACTTCGAAAGTTTGCACATACATTTGCCCTGCGCATGTTTACGAATGGGATGAAGAAAATAAAAAACTCTTAATCGGGCATGAAAATTGTCTTGAATGCGGTGCGTGCAGAATTGTATGCCCGAGCAAAAATATAGATTGGGAATATCCTAAAGGCATCAAAGGAGTTACTTTTAAAAACGGTTAATTAAAGATTTAGTGTTTATAAAAAGGAGATGAAGATGAAAGAAGAATACAGCCCAAATTTCAGACGCTGGTACGATAAGGATCCCGTCTTGTCTTCGGCTATGAAAACGTTGGAAAATTCAGGCGACGAAGCACAAATTAAAATTGCTTTAAATTTAATCAAAATAATTATTGAGCACAACATTGAAGAATCCGAATATGAGGCGGTTGAAGATATTATCTCTGCAGTGGAGGCAGGGGTCGAAGAAGAAAGAAGTTCTCGCTGGTATGATATTGATTCAACTGTCAAAACCGCCATGAGCATGCTTCAAAATTGCCCCGAAAAAACTCAAAACATTATCGCAAAAGAAATGGCAAAAATGGTCGTTGCCAAAATTAAAGAAGAAGAAGAAGAAGAAGAAGAAAATCCAAATTAAGGTAAATTTTCATGTCTGGACATTCAAAGTGGGCAACAATAAAACGTAAAAAGGCAAAAGTGGATTCTGCCAGAGCCGTTGTTTTTCAGAAATATTCAAGAGAATTAATGGTATCGGCAAGACTTGGCGGGGCAGACTCTACCGCAAATTTTCGCTTAAGAACAGCAATTGAAAGGGCAAAATCAGCGGGGCTTCCGGCTGATAATATCAAACGCGCAATAGAAAAAGGCGCAGGGCTTGGAAGCGGAGAAAGTTTTGAAGAATTAACCTATGAAGGGTACGCAGCAGGCGGAGTTGCTGTTTTTATTGAAGCCCTGACTGACAACCGCAATAGAACGGCAGGCGATATAAGAAGTTATTTCACAAAATTTAGCGGAAATCTTGGCGAAAACGGTTGTGTAGGTTGGATATTTAAACCGGTTGGCATTGTTTCATTTTCTAAGTCACAAGATTTTGAAAAATTATTTGATGCAGCAGCAGAACTAGGTGCGGATGATATAATTGAAGAGGATGAAAATTATAAAGTCATAACTTCTATCGAAAATTTTCAAAGTGTCGTTGAAGGGCTTGAAAAATCGGGATTTAAGAATATAAATGCCGAATTGACCAGATTGCCCCAAAATAGCGTAGATATTACGGATGAAAAAACAGCAATCCAAATTTTAAAACTTTTAGAGCGAATCGAAGAACACGACGATGTTCAAAATGTTTATTCAAACTTTGATATAGCAGATGATATTCTTCAAAAGCTTGATTGATAATCCATATTATATTGAAGATTTTCTATTGAATAAATACAGGACGGGACGTCTTTTTTATGGTAATCTCCTGCCTCAATAGCATAAGAAGGCATGTCATAGCCGACACTATAAAGAATTGTGCCTATTCGCTTTTTCATATAATAATCTCTGTTATGCTTCAAAAGAGATTTTGTTTCTCTTACTTTTGAAATATTTTGTGCAAATTCCTGATTTATTTTTGCCGCATCCACAGGATTTATTTTTTGCCAATAATCATAAGTCAAAAGCATATTTTCTTCATCCAATGCAAGTGAAAACAAAAGAATTATGTTGTAAATAGTTTCAGGGTCGTTTGTTCTGTTTTTCAGTGCTGCAAATGCATATTTTTGGGCTTTTTCAAAATCTTTTTTATTTTTTGTCTGAGAATATCTTGTTGTGTAATATTTTATAATTAACCCCAAAGACTGATTGTTTAAAACTTTTATCTCGTCTTTTGGAACAATTCCATTTTTATTTGTTCGATAAACGCACATAGCATAATCTTTAAAAAGCTCATTGTCTTTTCTTGCTTCAGCCTGCTTGCTTATCTCAAAACACTTGTCAAGACGTGTTTTCTTTGCACCTTCGGCAAAAACCGGAAGTGTAATTGAAATTATAACCAACAGTATTAAAATCTTTTTCATAAGCCCTCTAAAATATTATACCTTAATTTAAAAATTTTGTCTAAAATTTGCAAAAGCTTTTCCGCAGCCTCTTTACTCGCCCATTACTTTTACGATAACTCTTTTGCGCCTCTGACCGTCGAATTCGGCATAATAAATCTGCTGCCATGGCCCGAAATCAAGTTGGCCCTTTGTGATAGGAACAATTACTTCATGCCCTATTAAAAGACTTTTAAGGTGGCTATCACCGTTGGTTTCGCCTGTGCGATGATGATTGTAATTTATGTTGAAAGGTGCAATTTCCTCAAGCCACTTGTCAATATCAGAAATCAAGCCGCTTTCGGCATCATTTACGTAAATACCTGCGGTTATATGCATTGCAGACACAAGCACCATGCCTTCTTGCACCCCGCTCTGATCAACAATTTCTTGAACCTCATCGGTTATGTTTATGTATTGTCTGTGTTTTTGGGTGTTAAACCAAAGATATTCGGTTTTAAATTTCATATTTTACTCCCTTTTTCAATCATTTTTAATATTTTATCTTTTTTTTGAACATCTTTGTGCAAAAAATAAAAAATTTTTTTTAAAAAAGAAAAAATTTCTGATTTCGAAGGAATATTTTTTTCTGCCAAACAAAAATAAAACAAATCCATCGGTAAGTCGATAAAGTCATTTGGAAAATAATATTCAAAATCTAATTTTTTACAGCCTATTTTTTTATAAAAATCCTGTCTCTTTTTTGTTTTTAAATCTTCCTGCCTAACCTGTTCAACTTCAAAAAAGCATCCTTTTAAATTTTTGTACTCTTCAAAAACTTTACTTAAAATTTTTGAGCCATACCCTCTTGATTGATAATTTCTATAAATTGCAAAATAATCTGCCCATAAATAATCATTAACATAACAAAATAAATAACCGATTTTTTCATTATCCGCTTCAAAAATAAATAATTTATAATTCGGATTCTGCAAAACATTCTCAAAATGCTCTTTTGGTTTTAATTCATTTTGACAAAATTGAAGAATCATGTCTTGATAAACTTCCCCAAAACAATTTTCAGATGCTTCTGACATTTTTATATTTAAATACTCTTTCATAAGTAATATTATAAAATAAACCTCGGGAAATAACATAAAAATATCTGATAAAAAAATAAAACATTAAAAAAGAGGGCTAAAACCCTCTCTATATAGTGGTGGGCGTTGAGATAGCAGGTTGCAGGCTAAGAATGAGCCTTGCAGTTCGCTATACAAAGCTGAGCGAAGCGAAGCGGAGTACTCGGAGCCTCTCATTCGCACAAAAAAGTCACTCCTAAGAGTGATTTTTAATTTGGGCGTTGAGAGGCTCGAACTCCCGACATCTTCCTTGTAAGGGAAGCGCTCTACCAACTGAGCTAAACGCCCGCACTATATTCAATTATCATTAATCGTTTTATCTTGTAAATATTTCTATCATTTACCCCCAGTTGGTAGAGCGCTTCTTAGGAAGCTTTATCTAACTTCGCGAGGTAAACCTCGCTGGGCAACTGAGCTAAACGCCCGCACTATATTCAATTATCATTAATCGTTTTATCTTGTAAATATTTCTATCATTTACCCCCAGTTGATAGAGCGCTTCTTAGGAAGCTTTATCTAACTTCGCGAGGTAAACCTCGCCGGGCAACTGAGCTAAACGCCCATGCTATTTATACTAAAACAGGAAAACATTAACTTACGCTTTCCTGTTTATACTATTAAAAACAAACCTGATTGTCAAATTTTATTTTATAAATTCTTCTACTTCATCACCAACAGGAGAATCTTTTTTTAGAATATCGTTTCTTGTACTCAAAACATTGGTCGTATGTTTTGCTATTTGAAATTGTTCTTCTTTAAAAGTTCTGTAGTTATTCCAAAAACTATTATTAAAATCACGATTTTGCTTTGAAGCTTTGAGCAAACTGTTAACCAATACAATAATCGGTGCCACGGAAACTGCTGCCACTCCCAACTCCGCCACAAAAGGAGCCTTTTTACTTAACTTTGCAAAATATTCTGAAAATTTTGGCAACACTTTTGTATTTATTTTTGTTGTATCAAGCCAATTTTTGGCATTAGCAATATTCTTATTGAGCCCTTTTACAAATTCAGGAGACTTAGCTATAATTTTATTTGCGACTTTATCGGCACCTTTTTTTGCTAAAGACAAAGTCCCGAGGAAAAGCCCTATATCTGCCACTAAAGATGCAAACGGATGATTTCTCTCAAAATTTTGCATTTTTTCTGATTTTGAAACAATTGCTTTCTTAACGGAATTATAAATGCCTGAAACCAGCAAAACGCCGCCCCAGAACATAGCCGTATTCCCTGCAGCAGAGAGTTTAGAAGAAAATTTACCGGTTAACGGTTTTTCCGCAACAGAAAGAATATTTTTCTTAGAATCCATTATGGCTGTTTTTACATATCCTTCATTTTTCAAGATGAAACTTGACACGGTAGCTGCCAAAGGAAAGGCGAACCAAAGTGATTTTAAATAATTTTTTTGTTTTCCTTGTTCTTGCTTAGTTTTTAATAAGGACATCTGCCTTATTTGGACATCATCCATGTTTACAAGAGCCACAGCCTTTTCAAGCTGATCTTCTGAACCGAATTTTACCCTGTTAATATTGCTATTTACGCTTTGTACTTGCATCGACACACTCCAAATTAAAAAATCTACATCATTATAACACTATAAACCCCAAAAGTAAATAAATTTGCTAGTTGATTTTTTTGTTGTCATAATTCTTTACATATATTTTTTTTCTGCTAAAGTCTTAATCATGAAGACTTTTAACCTAAAATCAATGGGGTGTAAATCTAACCAACTGGAGGGGTTCTTAATAGAACAAAATTTGATTAAAAATAACTGGGAAAAAACCTCCTTAGAAAAAGCTGCTTTTTTTATACTGAATTCATGCACTGTCACACACAAAAGCGATAATGAAGCTTTCAATATCTTGCAAAAAGTCAAAAGGGGAAATCCTAATATAAAAACGGTTTTGACAGGCTGTATTGCTCAGATTGAAAAAGAAAATCTTCTTCAAGATCCCTTTATCGATTTTGTTGTGGGAAATGATGAAAAGTTGGAGCTGGCAGAAATTTTGAACTCCAAAAATTCTTTTTCCGTTAAAAACATTTTTGAACTAAAAGATTTTCATAAAATTTTACTAAATGACACGACAAAAACAAGAGCAAGTCTAAAAATTCAAGATGGCTGCGACAATCGCTGCTCTTACTGCATTATACCCTTTGCCAGAGGCAAAAACAGAAGTGCAGACTTGGATTTTATTCTTGAACAGATAAAAATTTATGAAAAAGCAGAGTTCAAAGAAATAATGCTGACCGGAATTCATATAGGGCAATGGGAATGCGGCAGCCGAAGTGAGCCGGTATCGGCTTGCGGTATGCAAGCCGGACAGGGCGAACTTAACGATAGCGACGTAAGAGTTTGTTGCACAAACTCCACAGGAGCAATTGATAAAAATAAAAATCTTCTTTATTTACTTCAAAACATTGAAGAAAAAACCAACATTAAACGTTTTCGTTTAGGCTCTTTAAATCCTTTGGAAATTAACGATGAAATGCTTAAATTTTTAAAAAATTCTCAAAAATTCTGCCCGCATTTTCACCTTTCAATTCAATCCATGTGTGATAAAACACTAAAGTCAATGAACAGGCATTATACGGTTAATCAAACCCTTGAATTAATTGAAAAAATAAATCAAACTTTTGACACTCCTTTTATCGGAAGCGACATTATTGCAGGCTTTGCAGGTGAAAGCCAAGAAGATTTTGAAATCACTGTCGAAAACCTTAAAAAATCAAAACTAACACAAATTCACACCTTTCCTTATTCTGTACGAAAAGGAACTGCAGCAGAAGAATTCGAAAATCAGATCGATTTGAAAACCAAAAATAAAAGAGCTTCAATTATCAAACAAATTTCAGCCCAAAAACATGAAGAATTTTTGCAAAAAAACATCGGCACAATTCAAGAAGTTTTAATTGAAAAGAATTTGGATAAAAAAACAGGATTTTTTAAAGGAATGACAAGAAATTATATAAATGTTTTGCTCGACCCTAAAAAATACAATTTTGAAAAAAATTCAATCCACAAAATCAAAATTGAAAAAGAACATTTAATTTTAAAATAATAAAAACACTAAAAAGGGCTGATTTTCAAAGAAAATCAGCCCTTTTTTTATTTATTTAATTTCACAAGGGCTATGCCCTGTTGAAAATCTGCTACTTCTTCAAGAAATCGGGGATTTCAATATTTCCCAAGCCGGGAGTGAACTCCGCTGGTCTTTTTTGAGTGAATGCGCCTGAGAAGAAATCAGCTGCACTCAAAGTTTTTGAATCTGTTTTTTCACTCATAGGAGATTGATTTCTCAGTTCAAAGCCTGTTGCAATAACCGTGATTTGAATTTCCCCTTGAATCTTGTCATCAACAACCGCACCGATAATAACTTTCGCATCATCCAAAACAGCTGCATTGATTATATTTGTAGCATCTGTTACTTCATGAAGTGTCATATCAGGTCCGCCTGTAATATTAACAATCACACCGCTTGCACCGTTAATTGATGTTTCAAGAAGTTGAGAGTCAATAGCTGTTCTTGCAGCATCCACGGCTCTTCCTTCGCCCTGACCGCGGCCGATACCCATAAGAGCAGAGCCTGAAGCCTGCATAACGCTTTTAACATCGGCAAAGTCAACGTTGATAAGCCCGGGTATTGTAATGATATCAGAAATACCCTGAACACCGCGAAGAAGAACTTCGTCAACCACGATGAATGATTCTTGAAGAGAAACTCTTCTGTCAACAACATCAAGCAATTTATCGTTAGGAATAACAATTAGTGCGTCAACGCTTTCTCTAAGTTTTTCTAAACCTTGATCAGCTTGGTTTAATCTGCGTTTTCCTTCAAAAGAGAAAGGCTTTGTAACAACGCCTATTGTTAAAATTCCAAGTTCTTTTGCTATTTTAGCAACGATAGGAGCAGCACCTGTTCCGGTTCCGCCGCCCATGCCTGCTGTAACAAAAACCATATCAGCACCTTCAAGTGCTTCTGTTATTTCCTGCTGAGCTTCTTCAGCCGCTTTTTCACCAATTTGAGGCTCTCCGCCTGCGCCGAGTCCGTTTGTCAATTTAGCGCCTAACTGAAGTTTATTTTTGCAAGAAGAATAAGACAAGACTTGCAAGTCAGTGTTCATCAGCCAAAAATCTACTCCGCTAAGCCCTGCTTTTATCATACGGTTAACGGCATTTCCGCCGCCGCCGCCGACACCAACGACCTTGATGCTTGCAGGATTAATTACCGGTTTTTGCTGTAAAACTTCTTTTTTTCCGAAGATATCTGGTCCAAAATTTTCCACTATATTATTCCTCTTTTTGTTACTACTTACCACAATATATTATCATACTATTTTAAAGAAAAAAAATAGTAAAGAACATATACTCAAATTATTATCCAAATTTAATATAAGTTCAAGAAACTTCGCATTTTGTAAAGAAATTATTACAAATCAGTGAACTGTGAACGGTGAACTGTGAACTGTCTGGCACGTCCCAAGCACCTTTTTCTTTATTTTAAAATTTACCCTTTTACATCTCACTGCTCACCGCTTATCTCTGTCGGAATTGCATATAAAACTGTTTCCCAATTAGTATTTGGCGAATAATGATAGATTTCAAACCTGTAATCTTGCAAAACTTCCCCCAAATAAAGCGGAATATCAAATAAATCATCGTAACTGTGATAGATACATATTGCAAGTTGAGGACGATGTTCTCTTATAGTTTTTGCGGCTCCCTTCAGCGCAAGCATCTCACAACCTTCCAAATCCATTTTAATGAAATCGACTTTTTGAATATTTTTTTGTGAAACAAAATCATCTATGGAAAGAGTTTGAATAGTATTAATATCATTCATAGAAACGTAAGAATTTATTTTAGAGGCCGTGCCGAATTCATCAAATCCTATGTTTGTCGATTTATCAAACAGCCCCTTTTTAATTATTTCTACCTTATTTGATTTTTCAATAAACTTTTCATTAAGTTCACACTTAAATTTTTCATACATAGGCTCAAAAGCATAAATTTTTTGTGCATTTACAAACCTGTCTAAAAACAGCAACGTTGTGCCGCCATCATAGGCTCCGCCGCTTATTACTGTTTTAACAACTTCTGCGTTGATAAAATCAAAATACTGCTCGTGCATTTTAGGATAAATTTCAAGATTTTTGAGTTTTAAATATTTTGACAACGCCACAAGACAATTTTTACAAGTATAAGCATTGACCACAAGTTCAAAGATTTCCTTGCTTTGCTGAGTATTCAGTATTTTTTTTACTTCTTCGGTTTTTGAATTTTTGTTTATCAAAGGCACAGGCAAATGCGCTGATTTAATATAATTTTTTACCCCAATATTCTTTAAAATTGCTTCCATAATTGGAAAATTTAAATACGATGCAATAACCACAAAATCGAATGTATTGATTTTATGAGTTATATCTTCAATTTGATAAACTTTCTTCCCTTCAAAATCTTCCTTCGCGTTTTTGTCAAAAAAACAGACCAAATTAAGATCAGGACGATTTTTTTCAATATGCTTTTTGACGCTTACCCCTGCTTCACCCGCACCGTATATTGCAATTTTTGAATTTTGGGGAATATTCTCAAGTTCTCTCATTTTAATTCCTATAAAACCGATTTTAAAATAATATCATAAATAAGTGCGGGAAAAAATCAAAGATTTTTCCCCGCACTTAAAAAAATTAAGCCGACAAAATATAATTTAAAATTGTCCTTATACCGGCACCGGTTGCGCCTTTGCAAAGCTCTTTTTGAGGGCTTTCAAGAAAGGCAACCCCTGCAATGTCAAGGTGTGCCCATTTGATTTCTTTTTTAACAAATTCTTTAAGAAAAGCTCCTGCAGAGCTTGCGCCGCCCCAGCGTGCGCCTGAGTTTTTAATATCGGCTACATCGCTTTTTAAACCGTCTTTATATTCATCCCAAATAGGCAACTGCCAAAGTCTTTCGCCTGATTGAGACCCGATTTTTATCAAATCATCAATCATTTTTTGGTTATTTCCCATAATTCCTGCCGCCTGAGTCCCAAGTGCCACCATACAAGCGCCCGTTAAAGTCGCAATGTCAATAATTTCATCTACGCCAAGCTCTGAGGCAAAACAAAGCGCATCCGCAAGAGTTAACCTGCCTTCGGCATCGGTGTTATCTATTTCGATTGTTTTTTTGTTTTTGGCAACCAGAACATCTCCCGGTTTGTAAGCCGAGCATCCGGGCATGTTTTCACAAGCCGCTACTATTGCATGAACTTCTACCTTCGGGTTAAACTCTTTTATCGTGTTCATAATCGACAAAACACAAGCAGCACCCGACATATCGTCTTTCATGGTAACCATTGAAGATGCGGGCTTGATGTCTAATCCGCCGCTGTCAAAAGTAATTCCTTTTCCGACAAGCGCAATTTTTTTCTTGGGTTTTGTAGGAGTATATTTGATGTGGATGAATTTCGGTAGCTGGGAACTTCCTTTGCCTACCGCTAAAAACGCCCCCATCCCCATTTTTTCTATTTGCTCTTTTTCGTAAATTTTAACTGTTATACCTTTTGTGCCTTTAATTTTTGTTGCGACTTGGGCAAGTTTTGAGGGTGTAACCTCCTGCGCCGGCTCATTAGAAAGGTTTCTGGCAAAGTTCATTGCATTAGCGATTTTAATTCCTTTATCCGCTCCTTTTTGCAGTTTTTCAAATTTTGCCTTATTTTTTTCAACAAGTATCAATTCTTCGATTTTGTCTTTATTTTTTTCGGACTTGTATTTGTCAAAAGAATATTCGCCGATTGTTGCACCCAGTGCAAAGGCATAGCCGCTTTCTTGTAAGTCGATATTCAATTCTCCCAAATCAACACAGATTTTTTTGGCTTTAATACTTTGTGCTTTTGCAACAATTTTTGCGCCTATTTCTCTTATTGTGTCGGCAGTTAATTTTTTCTTATCACCCAAGCCCACAATTAAAATCTTTCTTGCGGGGATTTTGTCGTAAGTTTGCAAAAGATAAGTTTCTTTTGATTTGGCGGGAAATTTGTCTTTTTGGATTACAAATTTTGTAATAATTGAGCCCAAAGCTTTATCAACCGTGGAGATAATCCCACTTAAGGTTTTTGTTTTTTCAAAAAGCCCCACAACCAACAAATCGCATTTTTGTGTTTTTAATTCACCGTTTAAAACTTTTACATCCATCGCAAAACTCCTTTCAAACAATTTTTATAAATTATAACACGAAGCTAAAAAAGTAAATAGTAAATGGTAAATGGTGAATAGAAGTGTAATAGACTTAAGAGCTAAACAGCTGTGTAACTAAATATTTTGTAACACCACTGTACAAATGACCAAAAATATGATAACATTGTTTCAGATGTAGTAGGATAAATTTTTGGAAATATATGCAATAAATTACAGTTAAAAATATAACTTTAAGCTCGATTTGGTAATGAAATCGGGCATTGCGTGTATAAAAAAAATAGAAATGAACGAGGTATTGAATTGCTATGAGTTTATTATTAACTTTAACAATCATTCTTGTTATTGCTTTTTCTGCTGTTGTCGTTATTCAACAAAATAAATTCAAAATGCTCTCCCGTCAATCAGGAAAAACTCAGGCGGATTTTAGCGAAAAAGAAGAAATTTTGAAAAAAGAAGCGATTATTGCAGCCAAAGAAGCGGTTCAGGAAGAAAGAGAGAAACTTAACGAGGAAATCAGAGAACGCCGCCAAGAGATTTCCAGGATAGAAAACAAACTGGCGCAAAAAGAAGATTCACTTGAGACAAAAACTCAAGAAGTGGCAGAAAAAGAATCTCAGCTGCAAAGAAAAAAAGATGAACTTCTTGAAAAAGAAGATTATCTGGCAGAGTTGGTTCAAAAGCAAACCTCCGAGCTGGAAAGAATTTCGGGACTATCTACAGAAGATGCAAAAAATATGCTCTTTGAACAATTAAAACATGATTTAGCTCAGGAACAAATGCAGTTAATCAAAGAAAACGAAGCAAAAATAAGAGAAAATGCACTTGAAAAGTCAAAAGAAATTTTAACCACGACAATGCAACGCTGTATGATAGATACGACCGTTGAATCAACAGTTTCTGTTGTTGCACTTCCAAATGATGAAATGAAAGGACGTATAATCGGCCGCGAAGGAAGAAACATCAGAACCCTTGAAACACTTACAGGAGTGGATTTGATTATTGACGATACTCCTGAAGCAGTTGTTCTTTCAAGCTTTGATCCGGTAAGAAGAGAAATAGCAAAACTTGCGCTTGAGAAACTTATATCCGATGGAAGAATTCACCCCGTCAGAATTGAGGAAATGGTTGAAAAAGCAAAAGAAGAAATAGATAAAAAAATACTTGAAGAAGGTGACAATGCGGCTCTGGATATGGGCATTATGGGACTCAACAAAGAATTGGTAAGAACATTGGGAAGACTTTATTACAGAACAAGTTATGGCCAAAATGTCCTTAAACACTCGCTTGAAGTAGGTCACATCGCAGGAATGCTTGCGGCAGAAATCGGTGCAAATGTTTATGTGGCAAAAAGAGCCGGCTTGCTTCACGACATAGGAAAAGCAGTTGACCAAACTCAAGAAGGAACTCACATTCAGCTTGGTGTCGACCTTGCCAGAAAATTCGGCGAAAAAGAAGAAATAATTCATGCCATTGAAGCCCACCACGATGATGTAACCGCAAATACAATTGAGGCGGTTTTGATTAAACTCGCAGATGCAATCTCTGCAGGCCGTCCGGGTGCAAGACGTGATACTTTAGAAATTTATATAAAAAGACTTGAAAAAATAGAAGAAATCGTAAAAAGCTACGAGGGTATAAAACAGTCTTTTGCCGTTCAAGCAGGCCGTGAGGTTCGAGTAATTGTTCAGGCAGAACAGTTTGACGATCTTGCTTCACAAAAACTTGCAAGAGATGTTGCACAAAGAATCGAAAACGAACTCGATTATCCCGGTCAAATAAGAGTGACCGTGGTAAGAGAATTTAGAGCAACGGAAATAGCTAAATAGTGGATAGTTAATAGGAAATAGTAAATAGAGGTTTAAAAAATTCTATTTACTATTTACCATTTACTATTTACTTTTCAAGGATAAAATGTCAAACCAACTAAAAATACTATTCTTCGGCGATATTGTAGGAAAACTCGGCAGGAAAGCTGTCGGGGACTATTTGGCAGAACTTAAAGGAAAGGGTGATGCTCCGGATTTTTGTATTGCAAATGCCGAAAATGCTTCACACGGTTTCGGGCTAATCGAAAAAAATTACAACGAATTGGTCGGCTACGGTATAAATTGCCTGACCTCGGGCAATCACATCTGGGATAAAAAAGACATTTTTGACTACATAAAAAAAGCCGATAAACTCATAAGACCTCTGAATTACCCACCAAAAACAAAAGGGGTCGGCTCTAAAATTTTTGAAATCGGAAAAACAAAAATTGCTGTGATTAACCTCTTGGGAAGAGTTTTTATGCCGCCGATTGACTCACCGTGGGAAATTGTTAAAAAAGAGGTTAAAAAACTGAAAAAAATCACTCCGATTATTTTAATTGATTTTCACGCTGAGGCAACAGCCGAAAAAATTTGTTTTGCAAGATTTTGCGAAGATTTAGGTGTAAGCGGAGTTTTAGGAACACATACTCATGTCCAGACTGCAGATGAAAAAATTATCGGCAATATGGCATACATAACAGATGTGGGATTCTGCGGAATTTCAGAAAGTGTCATCGGAATGGAAATAGAGACCTCTTTAAAACGCCTGACAACCTGCCTGCCGGAACGATATGAAATCCCAAAAGGAAAAGTTGTTCAAATAAATGCCGTTGAAATTTTAATTGACAAAAAAAGCGGTAAAGCAATTAATATAAAAAGAATTTCATTTGACAAAGATTATACGGACGGAGGTTCAAAGTGAAGTCGGATTTGCACATCCATACAAATTACTCGGACGGGGTTTTTAAGCCTGAACAAATTGTAGATGCTGCAATTGAAACAGGGCTTGATGTTATTGCGCTTACTGACCACGACAACGTTTTATCATGGCAAGTTTCACAGGATTATCTCAAAACATTACAGGGCAAATCTTTAGAAATTATTCGCGGAGTCGAAATAAATACCCTTTACAATAACTATGAAATTCATATTTTAGGGTATTTTATGGATGTTGAAAATGCGGATTTCAAAAACTTGATAAAAACCCAACAACAGGCAAGGGTTAAGCAAACAAAAGAAATAGTTACTCTTTTAAACAAAAAAGAAAGCATAAGAATAAGTTTTGAAGATATAACAAGTCAGGTGGCGCAAGGAGGAAGTATCGGGCGGCCGCATATTGCAAAAGCGATTACATCAGCAGGTGGAACAAAAAGCGTGATTGAAGCCTATGCAAAATATATTAACGACAATTCTCCGGTATATGTTCAAAGAAAAACGGTGACACCCCATGAAGCGGTTGAAGTTATTTATGATGCAGGCGGAATCCCTGTCATTGCGCATCCTCATGATTTGGAAATAGCAGAAAGCCTTATAAAAGAGCTTATGCACTACGGCTTAAGAGGAATTGAGGCCTATCATAGAAAACACTCCCCTGCGATTGTAGAATATTTTTCTTCTATGGCAGAGGAACTGGGGCTTATTGTAACGGGCGGCTCTGATTTTCACGCCCCTAATATCATGAACGGCCAGATAATTTTGGGCAAAAATTTTGTTCCTGAATGGGTTTATGATAAACTGGTGGCAGAGAAAAAACATTTGGACTTGGCAAAATAAAAACGGAGTTTTATGAATAAAAACGGATTTACGATTATTGAAGTAGTTATCGTTTTCTTGCTCATTTTAGGGGTAACTTTTTTTATTCTGCCTTTAAGTTTAAATAACACCAAACAAGCTCAATTTATCTCTAAATGGGTTAATACTTATTCCGGACTGGAATATGTTTTTTCTTCAATAAAAGCTCAAAACGAACTTGATTTAGAACAAAAATTTCGGCATGCTCAAAATAATGATTACAAAACAGCTGTTATGCTAAATATAATAAAACCCTATCTGAGGTTCAAATCAGGAGTTTCCAATCAAACATATCAACCTTTGTATATGGATAAAAAAGCAATTGCACAAGGCGACAAATATTATTTTGATAACCTTTATTTTTGGGACGAGGATAAAATCTTCGGGCTTAAGTGGGTGTCAGATAAATGCAAAGAAAACGATGTTTGTGCATTAATGCTTATTGATATAAACGGAATAAAACTTCCAAACACTTGGGGCAAAGATATTTTCGGAGTGAATATTTTTAAAGATAAAATAGAGCCTTTGGGCAAAAACATTGAAAGAACGATTTTGAAAAATGATTGCTCACCTTTCGGATTTGGCGTTTATTGTTCCTATTACTATCTGATCGGAGGAGAATTTGAGTAATCAAACCAAAAGCCAAAAAACAATTAAAAACGTCTGTGTATTTTCTTCGGCAAGCAATAATTTAGACAAAATATATTACGAAACAGCCAGAGAGCTGGGGATTTTAATGGCGCAAGCAGGATTTAATCTTGTTTACGGAGGCGGAACTTTAGGCACAATGGGAGTAAATGCAAATGCAGTAAAAGAATTTGGCGGTCAAGTAAAAGGAGTTTTACCCGAAAAGCTTTATAATATAGGAGTCGGAAACACCGATTGCGACGAGCTTTTTGTAACCGAATGTATGCGAACAAGAAAAGATAAACTGGATAAAATTTCAGATGCCGTAATTGCAATACCAGGGGGCTTTGGCACCTTGGAAGAATTAACAGAAATGATTGTTCAAAAACAGCTTGGTTACAACCAAAAAGCTATAATAATTTTAAATACAAACGGATTTTACGACAACCTGCTCAAATTTTTTGACGATATAGTTAAACAAAATTTTGCACACACAACTTCAAAAACAATATATTATGTTGCAAAAACCCCGCAAGAAGCGATTGATTATTTAAACAACTTCAAACCCACAGACGAAAACATTCTTTCAAAACTTGAAATGTCCGCAAAATCTTAGTAAGTTTATTTTAGTTTATTAGTTTATTAGCGGGGTGCCTTTATGCACTTTTTTGTCGTTGCGAGCGAACGAAGTGAGCGAAGCAATCCAAAAAACTTCGCCATGTTATCAGGCAAGTATTCCCGGCCTACTTAACTTGAATTGTCGACAAAATCGTAAATTTTTTAAGGTAAATTCTTGAAATAATCTTTTTCGTAGACCGCTCTATTTGCACAAGCATTACCATTACCCATGCTCGTTAAGTTAGTAGTGCTACTACATGATGTATATGCAGTATTTGGAGCACCCATGGGTAACACTCTGTCGTCGTCCATGACTTGAAATAAAAATAAATCGTATCCAGCCCTATTAGGTCCCTTTTTATAACCGTTTGTGTCTACCCAAACAGCAATTCTTCCGTCTGCATTTGAGTAAGGAGTGGGAGAAATAAGCATTCCGTCAGAGGTATAAAATTTATTTATAAATAAACCAGCACTGCCAAAATTAGCCTGGTTTGGGAAGTTTTTATAATATGTTGCATTAGCGGGTTCACATGTAACCGGACAACTGCTATCAGAGCAGCATTGATTTGTTACAATAAAAATTTTTTTTGAATCAGTATAAAAAAGTTTAGTGCTCCAGCCTGTTTTCCCGTTGTTATCTTTGTAATTATAATAGGCCCAGACGGCACCATCCTGAGCCTTCATCTGTGCAACCGCCTGAGAAACAACAGTATAACTTTTTTAAAAGCAGTTTCTAAATCTTTACGCTGAGTGTTTTTTATAATATTGGGGATAGTAAGTGCCGCAACCACACCTATGATTGCTATCGTTATTAAAACCTCTGATAAAGTAAATCCTTTTTTTAACATTTTTATCCAATTGGCAGGTATGATTGCGGGTAACTGTAATCTTCTTTAAAACCTACGTGTCTGTACATTTTGAGCGCCTGATAATTGTTTGTTTCGGTACAGGTGTTGACTTCAGAAATCTCTCTTTCTTTTGTACTGTTCCAATGCAAAAGAGTTTTGATTGTTTTTTTGAGCAAATGTTTTGATAAACCTTTGCCCCTGTGTTCTTTTTCAATTGCAACAATCGGTATATTGGCGATTTTGCCGCCTGTAATGTTTGCAAAGCAGAAACCGCAAGGTTTGTTTTTGTACATCAAAACACTTGTTGCCATAGGCAAAAACTCACCGTAAATACTATTTACTATTTTTTCCAAAATATCTTCTGTTCCGTCAATTGACTTAAATCTGGGGTCAAAAAGTGCATCTGCAGTATTTTCAAAAGCTGCTTGAACAATTTTTACCGCATCATGAAAATACCCGCTCAGCCAGGTTTTAATCTCATAATCTTCTTCTAATTCGGAAAGTTCCATATTGTTTAATATAGCCTCGGAATTTGAATTTTGAAACATAAACCTTAAAACCGCAAGTCCGACAAACTTAAACCCGTAATTAGATAAATATTCCACAAAATCACCCTGAGAGCCCAACATAGGATAACAAACCACCTGTTTTATACGTTCTTCTTTTGTTTCTTCAAGAAATTTTTCCACCAAAACTTTGCGCTTTTCAATCAAATCTTCTTCGCCAAGGCAGTGGATAACATTCAACTCAACGGCTTCAGAAATCATTGTCGTATAGACTAAAAAAGCTGTAGGAATCTGATTTTCCAAAAGTACGATGCACTTTATAAGCTCTTTTTCTACAGCTTCGACAAAACCTTCATAACTCAAAGGTTCAAGTTCAAACTTGTAATTTTCAACCGCGACTGCGCGAAAATCGCTATAGACTCCTGCAAATATTTTATATAAATCTTTTGTAAGTGCTCGTGTTTCGTAAACCGTGTTTAAAGTCATTTTTTCATCCTTTAAATTATTATTCGGATTTTTATTCAAATCCTTTTGAGAATTACATCATATGGTGCATTTTTTCTTTTTTAGTTTCCATATATTTTTGGTTATAATAGTTCAAATCAGGCTCCAAATTAACTATTTCATGAATTTTAAGGTCATAACCTTTAAGCCCTACAATCTTTTTAGGGTTATTTGTTATCAAATTAAAATTGTTGTAGCCCAAATCCAAAATTATTTGCGCGCCTACGCCGTAATCTCTCAAATCAGGCTCAAAACCAAGCGAAATGTTGGCTTCAATTGTATCCTGACCTTTTTCCTGAAGCGAATAAGCCTTAATTTTATTAATAAGCCCTATGCCCCTGCCTTCGTGGTTTCTGATATAAATTATAGCCCCTCTGCCCCAGTCATCAACCATTTTCATCGCGCGATGAAGCTGGGAGTTGCAGTCGCATTTAAGGCTATGGAAAACATCGCCGGTTAGACATTCGCTATGAACTCTTATCAAAGGGATTTTATCCGAACCGTCGTCTTTGACAAGTGCGACATGTTCTTCGCCTGTAAGATTGTTCAAATATCCCAAAACCTTAAAATCTCCGAATTGTGTCGGTAAAGTTGCTTGAGCCTCGCGGGTTACAAAGCGCTCTTTTTTTATACGGTAAGAAATAAGCTGCTCTACGGTTATAAATTTAATGTTGTTTTTATCGGCAAATCTTCTGAGTTCATCCCTGCGAGCCATTGTACCGTCGGGATTAAGGATTTCGCACATAACACCTGCAGGAGCGTGCCCCGAGATTTTTGCCAAATCGACGCTTGCCTCAGTGTGCCCTGTGCGCTCAAGTACTCCGCCCTTTTTAGCCACACAAGGGAAAACGTGCCCCGGACGTCTGAGATCGTTTGGTCTTGAATTTTTGTCTATTGCAACCTGAATTGTTTTTGCTCTGTCGAAAGCCGAAATTCCTGTTGTAACACCGAATTTTGCAGCACCGTCAATACTTTGGGTAAATGCGGTATTTGCGCTTTCAGTATTTTTTTCAACCATTTGGGAAAGCTCAAGTCTTTTTGCAGTTTCATCGTTTATGGCAAGGCAAATAAGCCCTTTGCACTCCGTTGCCATAAAGTTTATAATTTCGGGGGTAACTTTTTGTGCCGAACAGATTAAATCGCCTTCGTTTTCGCGATTCTCGTCATCGGCTACTATAAGCATTTTGCCTGCCTTAAAATCTTCTATCGCTTCTTCAATATTGTCAAAAAAGTTTTTTGCTATTTCGTTTTCATTCATTTTAAAAAAATCCGTTCTCTTTTAAGAAATTCTCGTTCAGCTTTGATTTATTATTTTCCGTTGATAAATTTTTTTCAACATATTTTGCCAAAATATCACATTCAAGATTTACAAAATCGCCCATTTTAAGATTTTTAAGGTTTGTATTCTCAAAAGTGTGGGGGATTATGGCAACTTCAACCTCATTTGCGGTAATTTGGGCAACAGTAAGACTTATTCCGTTAAAAGTTATTGAGCCTTGATTTACAACATATTTTGTAAAATTTTTGGGGATTTCAAGTTTGATATTGCAAAAATCTTTTTGTTTCTGAATATTCAAAACCTTTGCCACCCCGTCAACATGTCCGCTTACAAAATGTCCGCCAATCCTGTCTTTTAGCGCAAGTGCCCTTTCAAGATTGACTTTATCCCCTGCTTTAGCATTTGAAAAAGTCGTCAGCAAAAGGGTTTGAGAAGAAATTTGAGCGCAAAAATAATTTTTGCCCAATGCCGTAACCGTCTGGCAAACTCCGTTTATGGCGATGCTGTCTCCGATTTTGGTATTTTCAAGCACTTTTTTGCACTCGACTTTAATCAGGGCATCGTTCGAGTCCTTTTTAAATTCTTTTATTGTGCCTGTTTCTTCAATAATCCCTGTGAACATATCAATATTCTACCATGGAAATATTTTGTGCTCAAAGCTTATGGGCAACTAAAAGCCCTGCGGGCAAATCGAGAATTTCAACCTGATAATTTTTATCTGTTTTAATCTTTTCCACAAAAGGCGCAACCTTTTTTGAATGCGAGGTGATGTTGTCTGCTGCAATAGTGCCGCCTTTTTTGAGTTTTGGATTAATTATTTCAAAATATTTTATGTATTCTGATTTGTCGGCATCCAAAAATACAAAATCAAATTCTTCATCCAATTTTTCTAAAATCACTGTGGCTGAGCCTTGTTTTATTGTTATAATGTCATCAAGTTTGCATTTTTTAAAATTATCGAGCGCAAGCTCAATTCTTTTTTCGTAAAATTCTATTGTGGTGAGTCGCCCGCCTGTTTTTTTCAAAGCGCTTGCAAGCCAAATTCCCGAGTATCCGTTTGAAGTGCCGATTTCAAGCACATTTTTTGCACCCGAAATTTTAATGAGCATATTTAAAAAATTTGCACTTTGTCTTGAAATATTCCAAAAATCTTTGGAAGTTTTTTCTAAATCTTCTAAAACTTTTTGCTGCTTAGCTGAAAATCCTAATATATTCTGTTCACCGCTCACTTGCTGATTTTCCTGACTTTTTCAGCAACTATTACCGTGCTTACGGGGATGTTCAAAAGATTTGTTTTTATAAGCGATTTTTTATCAAGGTCAACAACAGAATATTTCCCGACTTTTGTGTCCATTACAAGTGCGACGGAAGAATTTTTTATCCTGTAAATTTTTGTCGAAAAGCCTTGAGTATTAAGGTTAATTGTTCCTGTTATTTCATCGTTTATTGTATCCAAAAGCTGAAGCACATTTTTTTGAGCAGACAAAACAAATAATTCGTTTTTATAAACCAGCATATCAACAGGTTTTTCTTGAACTTCAAGCTCCTTTAAAAGTGCAAGTGTAACATAATCAACTATCGCAAGGCGGTTTTTTGTCCTGCTTGTAATATAAACCTTGTTTTGCGCAAAAGTAATTTTTGAAACATTGGGGAAATTTCCCATATTTTTAATCACAAAATCATTATCAAGCTCAATTGCCCAAACATCGTTGTTTTTCTTATTAAAATAGAAAAGTTTTTTGCCGTCTTCTGTCAGATAAAGTTTTTGGCACATGCCTTTTACCTTAATTTTTTGCTTTAAAGTCATTGTGTTTAAATCGATTATATAAATGCTTGAATCCTCACCGCTTGAGACGTAAGCCTTATTTGCAGCTCTATCTATTACTATTTCTTCTGCCTGAGTGGTAAGGTCAATTTGTTTTATGCTTCTTTCATCTGCAAGCGAAATTACATCAACAAAAGTTTTGCCGAAGGTCGTTACCAAAAGCATTTTGTCATCGTTTGTTATTTCAATATCGATAGGAATAGATTTTTGCTCAAGTGCATAAGCAGGCGCATTTGCCTCGCCTTCGACTATTTGAACATTTTTAGAATAACATGTAGCTATATACATAACCTTATTTTTAAGCTGCGGTATAAGCGAAATATTTTTCTGCCCTTTTTTAAAAACCTCATTTGTGGTTCGCTGTTGAAGCACAATATCTGTTTTAACCTTTAGCCCTGCATCTTTTGCAGTATCAATTTGCAGGTTTCCGATAATTCCTTTAATGTTATCGGGGATTATAAGTCCGCTGGGGACAAGCAAGTCCTGAGGCAAAAGCCCTGTCCTGACTTCAACCGGCGGATTGGAAAGATTTATAACGGTCCTTCTGTTTTTTTTGTCGGTAATTACTTTTAAAAAAGCAAAATCGTTGTTGAGAATTATAACTTCCGGTTTATCGGCAATGGTTTTTCCCTCCGGACATGTGCCTTTGAGCACTAAAGAATCGGGCTTTTTCACCAAAGCCGGATACAAAGGCAGATAAAGCGTTCCGTCGGGAAGGGTTACAAGCCCGTCAAATCTGAAATCAGCTCGCGGAAAATCTTTTCTGATAACCCCTTTAACATCATCGGGAATTTTTGCCGCAAACGCACTTGTAGAAGTTAAAAGAACTAAAATCATTATTAAAATTATTTTTTTCATTTTTCACCATTCTCTATTTACTATTAACGCCCCAACCTTTTACTTTATCAAAAAGTCCTTCTTGATGTTTCTTTTTGGTGTTAATTTCGTATAATTTTTTGTAAAGCTGTTTTTCTTCCTCGGAAAGATTTGTGGGAGTTTTCACATTTACAATTATTATGTGTTCTCCTCTTTGAGAAGATTTACCCAAGTGCGGAACCCCTGCGGATTTAATTCTTATGGGACTTGCGCTTTGAATACCTGCGGGAATTGAAATTTGTTTTTCACCGTCGAGCGTTTTTACGACAATCTCATCGCCTAAAACCGCCTGTGAGGGTGAAATTTCAATTTCCGAAAAGACATTTATCCCTTCTCTTTTTAAATAATATGAAGATTTTACTCTTATTACAACGTACAAATCCCCTGACGGCCCGCCGTTTTTGCCCGCATCACCTTCTTGCGAAATCCTCATTTTTGAGCCGTTATCAACACCTGCAGGAATTTTAAGTTCGACGGTTTTTTCTTTTTCAATTCTACCATATCCCTTACAGGCTTTGCAAGGTGAATTGATTTTTTGTCCTGTCCCGTGACAATCCGGACATGTCGTAATTTGTGTAAAATGCCCTAAAATAGTCTGGGTTGTCTGCTGAATTTTACCCGAACCGTGGCATGTCGGGCATGTAATCGGTTTGCTTCCGGGCTCTGCTCCTGTTCCTTTACATTCTCCGCAGATTTCAAGATGGTCAATTTTAATTTCTTTTGTAATTCCAAAAACCGCTTCTTCAAAGGTTAATTCAATGTCAACTCTTAAATCATCGCCTCTTTGAGGCGCATTGGGATCCGAATATCCTTGTGAAAATCCGAAACCGCCGAAAAAGGAGTTAAATATGTCGTTTAAATCCCCAAATCCGCCTGCAAAAGGCCCTTCAGAGCCGAATCCTGCGTTTTTAAGCCCGTCTTCGCCGTATCTGTCGTAAAGCGAACGCTTATCATCATCCATTAAAGTTTCGTAAGCTTTGCCCAGTTCCTTAAATTTTTGCTCGGCATCGGGTGCTTTATTTACATCAGGATGATATTCTCTTGCTTTTTTTCTGAAAGCTGCTTTTATTTCATCTTTTTCAGCGTTTCTTGATACTCCCAGTATATCGTAATAGTCCATTTTATTTTAAATTCCTCTTCCACGTCATGCTGAACTTATTTCAGCATCTCATCGGCATGTTGGCTGAATAGATCCTGAAATAAATTCAGGATGACGTAATTTACTTTATTCTTTTGTTGCTACATTTACAAGCGACGGTCTTAAAACTTTATCGCCCAATTTATACCCTTTTTGTAACTCCATTATAACATGGTTTTCTTCATGCTCGCTTGTCGGTGTTTGCATAACAGCCTCGTGAATTTTGGGGTCAAATTCTTTACCTTGAGCCTCTATAACTTCAAGCCCGAGCTTTGAAAGATTGTCAAACATCTGATTATACAAAACATAAAAACTTTCTTTAACCTGATTTATATCATCGGTATTGTCTATAGACTGTTTTGCCCTGTCAAAATTATCCAGAACCTCGATTAATTTTTTCATGGCTTCTTCTGCGCCGTATCGTATCAAGGTTTCGCGCTCCTGCGCCTGACGTTTTCTGTAATTGTCAAAATCTGCCGCCAATCTTAAATACTGGTTATTTAAGTTGTCAAAATCCTGCTGAAGTGTGTTAAAGCTTTCCTCTTGAACTTCAGCCTCAACTGACTCTACTTCTGGTGTTTCTTCTTTATGAAAAGGATTTTCTTTTCTATGTTTGTGTTTCATTTTAGTTTCTCCTATGTAAACAATTATAATTTAACAAGATGCATAAACAAGTTAAATTTATTTTTTTTTAATAATTTAACTTCAATGAGGATGCGGAAAAATTAAAAATTTTTCTAGCACCTCCCTAGTCCGGCAAAAGCCAAGCCATCCTTTTACCAAGGCTGTGCTTGGCTTTTGCCTTCTTAAGGTCGGACACGGAAAATTCTAAAAATTGTATATTTTTGAATTATTCCGTGTCCTCAATTATTAATTTTTCATTAAAAATGTATTTTATGAAAAATTTTTGGGGTATAAATAAGATTGATAGGTTGTAGTACAAGAAGGAGGTAATACCATGGCGACAATTAAACCGCTTTTAGACAGAATTGTTATTAAAGTTATTGAAGATAACGAACAGACATCGGGAGGGATTTTTATTCCCGATAATGCCAAAGAAAAACCGCAAAAAGGCGAAATTATTGCTGTAGGACCTGGTAAAATGCTTGAAAACGGTCAAAGAGAACCTATGGATGTAAAAGTCGGAGATGTGGTTTTATATGCAAAATATTCCGGAACCGATGTAAAAATAGAAAACGAAACGTATAAAATTCTTTCAGTGAAAGATGCTTTGGGAATTTTAGAGTAGTAAATAGCAAAAAGTAAATAGTAAAAAGGATGAAACGAAAAATTTTTCTATCCACTATTTCCTATTTACCATTTACTTAATTAAAAGGAGAAATAAAAATGGCAAAGAAAATCGTATTTCAAGAAGACGCACGCAAAAGTCTTTTAAAAGGAATTGACGCGGTAGCAGACGCTGTGAAAGTAACATTGGGACCAAAAGGCCGCAATGTAATATTAGAAAAAAAATTCGGTGCACCTCAAATAGTTAATGACGGTGTTACCATTGCAAAAGAAATTGAACTTAAAGACGGGCTTGAAAATGCAGGCGCACAACTTTTAAAAGAAGTTTCCTCAAAAACAAACGATGTTGCAGGAGACGGAACAACAACAGCAAGTGTTTTAGCTCAAGCTATTGTTAAAGAAGGTTTAAAAAATCTTACTGCAGGATCAAATCCAATGTGCATGAAACGCGGAATTGACAAAGCGGTTGAACTTTCCGTGGAAAAAATCAAATCAATGTCAAAATCCGTTAACACAAAAGAAGAAACAGCACAGGTTGCAACAATTTCTGCCGGTAACGCGAGTGAAATAGGCGAACTTATAGCAGAAGCTATGGATAAAGTAGGACACGACGGCGTTATTACAGTTGAAGAATCAAAATCTTTCGGCACAAACTTAAAAGTAGTAGAAGGTATGCAGTTTGACAAAGGCTACATTTCACCTTACTTTGTAACCGATGCCGAGCGCATGGAATCCGTTTTGGAAGATGCTTACGTTCTTTGCGTTAACAAGAAAATTAATCTTATCGCAGACCTTGTTCCCGTGTTGGAGCAGGTTGCCCGTGACGGACGCTCATTGCTTTTAATTGCAGAAGACATTGAAGGCGAAGCCCTTGCAACACTTGTTGTAAACACAATGAGAAAAGTTCTAAGAGCAGTTGCGGTTAAGGCTCCGGGCTTTGGTGACAGAAGAAAAGACATGCTTGAAGATATTGCTATCTTAACAGGCGGTCAGTTGTTCACAGAAGAGCTTGGAATTAAACTTGAAAACGTTACAACTCAAATGATGGGACTTGCAAAGAGAGTTACCGTCACAAAAGACGAAACAACAATCGTAGTAGGTGACGAAAGTAAAAAAGCGGTTGAAGAACGTATTAAATTAATTAAAAAACAAATTGATGCGTCAGACTCTGACTACGACAAAGAAAAACTTCAAGAACGCATGGCTAAATTAACCGGCGGAGTTGCCGTAATTGAAGTGGGTGCTGCATCTGAAGTTGAATTAAAAGAAAGAAAACTCAGAATAGAAGATGCCCTAAACGCGACACGCGCGGCTAACGAAGAAGGCATAGTCCCGGGCGGCGGTGTAGCTTTAGTGAGAGTTCAACAAGAGCTTGAAAGCAAATTACCGACCATTAAATTTGCGACAGATGACGAAAAAATAGGGTTCAAAATTTTACTTTCAGCCCTTGATGTACCTTTAAAATTAATTGCCAACAATGCGGGTGCAAAAAGTGATGTAATAATAGACAAAGTAAGAGCCGAAAAAGACGCTTTCGGATACGATGCGCTCAGAAATGAATTTACCGACATGATTAAATCCGGAATCGTTGACCCTGCAAAAGTTACACGCTCGGCACTTGAAAATGCGGCGTCTGTAGCTTCGATGTTGTTGACAACAGAAGCAGCCGTTGTTGAAATTCAAGAAGAAAAATCCGCAATGCCTGATATGTCAGCTATGGCAGGCATGGGCGGCATGGGCGGCATGATGTAGCGGATTTTGGCAAGTGCGCCGTGTGAGCGATAGCGAACCCAGCACGTACCAGTGAAAAGTCCGATGAAGTGCAGGTTTTGCGAAAGCAAAAACCGAAATGGAATTAAGGACTTTGAACTGCCAATAATCCAAGAGATGCTACGCACGTAGACACACTGTGTAGACTATTTAGAATGCCATCAATTAATGTCTTTTAGCTCTTTAAGAATACGTCAGCGTGCAGTTAAACAAGATAGGCGAGCGAAGCGCAACGTACGAATGCCTTATCCCGAACTTTATTTGGGATCTCATGAGCTTTAAATATATACAATTCAGGGCGGATTTGCAAAACAAATCCGCCCTGAATTGTATATTTATTGCCAAGTTGACATTATTCTGTTAAACTAAACTTAAATAATTATTTTTAGGAGAAAATATGAAAATCCTCAAATACTCAACGAAATTAACAAAAGGGTTTACTGTATAACCCCGAGACATTGTTGACACATTTGATTTTTTCATAAATAACATTT